>CAJQLA010000007.1 GCA_905479075.1 uncultured Gammaproteobacteria bacterium | reverse complement strand
GAAGCTGTAGAAGCTGTAGAAGCTGTAGAAGCTGTAGAAGCTGTAGAAGCTGTAGAAGCTGTAGAAGCTGTAGAAGCATAAAGTTTGTCATAAGCACATTAGCAAATGTGCTTACGCATCCAAATTTATAGGAGAGCTGGCCGAGTGGTCGAAGGCGCACGCCTGGAAAGTGTGTATAGGTTAATCCCTATCGAGGGTTCGAATCCCTCGCTCTCCGCCATATTTTCTAATAAAAATAGTTCATCACAATATTATTTATGCTGTTCCAAGCGCCTTAAATACCAGTAGGTAAATAAGTTTTTAATAAGATAATTCAATATTGATTATCTGAATCAGCAGTCGCAAAATTTCTAGAGTTACTAAGGATTATTTTATCAGCTGGTAATTCCAAAGCTGTAACGAGTTTTCACTAGCCAAAAAGCGAAAAAACCTCTAAGATTACGCTCTCTATGGTGACCTGTGCCGGTTTCCTCGCGACGATATGTTGGTCAACCCGTCAGGCCCGGAAGGGAGCAGCGGAACCTTCGGACTCGGGCGCCGAGATTTGGCTGGTGCGGGTCATCGCCCAATTTTATGAGCTAGGTATTCACGCAGTTATGAGTTATTTGGTTCTTGCCAGAAAATGGCGACCTAAAACCTTTTCTGAAGTTGTCGGTCAAGAACACGTTCTACGTGCCTTAATCAATGGTCTGGATCAAGACCGCTTACATCATGCTTTCTTATTCTCAGGTACACGTGGTGTTGGTAAAACAACATTAGCTCGGATTTTTGCTAAATCATTGAATTGTGAACAGGGTGTTAGCTCAACGCCTTGCGGTAAATGCAATAGTTGTCAAGAAGTTGATGCGGGGCGTTTCGTTGATTTAATTGAAGTAGATGCAGCATCACGTACTAAAGTTGATGACACACGAGAGTTACTCGACAACGTGCAATATGCACCCAGCCGTGGTCGCTATAAAGTTTATCTAATTGATGAAGTTCACATGCTGTCCACCAGCAGTTTTAATGCCTTATTAAAAACACTGGAAGAACCTCCTCCTCACGTTAAATTCTTATTCGCAACGACAGATCCGCAAAAGCTACCTGTTACTATCCTCTCGCGTTGCCTGCAATTTAACTTACGTCGATTAGAAATCAGTCAAATTGCCGATCATCTTGCAGTAATTTTGCAAAAAGAATCTATCGACTTTGAAACTGATGCTTTGACAACGATTGCCAATGCTGCTGATGGCAGTATGCGTGATGCATTAAGCTTGTTAGATCAAGCTATTTCTCATGGCTCAGGTTCAGTTAATGATGAGCAGATCACCCAAATGTTGGGCAATGTTTCAAAGAAACAAACCCAAAATTTAATCATTGTGCTGATACAAAATGACGCTGAAGCACTTTTACAATATTGCCAAGAGTTAGCCACTCAGGGTCGTGACTTTAGCCGTGTGCTCGATGAGTTATTAAGATTATTACAACGTATAGCTACGCTTCAATTAGTGAACGATATTGGAGCCGATGACTTAGGCGATACACAACAGCTACAAACTATTGCACAGTCTGTATCAGCCGAGATGATACAACTGTATTACCAAATAGCATTACATGGTAAACGTGATCTACCCTATGCCGCAGATCCTAAAAGTGGCTTTGAAATGACGATGCTAAGAATGCTGAGTTTCCAGCCACATTCTAGTGAGCAGAAAACAGCTGTAACAAGTGCTGATACTAGCAAGCACAATCAAAATACAGTAACCAAACCTGCTGTCACGACTAAAAAAACAAACACAGCAATAAAAAAACCGGAGCCATCACAACAAGATAAGGCTGTGAAAGAAGTCCAAATCACTAAAGACATTCCTGCCAATAAAGAGCAGACAAGTGTTAACAATCTGAATGCCGAAAATTGGCTCAGTACTATTAATAGTTTAAAATTGACAGCTTTAGTCCGGCAACTAGCTGATAATAGTGCATTTATTGACCATCAAGGTGAAAAGCTTATTTTATATATTTCAACAGAGCTAGCACATCTTGCGAGTCTCAAAGCACAAGAGCGATTAGAAGCTGCACTAAGTAAACATATCGGAAACGCAGTCAAAATAAGTTTCCAACAACAAAACTCTCAGCAGGAGTCAGTGACAACACTGGCAGCAGAGCGCGCCGAACAAGCAGCAATTGACCAACAACGTGCAGCTGACTCAATTCATAATGACCCTGCTATAGAGACCATAAAAAAAACTTTTGATGCTCGCGTGATTGAGAGCACAATAAAACCAATTAGTTAGAGGAAATGATATGAAAGGCGGTATGGGTAACTTAATGAAGCAAGCGCAACAAATGCAGGCCAATATGGAAAAGGCCCAGCAAGAGCTTGCCAATATGGAAGTCACCGGCCAATCTGGTGGCGGTATGGTGTCTGTCGTAATGACGGGTAAGCATGATGTCAAACGCGTTAGCATAGAAGATGCTTTATTCGAAGATGATAAAGAAATGTTAGAAGACTTAATTGCCGCGGCTGTTAATGATGCTGTACGCCAAGTGGAGAAGACCAGCCAAGACAGAATGTCTGGAATGCTACCTCCTGGCATGAAGATGCCTTTTTAAACACTTTATACTATGGCAAGTCTTGGGCCCAGCATTGATCAACTTATAGAAGCGTTTCGTTGCTTACCTGGTGTAGGCCCAAAATCAGCACAACGTATGACTTTTCACCTGCTCGAACGTAACCGTGATGGTGGAGACCGCTTGGCTCAAGCATTGCAACAAGCACTCAATAAAATTCAGCATTGCCAACGCTGCCGGATTTTAACAGAAACGGAATTATGTCCACGTTGTAGCGATCCGAGTCGCAATGCCGAACAACTCTGTATTGTTGAATTGCCTAGTGATGTCATTGCTATTGAACAAGCAACACATTATAAAGGCCTCTATTTTGTACTCTCGGGCCATTTATCACCTCTTGATGGTATCGGTCCTGAAGCACTAGGTATTCCACAACTAATCGACTTATTTGCTGAAGGCAAAATTAAAGAAATTATCCTAGCTACGAACCCTACGGTAGAAGGCGAAGCTACCGCACACTATATTAGCCAGCTAGCACAATCCAAAAATATTCATACTACTCGACTAGCTCACGGAATTCCGCTTGGTGGTGAACTAGAATATGTCGATAGTGGTACACTGTCTCATGCCTTTTCAGGTCGCGAATCAATTTAAATATACTTTAAATAAATAGACAGAGCAGTAATATGACACAAGAAAAAGCGATTTTTGAATTATTAAAAACCTTCTCTGGCTTAATCCATCGCCAACCCTTGTTTATAGCTAATCGTCTTGATGTTGACAGCTATCACCTTACATTTTTAGACAAAAATGGTGAGCCACTTAATGATGATGCTGAACTACCTGACTTTCTTGAGCAGCTGCCTTTAATTTTACCTGAAATTAGTGACAGACAAAAAGCATTACTCTCTATGCCAGAATCATGGCGTGATTCACTCTATCAAAATCCAGAATCAGCCGCCAAGTTCATTTTTGATATAAATGGGCATAATAGGCCTGAAATCGTTAATGATGATCGGTTCAAATTTGCTAGTCATGCGAGCTCGAATTCTGAGGAGTCAAGTGAAACACTGCTAATAGATATTAAAAAATATGATTTGGATGCCTTAAATGATGCGTTACCTGATTGGCGCACCAAACATAAAATATTATGTGCAACGAATGTCAATGATCAAACTGATTATAGTCTCTGTAAATCAACTACTTTAGATTTATTACAAGGCCAGTTTTATACATCACCTTCGCTCAGGGACAGAAAAAAAGTATCTCCTTCTTTGCAAACCTTAACGGAGTTACTTGTTCAATTACAAAACCCGGATGTAGAACCTTCTGAATTAGCTGAAACGATTAATCAGGATGTGTCTTTAAGCTACAAATTATTACGTTTGATTAACTCAGCTTTTTTCGGTTTGCCAAGAGAAGTCGGCAGTACCCAGCAAGCAATCATGATGTTAGGCCAAAACAAAATAAAAACATGGGCCAGTTTGCTTAGCTTGTCTGGCATTGATGATAAGCCCGTTGAGTTGCGTGTTGTCGCCATGACACGAGCACGCATGTGTGAATTATTAGCCAAATATTACAAAGGCCAAGCGGATGTCTTCTTTGCAGCAGGACTGTTCTCAACGCTTGATGCTTTAATGGACAGTCCTTTAGATAAGCTGGTTGAAAAGCTCCCTTTATCACCAGAATTATTACAAGCTTTGTTAGAGAAATCAGGACCCGCTGGTAGTGCCTTACGAGATGTTTTAAGTTATGAAAAAGGTGATTGGGATGCAATAAATTCTTCGCCGATTCCATCAGAAATACTAGCGCGCACGTATCTAGATGCAATTCACTGGGCAAAAGAACTGAATTCACAAATCCAGAGTTAGCTGTGTCTCTTAAGTGGCTGAATACAACTGATGTCAGCTCGTTTCCACCTGTTGAGCAAGCCCTACCCGATGGTTTATTAGCAGCAGGTGGCGATCTTTCAAGTCAACGACTTATCACTGCTTATAGCCACGGTATTTTCCCCTGGTTTAATGAAAACGATCCTGTCTTATGGTGGAGCCCTGACCCAAGAATGGTGCTATTTACTGAAGAGATTAGTATCTCAAAGAGCTTTAGAAAAACGATTCGAAAGAGTAATCTTACTATCACAATAGATAAGGCTTTTGAACAGGTGATAACAGCTTGTTCAAAACCTCGTATAGTCAATGGTGATGTAGAATCTGGCACATGGATCCACCCGGATATGATCGATGCTTATAACGAATTGCACCAACAGGGCCTAGCGCACAGCGTTGAATGTTGGTCTAATGAAAAACTCGTAGGCGGGTTATACGGTATTGCTATTGGACAAGTCTTTTTCGGAGAGTCTATGTTCAGCCGTGAAGCCAATAGCTCAAAAATAGCGTTAGTCGCATTATGCAAACAATTACATTCTTATCGTTTTCCACTCATTGACTGTCAAATCTACTCTGAACATTTAAAGAGCATGGGCGCTGATGAGATACCAAGGGCTGATTTCATTAATATTTTAACAACATATTGCCAAACGATGCCTTCAAAATCCTGTTGGCAATTAGATATTACAGCTAACAAATTATTATGAGCCTAACAATAAAATTCTATCAGGATAGTCAACCCCATACTTGCTCTTACCTAGAAAACAGACTAGCCCAAAACATCTACCCTGACCCCAACTATCCAATGAGTAATAAAGTTTATAGCCAGCTTATTCAATTCGGTTTCAGGCGTAGTGGTAATCATAGTTATCGCCCTCATTGTGAAGGCTGCCAAGCTTGTATACCTGTAAGAATCAATGTGAATAAATTCACACCAAACCGTGCCCAACGTCGTTGCCTGAAGCGTAATCAACATCTTATGATTACGAGCCATCCAGCCGAATTTAACCCTGAGCACTTTGAACTTTATAGTCGTTATCTTAATACTCGCCATCCTGATGGCGGTATGGATAACCCAACAAAAGAAAGTTACACCCACTTTTTGACCAGCTTTTGGAGTGATACCCAGTTTCTAGAATTTCGTAATGAATCACAGCTACTTGGCGTCGCAGTCACTGATTTTGTTGATGATGGCTTGTCAGCATTCTATACATTTTTTGACCCAGAGTTTAATGATCTCAGTCTAGGTACTTATGCCATTCTCAAACAAATTGAAATGGCACGTTCACAACGATGTAGCTCGCTTTATTTAGGCTATTGGGTGGCCGATTGTAGAAAGATGCAATATAAACAGAGCTTTTCGGCACTAGAAGCCTACCAAGACCAGCAATGGCAAACACTAAAAACATGAAAACATTGAATATTTTATAAAAATACGTCAGAATACTCGTTTAACTTTATAAAAAGATAGACACGATTCATGGCTAAAGAAGAACATATCGAATTTGAAGGCACAGTAATTGACACCATGCCAAATACTACATTCCGTGTAGAACTTGAAAATGGACATGTCGTCACTGCCCATATTTCAGGAAAAATGCGTAAAAACTACATCCGTATATTAACAGGTGATACTGTGACTGTGCAGCTGACACCTTACGATTTATCAAAAGGTCGCATCACTTACCGCGCACGCTAATAATACTAAATTAGCGCTGCCTAACTCGTTGTTATCTGTCCAGCAGAGTAACGTAAACGACTCTCCGTCACAAAACATCTAGCCCCAATATAGCTCATAAAGATTGCTGTACCTTATTTGCATGTAAGGTGTAATTTTTTATGCTATTCCTACTTATTTTCTTAGCCCTGTTAATTATGATAAGTTAACTTACATAGTCATAGTTAAAGGAGCAACGGTAATGTCTGAAAATAACTTGGAACAGAAACTCATTGCTGCCTACGATAATATGATGGAACGTGTCCATCATCTGATTGAGAATACAGAACAAAAAACACTACCCTCGATACAAAAAAATATCGAAAAAGCTAAACAGCAAGCCATTGAATTAAAAGAATTAAGTAAAGATGAGGCTGATAAAGTAGCTAACTATGTTCGTCGGGACGTCCATGATTTGGCTAAACATATGACTGAGTCAGGACAAGAGTTATCGAGTTGGTTTAGCTTCGATATCCAACTAATAGAAGAGCGTATGCTCGATATCTTCGCTAAAGTAGCAGACAAAACTCGTATTGAACTTGCGCATCTGGCCAATCAAGCCAAGCGATCTCAACAATACCATACAGGTGAAATCGCTAGTATCGGTACTTTAGAATGTCAAGATTGTAAAACCCAGCTTCATTTTAAGAAAACCAGTCGTATACCACCCTGCCCTAAATGTCATAAAACCATTTTCGTACGAAGTAAAAAACGCTAATAATTATTCTCTTATTTTCCATAGCCAAACACCCTCAGCTATAAATTGGCAAAGTAAGTCTCTTACAACACTATCAGATTTAATCTGATGCCATTGTGGCTGACGGAGGTTGTCATTTTCTGCAAGTAAACATACTAGCTCAATATCACTGTCAGCTAACTCATAAGCTTCACCCGCTATATAAAGCACCTTATCTTGTGACCAAGCAAATCTTAAATAGCTATTTTTTTGCAGATAATGACCTTGAGAAAATTGTTTATCCAGTTCATCTACTGAAGGCAATTCAGAAAATTGTTCTGAAGCTAGTTCATAGAGGCACGGCTTGGTTTCTGTGACTAATTTACCGAAAGCATTTGCAAGTAACGGCTCAGCTTCATCCACAGCATCATGAAGTAATTGCTTGAGTCTAGAAATAGACTGAGAATTAATCTCATATTCATACTCAGTTAACTGCAAGTCACTATCGCTATAGTGCCTCTTGCCTAAATCTTTTTCCAAAAGGATATTAACCAATGCATCAAGTATTTCAACTTGTTTCGGCGCTCTAAAGCCAATAGAAAAAGTCATACAGTCATCCAAGGCGACACCATGATGTGCGAAATGCGGGGGTAAATACAATATATCGCCCGCTTCTAGTCGCCATTCACTTTCAGCCTCAAATTCTGCCAAGATTTGTAAATCGACACCATCAATAAGTTCAGCCTCAAGAATAGGCTTATTACTAATCTGCCACTGTCGGCTACCCATAGCCTGCAATAAGAAAACATCATAGCCATCAGTATGAGGACCAACTGAACCACCATAGGGTGCATAACTGGCCATCACATCATCACGGCGCCAATCAGGGATAAACTGAAAAGGTATTAGTAATTTAGCCAATTCAGGAAGGTGTTTATCTAGATCTTGTACTAATAAAGTCCAATGACTATCTGGCAAAGATGCAAAGTCAGAGTCTGAAAGCGGGCCTGTTGTTAGTTGCCAATCACTGTCTTTGCCATTTTGCTGGATTAGACGGGATTCAAATGCTTCATCGCAAGCTAAGCCTGCTAATTCGTCTGGGCTAATCGGTGATTTAAAGTCAGAGAAAGCCTGTCTAATTAACAAAGGTTTTTTTTGCCAATACTGATCTAAAAACTGCTGCTGCGATAATCCGGTATTAAAAAATTCCGCCACTATAGTCCTTCAAACCAAACACATTAAGGCCATTTAAAAATCAATAGTTTAACTACTGAACGGTTTCAACTTGAAAAACGACATTGTTAAGGCTAACTATTTTTATTTTTGTGCCTACAGGGCAATCTGGCCCTTCTATTTTCCAAGTAGAGTCATCAATTCTGACTTTACCTTGCCCATCTTGAATTGGCTCTTTCAAGGTAATAATACGCCCGATATATTGCTCGCCTCGACGGTTCAATAAAGGTTCATCCGTTGCAATAGGACTTTTAAGGTAATAATGACGCCATGCAACAATACTCAATACAGATAAAACAGAAAAAATGAATACCTGATAATCCCAAGCCAAATCCGGCATAATGTAAAGCAGTAAACCCGTAAAAAAAGCAGCTATTCCAATCCATAAAGCAAAAAATGATGGTGCTAATATTTCGATAATGATCAATAAAACCGCTAAGATCCACCAATACCAGAAGTCAATTATGAGTGTATCCATATTAGTTTCCCTTTTTAAAACTCTCTTTCGCAAGCTCGGCAATGCCGCCCAAAGAGCCAATAACACTACTCGCCTCTAGCGGCATAAAGATAACTTTATTATTTTCTGCTGAAGCCATGTCTTTGAGTGCATCAACATATTTTTGTGCTACGAAATAATTCACAGCTTGTACGTTACCGCTAGCAATCGCTTCTGACACCATTGTTGTTGCTTTAGCTTCTGCTTCAGCAAGACGCTCACGCGCTTCAGCATCCCTAAACGCTGCCTCTTTCCGGCCTTCTGCATCTAATACAGCACCCTGCTTTTCACCTTCTGCCCGTAATATTTCTGCTTGGCGTAAGCCTTCTGCTTCCAAGATATTAGCGCGCTTCTCGCGTTCCGCCTTCATTTGACGACCCATTGCCTCTACCAGATCAGCGGGTGGTGCAATATCCTTAATTTCAATACGCGTGACCTTAACACCCCAAGGTGTCGTTGCGTCATCGACAACATTCAATAAGCGAGCGTTGATTTCATCTCGTTTAGATAATAACTCATCCAAATCCATCGAACCCATCACTGTTCTAATATTAGTCATGGTCAAATTTAGAATGGCATTATTAAGATTGTTCACCTCATATGCCGCTTTTGCTGCATCAACTACTTGGAAAAATACCACGCCATCTACTCGAACCATCGCATTATCTTTTGTAATGATTTCTTGAGATTGCACATCAAGTACCTGTTCCATCATATTTATTTTGCTGCCGATGCTATCTACGACTGGCATAATTACATTTAAGCCTGGGCTTAATGTTCGTGTATAACGACCAAAACGCTCAACTGTGTATTCTCGTCCTTGTTGTACTGACTTCACCCCCATCAGCACCAGAACAATGACTAGTACTAAGAAGAATAAGACAAACGCAGAAAAACCTTCCATATTATTTTCCTATATAAATAAAGTGTTGTTACTACAAATAATAGCAGCAAAAAAAGTAAATTAACGATAATACTTGGACATTTTTCTCGCTAAATTGCACAATAAGACTACCGTTCACAATAAGCATCTATGATGAAGTCAAAAAGCCTTATTATTAAAGCCCTTTTAGTTCTATTTGTTTTACTAAGTCATGGCATTGCCTACGCTGAACAATGGTATCACGTGGAAGTCATCGCCTTCGAACAGCTCAACAACTCAACTGATGAGCAATGGCCTGCTTCAAACTTATCACCCAGTGCCAGCTTAACGCCATCAATGGCAACAAACATAATACAACCTGCTAAAACAAGCGCATTAAATGACTCTGCTCAAAGACTCAGACAGTCTTCTCAATACCGAGTTCATTATCATCGCGCATGGCAACAGCCTATCAAGAAGAAACGTGCAGCTAAAGCTGTTAAATTAAGCAGTCCTGATAGCCGTATTGACGGTAATGTTCGACTCTACAAAGGCACTTATCTTTATGCTTCCGTTAACTTATCGTTAAATAATTCATCATCTCACTCACCAAACATGACAGAGTCACGTCGTGTTCGCAGCAAAAAATTACACTTTTTTGATCATCCTAAAATCGGATTCTTATTGCAATTAACACCGATAGAAACACCTGGCGTTATTGCGAAAACACAAAGTTTGGAAACTTATTCACTACCCGATGAAGCCGTTGCTACAACTGCTCAATAAGTTGTGTCACAATCTGTCTGATTTTAAGCTGACTTTTAGCAAGCGTGTCCTCAATGTCTGTCATTGAAATGACATCACCAGAAAGACCTGCCGCCCAATTAACACTCACGGCGCAACTGGCATAATCTAAACCTAATTCACGCGCTAATACTGCTTCCGGCATGGCTGTCATTCCCACAATTGAACAACCATCTTGTGCCAGGCGTTTTATTTCAGCCGCTGTCTCTAGTCTTGGCCCTTGAGTCACGCCATAAGTCGCATGTTTAACAATATCAAAATGACATTGCTGCGCGGCCTCTATAATCGACTGTCTCAGGGGTTCTGTATAAGGATAACTAAAGTCAATGTGTTTCGTGACTGAAAAATCATCACTAAAAAAACTCTGCTCACGAGCGTGGCTGTAATCAATTATTTGATCAGGTACGCTGAGAACACCTGGTGCCATATCTTTACTTATACCGCCTACTGCAGCTATAGCTATAACGCGATCAACACCCATTTCTTTCAAAGCCCATATATTAGCTCTGTAATTAATTCGATGAGGCGGGATAGTATGTTTTTCACCATGTCGATGTAAAAACACGACTTGTTTTCCCTTATATTCACCCATAACAAGATCACTAGAGGGTTCACCAAAAGGCGTACTCACAGGAAAACTGGATTTAAGCTCTAAACCATCAAAGCTAGTTAAACCAGTCCCACCCATAATAGCTACTTTTCCCATACTAATTTCGCCCTTCAATACAAATCAGATACTGCATAAATACTCGACAAATTACGCCAAAAACCTTTGTAATCCATACCAAACCCAAATACATAACGATTAGGTACCGTCAGGCCAATGTAATCGGCCTTTTCACCCACTTTCTCAACATCCAGTTTTTCAACCAATGTGGCGCAACTCACTGAACTTGCCCCTTTAGAAACACAATAATTTCTTAACAATTGTAAGGTGACACCTTCATCAACAATATCTTCAATTAAAATAACATTCCTATCACGCAAACTTATGGTCGGCTCGTGCAACCACTTCGCCTCTCCACCTTTAATCTCACTGCCATAACGACTGACATGAATATAATCAACTTCCAGTGGAAACGATAATTTTGCTAACAAATGGGCCGTCGTCATTAACGAACCAGTCATAACACATAAAATTAAGGGATTAGCACCTTTATATTCAGTCGTTAACTGTATTGCTATCTTCTCAAGTGCCGAATCAATTTCCTGCTCTGAATAAAGCAACTCTGCATTACTTAGCACCACTTGTATTGATTCCATTTTTGTCATTAGCTCAATTCTGATTAAAGTAATATTTATTGAGTATTAAAACATTATAATGGTGGCTTTTCGAAGAGGTGTAAAAATGCAGCGTTTGTGGCCGCTTTTTTTATTTGTAGTTATTTTTGTCATCGCCGTTGCTAATAACAACAGCGATACAGAGAATGAGCAACTCCCAACAGGCCACCCACAACGAATTATCAGTCTTTCACCTAATATTACAGAAATAATATTTGACCTCGGCGCTGGCGAACGTGTTGTTGCTGTGACAGATTATTGTGATTTCCCCAAGCAAGCTGCACTGTTACCTAAAGTCGGTGGCTTTATTCAACCCAATATAGAAACTATTGTTGCTACTGAACCCGACTTAGTAATTTTATTAAGTGCTCAACAAAATACTGTTGAACAATTACGTAAACTAAATATCAAAACACTCATTGTAAACAATCGCACTCTGTCTGATATAACCACCTCTATAGAACAGATCGGTAAAGCCATCGGTTATCAACAACAGGCTGGACAATTACTCAATCAAATTAATAACAAAATAAATGCTATCAAACAGAAAGCTGTCAAATTACCTTCGCCATCTGTGATGATCAGTATGGGGCATAGTCTGGCCTCAGAACAATTTGACCAAGTCTATATAGCAGGTCAACAAGATTTTTATAATGACTTGATTGAGTTAGCGGGTGGCAAGAATGTGTATCAAAATGACTTTCCTGCTGTACCGTCTGTGTCGATTGAAGGTATTTTGCAGCTCAACCCTGACATTATTATTGATATTTTTCCTGAGGCAGACGATCACAATAAGTCACTACAGCAAGTAAAACAGCAGTGGCAAAGCCTTAAACAAATTAATGCGGTCAAACATAATCAAGTGTATATCCTCGAAGAAGACTACGCGACGATTCCTGGCCCGCGTATTTTCCTATTACTTGAACAATTATCAGCACTCATCCATCCAGAACCTGATAAGAAATAGGATACAATCAGTCACCATGTTATCTATAGAAAATTTATCTGTTGAGTTTGCGGATAAGACGCTACTTTCTGGTATTAACCTTGATTTTCAACAAGGTGATTACCTCTGCATTTTAGGTGCAAATGGCGCAGGTAAAACAACACTATTAAAAACATTAATGGGTATTATTAAACCTAATACCGGCCAAATTTTTTTACATCAACAGAATTTATTCACCTTAAGCCAAAAGCAACTAGCAAAGCAGATTAGCTATGTTGCTCAAGCTCATAACCATGTACTTCATTTTAAAGTGGATGAATTTATTAAAATGGCTCGCTATCCCTACCATAGCGGTTTTTCTGATTGGTCAAAAACTGATCAAACAGCTTTTGAACATGCCATAGCCGTGACCAATACTGAAGCTTTTTTATCACGACAAATCACCTCTCTAAGCGGTGGAGAACGCCAACGTGTGATGATTTCAGCAGCCTTGTGCCAACAAACCCCTATCTTACTATTAGACGAACCCAGCAGTTATTTGGATCCTCATCACCAAGTTGAGGTTCATCAGCTTATTCAAGTATTAAACCAACAACATAATATAAGTATTATTGAAGTGACCCACGATCTAAATCATGCCTGTCAGCGGAGTAAACACATCTTGGCACTCAAACAAGGTCGCTGTCTTTGGTATGGTGCAGCGACAGCTTTACTCGAATCCACTGAGTTAGGGCAGATATACGATCAGCGTTTTGTTTTTACCAAGCACCCACAAACAGGCGCTAAAATAGCGCTGGCATGTGAAGGAAATGGTAGTACTTTATGAAGCCCGCCACTATTCTCACTTGGATTGCTCTGCTAAGCATCACCATCTTATTTGTCTCTCCTTTCATTGGAAGCTTCCACAATAGTTCTCCTGAGATCCAGCAAAACATTCTGACCCAAATTCGACTTCCTAGAATTCTATTAGCATTTATAGTAGGAGCTGGTTTAGCGCTCTGTGGCATGGTTTTCCAAGCGATGTTCCACAACCCGCTCGCCACACCTTTTACTTTAGGTGTAGCCAGTGGTGCATCATTAGGAGCATCGCTCTATGTCTATCTTGGATTCAGTTTCAGCTTGTTGGGCGTAGAAGGCACAACATTAACTGCATTTATTGGCGCGCTTGTCACTATTAGCTTTATTTATAGCTTAAGCCGTTTTCGAACAGGTTTTTCTCCAGAAACATTATTACTAACAGGTGTTGCTGTTAGTTTTATATTTTCTAGTCTGATTTTATTTACGCAATATCTGAGTAATGTGACTGACTCATTCAGAATCTTACGTTGGTTAATGGGCAGCCTGACAACCGTCGGTTATGACAATCTGTTACAACTCTTGCCCTTTGTCAGTTTTTGTATCGCAATAATCCTTTGGCTCAGTCGTGAACTTAATTTACTGTCTGCTGGGGATGATATTGCTATAAGTCGTGGCCTCGCTGTCCAACAATTACGATATATCCTATTTTTTACGACCTCTCTTTGCGTCGGTGCCATTGTCTCTGTATGCGGACCTATAGGCTTTATCGGCATGATGGTGCCACATATATGTCGTCTACTTATAGGTAATGATCATCGCTGGCTCGCACCCGCTAGTCTTCTCTTTGGTGGTAGCTTTCTCATCATTTGCGATTGTTTTGCAAGATTAGTTATTGCCCCCGCAGAAATCCCTGTTGGTATCATTACGACATTATTGGGTGGGCCATTTTTCTTATTCTTATTAATTCGCTCACGCACAACAGCCAATGCTTGACCGATATAAAGACAAAATGTGAAGATAGGCCTAGATATTAATAGATTTGCTGGCAAATAGTGGAAGTGACTAAAATAAAAGGTTCTATATATCTTCTTGGCTTTATTCTGTTTATTGCATCGTGTTTAGGACATGCGGCCACATTACCTGACGCTGACGAGCATGCATTTTCATCAGAAGATAGAACAGCATTACATTTCCCTGCCGAAACAAGTCCCTTATCCGATAATGATTGGCTATCTCATTATTTCGATAAAAAAACGATTACTGAAGCCATCAACTTTATTGCAACAGCTGTCCATCACGGACTGGATCCAAAAGACTACCAACTTTCAACCCTGAAGAAGTTATTAGCAGCTTCAGCTGATATCCCTGATAAACCAAAATTTTATCGCCTACTCAGTGTCCATTTAGCCTTGTTCATTCATGATCTAAAAAAAGGTCGCTATGATCCCGCTTTTGCTGATCCTGATTGGCATATCCCAAAAGATGACTTTGATGCACAAAAATTTCTTATTCATGCACTTGAATCTAAGAACTTAGGCTCTCACCTTCAATATATTTCGCCACGAAATAGCGAGTACAAACAACTGACCGAAGCACTAAAAACCTTTCGCCTTTTTGCTAAGCAGGATAACTGGTCACACATTCCCGCCACTCCTTTGATTCGCCCAGGTGATAGTCATCCTGCAATTGCAATTATTCAATCTCGCTTAGCTGCAGAAGATAAAATTATTGCACTTAGCCATACCGTTCAATCTGATTTTTATGACCCTTTGATGGAACAGGCCGTTAAACGTTTTCAAGCTCGTCATGGCTTAAAAATCGATGGCATCATTGGCCCGAAAACACGTGAAGCAATGAATGTAACCGCAAAACAAAGGGTTAATCAAATCAAAGTAAACCTAGAACGATATAGATGGTTACCTGCTGATTTTGGAGAGCGTTATATCTATATTAATTTACCCAGCTTCAAATTGAAGGCAGTTGAAAGTGGGCAAGAAAAATTAGAAATGAAGGTAATTGTCGGTAGACAAAGTAGGCAAACCCCTAGTTTTTTTAGTCAGCTACAACATATGGTGTTTAATCCCTATTGGACCGTTCCCAGAAAATTAGCACGTCTAGACTTACTACCAATACAACAACAGAATCCCAACTATTTCATCGAAAATAATATCAAAGTTTTTAGTGTTGAAAGCGGTCAAAAAATTGAACAAGATCCGAGTACTATCGACTGGCAATCATATAGTAAAAACAAGAACCTGCCTTATACACTCAGACAAGAACCCGGTCATCACAATGCGCTAGGGCAGATTAAGTTTCTATTCCAAAACCCTTGGAGTATTTTTCTTCATGACACACCTCACAGATCATTATTTGAAGATGAGAATCGCGCATTTAGCTCTGGTTGTATTCGAGTAGAAGATCCGATTAGCCTTGCCTCTTTCACACTCAACAAGCCTAGTCAACAACATATCATTCAACAAAACATCGATAGTGAACAAAATCGCGGTCTTAAACTACAACAGTCTGTTAATATTTTTGTGGCTTACTTCACAGTTTCACCTGAAGATAATCAAGTAGTATTCTCTCAAGATATTTATCAACGTGACCAACGGATGATTAAACTACTGTATTAATTACAATATTTTATATATAATCCACGGTATTTTTGAAAAAAGTACTTGGTCAGACATTACTTTATGGTATATAACTTGAGTCAAAATCAACGCCAACGACAAATTAAAGAACAAGACGCGACACTCGCCAGACGCCACTTTTTAAAGTTTGGTATTGCTGCCGCTGCTACATTTGCAATGCCAAATGCCATGGCAAGCATCAGCAAGCAACATGAGCGCAAGCTATCTCTATTAAACCTGCATACAGGTGAGAGCGTTAATGCAACTTATTGGTCTGAAGGCAGTTACCAAGCTAGTGAATTAAGTGCTATTAATCGTATTCTGCGTGATCACCGCACTGGTGAAGTGGTTGATATCGATCCAAACCTAGTCAACTTATTAAACCTCTTGCACCATGAAATGAATGGTAAACAACCCTTTCACGTCATCTCAGGCTATCGCTCTCCACACACTAACGCCCAATTACAGAAAAATAGTAGTGGCGTAGCTAAAAAAAGTTTCCACATGCAAGGTAAAGCGATAGATGTTCGCTTACCAGGGCGTCAATTATCACAACTACACAAGACCGCGTTGAAACTCAAAGCGGGTGGTGTTGGATATTATCCTAAGTCTGATTTTATCCACGTTGATACTGGACACGTCCGTAACTGGAGCTAAATATAGTTAGTCGACATAGCCTTCATCTACCAACCGTTTAGCCAAGGCTCGGAAACTTTCGAGTCCTTGTGAATATTGTTGCTCTAGCTTCTCGTGTTCTTGTTCTACATCCCTGTGCAACTGACAAAACTGTAAGCGCGTTTCTTCTTGGCCCTTCTCCGTTTTAAAATCAGGGTGTTCAGTTAGACACTCATAACTTTTTACAATGTTTTCATGCTTATCAATTAACTTAAGATGTTCAGATAGACGTCTAGTATGATCAGGTAAGGCTCGTTCTAGCTGAAAAAGTAATGCAGTTGCATACTTAGTTTCTCGCTGCCACCTATGTACATCATCAACCCATTGCGCATGTTGTTTATGCCAATGTTGACTTTGTTCCCTTATTTTTTTTAAGTCATCCATAGCGACACCTGCTTGTTTATGAACTTAGCAATCTAACTTATCGTTTAAAGTCTTACTAACATAGTAAACTCAATTTAAGTTCATCGCGAGAGAAATATATAGCAATAACACAAACGCAATAAAACCCAGTAAAATAAGGGTTATTTTTTACTGATTTCATGCTGGATAAAGCTTTATGTCTCAAATTGTTGTATGTGCACTATATAAATTCGTTACCTTAGATAACTACCAAGAAATTCGTCAGCCTCTTCTCAATGTGATGACTGATAATACTATCAAGGGCACATTATTATTGGCACAAGAAGGAATTAATGGCACTGTGGCAGGATCACGCAAGGCGATTGATACTTTATTAGCATTTTTGAAAAGCGATCCACGTCTTGCTGAGTTAAGTTATAAAGAATCTTTCACTGACAAAACGCCTTTCTTACGTAGCCGAGTCAAACTCAAAAAAGAAATTGTCACAATGGGTGTTCAAGGTATAGATCCTAAACGCGTCGTTGGCACTTACGTTAAACCAACAGATTGGAATGAGCTGATTAGTGATCCCGAAGTACTATTAGTCGATACTCGTAACGATTATGAAGTGCAAGTGGGTACATTTAAAAATGCATTAAACCCTGAAACTGACAGTTTTAGAGAATTTCCAGACTATGTGAAACAACAACTAAACCCGCAAAAGCACACTAAAGTAGCGATGTTTTGTACTGGTGGTATTCGTTGCGAGAAATCAACTGCTTTTCTTAAAGAACAAGGTTTTAATGACGTTTATCATTTACAAGGTGGCATATTAAAGTACTTGGAAGAAGTACCTGCTGAGGAATCGCTCTGGGAAGGTGAATGTTTTGTTTTTGATGAACGTGTCACCGTAAATCATCAGTTAGAAAAGGGGGCTTACGATCAGTGCAATGCCTGTCGTATGCCGATAACAGAACAAGATAAATTAAGTGAACACTATCAACATGGCGTAAGTTGCCCGCACTGTTTTGATAAAACGACTGAACAGCAAAAATCTCGCTATGCAGAACGCGAGAAACAAATAAAATTAGCTGAGCAACGTGGCGAAGTTCATATTGGTAGTGATACTGCAAAAATCATCGCCGCACACCGTGCTGAGAAACAACAGCTTAAAGATAATCAACGCCATGTTTCTTTAAAAAAAGCACACCGTTAGGCGTCTATGCCACGTTTTATAGTCTCTATTTTCGTTTTACTCTGCTTAATAAGCTGTTCACAAAGCTTTGTAGAAAAAAAGCCACATCAGGCTGCAATAGCGACTGCACATCCACTAGCGACACAAGCTGGTTTCAATATTTTAGAACAAGGTGGCAACGCCTTTGATGCAGCAGTCGCCATAACAGCAGCTCTCGCTGTTGTTGAACCTGCTGGCTCAGGTTTAGGTGGTGGAGGTTTCTGGTTGCTCCATCGCGCCAGTGATCAGAAACAAATCATGATCGATGGCCGTGAAACAGCACCTAGTGCAGCTCACCGCGATATGTATCTTGATCAGCATGGTCAGCATAATAAAAAAGCTTCCCTAGACGGCCCTTTAGCAGCAGGCATCCCTGGCGTCCCTGCTGCACTTGATCATATCAGTCAACACTACGGCCATCTCACGCTTAAACAGGCACTTTCGCCCGCGATTGCTTATGCAAAGCAAGGTTTTAAAGTCACACCACATTACCAAAAGTTAGTGTCATTTAGATTACAGGCTTTAAACAACTCACCAGCAGCTAAACGTATTTTTTTACAAGATGGAACCCCCCCCCAAACTGATACCTTAATAAAACAAGCTGACTTAGCTCTAACGTTGGAAAAAATAGCAGCAAAAGGTGCTACTGGATTTTATCAAGGAACCGTCGCTCAACTACTAGTGGATGGCGCGGGAGAGGCTGGTGGAATCTGGACGCTTGAAGATCTAGCTAACTACCAAATCAAAGAAAGAAACACCGTAAAAACACACTATCAAGATTATCAAATCACGTCAGCCGCTCTACCCTCATCGGGTGGAATTGTTTTAGGCACAATATTAAATCAGCTTGAGCTGTTTGATTTATCGGATTATGACATCAACCAACAAAGGCATCTCATCACTGAAACAATGCGCCGCGCCTATTTTGATAGAAGCCGTTATTTAGGTGACAGTGATTTTATTACTGTACCTGAACATTTAACGGCTAAATCGTATGCAAAGACTTTAGCCTCAACAATAGATAAAATAAAAGCAACAAGTAACGAAACTTTACATACCTCAACCAGCAAAGGTGAAGATACAACTCACTTCTCAGTTTTAGATCAATATGGCAATCGAGTATCAGCAACTTTGAGTATTAATTATCCGTTCGGTTCGGCTTTTGTTGTGCCTGGAACTGGCGTTCTTCTAAACGATGAAATGGATGATTTTTCTGCTCAAATTGGCGCAGCTAATGTCTATGGCCTGATCGGTAATGAAGCCAATGCAATAGCAGCCAATAAACGCCCTTTATCGAGTATGACACCGACCTTTATTGAAAATGAAGATCACCTCATGATCATTGGTACGCCGGGAGGCAGCCGAATTATCACTATGGTTCTGTTGGCAATCCTAGATTTTATAGAAGGCAAAAATGCACAAGAAATTGTTTCATCGCCCCGTTTCCATCATCAATATTTACCCAATGAAGTGCAACTAGAATCTACTGGCTTCAGTGAGCAAGAAAAAATGGCCTTTAGGCACTTTGGCCACTCAATCAAAGTGCTTGATCGTCAATATGGCAATATGCAGATTATTATCTATGATAAGCGCACGCGACAATTAGACGCCGCCAGCGATCCGAGAGGTGAAGGTTTAGCCACCATTCAAAACATCAAGCGTTAAATTACTGCGAATTGTCCGTAACTCGAAAAAACTGCTATTTTCCATATTATTGTTACTTTGTTGAGTTGTCATGCAATTAATAGATAGTCACTGCCACCTAGATTTTGCACAATTTGATCACGATCGTGATGAAGTATTAGCGCGCTGTCGTGCTTTGGATATCAATCACATTATTATTCCAGGTGTACGCTCTGCTTCATGGGATATGATGATAAAAATATGCCAACAGCCTGATATGCTCCACTATGCACTTGGGCTTCATCCCATGTTTATGCAGGATCATTCTGAAAATGATATCGCTAGACTCAGAGATTATGTCAATAGATACAATCCTGTTGCCATTGGTGAAATTGGCCTAGATTTTTACTTAAAAGACCATAATAAAAACAATCAAATTAACTTATTTGAACAACAACTTAATATTGCATCAGAAATGCAGCTACCCGTTATTTTGCATGTCCGAAAAGCACACGAGCACACAATCGCTTTATTAAAAAAACATACTATAAACAAAGGTATTGTCCATGCCTTTAGTGGCAGCCTTGAGCAGGCTCATCAATATATTAAACAAGGGTTTTTATTAGGGGTCGGCGGCGTCATAACATATCCAAATGCCCATCGTGTTCGTCGTTTATATGCTGAATTACCCTTATCAAATTTGGCGCTTGAAACTGATGCACCCGACATGCCATTACATGGCATGTCTCGCGATCAGAGAAACAGCCCAGACAAGATTGCTGATATTTTATCTCAACTATGCCAGCTACGTGGAGAAACTGGGGAACAAATTGCCAATGCCACCACTCAAAATGTTCAACAACTCTTGGCAATCGATAGTTAAAACAACAGTACAGACTAAGTCACATTTGATAATGCAATAATATGCCACAATACTGACAAATTCTTATAAGCTAAAGGACACTGCATGCGCGCCCATGATATCGATGCTGTTTTAACTAGCCTTAATACCATTATTCTTGGTAAAGCTGCAGTGACCAAATTGGCTCTCACCTGCTTACTTGCCAAAGGTCATTTACTAATTGAAGATTTACCTGGGGTCGGTAAAACCACTCTAGCCCATAGTCTGGCAAAAATATTGGGGCTGGACTTCCAACGTATTCAATTTACCAGCGACATGTTGCCTGCCGATATCGTCGGTGTCTCAGTGTTTGAACGTGATAGCAACCAATTTAACTTCCACAAAGGGCCTATTTTCAGCCAATTAATATTATCCGATGAGGTAAACAGAGCCACACCGCGTACACAAAGTGCCTTATTAGAATCAATGGAAGAACGTCAAGTCAGCATAGAAGGTCAAACTTACGTCCTACCCGAACCCTTTTTTGTCATTGCGACCCAAAACCCATCAAATCAAATTGGTACATTTCCTTTACCAGAATCTCAACTCGATCGTTTTTTGATGCGCCTAGAACTTGGCTATCCGAATGCTGAAGCTGAAAGAAGTTTATTGACAGGAGTAGACCGTAACAGCCTTTTACAAAAACAAGAAGCAGTTATAAACAGTGAGCAACTGCTACAAATACAAAATGCCGTTACTGATATTCATGTCTCCAGTGCTTTGATTGACTATGTTCAAAAGCTTTTAGACTATAGCCGCGTCTCAGAACGCTATCATTATGGCTTATCACCGCGTGCCGGACTTGGCTTAGTGCATGCGGCACAAGCTTGGGCATTAATTGAACAACGTGAACAGGTACTACCCGAAGATATTCAAGCTGTATTTGGCAGTGTGGTTGGACATCGTTTGATAAGTCGCGAGGGTCAATCAGCTGAACAACTCGCCACGGATATTTTATCTCAAGTTCCGATTCCATAACGTCATAGCCATGACCGCCACACTCAGCCAACTATTTAAGAAATTTAATCAACTACGTGGACGACGTGTCTTTATTTTACCCACTCGTTTCGGCATTTTATACGCTGCCTTTCTTTTTTTAATTTTATTGGCTGCAATCAATTACAGTAATAGTCTAGGACACATCCTATGTTTTTTATTAGCTAGCATGGGCGTGTTAGCAATGCATTACACGTATAACAATCTAGCTAAAATAGAGTTTTTATCAGCCCATGCTGATCCTGTTTTTTGTGGCCAGGACATCCAATTTAAACTACTTTTTGACAACCAAAGCAATAATGACTGCTATTTAATTGATGTTGCAACTAAACAGAATACGCTTAAGTCATGGAACCCTTTTAAAAACATCACTGGTTTTAATTATCAAAGTCATCATCTGATTGAGCAACTCAGTGCACAGCAACAGCAACGACATACTATTGCAATCAGCAGTAAAAAACGTGGCAAGCAAGCTCTAGAACAAATCAGAATTGCTAGTCGTTTCCCTTTCGGCTTATTCGATACATGGACCTATTTTACGAGTAATGATAAAGCTATCGTTTACCCTCAAGCTGTAGGTGATCTGCCTTTACCCATATCAAATGAACAAGGGCAATACATTGTCGGCGCAAAAACTAAGGGACTTGATGATTTTTCGGGTTTTAACCCCTATCGTTCAGGTGACCCCATTCACGCCATTGCGTGGAAAGCCGCAGCCCGTGATGACGTGCTACGCACAAAGCAATTTAGTAGTGCTGTATCAGGCAACATCCACTTATCTTGGCAAGATACCGCCCAACTCAAGGATATTGAGGACAGGTTATCCCAACTTTGTCTTTGGATTATCGAATGTGAAACCGCTGGTCTGAATTATGCCCTCGCTTTACCGACAGAGCTTATAGACTATAGTCATGGTCATAGTCATCAGCAACATTGTTTAACCGCATTGGCCTTATATGAACATTAAGGCCAATCAACTCAGTAATGCTTCTCTTATTTGGCTAATGATTAGCTTAACCCTCGCTACTCTTCCCCACTTTAGTTATCAACCACTCTGGGTAAGCATTATCTTTTTAGCCATGATCGGATGGCGTGTTATGGCAATTAAATATCATTGGCCATTACCAAGTAGGCAATATAAGTCACTCATTGCGCTACAAATCCTTATCGCACTTGCTACTGGTTTTTTACTGTTTAATAGTTATGGCAATTTAATTGGCCGTGATGCAGGTACGGCACTACTCGTCGTTATGTTGGGCTTAAAAGTGATAGAGATACGTAATGAACGTGACTACTATTTAAGTTGCTTTCTTGGCTACTTCCTTGTCGCCACCAACTTTTTATATTCACAAAGTATTGCTACAGCTAGCTTGATGTTTATTGTCGTCATTTTAATGACTAATTGCTTAATTAGTGTCAATGACAACAATCAAGTATTAAGTAAACAAAAGCAGCTAAAAATGGCTAGCAAGCTCCTATTACAGTCTATTCCATTAATGCTAGTTTTATTCGTTTTCTTTCCCCGTATCGCCGGACCACTTTGGGGTCTGCCACAAGATGCCCACACTGCAAAGACAGGCATCGATAATAAAATGACCTTGGGTAGAATCAGCCAATTAATCCAGTCCGATGCAGTTGCTTTTCGAGTTAAATTTGATAATGAAATACCACCCTCTGCTGAGCGGTATTGGCGTGGCCCCGTACTTTGGGAAACCGATGGTACAACATGGACAGAATTACAATTTAACTCGAAAAACAAAAAACCGACCATAACAAGCTCTGGCCAGGCGTACCCATATACAATCACATTAGAGCCTCATGATAAGCATTGGATATTTGCACTAGACTTTCCCACTAATCTAGCCAAAGTTCAAAAAACGATTCAAACACATGATGGCAAATTGCAAAGTATCAAACCAATTAATCAGCGGGTGCAATATAAACTCATATCTCACACTCAATTTGAATTTAATGCCAATAACGACACTCATCTTGACAGGGCGCTGCAACTACCAGAAGGTCAACACGCGCGCACTAAACAACTTGCCCAACAATGGTTACAAATATCTTCAGACCCACAACAACTTATTCAACGTGCCTTACAACATTTTAATCAACAAAACTTCTTCTATACCCTCAGTCCGTCTGTACTAACCGGCGATACCATCGATAATTTCTTATTCGAAAGCCGCCGAGGTTTTTGTGAGCATTATGCAGCCAGCTTCACTGTCTTAATGAGAGCTGCAGGTATCCCCACTCGCATAGTAACTGGCTATCAAGGCGGCGATATAAATCCGGTCGACGATTATCTTATTGTCCGCCAACAAGACGCGCATGCATGGACGGAAGTCTGGTTAGCAGGTCAAGGTTGGATTCGTGTTGACCCAACCGCAGCTGTTGCACAAGATCGGATTGAGTTGGGTATGGACAACATCATGCCAAGTGCCATGAGAGCACCTTTGTTTTTTGCTTCTAGTTCTCAATTAATCGATGCTTGGCAGAGCATTAGAAATAATTGGGATGCCATCAATAATGCCTGGAATCGCTCAATCCTTGCGTATGGCCCAGAACTACAAAAGCTGTTTTTGAGTAGTTTGGGTATGACTTCGCCCGACTGGCAAAAAATGACCATTTATCTTGTTGTGCTGTTTAATCTTGTATTGCTAATCATTGTTGCTTTTATGTTGTATAACAAAAAAAATAATGATCCTATCGTTGCGACCTATCAACAATTTTGCAAAAAACTCGCGCGCTTTGACATAAAACGTGACAATCATGAAGGCCCGCTGTCATTTGCTAATAAAACCAAAACCTTGCTTCCTCACTATCAGGCTAATATTGAAACCATCACTCAGTTATACATTGATCTGCGTTATGGCCGGCAACAAAGCTCCTTGAATGACTTAAAACAAGCTGTAAAACAATTCAAACCTAAAAAGACCATGAAATAAATGGATAAGCCAACAATAGAAAAGTTTAAACACTTATTACAACAACAACGTGATTCACTGATGTCTGCACAACAATTAGCACAAGGCTCAACAGATATTGTTGAACTAGATCAAAGCAGCGTAGGTAGAGTCTCACGTATTGATGCCATGCAGTCCCAGTCTATGGCGCTTGAAGGCACTCGACTAAGGCAACAACAGTTACGCAAAATAAGTACTGCATTGGCACTGATTGAATCGGGTGACTATGGTTATTGTGAGCATTGCGATCAAATGATAGATATTAGACGCTTAGAAATTGATCCCGCTACAACACTTTGTGTGCCCTGCGCATCCAAACAGGAATAAGTTAAAATAACCAATTCTTTACACGCGATGCTTATTTAAATGTCCACAGATCTAGCCTTATTCGAACGTAGTCACATCCTGATTGGTGACCATGGCATAGAGCGTCTACAAAACAGTCATATTTTAATTGCTGGTATCGGCGGTGTAGGTTCATATGTAGCCGAAGCCTTGGCTCGACTGGGTGTTGGTCAATTAACGCTGATTGATCATGACACTGTCTCAGCTTCTAACCTAAACCGACAACTGGTGGCATTAGAATCGACCCTTGGGCAATTAAAAACACAGGTTATGGCAAATCGTATTAAGGATATTAATCCTGAGTGTAAAGTTCATATTATCAGTGAGTTTTTAACGCCAGATTCCATCCCTGACCTCCTAAAAAATAATTTTGATTGTATCGTTGATGCCATAGACAGTATGAGTAGTAAAACAGCGCTGATTGAAGCAGCTTGGCGTAAAGATATGACTTTATTTTCAAGCATGGGGGCTGGTGGCAAACTGGATCCAACTCAAATTCAAACAGCTGATTTAATGGACACCTCTATTTGCAAATTAGCGAAGCAGCTACGAGGTCACTTGAGGAAACGAGGTGTTGGTCGCGGTATCCAAACAGTCTATTCAACAGAATTATCCATACCGCCTTTACCACCTGAAGCAGTCGAACGTGGTCGAGCGAGGGCTGTGAATGGCACAGTCAGTTATATGCCTTCACTTTTCGGACTGACACTTGCTGGCATGGTAGCCAACCACATCATTGGTGATGCCCGCCGTGTCTGATGATCCAACTAATGTTGTTAATTGTGATCAACAACGACATCAAGAGCTAGCAAAGCTTCTCCAACCATATGGCCTGATTATTAAAGCAGTGAGTATGGACACCCCTATTCCAGGTAGTTTTTTTGGCGAAAGAGAAGCAGGCTTGATTTCGAATACTCTTTACCTTCGATACGATACACCACTCCATTCGGCCCTCCACGAAGCATGCCACTATATCTGTATGTGCCCTAATAGACGTGCCAAAATTGATACTGATGCGGAAGGTGATTACGATGAAGAAAATGCTGTTTGTTATCTACAAATATTGCTCGCAGATCAGCTGAATGGCTTTGGTCAGCAACGTATGATGACAGATATGGATAGTTGGGGTTATACGTTTAGGCTTGGCAGTGCTGAAGCTTGGTTTGAACAGGATGCCGAAGATGCTAAACATTGGTTACAACATCATCATCTTGTTGATGCTAATGAAGTAGTGACATTTAGATTAAGACAAAGCTGACATACCTTTTCGGTTAAAAGACTATGATAGAATTATTTATAACTAGCACTAAATAGACACGTTTTCCAATAACAAACGCTAGAAACTTAACGTTTGGAAAAATGCCAAATACACTTGTTTACTCGATTAACTTGGTTTAAAAGGTCATTATGTCAGTACAAAATACGGATACCCAGCCTAACCCTCAACACCGGAGCGCTGTTCAACTTAACCTACTTTCATTGGTATTATTAACAGGTCTAAGCGGTTTTTGTGGTGGTCTTGCATGGGCACTTATAACCTCATTTTTAGATATGATTGGCTTGATAGAATTGGTCAAATTTAATAGCTATGTCGTTAATTTACTGACCTTCCCATTGATGGGATTATTTTTTAGTGTCTTCTTTGCTGTTGTCGGCTACCCCTTTTATCGCTGGCGTTGTCGGCAAATTCGTGGTCAAAAGCTATCAGGGTTTTTTATTAACTAGAGTGGTATAGGGAAGTTTTTCAAGGGCTGAAAATGCTGAAATGCCCACATTGTGCTCATAGTATTGTACTTAATGAGCTCCCGCACCCCAGTTTGTTTGCAAACTATCGCGTTTGCCCATCTTGCCAAGAACTTTTCACCATTGATAAAGATACAAAATACCGTCAGGTATTCAGCCTCGTTGTTGCCCTCGTATCCTTAATTTTTACGCTGTTGCTTTATTTTGAAGGTAATGAGTGGCTAATTCAAGCCATTATCAGCTACATCATTTTAGGTTTGATTGTATATCGGGGTAATAAGCAACTGTATTTAGTCCCTTATCAAAAACAAGAGTAGCAGTCTTAATCTTCTTCTCCAGTCGTCTGATTAAAATAAGCTTTTGCTACAACACAGTCTCGCGCAATTTGCGCTTGTAATTCGCTAAGTTCATTAAACTTCTGTTCTTTACGTATTTTGGATAAGAAAAAGATCTGTACATGTTCACCATAAATATCACGATCAAAATCAAATAAATGAATTTCTAGTAAGGCTTGACTACCCCCAACTGTCGGCCTTATACCGACATTAGCAACACCTTCTATCGGTTCGCCTTCAACACCAAATAATTGCACTGCGTAAACACCACTCAAGGGTACTTTATGTCGGTGAAGGTGAATATTAGCTGTAGGAAAACCAATCGTCCGACCACGCTTATCACCATGTGCGACTCGACCACTCATTCGATAAGAATGACCTAACAATTTTTCAGCCTGCATTAAGTCACCACCTTCTAATGCCTGTCTAACACGAGTGCTACTTACACGGATTCTATCCACCGCAAAAGTGTGCATCTTCACGACTTGGAAACCTTTCTCTTTACCCACTTTTTGCAGTAATGCAAAGTCACCTTGTCGGTTGCGGCCAAACTTAAAGTCATCGCCAACAACCAGATAACGCACATTAAGCCCTGTGACTAAGAGTTGATCAATAAAATCTGATGCGGCCATTTCCGCCAGTTTTTTATTAAAGCGTAATACACATAATTGATGGATTGAATAACTTCTTAGGGCTTCTACTTTTTCCCGAAAACGGCTTAATCTAGCAGGGGCTTTATCGGGCGCAAAGAATTCATTTGGCTGCGGTTCAAATGTAATCACAATGGCGGGTAAGCCCAACAGATCGCCCTTTAGGGCTAACTGGCTTAACACGGCCTGATGACCTAAGTGAACACCATCAAAATTACCAATTGTAGCGACGCACCCTATTGGGTTAGACGGTAAATTATGAAAACCGCGAATGATTTTTTGCATGACTTGCTTTAACGAGTAACTAAAAAATAATCGTAATAGACTAACATTAATATCAACAATCCAGCAGGCAAGAATAAGTGGATTAACTTATAATGGAAAACCTACCTTTTTGTTTTGAGGCCTATCAACGTGGCAAAAAGAAAAAAACTCGACTATGAAGCTGCCGTTGCAGAACTAGAATCTTTAGTAGAACGTCTCGAACAAGGCGATATCAGCCTAGAAGAATCGCTCAAACTATATGAAAGTGGCGTGTTACTCACGCGTGACTGTCAAGAAGCCCTACAAAACGCCGAGCAAAAAGTGCAAATGCTGCTTCAACAGTCTGGTCAAACTAACTTGGTGGATTTTGATCCTAATAATACTGACTCGTGACCGCTAGTTTTACCCTTACTGAATGGATGCAACAACGACAAGCCCGTATAGAGCAGGCACTGTCTGATGCTATACCCAAAACCCAAGGTACAACACTGAGTTCCGAGTCACTTTTGGAAGCCATGCGTTACTCAACACTGAATGGTGGCAAACGATTACGAGCTTTATTAGTTTATGCAACAGGTGAAGCTTTAGGTTGCTCGCTTTCAAATCTTGATGCGCCCGCCAGTGCCGTTGAATTAATTCATGCTTATTCGCTTGTTCACGATGATATGCCTGCCATGGACAATGATGATCTCCGACGTGGTCAGCCTACTTGCCACAAAGCTTATGGTGAGGCCACAGCCCTACTCGTTGGCGATGCACTACAAAGCTTAGCCTTTGAAATTATTACTAGACAGACTATACAACCTCAGCAACAAGTTACAATGATTCAAACATTAGCCACTAGTGCGGGCGCTTGGGGTATGGCGGGTGGGCAGGCCATAGATTTAGAATCCGTAGGAAAACAATTGAATTTGTCGCAATTACAAGCCATGCACGAACTAAAAACAGGGGCTTTGATACAAGCGAGTATTAAGCTCGGCGCACTTACTTCAGCGCAAATTCAGGATGAGACCATTGAAAAGTTAGATCAATTTGCTCTTTGTATTGGCCTAGCTTTTCAAGTTCACGATGATGTTCTTGACGTCATTAGCGATACTGACACTCTTGGAAAAGCACAAGGGGCTGATATTGCGTTAAATAAACCGACCTATCCTTCTTTGTTAGGGCTCGAAGCAGCTAGACAAAAAGCCATTGATTTAATTGATAAAGCCGTAGCTATTTTAGATGATTTACCCTACGATACCCGAGCACTTTCTACATTAGCGCAATTTGTTGTGCAACGCACCCACTGATATAACGATAGCCATGACCAGTTTACTTAACCAAATCGACAGTCCAAAAGACTTACGTCAATTAGACAAGAGTCAATTGCCTCAAGTCGCAACTGAGATCCGTGCCCTTATCGTCGATAGTGTTCAACAAACAGGTGGCCATATTTCATCTAATCTAGGTGTCGTTGAACTGACCTTAGCATTGCACTATGTCTTTAATACACCCAGTGATCGCTTTGTCTGGGATGTCGGTCACCAAAGCTATGCCCATAAGATTATTACTGGTCGGCGAGATCAAATGCACACCATGCGCCAAGGTGGCGGCTTATCAGGTTTTCCTAAACGAAGCGAAAGCCCATACGATGCCTTCGGCGTTGGTCATTCCAGCACCTCAATCAGTGCTGCCTTAGGTATGGCCCTTGCTGCCCAGGCCAATAATGACGAACGACATAATGTTGCCATCATTGGTGACGGTGCATTAACAGCAGGTCAAGCATATGAGGCTTTAGCCCATGCTGGTGATTTAAGTGCAAATTTACTTGTTGTGCTCAATGACAATGAAATGTCAATTTCAAAAAATGTGGGCGGCATGTCTAATTACCTAGCCAGAATGCTATCTGGTAACTTTTATACTTCGGCTCGCGAGGGCAGTAAGAAGGTATTAGAAAAGCTACCTACGGCATGGGAGTTTGCCCGCAGAGCTGAAGAGCATATGAAAGGTATGGTCGTTCCCGGTACCTTATTCGAAGAGATGGGCTTTAACTATATTGGCCCCATTGATGGTCATGATTTAGATACCCTTGTTACCACACTGGGTAATTTACGTGAACGTAAAGGGCCTCAGTTCTTACATATTGTCACCAAAAAAGGCAAAGGCTATCATCCTGCAGAACAACAACCTAATAAATACCATGGTGTTAGCCCTGCGAATAGTCAAGCAGTAGGCACTAGTTACACAGAAATATTTGGTCAATGGATTTGCGATATGGCAGCACAATCGCCAGACTTAATCGGTATTACTCCTGCTATGTGTGATGGCTCAGGTCTTAATAAATTTTCAGAACAATTCCCTGAACGTTATTTTGATGTCGGTATCGCAGAACAGCACTCTGTTACGCTTGCAGCAGGTATGGCATGTGAAGGTAAAAAACCGGTTGTCGCTATTTATTCAACCTTTTTACAACGTGCTTATGATCAACTCATCCACGATGTTGCTTTACAAAATTTAGATGTATTATTTGCCATCGACCGTGGCGGTTTGGTTGGAGCAGATGGCGCAACACATGCTGGTAGTTTCGATTTAAGTTACATACGTTGTATTCCTAATATGTTGTTAATGGCACCTGCTGACGAAAATGAATGTCGTCAAATGTTGAGCACTGGCTATCACTATGAAGGGCCAGCTGCAGTACGTTATCCACGTGGTACAGGTCCCGGCAGTGAAGTAAAGCCCGAATTAGTTAGCTTAGAAATCGGTAAAGCAGAAACTCGCAGAATGGGTACTAAAGTAGCTATTCTTGCGTTTGGCAGTATGGTCAACATTGCCATTGAAGCAGCTGATGACATCGATGCCACTGTTATTAATATGCGCTTTATTAAACCGCTTGATTACTCGGCTATAGAAGCCGCCGCTGACAACCATGATTTACTCATTACAATCGAAGAGAATAGTCTAATGGGGGGCGCTGGGAGTGCAGTTGCTGAACACCTAGTCTCTATAGGTAGCAAAACCCAAATTAAAATGATGGGATTGCCTGATCAATTCCTAGATCATGATAGTCAAACACAGATGTTGGCTAACTGTGGTCTTACTGCTAAAGGTATAGTGGATACCGTAAAACAGCATTTTCCGGCATAATGGTCTGTTAGCCTCAATAATTCCCGAGTATAATAGTCAACTATGAGCGCAACGTATACATTAAAAATCTTAGCTGATTTTGCTTCTGCACACACCTTGAGAAACTATCCTGGTGATTGTAGCCGCATGCATGGTCACAACTGGAAAGTTGAAGTTGAAGTAAGTGCAAGCGCACTCAATGAACACGAAATGGGTATGGACTTTAAAACCATTAAAACAGCAACACGTGAATTAGCTAAAACATTGGATCATCGTTACCTAAATGATATTCCGCCGTTTGATGTAAGGAACCCTACAGCAGAAAATATTGCCCAATATTTTTATCAAAACTTAAGTAACACATTAAATAACGACATAGCACGTGTTTCAGGCGTCACCCTCTGGGAAACGGATCGAGCTTGCGTACGTTACAGTGAGGACTAAAATAATATGACGACCGACATCAAGCCAGATTGCTGCGACGAAATTGAAGATGTGCAAAACATCGTCGATAAACGCCATATCGCAATCGATAAAGTGGGTATCAAAGATATCGAGCACCCTATCAAGGTAAGTGACCGTACAACGGGGGAACAACATACAATTGCTAACTTTAATATGTATGTTAATTTGCCTCACCACTTCAAGGGCACGCATATGTCGCGTTTCGTTGAAATATTAAATCAACATGAACGTGAAATTACGGTTAAATCATTTCGCAATATGTTAGGTGAAATGACCGAACGCCTGCAAGCTGAATCAGGCTATATCGAAATGGATTTCCCCTATTTCGTTAATAAAGAAGCACCTATTAGCAAAGTAAAAAGTTTGATGAATTATCAGGCAAGCTTTATCGGAGAAATCACAGGTGATAAGACGACTATCACCGTTAAAGTTATTGTACCCGTCACTAGTTTATGTCCATGCTCAAAAAATATTTCTGACTATGGCGCCCATAACCAACGCTCCCATGTCACACTAACTGTTCGCGTTGATAGCTTTATCTGGATAGAGGATTTAATTGATCTTGTTGAAGAAGAAGCATCATGTGAAATCTTTGGTTTATTAAAACGACCAGACGAAAAATTTGTTACTGAACGTGCTTACGACAATCCAAAGTTTGTTGAAGATATTGTTCGGGATATCGCTGCTCGTTTGAATAATGATGACCGTATAAACGCCTATACTGTTGAATCAGAAAATTTTGAATCAATCCATAACCATTCTGCTTATGCGCTTATTTCAAAAGGCTTTGATTAAAATCAAGTACACATGAGTAATATGAATACCTTCTCTAATAGGATTAGAATAATCTAGTTCTGTTAGAGAAGAAATCCTTTTCAATAAGCTGTAATCCTCCCTTAGTAATCATTCACATAAACTGATATAAAATCAGTTTATTTCTGTTTAGCCCATCTGAAAATAAAATATTGCAAAGTCATTATTGCTATAGTGATCAAATATTTAATTAGAATAATCTTTATGTAGACATCACTTGTAAATTAATTCCAAAGGGTTATTATTAGACTAAGCGTTCAAGTTCGTACAAATCTAAAATAATAGATCTGTTCAATAGAAACGTCATTCAACAATAATATGCATTAAGGAGAATTAATCATGAAACTATTTATGAAATTTGTAGCGCCATTAGCCACACTCTTACTTGTTGCACCCATCGCCCAAAGCCACGAAACAACCGCTGATATTATTGCTAGGGCTGAATCGGCTGCACCCTCTCATGTCAGCAAAAACGCCACTATTTATGATATGGATGGCCATACAGTTTTAAGGGAAGGTACCAACGGTTGGCACTGTATGCCTAATATTCATTTGATTCCTGGGGATAAGCATCCAATGTGTAATGATGCAGTCTGGATGAAATGGATGCGTGCTATTGCTAAAGGTGAAGATTTTTCAACTGATCGTATCGGCTTAGGTTATATGCTACAAGGCGATGCTCATGTTAGTAATTCTGATCCGGCTGCTACCGATCCAAATAATGGTGATGCCTGGGTAGAAGAAGGTCCACATGTTATGGTCATCGTGCCAAAAGAATTACTTAAAGGTGTTTCGCATGATCCTCATAATGGTGGCCCATATGTGATGTGGGGAGATACACCTTATGCCCATATTATGTTCCCAATGGAAAATAAATAAACATATTTACTTTCTCTAGTCCACACACAAATAAGGCCCATATTTTTGGGCCTTATTTTTTATTTATCGACTTAACAGTAAAACTAAAATTTCTGTTTCAAATCCATGCGCTCACCATCATGCTGAATTTGCAACTGGTTTAAAAATGTCATACCTAATAGCGATCTTTGAGGCTCAATACCGTCTATCACTATTGCACCAACGTTATACAACTTAATTTCACCTACTTGGACCAGATCTAATGTAACTTGATAGGCTATTTCACTACCTGATGCGGTTCTGACGCCAATCCGTTGACCACGTAAATAATCTAATCCTAATCGTTTTGCTGTGGCCGCATTCAATGCGATCGCTGAAGCACCAGTATCAACCAGAAAATCAACACTAAAGCCATTAATGCTTCCGGCAGCCAAGTACATACCATTATTTGGCCACAAACTCACCACAGGTTGTTCTACAGGTGGCGTGTAATGACTACCGATATGGTCACCGAGTAAATATTGCTGACGTTTCCCTTTCACTTCTAATACAGCTTCTCGACTATTAGCTGAAATAAGTTTCACACCTTCAGGGGTAGTCTTCCCAACCTTGAGAATACGCTGCCTTTGATCAATTTCAACCACTGCTTGACCATTAAATAAACCTACTACGACAACTTTAAGTTCATCCGACCATGCAAACGGTACATTTAGCAGTATAATAAGCCCCGCAATCCATGCTTTTAACATATTCGATTCTCCAAACTACGAGTTCCATCAAAAGAATAACTATAAATTAGTATGAATATATCACAGACATATTCGGTTACCGGCATCATCTTGGCTGGTGGCCAAGGGCAGCGCATGGGCGGCTTAGATAAAGGTTTAATTGATTACCAGCATCAACCCTTAATCAAGCATGTCATTACATCATTATCCAAGCAAGTGGATAAATTGATGATCAATGCTAATCGTAATATTGAACGCTACCAATCATTTGGACATCCTGTCATAGAAGATAGTTTATCTGGATTTTGCGGGCCACTAGCAGGGATGTATAGTGCCATGCAGGCCTCTGATACTGACTATATCCTAACAGCGCCGTGTGATTCACCAACTGTATCAAACCAATTGCGCCAGAGAATGATGGAAGTGCTACTTAAGGAACAGGCAGATATCGCGGTTGCCCATGATGGCAAACGATTGCAACCCGTGTTTAGTTTAATTCCATGTCGGCTACAAAATGATCTTAAAGATTATTTACAGCAAGGCGATAGAAAAATAGATTTATGGTTTAAACGACATAAATTAGCCGTAGTCGATTTTTCTGATCAAGTTAATAGCTTTAATAATTTTAACTCTCCACAAGATATAGTTGAGAGTTCTCAACCCGTTAAGTCAAAGATACCGCTTATCGGTTTTTCAGCCTTTAGTGGCACAGGAAAAACCACTTTATTAACGCAACTTATCCCGGCATTAAGTGCTAAGGGTATTGAAGTGGCTGTTATCAAACATGCCCACCATCAATTTGAGGTCGATGTACCAGGTAAAGATAGCTATAGAATCCGCCAAGCAGGTTCTCAGCAAACATTAGTTGCTTCAAGCCGATTATTAGCACTTATGCAAACAATGAAACAAGATCCCAAATTAGCCGAGTTAATTCCAAGAATTAATAGTGAAACTGTTGATCTCATTCTTGTTGAAGGCTTTAAACAAGAACAGTTTGCTAAAATTGAATTGCATAGACCGAATCTAGGCAAGCCTTTACTCTATACTAAAGATGACACGATCATTGCTATCGCTAGTGACTTACCACTAGAACTAGAACGAAAGATTGAACAACTTGATATTAATGATATTACTGCCATAGCAGATTATTTAGAACTCTTTATTGAAAACTGGACACCTTAACGCCATGTCAGATTTTATCCCACAACCAAGCTGTGCTGATCCAGAAGATAAAAATAGACTTAATATAGCAGCTGCCAGACAACGTATCGCTGATTTAATAACGCCACTTGCTGGCTGGCAGCGTTGTCCTATTCGTGATGCCCTCGATCGTGTATTGGCTGAAGATATTATCTCGCCACTCAATGTCCCAGCTCATAACAACTCAGCAATGGACGGTTATGCCATTCAAAGCAGTGATATCACTGCAGAACCTTTTAGTCTAAAACAAGTCGGTATCGCTTTTGCTGGCCAACCTTTTCAAGGTGAAGTTGATTCTGGTGAATGTATTCGAATCATGACTGGCGCGGTTGTACCTAAACAATGCGACACCATTATCATGCAGGAACAGGTAGAGGTGAACGACGACAATATCACTATCCACAGTCAGCCACCGAAAGGTGAGCATGTTCGATATATTGGTGAAGATTTAAAACAAGGTGAAATAGTACTTTCTTCAGGTCGTCGAATTGTTCCTTCTGATCTCGGTCTTATCGCTTCTCTTGGGATCGCAGAAGTGAATGTGTCGCGTCGGCTACGTGTTGCCTTTTTCTCGACGGGTGATGAGCTTAAATCTATTGGTGAATCGCTACAAGCGGGCCAAATTTACGATAGTAATCGCTACACCCTATTTGGTATGTTAAAACGCCTTGATGTTGACGTACTGGATATGGGCGTTATACCCGATCAAAAAGCGCCACTTCGCCAAGCTTTACTTGATGCTTCACAGCAAGCAGATGTTATTATCACTTCTGGTGGCGTGTCAGTAGGTGATGCTGATTATGTCAAAGAAATGCTCGCTGAACTTGGTCAAGTCGATTTCTGGAAAATTGCCATGCGTCCAGGACGTCCATTAGCTTTTGGTCAAATTGATAATGCACTATTCTTCGGCCTACCTGGTAACCCAGTATCAGTGATGGTTACGTTCTACCAATTTGTCACCCCAGCTTTGCGGCAACTAATGGGAGAAGCCCAACCTGAAGCTACCACCATACAGGTCACGTGTACTGACACTATCCGTAAAAGACCTGGACGCTTTGAATACCAACGCGGTATCTTATATATCGATCAAAATGGCCAAACTAAAGTTAAAACTACAGGTGGCCAAGGCTCCGGTATATTAAGCTCAATGAGTAATGCCAACTGCTTCATTTTATTAGATGAACAATGCGATGGCTTACCCGCCAATAGTCAAGTTAACGTTCAACCCTTTTCAGGCCTTATTTGAATGTTAGATACATCATCCTCTACAGGTAAAGAAACCAAAGAGTTTAATAAGCTTCGAAAACGGCTACGTCGACAGGTCGGTCAAGCCATTGCCGACTACAATATGATTCAAGATGGTGACAAAATCATGGTGTGTCTATCGGGTGGCAAAGATAGCTACACACTGCTCGATATTCTGATGAATTTACAGAAACATGCACCGATTAATTTCGAACTAGTTGCTGTCAACCTTGATCAAAAACAACCCGGTTTTCCAGAACATGTATTGCCCAATTATCTCAGCTCAATCGACGTGCCATTTCATATCATTGAAAAAGACACCTATAGCATAGTAAAAGAAGTCGTACCTGAAGGAAAAACCACTTGTGGTATTTGTTCTAGACTTCGCCGTGGTTCTTTGTATGGTTGGGCACGCCAAAATGGCATCACTAAAATAGCGCTTGGTCATCATCGTGATGACATTATAGAAACCGCTTTCCTTAATATGTTTTATGCTAGCAAGGTGAAAGCGATGCCGCCTAAGCTACTCAGCGATGATAAAACGAATATCCTAATTCGGCCTCTGGCATACAGTAAAGAATCAGATATCGCCCGTTATGCTGATTGGCAACAATTTCCAATCATTCCATGCAACCTCTGTGGTTCTCAAGATAATATGCAACGCCAAGTGATTAAAGACATGCTTCAAGGCTGGGAAAAACAGCACCCCGGACGTTTAGATAATATCTTTAGAAGCTTACAAAATATCGCGCCATCACAGCTAGCCGATAATGAATTATTTAACTTCAAAGATCTAGAACAACATCGGGAAGCACCGAGTGGCCGCGAAGATGATGTATCTGTTGATATTTTGAGCAAACAATAAAAAAATCGCCTTCATCAAAATCCTAGACCCGTTAACTCATAGTCTAATGCTGAGCAATTAATGCATCGTTCCATTTAATTTAGTTTGCCCTTCTTCTTGTCTAGAAGAAGATATATCAGGGATTTCAGGCATTATTTGCCAATGACTGATAGCGGTGGGTAACACCTCATAAATAACGACTTTACCTTGCTCATCCGCAGCGACCACCACATAACGCTCGCCGTTCCACCATGCTTGACATACCGCTTTATCCATCCACAAAAATGCCATTATCTTCTGTCCAATAACGGGCATTTTTTCCTGTGTTGACATCCATCTTGGTGAGCTTGTATTCATGACAATGCACCTCTTAACTAAATAGGTAAAAGCTTTAATCTATCAATCTATACGTTCTATTTAAGGTTATCGGCATTGATTTTATGCCCTTTAATAACCTTCTTTTAACTTAAGAAAGATTTAAAGGCCAAATGTTCCTATATCGCGGAGATGGCAATTATTATTTTCATTATTGTAATGAGTCACTACCAGTTAGAACTAGCTACAATACGTGCTCTTTTAAACACACCTAATAAAATACCTAAACGAAGTTATTCAACATTTAGCGCTACTATCACACTTTTGTAACAGCTATGTTGTGTAAGTTGTTGATAGCATTAAATTATACTTTAAGTCATTGATTTTCATATTGATTATTAAGGTGGTCATTTTTTAACCAACTTAGCAGGCTATGTTATAGAATAATGACTTAGCTTGATTATTAAGAATTAACCACAGACTTATCCACAGAAAATGTGAGTAAGTGTATAAGTGTTTGATCGCTTCTGTTAGGCCTCTAAAACTCAAGATAATTTTGGTGTGAAATCTTCAGCAAATTCCAAAGCATTACCATCAGGATCTCGACAGAAAAATGCAGCTCGGCCTGATTTGCTGCGTGTGAATTTAACATCAGCCTCAATAAAGCGCTGTTCTAATTTAGCAATATCTTCTACCACCAGAGCGATATGCTTATCCCGTCCACCATGATCAGGGCGACCATCTTGTGAATCAGGATTAGGTAGTTTCATTAAATGAATTTGTTGACCACTACTATCAATATCTATCCAAGCCCCTTCAAAAGCAAAATTTGGCCTCGTCATATTCTGTGACATTTGTAAAACATCACAATAAAACGCCAGTGATTGTTCTAAGTCACTGACCAAAAAACTGGCATGGGCTATTGATTTAATCATTCACTACTCTCCTAATCTCTTAATTGTTTTTTATACGTCATTGAGCGTTATTCTAGCAACACCATAAGCAGCAAGTAAGATCAATATTCCACCAATCCATTCTTGTAGTGACATTATTTCTTCAGTTAATGCCCATGATGATAGTGCAGCGACAACTAGTTCAAATAACATAATAACCGCTGAACGATACACCGGCATTTTAGCAACCCCATAAAGCACTGAAATAGTTACAACCACTATAGCCAACCATCCTAATAGCCATGCATTTAGCCAGACTGTTGCAGAGACAATAGGCACAGGGACTTGTTGCCAAGATATTGCTAGCAATGACACCGCAACAACCCCCCACCACACGAAAGTCGTTTTTATCGTCATTGGTAATGAGGCTAATTTTCTGGTTAACACATTATTGACGGAAAAGGCGATGCCTGCCACTAGTGCTAGCCAATCTGCAGGACTTGATGGCCACGGTAAGCCCATTTCAGGATTCCACAACATAATAGCGGAGCCAAACATAGCAACCACAAACATAGCAATTGCACTTGCTGACAATGTTTCTTTCAACCACCATCGGCCAAGTAAAACGGTCCATATTGGTGACAGGTAAAATAGCAACATCACTCGCATCACTTCACCTTCAATTAAAGCTACAACGAAGGCAACATTGGTAATACCTGCTGCAAGGGCAAGCGCCAATAAATTGAAATTCAACCGAAAAACAAGTTGATGCTGTTTGATTAGTATAGGAATAGAGAGCACTGCCGCTGCTAGATACATGACGAGTGAACTCCATATACCCGACATGCCTGCATCATCTAATAAACGCAGTGGATACCAAATAATCCCCCATACACTAGCAGAAAATAAAACACAGACGATGGCCAAAGTGTTTTCAGGAAGCGTTCTTATTATCATGCTGTAAGCTTATACCACGAGTTGTCTATTACCCGTTATAATAGCCTGCTTTATACAATAACAATCATAAAATGAACCCCGACTTAAACAAACTGCACTCTTACCCATTTGAAAAACTTGCAGAATTAAAAGCAGGCACAACACCGCCAGCTGAGTTGGCTCACATCGCACTTTCTATCGGTGAGCCTAAGCACCCAACTCCGGGCTTTATTACACAAGCAGTCATTGAAAACCTGTCCGGTTTATCACACTACCCAACGACGATTGGCAGCATCAAGCTACGCCAAGCCATTGCAAACTGGCTAAATAACCGTTTTAAGCTTAATGGCCATATCAATGCTTCCGAGCATGTGTTGCCCGTCAATGGCACCCGGGAAGCATTATTTTCATTTGCTCAAGCTGTTATTGATGAAAAACAAAACCCGCTCGTGGTCATGCCTAATCCGTTTTATCAGATTTACGAAGGCGCCGCCTTCTTAGCAGGTGCAGAACCTTATTTCATAAACTGTAATAGTGAAAATGGTTTCATTCCCGATTTTAGCGCTATTAGCCCTGATGTCTGGGATCGTTGCCAATTATTATATTTATGTAGCCCTAGCAACCCTACCGGAGCCATTATTGGACAAGATGCCCTGTGCCAGTTGATAGAGCTCGCACATCAGCATGACTTCATCATTGCATCGGACGAATGTTACTCAGAAATTTATTTTGACGAAGAAAACCCACCTACCGGATTGCTAGAAGCTGCGATGATAGCTGACTATCAAGATTTCTCACGCTGCGTTGTTTTTCATAGCCTTTCTAAACGTTCGAATGCACCAGGGTTACGATCCGGTTTTGTTGCGGGAGATGCACAAATACTAAAAGACTTTTTACGCTACCGAACTTATAATGGTTGCGCGATGCCTCCTGCCACCCAATCAGCTTCAATCGTCGCTTGGCAAGATGAAGAGCATGTTATTTACAACCGTAGCTATTACAAAGAAAAATTTGCTGCTGTACTTGAAATACTAGCACCTGTTATGACGGTATTTCACCCTAAAGCCAGCTTTTACTTGTGGGCTGAAACCCCTATTTCAGACACTAAATTCGCACGCAAATTATTTAATGAACAAAATGTAACGGTATTACCTGGTAGCTATTTAGCGAGAGAGACAGAACAAGGTAATCCCGGCAAAAACCGTATTCGTATGGCATTGGTTGCTTCCATGGAGGAATGTGTCGAAGCCGCTCATAGAATACGCCAACTTATTGAAAGCTTATAACTAGAAATTATCGACTTGGGGAATAGAGTAAATGAGTGATATCCAACAAATTATCGAAGAGGCGTTCGAGCGCCGTGCTGACATAACACCTGCAAATGCTGATGTGACTGTTCGTAATGCAGTCAATGATGCCTTAGGAATGCTCGACAACGGTTCCGCCCGCGTTGCCGAAAAACAAAATGGTGATTGGGTTGTTAACCAATGGTTAAAGAAAGCTGTTTTATTATCATTCCGTTTGAATGACAATAAAATCATGCCCGGCGGAGAAACTAACTACTACGATAAGGTTGACCCAAAGTTTGCTAGCTTCAGTGAAGCGGACTTTGATACTGCCGGTGTCCGCGTTGTTCCGCCTGCTGCTGCAAGACGTGGTTCTTATATTGCGCCAGGCACAGTGTTAATGCCTTCTTATGTCAATATTGGTGCTTATGTCGATTCTGGCACCATGGTCGATACATGGGCAACTGTAGGTTCATGTGCCCAAATTGGTAAAAATGTTCACTTGTCAGGTGGTGTTGGTATCGGTGGTGTATTAGAACCGCTACAAGCTGGCCCAACAATTATTGAAGATAACTGCTTTATCGGTGCCCGTTCAGAAGTGGTCGAAGGCGTCATCGTTGAAGAAGGCGCGGTGATCTCAATGGGTGTTTACATTGGTCAAAGCACTAAAATATTCAATCGTATGACAGGTGAAGTCACTTATGGCCGCATCCCTGCTGGCTCAGTAGTTGTTTCTGGTAACCTGCCTTCTAAAGATGGTACTTACAGCCTTTATTGTGCTGTGATTGTGAAACAAGTTGATGCTAAAACTTTAGGTAAAGTAGGCATTAATGAGTTACTTCGCGATATCTAATCATGATTTTATATGGCATAAAGAACTGCGATACAGTTAAAAAAGCACGTCGTTGGCTTGAAGCCAACGACGTCGCTTTTGATTTTCATGATTTTCGTGCCGATGGATTAGATCAAGCCACAATTGAATCATGGTTACAAACAGTATCGTGGGAAGTATTACTCAATAAACGAGGTACGACTTGGCGTAAGTTAGACGATCCTCGTAAGGATGACATTAATGAAGCTATTGCCATCGAGCTTATGTTATCCAACCCGACCTTAATAAAGCGTCCTGTTGTCACAGCAAATAATGACTGCATGGTGGGCTTTAAAGAAGCTGACTACACCAGTTATTTTGGAAAATAATATGTCTACCACGCTTGATCTGACAAAAGACCTAATTAGCCGAGATAGCGTCACGCCTGATGATAAAGGCTGTCAGCTATTATTAGCCGAACGTTTATCTGCTATTGGTTTTGAAATCGAACATCTTCGTTTTGGTGACACTGATAACCTTTGGGCACGCAGAGGAAAAACAGGTCCTGTGTTTGCTTTTGCAGGGCACACCGATGTGGTGCCCTCAGGTCCTATCGAGGACTGGCAATCCCCTCCTTTTGAGCCGACTCTCCGCGATGGCCTATTATATGGCCGTGGCGCTGCCGATATGAAAGGCAGTATTGCGGCCATGGTGACCGCTTGTGAACGTTTTGTTGCTCAGCACCCTAATCATACAGGCAGTCTCGCCTTTTTAATTACCAGTGATGAGGAAGGCCCTGCCCACGACGGTACGGTGAAGGTTGTCGAAACACTTGAAGTACGTGGTGAAAAAATAGATTGGTGTCTAGTGGGTGAGCCTAGTAGTACAGATAAAATCGGTGATGTCGTTAAAAATGGCCGTCGTGGTTCATTAAATGGCCACCTCACTCTTAAAGGAAAACAAGGTCATATTGCCTATCCACATTTAGCTGAGAACCCAATTCATTTATTGGCACCCGTATTAACTACGCTATGCAAAATAGAATGGGATCAAGGTAATGAAGATTTCCCTCCTACGAGCTTTCAGGTATCTAACCTAAATTCAGGCACCGGCGTCACCAATGTTATTCCCGGTACTGCTGAATTAATATTTAATTTCCGCTATTCAACTGAATCCACTCATGAGCAATTACAACAACGAGTAGAGTCTGTTCTGGATAAAGCGGGTTTAGATTATGACTTAGTCTGGTCATTATCCGGTAAACCATTTAGAACGGCTAGCGGCCCACTTGTCGATTCTGTAAAATCAGCAATTCATGCTGTGGCGGGGTATGAAACGGTCTTATCTACCTCGGGCGGGACTTCAGATGGTCGTTTTATTGCGCCAACGGGTGCACAAGTCGTTGAATTAGGTCCAATTAATGCTACTATTCATCAAGTCGATGAATGTGTCTCTGTCGAGGGGCTTGACACGTTGTCTATAATCTATGAAACCCTGTTAGAAAACCTACTGGCCTAAAAACACATGACACTTAGTCAATCTAAACAAACGCGACTCCTGTATTTCATTACAGCACTTTTGCTGTTAATGCAGTCGCTCGCGTTGTGGCATGATGTCGAACACCCTTTTCACAGCCATGATGTCCAATGCGAACGCTTTGAAGCTTTTGCTCATAATCCTGTACTGGACAAAGTCGATTCACTTTCTGTCATCACGTCTGCTGATGTTTCAGAGCGTATCCGCTCACCTTTTATCCCGCTTATTCTTAATAAACAGCGGGATATCTATGCCATCCGTGCCCCTCCATATTTGATCTCCTAAAATACAATCAAAACGTCTCAGTCAGTCTTTAAGTTTATAGGCTGAATTCGGCGTCATAATCTTATTTATTCATAGGTCAGCATAAACAATAGTTCTATCTTTTTGTTTGTCAATGCTGCTGTGACATCACTTTCATCAAATAGTGATATTACTCGCTTGGCTGCCTATGTCGGAGAATACAAATGAAAAATATGTTACATAAAAAAAGGCTGGCCCTCTTAATTGGTGGCGCCTTATCTGCATTGGCAGCGAGTCAGCTAGCCTATGCTGATACACCTGTTGAAATGGGAAAATTAATTGTTACTTCTGATCCATTTGGAGACCGCGTTGCTGATGATTTAATCAACTCCGTGACGGTCATTACTGATGAAGAATTAGCCCGTCGCCAATCCATGACACTCGGTGAAACCTTAGATGGTTTACCTGGCGTCAATAATTCAGACTTTGGGCCAGGCGTCGGTCGGCCCGTTGTCCGTGGTTTAACTGGTTCTCGAGTCCAGATTCTTAATAATGGCCTACGAGTCGTTGACGTTGCTGGCGAAGGTGCCGATCATAATGTCGCCATAAATACCGCTAATGCCTCCCAGATTGAGATTTTACGTGGTCCTGCAACTTTATTGTATGGTGGTAATGCTTCTGGTGGTGTTATCAATGTCATTAGTGAACATTTCAACCCTAGTTTTAGCGATGACATTAACGTTCGTGGCCAATTTGGCTACAGTGGTAACGGTAATCAACGTCTTGGGGATATTGGTCTTTCATTACCTTTATCAGACACTTTTGTGATTCGAACTGATTATGCTGGTCAACGCAGTGATGACTTTGATATCGATGGCTTCCAAGGCATCGATCAAACAGCAGGCGATAAAGGGTCTTTAGAAAACAGTGGTATCGATACTAATAGCTTTTCTGTGACGGGCCTTTACTCTCAAGACTGGGGATTCGCAGCACTGGGGTATAGTCGCTGGAAAACCAGCTACGGTCTACCGACCGTCATTACAGGCGTTGGTGAAGAAGAGCAAGCACATATCAGAGCGGATTATGATCGTGTGGATTTTCGTAGCGAAATCGACGACCCCTTCGCTGGTATCCATACTGCTCGCTTTAAAGTTGCCTATACCGAATTCTATCAGGGTGAAGTTGCCGCTGAGTTCGATGATGGCGTGCTAGAAGAGTCTGGCATTGAAGGTGAGTTTGATAAAGAAGAAACTGAGGTACGTATCGAATTACTCCATAATCCCATTGGTACTTGGGAAGGTGTCATTGGATTACAAATCAATGATACTGATTTCCAGACTGGTGCACCTGAAGAAGGTGAGGAAGAGGAAGAGGAACATCATGACGAGGAGGAAGAAGGACATGGCCACGGCGACTTTTATGTCCGCGATAACGAAGCCCGTTCGTTTGGATTATTTGTCTTAGAAAACACCGAAACTTCTTTTGGTCATGTTGAATTGGCTGCACGAATTGATTATGTTGATTCCAAACCTGCTACTTTAGATGAAGAGCGTGATATTGACTTTGTCGCTCCTGTCGAGGGTGAATTAATGCAAGCTGCTAAACTCAGCGACCGTAGCTTTACCCCTTTCAGCGTGTCAGCAGGTGCGATTGTTGATATCGATAATAGCCATCATGTGAGAGTATCATTAAGCCGCTCTGAGCGGGCACCGTCAGCAGAACAGCTTTATTCCTTCGGTGAACATCATGCGTCAGAAACAGTTGAAATTGGTGATCCTGACCTAGATGAAGAGGCTTATACTAATTTAGAAATTGGTTTGGATAGACATCTTGGTGACTTTACCTACAATATCACGGCGTTTTATAATCAAGTCAGTGACTATATTTATTTAGAAACGCTTACAATTGGCGGTGTTCCAGTATTAAGTGATGAGGGAAACAACTTTCTTAATAATGTACAGGAAGATGCGAAATTCTACGGTGCTGAGTTCACTTCTGCATGGCAAATCAGTAAGGGACAAACGCCTTTCACACTTCGCTTCTCGGCTGATTATGTTAGAGCAAAATTAGATGATGGTGGTGATTTGCCACGTATCTCACCTGCACGTGCTGGTTTAGGATTTGATACAGGGCATGGTGACTTGGCATTCAGTATGGATTATCAGCGTGTCTTTAATCAAAGCAAAACAGCTGAGCTAGAAAGCAGTACTGATGGCTATAACCTATTGTCTTTTAATGCCAACTGGCAACCATCCTCACTAAAAGGACTAGGTTTCTTTGTTAAAGGTCGAAATTTATTAGATGAAGATGGACGTCGTCATACTAGTTTCTTAAAAGAAGAAACAACAATCACCGGTCGGGCAATCTTGGCTGGCGTTAATTTCGATTTCAGCATTTAACAAAATGTCATTGAAGAATAAGCTCGCCAGCTAAATAGTTAGCTGGCGAGCTTTCTTGGCATGTATTACAAATTTTATATTTTTCAATTAATGTAAGTAGCTCGAATATTAAACCAACCTATAATTAGTTTATTTGGCTTGTCTACTCAATTCACTAGCAGAGCTTCGAGACATTATTGCTTACGTCCCAATAAGCGACCATCCATTTCAAGACCTTAATCATTGAATATGGGTTAACATTAGCATCTATTAATTGTATCGAGCGACAACTTATCATGAATGCTAAAAGTGTCATCCTAGCAGCTTTCTTTCTTATCTCTTCACAATTAATTATTGCTGCAACGAACTCTGCAGAAATACCTCATAAAGCCACATGGCAAGACTTTAATATAATAAAGCTATCTGTCGAAGATAATCAGAACAGCTGGAGGGCTAATTGGTTAATCACTATCGATAAAGAAAAGAATACTATTTCAATTGAGAAAAATGACTATTTTCACAATCAGAATTTGAAGGGGACCCTTATTGTCCTTGCAGGAAAAACGATGTTATCAAAGGGATTAGTTTTGGGAAGAGGCTATGAAATAGATGCTCTTGATACGCCAATTATTATGATGCAGCTATTATTCGACATACTTAATAAAACCTTACCCTCAGGACCGGCATCAATTACTAGAAGCCAAAAAATAAAACATTCTGAAATCAGCACACCTATCCATATTTCTACAAAAAGTGCCTCCGCACACTTTAATGCGCCATGGGCAGTCAATGGTCTATTTTCTCGATCCGCCATTGATACTATTAAATACGAATTTAGCTTTGCTACTTCCGTTTACGAAGGCATTAACTACACTTTAAAAATGAATGGGGAGTTACATCAAAAAGCGACTCAAACTTTAGATGACACGATGGGATTAGATGGTTGGCAAATTTATCAATTAGGACCGATGAATACTCAACAAGGTGAGAGAACAAGCTTTGATTATGGTGCCCAATTGTTTGATTCTAAAGCTTCAACACTAGGAGAGTTACGCAACGAATTAAGTCGATAATTACTAAACATTAGTCTTATCAATCTAGATTTAAGCACCTTCAGAAAACACGATAGTGCGACGCCCCGTAATAATAATGCGATGTTCTATATGGGCTTTCACAGCACGAGCTAATACCAAGCGTTCAATGTCTTTACCTATCATGACAAGATCTTCAGGATTATTATCATGTTTAACACGTTCAACATCTTGTTCGATAATAGGACCTTCATCCAAATCAGCCGTCGCATAATGTGAGGTCGCACCAATGATCTTAACTCCACGATCATAGGCTTGGTGATAAGGTTTAGCCCCTTGGAAAGCCGGCAAAAAACCATGGTGAATATTAATCACACGGCCTGCAAACTCTTGTACAAATTGTTCTGACAGAATCTGCATATAACGCGCCATGACCACCAAATCAATATCATATTCAGCCAGTAAAGCCTTAATTTGTGCTTCTTGTTGCGGTTTGGTCTCTTTGGTAATAGGTAAATGGTAAAACGGTTTGTTGAATTGCTTAGCCATTGTTTCTAGATCATTATGATTACCAATAATCAACGGAATATTACAAGTCAATTCACCTTCCAATTCACGAAGCAATAGATCATAAGGACAATGCGACGCTTTGGTAACGAGTAAGGCAACACGATAAGGCTCATCTGAATAGCGGACAGACCAGTTTAAATTCAATTTTTCTGCATAATCAGAAAATTGTTGTTCAAGTAACATTCTCTCAAACTGATCATCGTCTTCCAATTTCACACGCATGAAATATTGGCCGTCAAGAACATCAGTGTACTGCTGGCAATGAAGGATATTGTATTTTCGGTCAGAAAAGAAGCCAGTAATCCCCGCTAACAGCCCCTTTTGATCAGAGCATTGGATAAGAAAAACGATGGCTTTCATAACATCTCACTACCTTTAAAAATCAACTAATTTTACTGCGACTTGGCCATTATACTTAACGCTTTTAACAAAAACTAAAAACAATCAAGTTAGCATCGCCATAATTAATACTGATCATACTTATCTGAGCGACCTTTTACTTTGGTTATTGGGTATTTGATCGCATTTTTCTTAATTTTTGTAGCAACGATCTGGTTAATATCTATATCAAGATCACGACATAAATAACTCAAATAAATAGCAACGTCTGCAATTTCATCTTCTAGTTGCTCTTTTTTATTTGATGTTAAATGCTGTGCAATTTGCTCGTCATTTTTCCATTGAAACCATTCTAATAATTCTGCGGCTTCGATTGATATTGAAACGGCCAGGTTTTTTGGTGAGTGGAATTGCTCCCAGTCGCGTTGTTGACGAAAAGCTATTAACTCTTCAAGTAGTTGTGATTTAATCATAGTTAAAAAAATGTATCGCCTTGGTCATAAACTCTTGGGGTGACTCAGCATGAACCCAGTGTCCAGCACTGTCTATAGTATCGATAACCACATTGCTAAAAATAGTCCTAATCTCATCTTCATCATTTTTCTGAATATAATCTGATCGACCACCTTTAATAAAATAACTTGGTAACGATACTTTATCTTTTTGACAAACAGCTTCCAATAAATGCACATAATTATCGGCAAGCGCTTGCAAGTTTATTTGCCAGGTTAACTGCTGACCAGAAACGGCTAGATTCATTAATAGAAACTGCCTTACAGCCTTGTCAGGCAGCTTTACAGCTAATGCAGAATCAACTTCCTTACGCGTTGTAAAACTAGATAGGTCTAGTCCTAATAAAGCATTAAAAATCTGACAATGACTTGATTGGTATTGTCTTGGGGCAATGTCGACTACCATTAATTTTCTTACTTTTTGCGGAAAGGTTTCAACAAAAGCCATTGCCACTTTTCCACCAATAGAGTGCCCTATCATATCCACTGATTGTAGTGAAAGATCTGCCATCAGTTCGGCTAAATCATCGACCATTAATGAATAAGTTTGTTCTGTACTATGAGGGGATTGTCCATGATTACGCAAGTCAACTGTTATAACTTGAGCATAGTCAGACAGCACATCAGCGACAGCGCGCCAGTTACTTAATGATCCTAATAAACCATGCAAAATAATCAGTGGTTGGCCTGAACCCGTAATCTTATAATGTAATTTCATTGACGTTTATTTAATTTTTACAGTTTATAATGGCTTCCATTTTATTCGCTTTGGAGAAATATGTGGAAGATGAAACTATTCTAATTACTTTAGTACAACAATATGCTGGAAAATACGGTATTACTTTTGACTCAAAGCATTTTGATGACCCTGAAAAAAAAGCTCTTCTCATCAGCCTAATTCAACAAGCTCTTGCTGGTGAACGCGGCCCAATTACAAACGAAGATCTGGTATAAACAAAAAAGCCATCAGACTTTGATGGCTTTCTTCAAATATAAGAGTTATTAATTAATCTTTTAATTTTTCAAACACAAGACAGGCATTGGTTCCACCAAAGCCGAAGCTATTAGACATTACGGTTGTTAAACCCGCATTGTCTTTGCGTTCTCTAATGATAGGTATACCTGCAGCCTCAGGATCTAAGTTATCTATATTGGCCGAAGCGGCTATAAAATCGTTTTCCATCATTAACAAACAATAAATCGCTTCTTGTACGCCCGCTGCACCAAGAGAATGTCCAGATAATGACTTAGTTGAACCTACAACAGGAATCGTATCACTGAAAGCTTTCTTAACAGCACCTAGTTCAGCCAAATCACCTACAGGCGTACTCGTACCATGAGCATTAATATAATCAATTGGTGCATTGACTGTCGAGATAGCTTGTTTCATGCAGCGTATTGCGCCTTCTCCGGATGGTGCAACCATGTCATAGCCATCTGATGTAGCACCATAACCTGTTAATTCTGCATAAATTTTGGCACCACGAGCCTTAGCATGTTCATATTCTTCCAAGACAAGTACGCCACCGCCACCAGCAATAACAAAACCATCACGGTCAGCATCATAAGCACGTGAAGCTTTATCAGGCGTATCATTATATTTAGTCGACAATGCACCCATAGCATCAAACAAAGAGCTCATCGTCCAATGCTCTTCTTCAGCACCACCAGCAAAAACAATATCTTGTTTACCAAGTTGGATCTGCTCCATCGCATTACCAATACAATGAGCACTGGTTGCACAAGCTGAAGACATCGAGTAATTCACACCTTTGATTTTAAATGGTGTCGCTAAACAAGCTGATGTCGTGCTTCCCATGACTTGTGTGACTCTATATGGCCCAACGCGACGTAACCCCTTTTCACGTAGAATGTCAGCTGCTTCAACTTGATTTGATGATGATGCACCACCAGAACCCATAACTAATCCCGTTCTTGGATTGGATACCTGATCCTCTGTTAAACCAGCATCATCGATCGCTTGTTTCATTGAAATATACGCATAGGCGGCTGCATCACCCATAAAACGTAATATTTTACGATCAATGTGTTCTTTAAAATCGATATCCACAGAACCAGCGATATGACTACGGAAACCCATGTCAGCATATTCTTGTTTAAATTTTATGCCAGAACGACCATGACGCAACGATTCTGTAACTGAATCTGCATCAAGCCCCAGACATGATGTAATTCCTAAACCTGTAACAACAACACGTTTCATCGCTGCGTCCTAAAAATCATCTGTAGAAGTAAATAGACCTACTCGAAGGTCTTTAGCTGTATAAATCTCGCGTCCATCGACAGTGACCGATCCATCAGCAATCGCCAAAACAAGTTTTCTTGCTATAACCCGTTTTAGGTCTAGTTTATAAGTCACTTTTTTAGCAGTTGGTAAAACCTGCCCAGTGAACTTTACTTCACCCGCACCTAAGGCTCTACCACGTCCAGGATTACCATCCCAAGCTAAGAAGAACCCAACTAACTGCCACATGGCATCAAGACCAAGACAACCGGGCATAACCGGGTCACCAGGGAAATGACAATCAAAGAACCATAAGTCAGGGTTAATATCTAGCTCAGCGATAATTTCACCTTTACCATACTTCCCTCCCGTATTAGCAATACGAGTGACGCGATCCATCATTAACATATTTGGCGTTGGTAATTGCGCATTGCCGGGACCAAACATATGGCCATGACCACACTCTAATAATTGTTCGTATGTAAATGACGACTCTTTACTCATGAAATTCTCTTTTATCACCTAGTTTAGTTGGCAGAGGATAATGATATCACGACCACGATTAAACAAGAAAAAATCCTTATATAAATCATGTCTTATTGGCAAAAAAAAGCCACGACAATAAATTATTATCGTGGCTAGCATACTTTTATAAATTTATTTATTCTGATTCTGCAGACATGATTGTTGCAGTTTCAGGTGGAACAACATCAATAGTTTGCAATAATGAGCCCATACTATTTACGATGCGGTACATCGCAAATAATTGATCATATTCAGCATTTACGAGTGACTGCCGTGAAGAAAACACTTCATTTTCAGAATCTAATAAGTCTAAAAGTGTACGTTGTCCCAAACCAAATTGCTGTTGATATGCATCACGTGAACTTTCACTAGAAGCAACATGTTGTCTGAAATAATCCATCTGACTATTAACCGTTTTCAATGCATTCCATGAAAGACGGACACTTTCTTCTACTTGACGGTGTGTGTTATTGCGAATTTCAGCAGCTTGATTAATCAAATAAGCCGTTTCTTGCTTACGGGCTGAGTCTCTTCCACCATTCAGTAAGTTATACCTCAATCGGAACATCGCCGTAATATCTTTATTATGACCTCTTACGCCATCAATATTATTATCAGCTGTCGTACCCAATTCAAAATCTACACGCGGATAAAATGGCGATGATGCTGTTTCATGTTGTGCATGAGCTGATTCTAAATCAGCTTTAGCTGAATTAAGCGTCGGATGATTTTCTAAAGCGATACTAATAGCTTCATCAAGACTTTCAGGAATGACACTACTTGGTGACATTGGGTCTTGTAAGCCCTCTGGAACCATGCCAACGATTCTTATATAAGCTGTTTCAGCATCGCGTAGATTGCTTTGCTCTGCAATTAGATTTGATCTAGCAAGCGACAAGCGACCTAAACTTTGGTCATTATCTGCTCTGCGGCCCACACCACGTTCACTTCGCAGTTTGATTTGATCATGCGTTCTTTCATGCGCTTCATAGTTTGTCATGGCCAAATCAACTAGCTTTTGTCGACGCAGTACATTGAGATAGGCATTTGTTGCTTCTAAAGCTGTATTTTCTGCTGAACTAAATACACCGTATGAACGTGCGTCAGTTCTCGCTTTTTGGCGAGTCACTTCATTTTTTGTCGCCATACCATCAAATAACATTTGACGTAATTGTAAACTTGCCTCACCACGCTCTAAGTCTTCGTGATTATGATCATTAGCGGGCGTATCATTCGGCCTTGTAGTTGGGTTATCCGACTCTTCCCAACCTATGCCGAGGGCAAGGTCCACTGTTGGGTAATAACCAGCTCGTGCTTGTTTAACTTCTTCCGCTACAGCGCTACGTTCACTACTAGCAGCAAGAACGTCTGGATTTGTCTTGATAGTTGCATCAACAGCTTCCTGAAGCGTTGTTGCTGAGAGCGTTGTAGAAAAGCCCGTAGTCAGAGCGATGATGATCGCTAATGGTTTAAGTTTCATCTTATCCAAATCCTATATTATTTTTTAACTACTAAACTCTTAAACTTCAGTAAGTCATATTCCATCTGTAAAACACACTATAAACGATTGTATTAAAAGAATATCACAGTTATTTTTAAAATACTACATCACCTTAAATCACGGAAAAATATAGCCAAAGATAAACGATCACTAATAGCCATTTTTTGAAATATTGCTGTTAAATGTGCTTTGACTGTTCTTTCTGCTATGGCTAATTTATTCGCTATCATTTTATTAGTTGCACCATGGCTTACTAACTTAGCTACTTCCAGTTCTTTTGGCGATAGTGAATCGAGTCCTAGCCTTTGCTTCTCAGTCAATTCAGGAACATGAACAAGTTCATCAATCAAGCCTGATATGACATGCCTTTCTATCCACACTTCACCATGTAATACATCATCTATTGCATTCATTAACTTAGTGACGGGGAGGGCACTGTCAAAATAACCTCTTGCTCCATATTTAAGCGCCTTAATCTGAGTTTCTAAAGGCTGTCTTGGTCCAATAACTAAAATTTGCGCTTTTGTATTCGTAATCTTCAACCTACTTAAGACAAGTGATTGATCCTCTTCAAGTAACATTTGATGACATAAAATCAAATCTGGCTGATTATCTTCAAGCTGTTCGAACAAAACATCTAGATTGTCACTAAATTCGATCACATACTTGTCAGACAAACCTGTTCCTACGGAAACACGCAAGGCTGGTTCAGGAATGACTGCATAGATAGTCGGTTTAGTCATGAATGTTTCATTTTTCCATTATCATTATTAACGTTCACGTAATGCTTCATTCTTTGCTTTTAATATAGGTTTAAGCAAATAATCTAACACTGTTTTCTTACCTGTCAAAATATCCACTGTTGCCGTCATGCCTGGAATAATTTCTAACCTACCTTTACTGCTTTCAATAAAGTTTTTGTTCGTTCTAAGATAGATTAAGTAAAAACTTTCATCCTTTTCATCCACTATCGTATCTGCACTGATTCTCTCAAGTTTAGCCGGTAAACCACCGTAAATTGAAAAGTCATAGGCTGTTAACTTGATCATAGCCTCTTGTCCTGGCCTTAGAAATGCGATGTCCGCAGGCCTTATTTTAGCTTCAACTAATAAATTGTCCTCTATTGGAACAATTTCCACTAAATCCATTCCTGGCTGAATGATACCACCGACAGTGTTAATTTTGAGTACTTTAATCGTTCCTTTCACCGGGGAACGTACTTGTGTTCTTGTCACACGGTCTTTCAATGAAAATACAATCTCTTTCGTTCGGGCCAGTTCTGCTTTTACTTCTGAGGACTGATTCGCTGCCTCTGTTTTAAAACGAACTGTTAATTCATCTATTTTTTGCGTTACTTCTTCTATAGAAGATTGAATTCTTGGAATAGCCAAACGATTAGAATTCATTTCACCACGCAAGTCATTCACGGTTCGTTTTAATCTCAGTAGTTCAACCTTTGACATAACACCTTGAACAACTAAAGGCTCTGACATTTTTAACTCTTCATTACTTAGTTCATAGCTACGATACAACTGCGATTGACGTGCCCTACTTTCTACTAGCTCTTGCTTTTTCTGTTCAAGTTGTTGCTTTAATACTCGAATAGTAGATTCCAATTCCCGTTGGCGTGATTCATATAATGCTTTTTCATCAACAGCAAGTATTGGCTGATGCTCTATAACTTCATCAGGAATAACAAAGTCAACACCTTCACTTTCAGCTTCCAGACGTGCACTTCGAGCTAACAACTCATAATATTTAAGTTTTGTTTCCCTGAACGAAGAAGAAAAACGAGTATCGTCTATTTTTAGTAACACCTGATCTTTTTCAACAATTTGCCCCTCAGCAATCATGACATCAGCCAAAATACCGCCTTCTAGATTCTGGATAACTTGAACTTTACTCGAGGGTACAATTTTACCATCGCCACGAGTAACCTCATCTAAGCTAGTGACATTTGCCCACCAGCCAGCGACTATAAAAAATACCACTGTCAAAAAAAGTAATGAATGACCACCAAAATGTGCTGACTCCATCGTTGCCGCACTGATTTCAGACATATAATCTGCGTCATCAACATGTGTTTTTCTAGACCAAAACATGATGATTATCCTTTTGACACTTTAATATGGCCTTTCTTAAGCGCTGACAACACTTGATCCCTAGGACCATCAGCAACAATACGGGCATTGTCTAATACGATAATTCTATCCACCAAACTCAATAATGATGCTTTATGTGTCACTAACAACAAGGTTTTATCAGCCAATTCAGAAGCAAGTTTGGCTTTAAATAGTTCTTCAGTACTATTATCCATCGCATTCGTAGGCTCATCAAGCACTAGAACGGGGGGGTCGAGCAACAGCGCTCTCGCTATAGTGACACTTTGCCGTTGTCCACCAGACAAACCCTCTCCTCGCTCACCAACAGGCATATCAAAACCTGCAGGATGGCGATTCACAAACTCTGTTACACCAGAAATTTCTGCTGCTTTTAATATTGCCATATCATCAGCAAAAGGTTTTCCCAGTGCAATATTGTCTCGAATACTGCCAAAAAACAGTACAACATCCTGTGGTGCATAACCGACATTACGTCTTAAATCGGCAGGGTCAATTTGTCTGATATCTGTTCCATCTAATAAAATGGAGCCATCTTGAGGTTCGTATAACCCTAATATGAGTTTTTCTATCGAACTTTTCCCAGAGCCTATTCTGCCAATAAAGGCGACTTTTTCACCTGGTTTAATAGAAAATGAAATTTCGGACAACGCATCCATCGGTTGTTCAGGATAACGGAAAGAGACTTTTTTAAATTCAATTCCACCTTTAAATTGAGGTCTGTGTAAAAATTCTCTACCAGAAGGACGTTCAACAGGTAAGTCCATCATTGTATTGAGTGATTGTAAAGCTGCTTTGGATTGATGATAACGGGTTAATATTCCAGCCACCTGTCCCAATGGTGCTAATGCACGCCCGGTCAGTATGGTACTGGCAATAAGTGCACCCATGGTGATATCACCTTCCGATATCATATAAACACCAAAAACAACGACGCTGACAGTAGCCATTTGCTGTAGAAAAGTCGTAAAATTGACTGCTGCAGATGACAATATCCTAGCGCGCTGACCGTACCTAGAAATGGAGCCTATCGTCTGCTCCCATTTTCTTTGTACTGGCGATTCAGCACCAAGACTTTTAATCGTCTCTAAACCCGTTAATGTTTCGATTAAAGTTGCACTCTTTTGCCCAGAATGCTTGAACAAGTTCTGAATGGTACGCCCCAAAGGAATCTGAATGATAAGGCTCACTATGATGCCTAAAGGAATCAGTGCCAGCGGTATAAAAGCAAGATTCCCAGCTATTGTCCAAATAACGAAAATAAATAGAAATGCAAAAGGTAAATCGATAATTGTCGTCAAAGTAGCCGAAGTAAAGAACTCACGGAAGCTTTCAAATTCGTGCATATTATTAGCGAAAGAGCCGACCGAATTCGAGCGTGATTCCATTCTTACGCCCATCACTTTTTCAAAAATAGTGGATGATAAAATCACATCTGCCTTTTTACCCGCCACATCAATAAAATAACCCCGTAAAGTCCTAAGTAACAAATCAAAGACGAAGACAGTAGCAACACCAATCGCTAACACCCATAATGTTTCTATTGCATGGTTTGGCACCACCCTGTCATAGACATTCATAATAAATAAAGGGGATGCCAAGGCAAAACTATTGACCAAAATAGAAGCTAAAAACACTTCGCCATAAATTGGCCAAAAACGAAGAATGGTTCCCCAAAACCAATGACCTGTTCTTGGTATCGTTGTTTCTTCGACTCTATTATCAAAGTGATGAACTGCTTTGATAAATATTGCAAAACCGGTGTATTGTTCTTTTAAATCTTCAACTGATATCTCTGCTTCACCTTCGCCTGTTTCAGGGAAAATAACTTTAGCAGTAGTCTTATTCATTTCGAGTAAGACACACGAAGTGCTATTTTCTAACAACAAAATAGCAGGCAGAATTAAATTAGATATTTTGTGTAAGCGTCTCTCAACGACTTTGGCCGATAAGCCCGCTCGTTCAGCCGCACGAGAAAACAACTTAGGTGTTAGTTTATTATCTACTAGCGGTAAACCAGCAATTAGAGAGTCAGCACTATGAGGTTTTTTAAGAATTTTGGCTAATACAGTGAGACATCCCAATAAAGGATCATCAACTGTATTTTGACTATCAGCAGCTGCCCATTGTGCTTGTTGTTCTGCCACTTCTTATTTCCCTTTTTCTCAATGGTTTATCATTTTAACTGCTGAGTTTCACAGTTTTTGTTGTTAATGTAAACCCTAAGCGAGATCATTTATGTTATTGTTCAGCCATAAAATAAGTCAGGATTGATACATGGCATATATTCGAAGAAATGAAAATGGTGAAATCACTGCCGTTTATGAAACGGCTCAAGACGACGCCGATGAATTTATTACACTTGATTCGCCTGAGTTAGCCGCTTTCATTGTACAATCAGCTAAAACTGAAGATGCTAAAGCAGTGCTCTCTATTTCCGACGTCGCGCTTGTTAGGGTATTAGAAGATCTCATCAATACACTGATTGATAAAAAAGTGATTTTATTTACTGATTTACCTTTGGCTGCCAGAGAAAAATTGTCAACGCGTGAAAAAATTCGTGGTCACCTAAGCAACTTGGATAATCTGATGTCTGACGACGAAGGTATTTTGTAAAAAGTTACTTTGAACGCTTATGCGCTCGCTGCGCTTTTAAACTAGGCCTTTCGCTCCCCTTCTTGCCCGATTCTTTAAACGGGTTGCCACCCTGTTTAAATTCTATCATCACTGGCGTTCCATGCAATTTCAAAACATCGCGGAATGTATTTTCCAAATAACGTCGATAACTCTGTGGCGTGGCAGCGGTTTGATTACCATGAATAATGATTCTAGGTGGATTTTTACCACCGAGATGTGCATAACGGAACTTAATACGTCGCCCATGAACGAGAGGAGGAGGATGATCAGAAACAGCATCTTCGAGTACGCGTGTTAAACGTGGTGTTGGCAACTGTGCCATTGCTGAATCGTAAGCCTGGTTGACAGATTTAAATAATAAGCCAACCCCACTGCCATGTAATGCCGAAATAAAATGTGTTTTTGCAAAATTTAAAAAAGGTAATCTTCTTTCAATATTGGTAGCCACCCACTCTCTTTCAGATTTTTCTAGACCATCCCATTTATTAACAGCGATAACAACCGCTCTACCACTCTGAATAATCAAACCCGCCAAATGTAGATCTTGTTCAACAATACCTTGATGCGCATCAAGTACTAAAATAACAACATTGGCATCTTCTAAGGCTTGTAAGGTTTTAACGATACTAAATTTTTCTAGCATTTCAGAGACTTTTGACCGACGGCGAATACCTGCAGTATCAATCAAAGTATATTGTTTATCATCTTTTTCAAAAGGAATATGAATACTATCGCGAGTCGTACCAGGCTCATCAAAGGCAACAACCCTTTCCTCACCCATAATGCGATTGATTAATGTCGATTTCCCAACATTTGGTCGACCCATAATAGCCAGTCGTATACTTTGGAATTGTTCTTCCGCTTCGTCATCATCTACAATTTCTGACTTCACAGCGGCGGGTATGGTCTGTTTCAATTCTGCCAGTAAATGGCTGATACCACGATTTTGTGTCGCAGAAATTACTTGTGGTTCACCAAGTCCAAGTGCATAAAATTCAGCTGCCACCATTTCACGCAGCTCACCTTCCGCTTTATTAACGACTAGTATGACCTTCTTGCCCACATTACGGAGATCTGAAGCGACAGCCTCATCCGCAGCAGTTAAGCCTTCACGCCCATCAACCAAGAAAAAGATAAGGTCCGATTCTTCAATTGCCATCTTCGCTTGCTTACGCATTAAATCTGACATATCGTCAGATTGCTCAGTCAAACCACCGGTATCAATCAAGATGAAATGACTACCCTCCATCTCAACAGTACCGTAGATACGATCTCGGGTTAAGCCTGAATGATCAGCAACAAGTGCGTCTCGGCTTTTTGTTAGCCTGTTAAATAATGTCGACTTACCAACATTCGGACGCCCGACAAGCGCGATAATAGGTTTCATCAATTATTGAACTCGAAAGGCAACAAGTTTACCGTCTGTGGCCGAAACAAATAACAAACCATCTTTTACAATAGGTTTACTTCTTATTGCCTCTTTTGAAATACGCGTTCTAGCAACAAAACGTCCATCATCTTTCGACAGCCAATGAACATAGCCTTCTAAATCACCCACCACAACATATTGACCGGCAATAGCTGGAGCAGTAATGTCCCTGCGTAATAGGTCCGTTTGTCGCCATAAGGCATCTCCAGATCCATCTTGTACTGCCCAGACGTGGCTTTTCTCATCGCTCACATAAATGGCAATATCTGGGTCAACATCCAGTCCTGATTTTGAAGACATGTCCCGAGACCAATATACTCTGCCGGACTCTAATTCGAGTGCGGCTAATTTACCGTGAAATGCAACAACATAGATGCGGCCATATTTAATGACAGGATCAGAATCAATATCGACTAAGCGATCAATTTCAGTTCGACCTCGCGAAACAGCGACACTTTTTTCCCAAATGACCTTACCATCGTATATTGATAACGCTACTAATTTACCATTGGCATAACCGGCAATCACGATGTCATCAACTAACATGGGGGCACTTGAACCACGCAAACTTAATAGCGGTACTGAGCGTTGGTATTTCCACAATACAGAACCATCCGTAGTCGAAAGTCCTGTAATGCGTCCATCTAAAGTTCTGGCAACAACGACGCCTAAGCCTGCTTTTGGAGGTGATAACACCTCACTACTTAGCCGTGTTCGCCACATAAACTCACCCGTGGTCTCATTCAATGCCAACACTTCCCCGTCTTGCGTTCCTGCTAAAATTAAACCATCACCACCGCCAACACCTGTGACAATAGGCACTTCTAGTTCAATTTCCCAAGCTTGCCTACCTTGCTCATAATTATAGCTATGTACTTCACCTTGATAATCTATCGTTATAATTTGGCTGCCCTGTATCCATGGCTCAAGTTTGCTGTAGCTATTTTCAGCGCCTTTACCTGTCTTTTCTGACCAAAGTTCTTCAGGTTCAAACTCTGGTTCAAATTCAATTAATTCTGCTGGCGGTAATTTATATTTATCATCAACCAGCCAATCTGGCACCTCGCCTAATGAACTACAGGCAGAAATGCTTAGTGAAAATACTGCGACTAAAAAGACTTTAAAAATATTCATTATGTTTTATGACCCGTTAACGTCATCAAGTTTCAATTTGACTAGCATATAGCGAGGATCGTTACTGTCTAAGCTAGATAGCACTGTTCTATACGCTTGTTCTGCTTCACTGTATTTCTCTTGGGCAATCAATATATCGCCTTCAAGTTCTTTGAACTGTGATGAAAATGCACCCGCTTCTGTTTGTTGAACCACCCTATACGCTGCCGACAACTCACCTTGTTGAATCATCACTTGAGCTACTCTCAGTTTAGCGGTTACCTTTTGAGCTGATAATTCGGCATGCTCTATTACCCACTCCAAATATGATCTAGCAGCAGTAAGGTCGTCCCGTGACACACTCTGTTTTGCTAATTCAAAAGCGGCAAAGACAGCATGAGGTGAATCAGAAAAATCGCTAAATAAGCTATCTCCTACACTTGTAGCCTCATCTATTTTATTATCCGCCAAGAAGACGGTTAGTTGTTGGTAATGATTTGCTGCTAGCGTTAAATGCGACTGTTGATTCGCCTGCCAATAACGCCCTCCCATAAAGACAGCAACTGCAAATACAAGGCCCATGACAACAGAGGTGCCGTTATCACGCCACCATTGCTTAATCTCTTCGCCTTTTTCTTCATCTGATGCGTATAAATCCACGCTTCTAATCTCCTGAATGAATTACCATTATGGCAATAGGAACACTAATATAAATAAAGCATGGATTATACGTTAATCTTACCCATTCATGTGCTTCTGCCAAAACTCATCACGCTAAATACTATTGCACCAAAAAAGAACACAAGTTGCTCAAGCCGCACCATTTAAGGTCAGTTATTTGCTAAGTCATTTATGAAATGTGTTCTAACTTATTGTTTTATCTGTTCGTTCTATTATGGTGCAAAAATTGCTCACTATTTTATCTTTTGATTTAAGGAATGAGTAATGCAAAACTCCACCGATGTTTTGTTTATATTATTAGGTGCCATTATGGTGCTCGCGATGCATGCTGGCTTTGCATTTCTAGAAGTGGGTACTGTTCGTAAAAAGAATCAGGTTAACGCTCTCGTTAAAATCATCATGGATTTTGCCGTTTCAACAATAGCCTATTTCTTTATTGGCTATGGTATTGCTTACGGGATAGATTTTTTACAAGCCGGGCCATCATTGATTGATAGCAATGGCTATGCATTAGTGAAGTTTTTCTTCTTATTAACTTTTGCTGCTGCAATCCCCGCTATCGTTTCTGGTGGGATAGCTGAACGCGCAAAATTTAATCCACAGTTGATCGCTACTTTTTTCTTGGCTGGTTTTATCTACCCGTTCTTTGAAGGCATAAGCTGGAATGGTGCTTACGGCATCCAAGCATGGCTTGAAACAAGTTACGGCGCTGGCTTTCATGATTTCGCCGGTTCTATCGTTGTTCATGCTGTCGGGGGGTGGATCGCATTAGCAGCTGTCTTACTATTAGGTCCACGCCATGGACGTTACGGTAAAAAAGGCGAAGTCTATGCACATCCACCTTCTAATATCCCTTTCTTAGCACTTGGTGCTTGGATTTTAACCGTTGGTTGGTTCGGCTTCAATGTCATGTCTGCTCAGGAAATAGACGGCATCAGCGGTTTAGTAGCCGTCAATTCACTGATGGCGATGGTAGGCGGCACATTAATAGCCTGCTTAGTAGGACGTAATGACCCTGGCTTTGTTCACAATGGACCCTTAGCCGGTTTAGTGGCTGTGTGCGCAGGTTCAGACATCATGCACCCTCTTGGTGCGCTTGTGACAGGTGGTATTGCGGGTGGTTTATTCGTCTATGCTTTCACACTAACCCAAAACAAATGGAAAATTGATGACGTCCTCGGTGTTTGGCCTCTACATGGTTTATGTGGATTATGGGGAGGTATTGCAGCGGGTATATTTGGCCAGTTAAGTATGGGTGGACTAGGCGGCGTGAGTTTAATGTCTCAGTTTATTGGAAGTGGCTTGGGGATCTCTATCGCCTTCTTCGGTGGCTACATTGTCTATGGTATTTTAAAAATGATTCTTGGATTAAGACTCACCCAAGAAGAAGAATACGATGGTGCTGATTTAAGTATCCACAAAATAGGTGCGACACCTCCGAATGATTAAATGCTGTGACTGTTTGAATAAAAAAGGCCTGCTAGAAGCAGGCCTTTTTTATGATTACCTTTGGTAGATAAATTATCTAATAACACCGCCCGTTTGGCTATTCAAAAAATCAATGAATAATGAGAGCTCACCGTCTTCCTCCATTTCACTTATTTGTTGTTGTGCTTGTTCAATTTTCAACCCTGAACGATAAATAAGCTTATAGGCTTTACGAATATTCTTTATTTGGTTTTCGCTAAAGTTACGTCGTTTAAGTCCTTCGACGTTGATTCCTATTGGTTTAGCCATATGTCCAGAGACGAGAACGTAAGGCGGGACATTACGCGAGATAACGCTACTCATCGCACTAAATGAATGAGATCCCAACTGATTAAACTGACTAATTAAAGTAAAGCCGCCTAGAATGACGTAATCATCAATGATGACATGGCCTGCCAATGTAACATTGTTAGCTAAAATATTTTCATTACCAATAATACAATCGTGAGCAATATGGACATAAGCCATAATCCAATTGTTGTCACCGATCTTGGTGATCCCGCCACCTTGTACAGTACCTCGATTGATAGTGACACTTTCTCGAATCAGATTATTATCACCAATCTCTAGCAAAGTCGGTTCACCAGCATACTTTTTATCTTGGGGGTCTTCACCAACAGAAGCAAATTGTAAGATTTTATTGTTCTTGCCAATCTTGCTCGGGCCTTTAATCACAACATGAGAAGCAATTTCACAGCCGCTGGCTATTTCGACCTCAGGACCTATAATCGTATATGGACCGATTGTGACATCCTCTGCAATAATCGCTGAAGGATCAATAATCGCAGTGCTATGTATCATTCTGGAATTTCTTGGTTAACACACATAATATCAGCGCTAACAATTTCATCACCATCAACAGTAGCTTTGCCGTAAAACTTCCATAAATTACGTTTATGTTTCACTAGCTTAACTTCTAACCTTATCTGGTCTCCTGGTTCAACAGGTCGCTTAAATCGAGCATTATCAATACCTGCCAGATAATAGAGCTCTTTATCAGAATTGAGTTCAGCTGCAGTTTTAAAAGCCAATAGACCAGTAGCTTGGGCTAATGCCTCAAGAATCAACACGCCAGGCATAATGACCCGTTGGGGGAAATGGCCAGTAAACTGGGGCTCATTAAAAGTGATGTTTTTAATGCCAACAAGATACTCACCAGGCGTATATTCAATAACACGATCAATTAACAAAAATGGATACCTGTGCGGCAAATATTTCTGAATTTCATGTATATCGATAGTATTCAACACTTTTTCCTTTTTACTACTAGAGCAACTTTGCCAACTATAATTTTAAACTGAACTTAATTCTAACAACAGCTTACTTTTTAGAAATCAATTTTTCCAATTCTTTTACACGATCAGTCAATTTAGACATCTGCCGATAGCGAACAACATTTTTATGCCACAATTGTGTTGGTTCTGCTGGAATACCCGATGAATAAACCCCAGGTTCACTAATTGATTTTGTCACCATCGTCATTCCAGTCAACTGAACACCATCAACTAATTCTAAATGTCCGCCCAGTCCTGCGCCACCACCAATCGCACAATTTTTACCTATTATGGTACTTCCTGCGATACCAACACAACCTGCTATTACTGTATTTTCTCCAATAACTGTGTTGTGTCCAACTTGTATCTGATTATCTAACTTAACACCATTGCCGATGATCGTATCTTCTAAAGCACCGCGATCAATGGTGGTATTGGAACCTATTTCAACGTTATTACCAATTTTTACACCGCCAATCTGAGGAATTTTAATCCAACGACCTTTATTATTTGCAATTCCAAAACCATCTGCACCAATGACAACACCAGGGTGAATAATCACATCCTGACCAATTTCGACGTCATGACATAAAGTCACATTTGCGATCAAGCGTGTATTGGCGTCAATATGACAAGCTCGCTGAATAATGCAGCCAGGCCCTATAACAACATTTTCACCAAGAACAACATCACTTTCAATAACCACTTGTGGGCCTATTGATGCGCTATCTGGAATATTGACATTCTCAGCCACGACCGCTGAGTTGTCTACACCCAACTCGATTGTATGAGTAGGGTTTAATAGTGTTGCAGCTTTTGCATAAGCCACATAGGAGTCATCTACTACAATTGCATTATTTGGCACTAAATCGACAAATTCCTCGCTGACAATAACGGCGCCAGCGTCAGTATCTGACAAATATTTTTTATATTTAGTGTTCGATAAAAAACTAATTTGATCTTCTTGAGCCGATCGTAATGTAGCAAAGCTAGTGACCTCAAAATTAGCATCACCTATAACCTCACCTTTAATGTGAGCAGCAATTTTTGCCAATGACCACACGGCTTAGATCTTTACCTTGCTTTAGATTTTAGAACTTTTAATACTTTATCAGTGATGTCAATTCGATCGCTCGAAAAAATAACACCTTGATAAACAATTAAATCATAAGATTCCTTCTTCGCAACTTCAATGATCGTGTTAGCAATTTCTTTCTCTAAATTTCTTAGCTCTTCGTTACGACGAATTGAAAAATCATCACTATATTCATCTTGTAAGCGTTTAATATCACGTTGCTCTGAGACAATCGTCCGTTCCCTAGATTTTCTTTCTTCTGCACCTAAAATAGCGCCGTCTTTAGCTAATTTTTCTTGTTTAGCACGCAACGCTTTTGCTTTACGTTCGATAGACTTACTACGTGAAGAAAATTCACTTTCAAGTCTGGCTAAAGCTTTAGTTTTTTGAGGTGATTTTTCCATCAACAAACCAGCTTTAACAACGCCCACTTTAATATCAGCTGCTTGAGCTGGTAAACCAGCTAAACTAAACAAGAAAATTAGCCATATATACTTCGTTTTTTTCACAACAATCTCCGAAATTGTTTAATTAAAATGTTGAACCAACCGCAAATTGGAACACTTCTGTTTCATCATCATCTTGCTCATTAAATGGTTGAGCAATACTAACCGATACTGGCCCAAATGGTGAAACCCAAATTGCTGACAAGCCTGCTGAATAACGTAACAAGCTTAGATCAAAATCTTCATCCTGATCATAGACATTACCAAAGTCGGTAAAAGCACTTAAACGAAAAGATTTAATTTGTTTTTTAACAAAGGGTAATGGGAAAAGAAGTTCCGCGCCACCCGCAACCAATAGATTACCACCAAGTGCTTCAGAATTTTCTTTAATCCCTAATGTGTTTGACTTAAACCCACGAACGCTTTTCTGTCCGCCCGCATAAAAATTCTGGAAGAAAGGAAACTCGTCTGTATCACCATACGAATCACCATAACCAAGATTGCCTGACAACGCCAAAGTCAAATCTTCAGTTACAGGCTTAAACCACTGGTCTTTGTATCTTAATTTATAGTATTGCAGCGAACCAAAAGGCAATGATGTTGAAGCTGTAAGACTCTGTAAGCGTCCTCTAGTCGGTAATACTGGGTTATTTCTGGTATTAGTCGACCAGCCAAGTGTCACACTATACGTATCATAGGAATCACCCTCTTTAGCGATAAAGTCACTATAACGAGAAACCGTAAAACCTTCTGTAATATCCAGCTGTGTGTTTTCGTATCCTAAAGCTAAACTAATACGATTATTAGCTGCAATTGGAATACCGAAATTAACTGAGCCACCCCAAACATCTGTATCGAAACTCGCTATGTTCGCTTCATCAGAGTCTGTTTGTCTAAAATAAGTGGAAAAACCTTGGCTTATTCCATCAACAGTCGCGTAAGGGTCTGTGTAGCCAAAATTGTACACTGTATTTACGTCACTATTATTGAAGCCGAAACTAACACTTTTACCACTGCCTAAGAAATTACTCTGCACCACATTAGCATTTAAGATAAGGCCATCAGATCCCGAAAAGCCAGCACCCGCAGAAAGACTACCTGAAGAGACTTCTGTTACACTTAAATCAAGATCAACTTGATCAGCTGTGCCTGGCACTGGAATAGTTTCTACGTTGACATCTTCGAAATAACCTAAACGCTCAATACGGGCTTTTGATAATTCAACATTACCCGTTGAAATCCATGAGGCTTCTTGTTGACGCAGTTCTCGTCTTAGTACTTCATCACGTGACTTACTATTACCTACAATATTGATTCTACGCACATAAGCGCGACGTCCAGGATCCACATAAAATGTCAGTGTAACGACCCGATTATCACGATCAATATCTGGAACGGCATTCACATTTGCAAACGCATAACCATCGTTTCCTAGACGGTCAGTTAGATACTCACTACTTTTAGTGACTTGTTTACGTGAAAAAGTAGCATTTTGTTTAATCGTGATATATTTGAATAACTCTTGTTCGTCAATGATTAAATCACCCGCTAGACGAACCTCATTAACCTGATAAACATCACCTTCCGAAATATTAATAGTGATAAATATTTTCTTTTTATCATCAGTAATCGAAACTTGTGTCGACTCAACAGTAAAGTCGACGTAACCTCTATCTAAATAAAATGATCGCAGAGTTTCTAAATCCGCTGATAGCTTTTGCCGTGAATATTGATTATCACGCGAAATAATAGATAATAAATTACCTTCTGATGACTCTAATTGAGCTAACAACTCAGACTCTTCAAAGCGTACGTTACCGACGATATTAACCCCACCGATTGTCGCCACTAGCCCTTCTTCCATAGAGACTTTGATAGCTACCCGGTTTTGGGATAAGGGGGTAACTTCAGATTCGATATTGACGCCATACTTACCGCGGCTGAAATACTGACGTTCTAATTCTAACTCGACACGTTCTAGCATGGCTTGCTCATATACTTGCCCTTCGGCAAAACCAACTTGTCTGAGTGATTTCAATAGATCCTCAGTGGTTAAATCTTTATTTCCAGTAAATTCAATACGCGAAATTGCTGGGCGTTCGCTGACTTTGATAACTAAAACATTGTCTTCTCGCTCAACACCAACATCGTTAAAGTATTTAGACTTATATAGTGCCCTAATAATGCTTTTAGCACCGCTATCCGTCATTTCATCGCCAGCTTTAACGGGTAAAAAATTAAAAACTGTGCCTTCTGAAATTCGTTGCAAACCCTCAACTCGAATATCTTCTATCACGAAGCTTTCGGCAATAGCCGTTCCAGTTAGGAGCATTAAAAAAATAATATTGAGTAATTTATTCATTTGCTGTTGATTACAATGCTATAAAGTTCCGGACGAAAGCAGTAGTGTACCTTTATTATGTTCATTATCCAAACAGTCTTGATAAGTCATTGAAAAAGGCCAAAAACATAAGGCTCATTAACAATAGGAACCCAATTTTCTGTCCCTGAATTTGAGCTTGTTCTGACACAGGAGATCCTTTTACCCATTCGATAAAAAACAACACTAAATGTCCACCATCTAGTACTGGAATAGGCAACAAATTTAAAATCCCTAAACTAATACTGATCACTGCTAGAAAACCGAGAAAAGAAATGAAACCTCTATCTCCAGATGCGCCTGCAAATTGGGCGATACTGATAGGACCACCAATATTTTTACTGGAAATATCTCCTGCCAACATGCCAGCAATACTCTTGACCGTTAAGCTTGTAAATTGCCATGTTGTGGCCACAGCCCGACCTATAGCATCCAATGGGCCATAACGAAGCTCAGCCTTTAAGTCTTCGGGGAAAGTAGTATGACTAGCATCAACACTAGCCCCTATCTGACCAAAATTATCATCAGATTTTATCGGTGTAAGGGTTAGCGCTAACTGATTGCCATCTCGCTCCAGTAAAATAGGCAATGACTTCCCTGAACTAGCACGAATAAGCTCAACCCAATCCGTCCAGTTGGTGATGACGCGGCCATCATGCTCAAGCAAGATATCACCAGTTTTTAAGCCTGCTTTATCAGCAGGCATGTCTTGTACCACTCTACCAATCACAGGTTTTAAATCTATGCGAATTGGAGATATACCCAGAAGCGTTAAAATAGGCCGTGGATTTTCTACGCCTAAGTCTAGTTTAGGCACCTCAATAGAACGTTCAGTTTCAACACCTGCAGTATCAACCCTGATATTAGCTGTTCCACCCTCATGTGCAATTGTCATTAAGGCATTATGAACACTGGTCCAAGTCGGCGTTTTATGACCGTTCACTGCTGCAATCTCATCACCAACTTGTAAGTTAGCATATGCCGCAGGGGAGTCCATTTTAACGTCTCCAACAATAGAGCGTAGACCAGCAACACCAATAACAAAAATTAACCAATATGCTGCAATAGCAAAGATAATGTTCGCCAACGGTCCAGCTGCAACAACAGCAGTACGTGCTGCAAGACTTTTTCTATTAAACGCACTATCAAGCTCCGACTCATCAACTTTACCTTCGCGCTCATCAAGCATTTTGACATAGCCACCCAAAGGAATAAGTGCTAGTACATAGTCAGTACCATCTTTGCCTCGTCTTTGCCAAATAGGTTTACCAAAGCCAATGGAGAATTTCAGCACTTTCACGCCACAACGGCGAGCAACCCAGAAATGGCCAAACTCATGAACCGTAATCAAAATAGCCAGTGCAACAATAAAATAAATTAAAGACGACATATTAATTTATAAATGATGTAGCCAATTGCCGTGCTGTAGCATCATCTGCCAGCACCTGTTCAAGATCAGAAACAACACTTGCTGACTGTGCTGATAGAACACGCTCAATGATTACAGCTATTTCAGTAAATTTAATTTGGCGCTGAAGAAAAGCAGCTACTGCAACCTCATTTGCCGCATTTAAAATAGCGGTACTTGTGCCACCCGCTTCTAGTGCTTGATAAGCTAACGCTAAGCAAGGGTAATGACTATAATCCGCTTTTGAAAAATCTAAACGACCCACCTCAACTAAATCTAAAGGTTTTACACCCGAGTCAATACGATTTGGCCATGCAAGTGCATTGGCAATTGGCGTACGCATATCGGGATTACCCATTTGTGCTAACACTGAACCATCCACATAATCGACCATAGAATGAATAATGCTTTGACGATGTAATACAACGTCAATTTGCTCATTGGACAATCCAAATAACCAATGTGCTTCAATGACTTCTAACCCTTTATTCATCATCGTCGCAGAATCAACCGAGATTTTCTGTCCCATTGACCAGTTCGGATGCGCAACTGCTTGCTCAGGTGTTACTTTTTCGAGCTCATTAATTTGGTAATCACGAAATGGCCCACCAGAGGCAGTCAATATAATCCGTCTGATACCTTTATCATCAAAATGATATTGCTGTTGCCCAACTACCGGTAAACACTGCCAAATGGCATTATGTTCACTATCAACTGGCAATAGCGTTGCACCATTGCTCTCAACTTCACGCATAAATAATTCACCACTCATCACAAGGGCTTCTTTATTTGCTAATAGAATATGCTTAGCCGATTTTGCAGCTGCCAGTGTAGGCAATAAACCAGCAGCACCAACAATAGCTGCCACGACATAATCTACAATACCTGCACTGGCAACATCATCTAAGGCTTGTGCTCCTGTCAGAACTTCAGTGCTAATTTTTGCTTGTTTTAATTTTTCAGCCAAACTATTTGCTGCAGTAGGATCCAGCATCACAGCAACTTCTGGCTGAAATTGTTTACATTGCTCAAATAGAATATCAACAGACTTGTTTGCAGCTAATGCATAGATTCGATATTTATCAGGGTGTTGAGCTAAAACATTAAGCGTACTCACACCAATCGATCCTGTGGAGCCTAATAAAGTAACGACTTGCATTTAAAAAGCACCCAACATCATAGATCCAACTACAAACATGGGCACAGCGGAAATCAAACTATCGATTCTATCCAAAATACCACCATGACCAGGTAATAAATTACCACTGTCTTTTATTTGATGACTTCGCTTAAACAAACTCTCAAACAAATCACCAATGATTGAAATCGCAACAGTAATCATTGTCAGTAACAACCAACTGAAAAGTGATAATTCACCGTTAATTGACATGGCATAAGCAATGATAGCCCATACCCCTGTCAAGCCTAACGCTCCCATAACGCCTTCCCGAGTTTTATTAGGACTGATTGCTTTTGCTAGGGCTGTCCTTCCCCACTTCTTACCAGCAAAATAACCACCCGTATCGGCTAACCAAACAGAAACAAGTACATACAGTAATTGTTGAGGACCTAAACTTGATTGATGCAAAGTAACTACTGCAACCCAAAAAAACATCAGTAGTACTACACAGCTAGCGATACCAAATGATTTAGATGCAAATAAAGCAGAAAGTGATCTTGGCAAACCTTTATGTCTATATTTAGCTACAAAGAACGCTGCTAGTAGCCAAACAATGGCGGCAATCGATAATATGAAGCTAAGAGAGAAACTTGACATTACGATTGTCGATAATAAAAACAAACCCAAGATCCATAACAGGCGTCTGTTCAAATCATCCACACCGACCATAGTCAACCATTCCCAAGCCGCTAAAGCTGACACGAGTGCTACAAACCAGTTAAGTTTATCAGTGGGAAGCGTCAAGATACCAAATACAACTAATGGTATTAAGACAGCCGCTGTTATCAAACGTTGTTTAAGCATTTGTATCGTCTTTTAATTGCTCTGAAGTACGGCCAAAACGACGTTCGCGTTGCCCAAAAGAGAAAATTGCATCATCCAAACTCTGCTCATTGAAATCAGGCCATAAAGTGTCAGTAAAATAGAATTCTGTGTAGGCCATTTGCCACAATAAGAAATTACTCACCCGCTGCTCACCACCTGTGCGAATAAACAAATCAGGTTCAGCCAAAGGCATTGTTGTTAAGCCTGCTGTTATATCATCTTCACTAATATCATCGGGGTTAATTAAACCCACTTTTACTTTATTGGCTATCTGTCTAACAGATTCGGTGATATCCCAGCGACCACCATAATTAGCTGCAACATTGATTGTTAAGCCTGTATTATTTTCTGTGACTGTTTGTGCTTCTAATATTTGCTTTTGCAAACTATTACTAAACTGGCTGATATCGCCGATGATTCTTAAACGAATATTGTTGTTATTTAATCGCTTAACTTGTTGTTTAAGCACTAGGGCAAACAACTCCATCAATAAACTGACTTCTTTGCTTGGTCGCCGCCAGTTTTCACTACTAAATGCAAATAAACTGAGAACTGAAACGCCTCGAGCAACACAATGACGGACTATTGTTTCTACTGCTTGGACACCCGCACGATGCCCCATAAAACGCGGTTGGTGTTTCTTCTTAGCCCAACGACCATTGCCATCCATAATTATCGCAATATGCTGTGGGATTTGATGGCGCTCCTCAGTCATAATATCCTTAAGTAGTTATGTAACAATCGTTACACTTCCATTAAGTCCGCTTCTTTTTCTGAAAGTACTTGTTCTACTTGTTTGATGCCCGCATCAGTTAACTTTTGAACGGCTTCTTCTGCACCGCGTTCTTCATCTTCAGAAATTTCTTTTTCTTTTAACAATTCTTTTAAGGTGCTATTGGCATCACGACGAATATTACGGATTGCTACGCGAGCACCTTCTGCCTCAGAACGCGCAATTTTAACTAAATCGCGACGGCGTTCTTCAGTTAATGGCGGGATTGGAATTCGAATAGTCATTCCAGCACTATTTGGATTTACACCTAAATCTGATGTCATTATTGCTTTCTCAACGACAGACAACATTGGCTTTTCCCAAGGTGTCACTGTTAAGGTGCGTGAATCTTCGATCCCAACATTCGCCACTTGGCTGAGTGGAACATCAGCGCCATAGTAAGGCACAACAACATGATCAAGAAGACTAGTATGTGCACGACCCGCACGAATTTTTGCCATCGAATTGGTTAGTGCAACAACACTTTTTTGCATCCTATCTGCCGCGTCTTTTTTTATATCTTCAATCATAAATCTATTCCTACATCTCGCACTTTTTACTTAACCAAAGTACCAATATCTTCGCCGTAAACAATTTTTGTCAGATTGCCCGTCTTATGAACGTCAAACACACGTAATGGCATACTATGCTCTTGGCACATTACAACCGCAGTTGTATCCATTACAGCCAAGCGATTATTAATCACTTCGTCATAAGTCAATTCGGTATAACGCGTCGCTGTTGGATCCGTTTTTGGATCAGCACTATAAACACCATCAACCTGTGTCGCCTTTAACAACAAGTCTGCATCAACTTCAACGGCACGAAGGCTTGCAGCGGAATCAGTGGTAAAAAAAGGACTACCCGTTCCTGCTGCGAAAATAACAATACGACCTTTTTCTAAATGCCGAACAGCTCGGCGGCGTATATATTCTTCACAAATTTCATTAATACGGATCGCCGACATTACTCGACAATAAGTACCATGTGCTTCAAGCGCATCTTGTAGAGCCAGTGCATTCATCACTGTGGCAAGCATGCCCATGTGATCACCACTGACTCTATCCATTCCTTTCGCAGCCAGTCCAGCACCACGGAAAATATTACCGCCACCAATAACGATGCCGAGCTCAATACCTTGAGCACTGAGCTCGGCAATTTCTTTAGCAAAACGAGAAATGACCTCTGGCTGGATGCCATATTCAGCATCGCCCATTAGCGCCTCACCACTTAATTTAAGTAGTACACGCTTATATGCAGGCTGTTTTCCCGTTTGAGACATTCTAGTTACCTCTAGCTTGTGCCATTACTTCTTCAGCAAAGTTATCTTCTTTCTTCTCGATACCTTCACCCACTTCAAAGAAGCTGATAGCTTTCACTGTCGCATTTGCTTGTCTAACTAATTTTTCAACTGTGACATCAGGGTCTTTAACAAAAGGTTGTCCTAATAAGCTTATTTCATTAACAAACTTTTTCATGCGGCCTTCAACCATTTTTTCAATGATTGCTTCTGGTTTACCACTGTCTTTAGCTTGTGTCGCAACGATATCACGCTCTTTTTCTAATAGGTCAGCTGGTAAATCAGCCGCTGAAATAGCTTGTGGGCGACTCGCTGCAACATGCATCGCTAAATCTTTTGCAAGTGCTATATCACCGCCATCTAACTCGACTAATGTACCGATGCGATCACCATGACGATATGAACCAATCACGCCATCTGTTGACATTATTTCAAAACGACGCACTTGAATATTTTCACCAATCTTAGCAATCAATTCTTGACGAACACTATCAATGCTACCGCCATTTAATGGCAATGCTAATAATGCATCTAAATCGGCTGGTTGTGCTGCTAAAACAGCTTTAGATACGTCAGCCACAAAACCAGTAAAGTCATCCGCTTTTGCAACGAAGTCTGTCTCTGAATTGATTTCAAGCATAACGGCTTGCTTACCATCGTCACTTATTTCGATTGCAATAATGCCATCTGCAGCAACACGATCTGATTTTTTATCTGCTTTTGCTAAACCTGATTTACGCATAGCTTCAATTGCAGCATCAATATCACCATTTGATTCAACTAATGCTTTTTTGCACTCCATCATTCCTGAACCAGTACGCTCACGAAGTTCTTTTACTAATGCAGCTGTAATTGCCATTTTTCTACCCTTCAAATTCTTTAATTATGCAAGTCTCTTAGTTAAAATAAGTGCACTATACATACAACACAGGCCCGCTAAACTAGCGAGCCTGCATAACTTCTTAATTATTTATTTATTCAGCTGCCGCTTCAGTACTTTCTTCGGCTGCAACCTCAACAACTTCTTCATCCCCTGTAGCAACAGAAGCACGACCTTCTAAAATTGCTTCCGCCATGCTCAATGTATAAAGCTTAATCGCTCTCATTGAGTCATCATTTCCTGGGATAACATAGTCAACACCATCAGGATTACTATTACTATCAACAATAGCAACGACAGGAATACCTAAGTTGTTTGCCTCTTTAATCGCGATACGTTCATGATCAACATCGATGACGAAAAGTGCGTCTGGTAGACCACCCATTTTTCTAATACCACCGATACTTTTTTCTAATTTTTCTTTTTCGCGCGTTAAGTTAAGAATTTCTTTCTTTTTAAGACCTTCTAACTTACCAGACTCAATCATTTCCTGAATAGAATCTAGACGTTTGATTGATTGGCGAACAGTTTGATAATTAGTCAACATACCGCCTAACCAACGACGATTAACATAAGGCATTGCTGCTCTTTCTGCATCTTCGCGAATCGCATCTTGAGCTGCACGTTTTGTTCCTACAAACAAAATACGGCCTTTTTTAGATGCCAGTTTGCCAACGAAGTTTAATGCATCGTTGAACATAGGAAGGCTTTGCTCAAGATTAATAATATGAATATTGTTACGTTTACCAAAAATAAATGGAGCCATTTTTGGGTTCCAATAACGTGTTTGGTGTCCAAAGTGTACGCCTGCTTCTAGCATTTGGCGCATAGTTGTTTTTGCCATTTTAATAAAACCTTATAATAAAAATTGGGGTTAAACCTCCACACACCCCAAGTATCGACTAAACTGACGAGCAGTTAGCACCCCGAAACTTGTGTCGGTGCATGTGTGATTTTTGCCTAAATAAGCGCACATTTTATACCACAAAAAAGAGATAAAAACAATTAGATAGAAACTATCTCTGTCTTATACAAAACCAGAAAATAAGCTTTATTAAAAATGATTATAAAAATCATTTTCTGGTTGTTTTAACCATTTTACGGCAAACTATACATCCTCACACTAAATCTAATTAACTAAGCAGGAAATGACAGACAATGGCCGTCAGTATTAAGACACCCGAAGAAATAGAAAAAATGCGTGTTGCTGGTCGCCTAGCTGCTGAAGTTCTAATGATGATTGAACCTTATGTTAAGGCTGGTATCACCACCGATGAACTAGATGAAATTTGTCATAATTATATAGTTAACGAGCAAGATGCCATCCCTGCCCCACTTAATTACCATGGTTTTCCGAAATCTATTTGTACATCAGTTAACCACGTTATCTGTCACGGTATCCCCGGTAGTAAGACATTAAAAGACGGTGATATTATCAATATAGACATCACCGTTATTAAAGATGAGTTTCATGGTGACACCAGTAAAATGTTTCACATTGGCAAAACATCGATCATGGCTAAAAGACTCACCGAAAATGCACGTGAAGCAATGCTGGTTGGAATAGCGATGGTTAAACCTGGTATTCGTCTGGGTGATATTGGCCATGCCATTCAGCAACATGCTGAAAAACAGCGTTTTTCAATTGTTCGCGAATACTGTGGCCATGGCATCGGTCGTGTTTTTCATGAAGATCCTCAAGTACTCCATTATGGCAGTCCTGATACAGGACTCACATTAGAGGCTGGCATGACATTTACTATTGAGCCAATGGTCAATGCAGGTAAGCGTCATATTAAACAACTACCAGATGGCTGGACGGTTGTCACAAAAGATCGCTCATTATCAGCTCAATGGGAACACACTATTTTAGTCACCGAAAATGGTCATGAGATCTTGACACGTCGTGAAGACGAGGTCATATAACATCAAATGCTAACAAAAGGGTCGTGCTCACTCTGGGAAGTTGCTGAAAATCAACAGTTAGACAAAACCGACAACAAGCCCAGCATTTTTCGAGATGCACTCAAAGTTGGTCAGGACTATATTCAACAGCAGTTTGAAAGCGGCCTGGATATAGTCGAACTTATCCATCTAAGGTCACATTTTGTAGATGAAGTATTACAATGCCTTTGGCATCATTATATTGATATCGACTGCCCAATCAGTTTGCTTGCAGTCGGTGGCTATGGCCGCGGTGAATTACATCCTTATTCGGATATTGATTTGCTTATCTTATTGGATGAGTCAGTCTCTGACCAACCTCCAGAACAACTATCACATTTTTTAACAACACTATGGGATGTCGGCCTGGAAATAGGCCATAGCGTGCGTACCTTACGTGAATGTAGGGAACAAGCTGAAAGTGATATTACCATTGCCACAAATTTACTTGAAACTCGCCTACTAGCTGGCCTACCTTCCCTTTTCACATCATTACAGTTACTCACTGTGACTAATAAAACATGGGATGAAAAACGCTTCTATCAAGCTAAACTAGATGAGCAAAAGCAGCGCCATTTGAAATTTAATGATACCGCAAATAATCTCGAACCCAATATAAAAGAATCACCAGGCGGACTGAGAGATATGCAAGTCATTAACTGGATCGCCCTACAGCATTTTGCAGTGACAGATCTTTACGGTCTGTATCAAAAAGGTTTTTTAGAAAATAATGAATATACCGCGCTAGAACAAGCACAACACTTTTTATGGCGCGTTCGTTTTGTCTTGCACACACAGGCTGGGCGCAAACAAGAAAAACTCATGATCGGCTATCAACGTGAGCTGGCTCAGCAACTTGGCTATCAAGATGATGAGAAGCGCCTAGCCGTCGAATATTTTATGAAAGATTATTATCTTTGTGCTCGGTCTATAGGCCAAATGAATGAATTATTAGCACAGCTATTTTTAGAAAACATTATTCTAGCTGATGAGCCACGAGCCATAGACACTATCAATAGTCGCTTCCAAGTACATAACGGCTACTTAGAAACCATCAACCCCGGTATTTTCGCCTTTTACCCATATGCAATGTTAGAGCTGTTCCTTATTTTGCAACAGCACCCCGAAATAAAAGGGGTTCGTGCTAACACCATCAGACAATTGCACGCACATATACATCTCATTAATCATCATTTCCGATCTGATATTAGAAATCGTAGTTTATTTATGGAAATCATACGTCAACCCAAAGGTATTACGCACGAATTCCGTCGTATGAATCAGCTTGGGGTACTGGGTGCTTATTTACCTGCTTTTGGACAAATTGTTGGTCAAATGCAGCACGACCTTTTCCATACATATACCGTCGATGAACACACCCTGTTTTTGGTACGAAACTTACGCCGTTTTTCATGTAAAGAATATAAAGATGAATTTTCATTATGTAGTAAGGTTTTTTATCAACTGCCTAAACCAGAACTGCTCTATATAGCTGGCCTTTTTCATGATATCGCTAAAGGTAGAGGTGGTGATCACAGTAAACTCGGTGTTGCTGATGCAAATGAATTTTGTAAATTGCATAGTTTAAGTGATGACGACACTCAAACTGTGGCATTCCTTGTAAGACATCATTTATCCATGTCTGCTACAGCACAGCGTTATGATATTCACGATCCCGATGTTGTTAAAAAGTTTGCTCAAACTGTACAAACAATGGATAGGTTACGATATCTATATTTACTTACAGTGGCAGACATTAGAGCGACTAATGATAATTTATGGAATGGCTGGCGCGACTCATTGCTCAAACAACTCTATTATTCAACTGAACAATGGTTAGAACAACATGAGGAATTGGCCAAAAGCACCCAAGAAAAAAGTGAGCAACAACGTCAATTTGCTTTAAATGAATTACAAGATCGTTCATGGCCTGAGCAACAAATAATTGATATTTGGCAACACTATGATGACGATTATTTTTTACGCCAAAGTGTAGAAGATCTTGTATGGCAAACGGAGCAACGCTTGCAACAGCCGACAAAACCAACACTAGTCGCAACACGTTTATATGATCAGCAAGATACCATAGAGATTCTGATTATCACCAAAGACAGGCCAAATGTCTTTGCTGCTATAAGCTCTGTTTTAGAGCAATTACAGCTGAATATTTTAGATGCAAAGATTAATAGTGCTAAGAATGGTGAGTTGCTTAATACATTTATTGTCAACGAATCAACACACCCGCGATCGGATATCATTAATGCAATTGAGACACAATTGCAGAACTTAAATGAAGTAGAAGCCTACTGTCCAGTTCATACCCCTCGTAAGATGAAATTATTTGAGACGGAGCCCATGATTCGTTTTGAAAGCAACTTGCAACAAGATCATACAATTTTAGAGGTCCACACTCACGATAGGCCTGGCCTAGTCTCCGCTCTCGCCCAAACATTTCTACAATGTAATGTGCAGCTTATTAATGCAAAACTGACTACCTTAGGTGATCAGGTTGAAGATGTATTTTTTATATGTACGGCTGAACAGCAACATCTACAAGAAGAACAAGAAAAGCAACTTCACGATGCCCTTGTTATTAGCTTAAGCCACTAAACAAAAATAGCGTAGCCAACATCTGTTGACCACGCCATTAAGTGAATATTAGTAATTATTCTGAAACAGTGATCTGTTCAGCGACTTTCTCCAACTTCTTATCACCAATCCCTTTAACTAGCGTTAATTCGTCAATGCTAGAAAACATACCAACTTTTTCACGATAATCAACAATCTTCATCGCTGTTGAAGGCCCAATACCCTTGATCATTTGCAACTCTTCCTGAGTAGCAGTATTGATATTGATTTTATCAGC
>CAJQLA010000006.1 GCA_905479075.1 uncultured Gammaproteobacteria bacterium | reverse complement strand
AACAGAAACAGAAACAGAAACAGAAACCAGCCTGCTTGAAAATAAAGAATTATTACAAATCTTCCGCGATGAGGCACTGCAGTATCTAGCAACGTTCAAAGAGGCATTAATCGAAGCTGATTGGCCTTTCCGTTTAAGACCAGAATTACTACAAGCTGCTCATTCACTAAAAGGTAGTGCTAATGTTGCCATGGTCACGCCAATTGCCAATATTGCTACACAACTGGATCACACTCTTCGCAGCTTATATGAACAGGAGCTGACTTTAAATCATTCAGCTTTAACCGCCTTAAATACGCTGATTGAAAATTTAACACAACATGTTCTTTCGCTTCCGAGCCAAGAAATATCCGAAGCCGACATGGACTCGTTGCATGCATTGCTTGAACAAATCACTGCTGATCAAACTACTGATCAAAATATACACAGAATCGACCCAGAAACATTGGCTATTTATCTGGAAGAAACTGATGAGTACCTTGGAAAATATAGAGAACTACTACAAAACCACCTACAAACTCCGGATAATTCTGAACAAAAATCAGCTATTATTAATACATTACAAAGCCTCACTGAGAGTGCAGAATTTGCTGGTTTACAGCCCTTAGTAGCCTTATATCAATCAATTAGCACTCTCGTTACGCAGGGCAATTTAACGGATGATAAAACCCAAGCTCTAATTGCTGATGGTTCACAACACCTCAATGAACAAATTAAAAACCTAGTTCAAGATCAAGCTCTAAATGAAGTTGGAGATTACCAGCAAGCTGTTATCGATTTTCTTCAACAACAAGATACGATTGATACAGAATCAGATATTGCGTCACAAGAGTCACAAGAGTCACAAGAGTCACAAGAACAATTATTCGCTATTCCAACCCATGACCTCGATTTACTTGAAGCTTTCACAGAAGAATATATAGAGCTACTAGAGTCTAGTGAAAATGCCATAAAACTATGGCAACAAGATAATAGCAATAGCGAAGCAACTGAACAGTTACAAAGGGATTTGCATACCATAAAAGGTGGTTCCAGACTCATAGGTTTGACACCCATAGCTAATCTAACACATCAAACTGAGTCATTGGTAACAATGGTGTTAGAGGGTAAGCATCAGGCTGATACGCCATTCTTTACACTATTACAACGCTGTCAAGATCGCTTAGCGGACATCAGTGACCAACTTAAAAACAATAACCCGCTTACATTGACTGATGATCTTATTGCTGAACTTGCTTCATTTACGCAAGAGGAGTTACCGCAACAACAAACCTCGGTTGAAGTAGAGCCACCAGCTGAAACACAAAGTGATGAATCGAGAAGCCCGGCAGCAGAAAATGACAGTCCGATACCTGTTAATGCACTATTAACTGAAGCCAAACCGTTACCCGCAAGTGCAAATGAACAAGTCCGTGTCCGTTCAGACTTACTCGATTTTCTCACTAATTTTGCTGGCGAAGTTAATATCTCTCGTGATCGTGTCAGTCAACAAAATACAGCAATTCGTCAACAACTGACTGAAATGGAGGCCACTGTACAGCGGCTGCAAGATCAGCTTCGTAAGCTGGAAATGGAAACAGAAGCGCAAATCCTATTCCGCTATGAAGATGAAGTGCTCCGACAACAATCTGAATTTGATCCGCTCGAATTAGATCGCTTTTCAAAAATGCAGCACCTTTCTCGCGGTCTTAATGAAAGTGTCAGTGATCTAAATGATATTAGCCTATCTCTAGATACCATTGTTCGTGAATCAGATACCATTTTGCTGCAACAGTCCCGTTTAAGTACAGATTTACAACAAGGGCTTATGAACACCCGTTTGCTACCATTTAACGGACTTGTTCCTCGTTTTGAACGTATAGTTAGACAAACTAATGCTGAGCTTGGCAAGCAATCTGAATTGACTGTTTATGGTGCTGATAGAGAATTAGATAGAACTATTCTTGACCATATTGTTGCACCGATTGAGCATATTATTAGAAATGCTATTGCGCATGGTGTAGAAGCCCCTGAACAAAGACAGCATCTAGGTAAAGACGAGGCTGCACAACTCACTTTGACGATAACTCGTGATGGTTCTGAGCTGCTGATAACACTCTCTGATGATGGCCAAGGCATAGACGTTGAAAAAGTCCGTTATAAAGCGATTGAAAATGGGCTAATCAATCCAAACAATATGCCGCGTGACGAAGAATTAATTCAGTTGATTCTAAATTCAGGCTTTAGTACTGCTGACAATGTTTCTCAGTTAGCTGGTCGCGGTGTGGGCATGGATGTTGTTAATAATGAAATACGCGCATTGAAAGGCCGTTTAACAATACAATCCATCTCTGGGCAAGGTACAACCTTTAGTATTCGCTTACCGTTAACCCTATCCATCATGCAAGCCTTATTGATTGGTAGTGGCGATCAACAATATGCGATTCCACTCGCATCGGTTCACGCTGGTGAGCGTATGAAAGTCAGTGACGTCAAAGAGTTAATGAATCAAGGCGATCAAGCACGCTACGAATATAATGGTACTTATTACCAGTTTTTGGCACTACAAAACTTGTTAGGTCATCCTCTCAGCCTGCCAGAAAACCCAGATATTCAACTGCCAATATTACTCTTCAGCTCCGGCGAGATTCACGTCGCCCTACTTGTAGATGCAATTAATAATAGCCGTGAAATTGTACTGAAATCAGTTGGTGAACAGATAAGTCATATTGCACCTATCAGCGGCGCCACTATTTTGGGTGATGGTCAGGTCGTTTTCATTCTGGATATTCCAAGCTTGGTTAATTCTGCTCAAGAGGCAATATTTGAGTTGGATGAAACGCACCAGGCAACAATGATGCAAATTGATGAACATAGAGCACCACTCGCTATGGTCGTTGATGACTCTATTACCATGAGAAAGGCTTCTGGTAATTTACTGAAAAGACACGGCTTTGACATTATTACCGCACGTGATGGTATTGATGCAGTCGCATTACTGAACGAGCATGTGCCTGACATCATTCTCCTAGATGTGGAAATGCCGAGAATGGATGGTTTTGAGTTTGCTACGCTTATCAGAAATGATGATGAGTTGAGTCAGTTACCTATCATTATGATTACCTCTCGCAGTGGCGAAAAACATCGAAATAGAGCAGAGAGCATTGGTGTCAATGCCTATATGGGTAAACCCTATCAAGAAATAGAGTTGGTCGAGACACTGAAAAATCTACTGGGTGACGACTATCCTGAGAATTCAGATTAGTACGTTATTTACTAGGACAATTAATTTATGGCCGAATCATATACAAATTTTATTCCTTGCATGCTTATTCCACTTAAGCAGCATTATCTACTATTGCCTAACACAACCATAGCCGAAGTGATCCCAATGCCTTCAAATATCGAAGCCATTGATAATGGACCAGATTTTTACCTAGGCAACTACCATTGGCACCAACAACAGCTCGCCATCATCGACTTAGAAAACCTAGTAGAAAACAATACTGTTGACACCTCTGATGCTAATAAATTATGCGTGCTATATAGCATTAACAACGACAATGCTATTGGCGCTTATGCCCTGCCTTGTCATGGCGCACCTCAATTAATACATCTGAATGAATCTGCACTTAAACTGGCTGATACCGCTGAAAATTCAGATTTTTTGCATTGTCGTATTCACATCGCCAATAAAACAGCTTATATACCTAATTTAGATCATTTAGAAGCAACCATCTGCCAACACATCTAAAATTTATTGCGTTATCAAACCGCTTTTTAGTTTATGATAATGCTATGAAATTTTTAAGAATAATACTCCTTATGCTTACCACTTTTTTGCTGTTATCAAATATTGGTAATGCCAGTGAAAATCGACTTCTAGCACAACAAAGAGACACTTTCCAAAAAGCGAAAACAGCTTTAGATAAAAATAAAATAAGCCATTTTATGACGCTCAAAAAACAGCTTAAAGACTATCCACTTAAATCTTATTTAGATTACCTATATCTACGCAAAAATATTAGTAATGTATCGGAAAGCACTATTTCTACTTTTCTAAAAAATAACGGTTCATCATTTTACTCACAAAAGCTCAGAACCGTTTGGCTATATCACCTTGCTGAGACTAAGAAGTCGTCATCGTTTCTGGACTATTATCAAACCCCTCAAACTACTTCATTGCAATGTCATAAACTGTCAGCGTTGATCAATACAGGTCACTATCAGGATGCATCAGCAGAAATTGCATCTTTGTGGATGGTCAATAAGTCACAACATAGAAGTTGTGATTCTGTATTTAAACATTGGGCAAAAAAAGGTTTCCCAACCAATGATATGCGTTGGCAACGAATTCAATTAGCACTCAAAAACACCAAGTTTAATCTAGCCCATTACCTTGCAAAACCGCTTAATGGGCAATATCAAGCTAAACAATGGATCAGCCACTGGCAAAATATGCAACGTGATCCATTGTCAGAGCTACAACGTATCAGCGCTGGAAAAAAGCTTCCCCACTCAAGCAATAAACAATTGGAAAGAGATCTCATTCATTATGGCATCGGTCGCCTAGCTCGAAAGTCAACTGACAAGGCTTTTGATGTCTGGCAGAACATTACTAAGCGTTACACATTTACGACACAGCAACGACACCAAATCCATGCGACTATTGGACAACGTGCAGCCTTAAACAGACAAGACCGAGCACTAGAATTCTATGGTGCTGCTGCCAATGAACCTTGGCGTGTTCGTGCGGCGCTTTGGCAGCAAAATTGGCCTGTGACAGAAAAAGCGATTCGTAGCCTTGATAGTGAGGAACAACAAATAAACCGCTGGCAATATTGGTTAGGAAGATCGTTAGCAAAACAAGGGAAGAAAAAGCAAGCCAACGAAATATTCCAATCATTAGTCCATGATCGAGATTATTATTCATTTCTTGCCGCTGACTTATTAGGTCAAGATTATCGAATGAACAACAATCCTATCAATGCAGATCCTGCGGAGTTAAAGCAGTTCTCTCAACGCGATGCAGTCCGGCGGTTACGTGAATTTCACACCTTAAATATGTCATTACAAGCACGTCAGCAAGCTTATTATTTAAAACAACGTCTGCCCAATAAGGATTTGCAATTACTAGCCACATTGACACACCAGTGGAACTGGCATAACCAAACTATCGCTTTATTAGGCAAAGCACAATATTGGGATGACCTATCACTACGCTTCCCTGTCGTTTATGATGATTTAATGATTAAAGCAAGTCAGCAATATCGGATTGACTCATCATGGTTACTAGGAGTCGCTCGCCAAGAAAGCGCATTTAATTCACGTGCCCGCTCACACGCTGGCGCATTGGGTTTAATGCAACTCATGCCTGCAACAGGAAGAAGTACTGCGAAATTAGTTGGAAGCCCACTTAGACAGTTAACAGACCTTTATAATCCTGCTACAAATATAACGCTCGGCAGTGCCTATTTAAGAAAAGTCTATGACGAACATCAACAGAACCCTGTTTTGGCAACAGCGTCTTATAACGCTGGACCACACAGGGTTGCTAGATGGCTACCTAAGAAAAGTTTACCAGCTGATATTTGGATAGAAAATATCCCATTCAACGAAACCCGAAAATACACCAGTAACGTCTTAAGCTATGCGGCGATTTTCGACTATCAGCGACAGAAAAAGATTTTACCTATTTCTAAACGAATGCCATTAGTCAGAGCTAAATAACCTTAGACTATATTCTATGGAAACATATCTTGTCGGCGGTTATATCCGCGATCAATTATTAGGCTTAAACCCACATGAACGTGATTGGGTCGTTGTTGGTGCCTCGCCGCAACAAATGATCGATAATGGTTTCCGATCAGTGGGCAAAGATTTTCCTGTTTTTCTGCATCCTAAAACTAATGAAGAATATGCCCTAGCGCGTACAGAGCGGAAGACCGCACCGGGTTATCGCGGCTTCGCTGTCCACGCTGATCCTGATGTCACATTAGAACAAGACTTGGCTCGCAGAGATTTAACCATTAATGCTATTGCACAAGACGGTAATGGCAGATTAATTGACCCCTATGATGGTCAAAATGATCTGAAGAATAAAGTTCTCCGTCACGTCTCACCTGCTTTTTCTGAAGACCCAGTTCGTGTTTTACGTATTGCACGCTTCGCAGCAAAACTTAGCTTTACCATTGCTGATGAAACCAAACAGTTAATAAGAGAGATGATCGCTGCTGGAGAACTTGACCACCTTGTTGCTGAACGTATTTGGCAAGAGCTTTCCAAAGCATTAGCAAGCAACACACCTTCCTTATTTTTTACGACTTTGCGGGACGTTGGCGCACTTGAAATCCTATTCCCAGATATTAATAGGCTGTTTGGTGTCCCTCAAGTACCTAAATGGCATCCAGAAATCGATACTGGCATCCACGTCATGATGGTCATCGATCAAGCAGCACGACTTAGCGACAGCATTGCAGTTCGCTTTGCAGCCCTTTGTCACGACCTAGGTAAAGGCACAACACCTGCGGATATATTGCCGCAACATAAAGGTCATGAAGATAGAAGTATCGCGCTCACCAAAGCATTGTGTGAACGTTTGCGCGTTCCAAATGATGTTAAATCACTCGCGATAAAAGTGGCCCAATATCACACTCATATGCACTTGTTGTTTGAAATCCGCCCAGCCACCATTTTAAAAGTTATTGAAGCATTAGATTCCTTTAGGAATCCCGAGCAGTTTGAAAATTTTCTGCTTGCTAGTGAAGCAGATTTTCGTGGTCGACCTGGTTATGAAGAGGCAGATATGCCAGAAGCGACTGTATTTAGAGAGTGCTTTGAAACCTGCCGCAAGGTTGATGCTAGTCCTTTTGTGGAACAAGGCTTATCTGGACAAGCTATTTCTGATGCCATTAGAAAGCAACGTACGCAGCTCATTGAACAGGTCATGAAGCAAGCCAAACAGGCCTATAATTAGCAATAATAGCCTCACAATCGGTTATTACAGCATTTTGTACATCACGTATAATTACCTCTTTGCCATTTAATAGGAATGTTCTAATGAGCAGTATTTCTGCCAATTGGACTAGCGTGAATGCCGCTTGCCAGCCTTTTGTTGATAACCTCGTTGAAGATGCACAAGCATTACAACTAGAAATCAGTACACTCAGTAACGGTACACGTATTATTGATGCTGGCATTAACTGTGTTGGCGGTTTAGAAGCTGGACGCCGTATTGGTGAGATTTGTATGGGTGGTTTAGGTACAGCACAACTTGGCAGCAATAGTGGTTTTGAAAACTGGCCGTGGTCTGTCAATGTTCATGCAAAAACGCCTGTTTTAAGTTGTCTAGGTAGCCAATATGCTGGCTGGAGCCTATCTCATAAATCTGAAGATAGTAAATTCTACGCATTGGGCTCTGGCCCGGGCCGCGCTTTAGCGGGTCGCGAAGAAGTATTAAAAGAATTTGGCTATAAAGACGAAGCAACATCTACTTGTATCGTGCTTGAAGTCGATTCATTCCCACCAGTAGAAGTAGCTGAGAAAGTGGCTAATAACTGCGGTATTGAAGCAGATCAACTTACTTTTATCCTGACACCTACCTCTAGTTTAGCTGGCGTCATGCAAATTGCTATCCGCGTTCTTGAAGTCGCTATGCATAAAGCGCATACTCTTCATTTCCCGATGGAAAATATTGTTGATGGTTTTGGTGTGACCCCTGTAGCGCCACCAGGCGGTGATTTCATGACTGGAATGGGCCGAACAAATGATGCCATTTTATATGGTGGCATGGTGCATTTATTTGTCAATTGCTCTGATGATGAAGCTAAAGATTTAGCCGAAAAAATGCCGAGTAATACCTCTTCTGATTATGGGCGACCTTTTGCTGAAATCTTTAAATCATATGAATATGATTTCTTTAAAATCGATCCCATGTTATTTAGCCCCGCGAAAGTCATTGTCACCAATGCTAAAACCGGAAAAAGCTACACCGCTGGCGAGCTAAATCAATCGATGTTGACGACATCCTTCGGCTTATAATCAAAAAAGGAGCAATGTTTTTTATTGCTCTTTTTAACTGAGTTTTTATGGCGACTCCCGAAATTGTTATTTTCAATGACACCCATGGCTGGCATAGTCGTCAGCTCTGCGAGGCCATAGAAAAACTAGGTGCTAAACCTGTTTTATCCAGCCTTGAAAATTGTACGATTGATTTAGAAAGCACTTCTGGTTTAGTCATCCCAGGCATAAGTGTTCACTTACCTGCAGCAGTTATTGTTCGTGGCATCGCTCCCGGAAGCTTCGAACAAATCACCTTGCGAATGGATGTATTACATACCCTTAGCGAACTCAATATTCCTGTGCTTAATAATGCTAAAGCTATTGAGCACACTGTCGACAAAGCGCGTACCTCATTAAAACTACACTTAGCTGGTATTAATACGCCGTTATCTTGGGTATGTGAAAATGAGATCAAGGCACGAGCTCTGGTTGCTGAGCAATTAGCAAAAGGCTATCAGTTAGTGATCAAACCTTTGTTTGGTTGCCAAGGTAAAGGGCTCGAAAAAATTAGCCGCATCGAACAATTCGACGATTTAAAACCAGTTGGGGATACTTTCTACCTACAACGCTACATAAAACCTGTTAACCCGGGTCAATGGCAAGACTGGCGGCTGATGGTCATAAAAGGCCAAGTTTGCGCTGCTATGTCACGCCGTTCCAATCATTGGATAACTAACTTTTCCCAAGGTGCAGAATGTTTTGCCAGCACCATTAATGCTGATATGGAGCAACTGGCTATCGATGCAACTCGTGCTGTCGGTGCTGACTATGCTGGGGTTGATATTATTCGCACCCAAGATAATCAATATACCGTTTTGGAAGTGAATAGTGTTCCCGCATGGAAAGGGTTGTACCAAGCTACTGGGATTGATGTAGCTACAATTATTGCGGCTACTGTTGTAGAGCGAGTTCAGCAAACCAATCATTTTATTGATCATGCTGGACACTGAACAGCTAGAAAAAGCAATATTTTGGGCTTGTGAACATGAAGTTTGCTCACCAAAGCCAGGCAATGTTAACTGCTATAGTCCTGGCCATAATATGCAACTTGAGGATTTTATAAAAAGTGCTCGCGCTATCGCACCTGTACTCTCACAAGCTGAACCTTCAGTTGGCCAACTCATTCTCCAATCCATTAAAGCAACTCGATCTGTTGTTAACTGCAATACTAATCTAGGCATTGTTTTGCTGTTTGCCCCACTGTGCAAAGCTGTCCACAATTGTGAAAGTATTGAGCAATTACCCGAATCGCTAAATACTGTTTTATTGAATCTTGACGTAAATGACGCTATAGACTGTTTTGAAGCCATTCGCTTAGCCGAAGCAGGTGGACTTGGCGTTAACGAGCAGCACGATATCAATACCCAGCCAACTATCTCATTGTTGGCGGCAATGGACTATGCTAAAAATTATGACAATATAGCCAAACAGTACACAAATAACTTTAAAGATATCCTTCAATCGGGCCTTCCCCATTTGACAGAAGCGATTAATTATGGGGAAAGTATTGAATGGGCTAGCGCTTTCGCGTATCTTAAGCTCCTATCATTAATTCCTGATACGCTAATTAGTCGAAAACATGGTATGGGATGTGCTGAATCTGTCCTGGAGCATTCAGCTTGCATCCTAGTAAAAGTGAGTGAAAACAATAGATTAAGTCACTTTGAGCGCGACATAAAAGCATGGGATAAAGAATTAAAAAAGAAAGCAATTAATCCAGGAACAACTGCGGATATGACCGCCGCAACCTTGTTAATTTATGCATTTAAGCAAATGCTTTCTTGAACAGAATTTCAGCGCCATGGAGCAAAGAGGTAATACATGGTTCTGAGCAGGGCATACGTTCCTTTATTACGTATATCCTCACTTGAGTTGTGAGGGTAATTTGACCCTTTTTATAAACTTTTTGGAACAGGAAAAATAATATGCCAGTTATCGATCGCGTACTTGTAGGTGAATCATTAGTCATTGAAGACGGTGATCTTGACAATGTTGCCCATATTGATTTAATCATGGGGCCACGTGGTTCTGCTGCTGAAGATGCATTCTGCCGCACATTAACAGATCAAAAACAAGGTGTTAACGGTTTGTTAGCTGTTGTTGCACCAAACCTTATGGTTAAGCCAGCGACTGTTATGTTTAATAAAGTAACAATTAAGAACATGAAACAAGCTGTACAAATGTTCGGTCCGGCACAACGTGGTGTTGGTTTGGCTGTTGCTGAATGTGTAGAAGATGGAACTATCCCTGCAAACGAAGCTGATGATTGCTTCATCTGTGTTGGTGTTTTCATTTCACCAACGGCTGATAGTGATGAAAAAATCCAAAACTGGAACTACCGCGCTACAAAAGAATCAATCAAACGTGCTGTAGCTCGCGAGCCAAAAGCAGCTGATGTTGTTGCTCAGTACAAAACATCTGAGCACCCATTTGCAGCTGGCTAAATAATATTTACTAGGCGCCCGCTGATATCAATCAGTGGCGCCTAGCTATATTTTTTCAACTCCACCTTATCCAAGGCACCGCTATGTAGTGCACTCGCTACTAATGCAGCTGAAACACCCTCGCGTTTTAGCATACATAAATCCCTGTCGTTTCTTACACCACCTGCTGCTATAAACCGAATATCAGACCGTTTTGATTTTAGCGTCTGTAACAGTGCTATATCTGGCCCTAGATCAATACCTATACAATCTAAATTCATAGCTATTACTGTCTCAGGCCATTCACCGTATTGCTTTAAAAATAAATCATCACCTATGATATCACCTTGCTTAAAATCTAATGACAAGACATCTGATTTATTCCATACAGGACTTTGCTTATCTGACCAAGTCTCACTCGCAACGATAGGAATAAGCCTTGGAATATCTCTCAACGCATTTTTCTGATCCTGCTTTTCTATACCACTATCCAGCCATACTGTAATAGCTGGAAATTCCTCAACAACTCGCTTATAAAGCGCTCTATTATTAATTCCTTGCATTATGGCATCTAGGTCAGCGATATATACTGTAGTAAATGAATGATACGACAATAGATCTTCAATCACCTGCAGTGGTTCTGTTGAGTGCGTTACGGTGGATTTAAGTGGTTGATATTGATGGCGGGTACCTGCTTTAGCATGAACAACAATTCCCCCCATTAAATCAATGACCGGTATAATTTCCACTCTTTCTCCCATAAATTAAACAATGAAGTTATTTGTCTACGAATATATCACCAGTGGCGCGTTAGCTGAGCAAAGCCTGCCTAAAAGCCTTGCTCATGAAGGTGATGAAATGCTCAGTGCAATTATTCGAGACTGTAATGAATCACCTTCCTTTAGCATTAGTATGATACGTGATATTCGTCTCGCAGAACTTGACGTTATCAACAATAATAACCGTCATCATTGTCATTTTGTTTCCACAGTGGATGAACATCAAGCACGCTGGCAACAGTGTCTTGATGAAGCTGAAGCGGTACTTATTATTGCACCTGAAACCGATGGCATACTCTCGAATCTACATCGCCAGGCACTAGTAAAGAATAAAGTTATTCTTGGTTGCCACGTCCCAGCTATTGAGACCACAAGCAATAAGCTTACTTGCTATCAACAGCTCAAAAAACATGATATCGCTGTGGCCGATACTTATCTGGCATCAGATGTAACTAATATACAATTCACCTCCGATACACCTTACCTCGCCAAGCCTATTGATGGCGCTGGTTGTCTTGATACATATCTCTTTGACACGGTTAAAGAACTTGATCGCTATCTTTTGGCATTATCTGATATTGAACAAGAACAAATAATTATTCAACCCTACATCAATGGCATTTCCGCTAGCCTATCACTCCTTTTTTCTGATATCGATGTCACTGTATTGTCTATTAATGAACAGCAAATTGAACTCGAAAATAATAAGCTTACATTTATAGCTTGTCATGTTAACGGCATTATAGAAGCTACTTTTTCGTATGCACAAGCCTATAAATTAGCAAGACAAGTACAAGATGCCATTCCTGGTTTATGGGGTTTGATTGGAATTGACTTTATTATCACAGAGAATTCAGCTGTCATCGTCGATATCAATCCAAGAGTCACAACTGCATATATCGATTTGAAAAGTACCTTACAAACCAATCCTATGGACCTCCTATTGCAGATTTATGAGGACGTTCAGATCGCATCATCATTTCCGATAAAAAAACAAATGATCTGTCTAACACTATGAATGAAAAAGAAGCTTACTTTAGCGGTTGGGATATTGGTGGTGCTCATCTTAAAGTCGCTCGCTGTGATCCCCAAGGACATCTAATCGATGTTATAGAAATAGCATGTCCGCTATGGAAAGGAATAGAGCAGCTTCAACAAGCGATAGCAACAGCACAACAACATCTATCAAATCACGATGATATCTCGGCAATCACCATGACAGGAGAGTTAGTTGATGTTTTTCCTAATCGACGTCAAGGTGTAAGCCAGATATTAGATTGTGTGGCAGAATTTATACCCGAAGATCGGTGTCACATCTACGCAGGAGAACTGGGTTGGTTACATCCTATACAAGCTAAAAAACAATGGGCATCCGTTGCATCGAGAAATTGGCAAGCGACTGCCAGTTTTGTTGCCAGTAAAATTGATAATGGTTTATTTGTCGATATTGGTAGTACAACCTGCGACATTATTCCATTGATCGATGGGCAAGCGGCACCATCAGCCTTTAGCGATCTAGGACGACAAACAAGTGGCGAACTACTCTATACAGGCGCTATTAGGACACCTTTAATTGCACTCGCCAACAAAGCCCCTTTCAATGGCCAGCAGGTCAATATTGCCGCAGAACTGTTTGCAACAACGGCAGATTGTTGGTTGTTGTTAGAGGAATTAGACATTACTCAAATCCATGATGACAGCGCTGACGGATTACCATGGAATATTGAGAATAGTTGTCGTCGGATTGCACGGCTATTAGGTGCAGATACTGATGACCACTCGACGACACAATGGCGACAACTCGCTCAGTGGTTTGCTAAACAACAACAATCCCTAGTCACTGATGCATGCCTACAAGTTCTGTCTAAACATCCTAATTTAGAAAATACGTCTATTATCACGGCTGGAATAGGCCGCTTTATTGGACATAATTGTGCGACCTTATTAGGCCGACCTTATAAAGATTTTAATGCTTTAACATCCTCTGACATGGAATCATCGAATGATCATGCAAGCGCTGTTGCAATAGCCCTTCTAGCTTGCCAGCAGTTAACGTAAAATAGTTACCTTATGTCACCTAACTTGCCTCCTCTTTGTCATGAATTAGCCTATTTTGCTGACAGCAGTCTCTACTTTGAGGCCCTTGCTGATTTAGCTTGGCCTGTTTTCCTAGATAGCACACAAAAGAGCAGTCACGATAATCGCTATGACATCATTGCTGCTAACCCCTTTAGTACAATCGTCACAAAGCAAGGTATAACGTCTATTCATAATAGCTCTGCTCAATCCTCTATGTCTAAAGGCGATCCGTTTACCATTCTTCGCCAACAATTAAATGAGTTTGAAAAGCAAAGCCCAACCAACTTGCCTTTTTGCGGTGGCGCAATCGGTCTTTTTAGCTATAATTTAGGTCGATATATAGAAGAGTTGCCTAGTATTGCAAATGATCGCGAAGACATTCCCGATATGTTGGTTGGTTTATACGACTGGGCGATCATTAATGACCATGTAGAACAACGTTGTTGGCTGGCTAGTTTTGGCTTAGATAACAAGACGAAACAACAGTGGCCACAATTAATTGAGCGATTTACAAAACTTCAGCAGCCAGAAAAGCAAACATTTACTGTTTTAGGCTCAATAAAAAGTAACTTACCACGAGACCAGTACCAAATTGCTTTTGATAAAATTCAGCATTACATCCTTGAGGGTGATTGTTATCAAGTTAACCTCGCAAAACGTTTTGAAATTAAGAGTTTAGGTAGGCCTTGGTCAGCTTATAAATTATTGAGGCAACAAAATCCTGCACCTTTTTCTGTTTATTTTGCAACACCCCATGTCAATATTCTAAGCTCCTCACCAGAACGATTATTACACCTTAAAGACAACCAGGTAGAAACCAAACCCATCAAAGGAACTCGTAGTCGTGACTTAAACGATCCAGATAGGGATCAGAAACTAGCAGATGAGTTACAAAACAGTATTAAAGATCGCGCTGAGAATTTGATGATTGTCGATTTATTACGTAACGATATTGGCAAAGTGTGCGAACCTGGCTCTATCACTGTACCTAAACCGTTTGCTTTGGAATCATTTGCCACCGTCCACCATTTAGTCAGCACCATTACCGGACAACTCTCAAAGAATCATGATGCGGTATCTTTATTAAAAGCGTGCTTTCCTGGAGGGTCAATTACCGGCGCCCCTAAATTGCGAGCAATGGAAATTATTGAAGAACTTGAACCAGATCGTCGTGGGGCATACTGTGGCAGCATTGCTTACATTGGTTTTGACGGTAGTATGGACAGTAATATCCTTATCCGCACACTAATACACAGCGATGATACCTTACGCTTTTGGGCCGGTGGAGGCATTGTTGCCGACTCAGATGTGGATGATGAATATCAAGAAATTCACGATAAAGCTGCAGCCCTTATTAACTTGATTGAGTCGCTTCATTAACTCATGTGGGTTGTAAAACTTGGCGGTAGCCTTTATCAAAAAGATGAGCTAACGCATTGGCTAGAGCAGCTAGCTGTCTTATCCCAAAAACATCCCATCACCATCGTTCCAGGCGGCGGTCCTTTTGCCGATCAAGTCAGGCAAGCACAGCAACAGTACTCTTTTAGCGATGAACATGCCCACCATATGGCGCTATTGGCAATGGCTCAGTTTGGCCTAACCATATTAAGCCTATCGAAAAACTGCGAGCCCTTATATTACCCAACCAAATCTGATGCAGAACCACATCCATTATCCGTATGGCTGCCTGATAAAAGCCTACTGTCGAAATCAGAGATCTCACACAACTGGAAAGTCACTTCAGACAGTCTAGCCTTGTGGCTAGCCTATCAACTCAATGCTGACAGATTAGCACTAGTAAAACAGGCATTGCCTGTGGGTGATCTGACGATCACCGAACTTAGTGATGTAGGGGTTATTGATAAAGCCTTTCCTGAAATGTTCTCACAATACCCTGTACCCAGCACCTTAGCCCTCGCTTCAGACTATGAAAAAGTACCATCGATTTTTAACAACTCAATGTTAGCACTATGACTCCGTCAGAACACTTACTGACAGAATTACAGTGCTTATTAGATAACTTAAAACAAACAGGTGGGTTGACTAACAATAGTTCAATCAATATCAATGAACACCCGGCAAATAATAATGATTTAACGATCTTATTAGACCAGCTATTAACTGAAGCGAATATACACCTATCTAATACATGGGCTGCCCACATGACACCCGCTGTTTCAGCAACAAGCTTGCTTGGACAAACTATTGCTGGTTTGCATAATGGCAATTTGTTATCTCCGCAGCTCTACCCTATTCTCGTTCAAATAGAACAAAAAACTATTAGCTGGCTCTGTCAGATTTTTAAACAAACCAATGGCCATTTCGTTCCAAGTGGCAGCTATGCAAACTTAGATGCTTTATGGCAAGCAAAGCAAGCTAATTCAACACATTCAAATATCGTCTACACATCAACGGCCGCCCATTATTCAATAGCCAAAGCTTGCCAAATATTGGACTTGGAACTCATTCTTATTCCTTGTAATGAGCAGGGTGAAATATCTAGTGAGGCTTTGTTAAAAGCTTGTGAAGTAACACAACCACTAGCTATTGTTGCCACTCTTGGCACAACAGCCTTAGGAGCTATCGACCCGTTGAGTGACTGTATTGCAATTGCTCAACGATTCAATAGCTGGTGTCATATCGATGCTTCATGGGGCGGTGCTTTATGCATATTACCAGAATACGACCATTTATTTGCCGATCTAGCTGGTGCTAATTCAGTTTGTATCGATCCACACAAGGCATTATCACAACCTAAACCATCGAGTGTATTGTTGTATCAACACGAAATAAATAAAATCGATGCTAATGTAAGCTATCTTGAAGAAAAGCCTTTAGCCCACCTACCAGGCTCACATGGTGGTGAAAACTTTCTACCTTTATGGTTTATGCTTGTTTCTAAAGGCACTAAAGTATTAAAAGAACAACTTCGCTATCGTTTATCGCAAGCACAATTGTTTGCCCATGCTCTAGATCAACTAGAAGGATGTACTGTATATCCTACTCGTACAGGTATCGTCGGGTTTGATATTACGCCAGAAAAAACCATTGATACCTTAATCAATCGTGGCGTATTCTCGCGTGTACAGATATCTGGGAAAACCATTTATCGTGCTGTTTTTATGAATAATCATGTCAGCGCAGAGGCGCTTATTGCTGAATTACAGGCTTACCTTTAATTTGTTGCTGTACGCTATTAAAACGACGTAACCAAGTTGGCACTGTGTTCAATGGCTCTGGCCAATTACTTCTGGCTAATATGGCCTGCTGTTTATCCGAAAAACTGCCATAAAGTAATACGTACCATACCTTATCCTGTCTCAGACTATTGAACACAGCAACATTACCTTCTAAAGCATATTTAGCTATATATTCAACTATTTCATCACGATCCCACGACCCCATTAATTGAAATGTATAGCTGTTTTTATCTTGTCGTAAAATCCAGTCTTCATTTTTAAAGTCTGAAATCGTGTGTACTTCTACTAATTTTTCACTGGTTTTAGCTTCAAGCTGCTCAATCTCAGTTAAGTCACTTGGTAATTCTGCTAACAACTCAGCTAACTCATCACGCTGAGCTTGCTCATCGTCATTTTTTCCTTGATTTGAAATATCGACTGTGCTCACTGGAACTGATTCAGTCTGCAGTATGATATTGTCATTGATGTCTGCTTGATTATCGCTCTCCCATTGCGAAAAGTTTTTGCCTATAAACAATAAAGCCAGTAATCCTATGACAACAATCACTAAACCTGACCAGCGCGCGATGGAATGTGTCAAAGCGAGATCGACAATAGAAAATTTAGAAGCTTGTCGACTTATACCTAGCAATTTCTGGTGTGCTAACTGATTTACAACAGATGGTTTGCCAGAAGATTGTTGAAAAATAGTGTTAAGATCTTTGCTCGTAAATGGCGAAGCTTGTTGATAGCCCGCAATTTTTAAACGATGATTAAGATAATCACTCAATTCATGTTCGACTAAAGGAGGTAGGTCAACAGCCTGAATTCTACTTTGCGCACTCGCACTTAATGTCAGCAGTTTTTTAGATGCTAGAATGCCACCAAATAGAGGCTTCCCTTCATTCTGCCAAGTCAGCCACTCGGATACTTCTGCTAAGGTGCCTTCGGCTAAATCATCTGCATTATCAAGTAAAAGTATAGGTTGAATAGCTAATTTGACAAGCTGTTCCAAGCGTTGTCGCAAGACTTTTTGTGGGTCATCGGTGCTTCGTATATCGTTACTATCGACACCCAAACCCAATAGGCATTGCGCCATCAAAAATGTGCTATCGACACCACCTTCACAATTTATAAAGCAAATTCTTAGTTCATCACCCGCTCTCAACTGTAATTGTTGCAGTAAACTAGACTTACCCATGCCCTGTTCAGCTATTAAATTGGCAATTTTACGGCTTGATCTCAGTAGATGTAATAATAAATTTAAGCGGTGCTCTGCTTGGCCGCCACTATAAAAAAAACTAGCTTCAACTTGAGTATTAAATGGCGCTGAATGGAGTGCTAATCGTGCTAGGTAATTTGGCTCTAGATCTGCTGAGTCGATATCAGTCATACTGCTGTATCAGCCTGCGTTAAAGCTTTCCAGCGTCTGGTATAATTGCTTTTTATCATAATCATCGCTCAGTATAGCTTGCCCTATACCTTTTAACAGCACGAGTCTTATTTGGCCATTTTTAACTTTTTTATCAACAGCCATCAAACTCATAAATTTATCCACTGTCATGGCATCTGGAACTGATATGGGTAAACCAGCAAGTAGCAAAATATTCTTGACTCTCTCAAGCTCGGACAGCGTTAGCCATCCCATTCGATGAGATAAGTCAGCTGCCATCAGCATACCAATCGCTACGGCCTCACCATGTAAAACTAGCCCATAGCCCATGCCTGTTTCAATCGCATGACCAAATGTATGTCCTAAATTTAATAAGGCACGTACACCTTGTTCACGCTCATCTTCAGCAACAATATCCGCTTTATCTTTACATGAGCGTTCAATGGCCTCAGCTAATAAGTCGCCATCACGGGCCATTAAGCTTGGCATGTTATCTTCAAGCCAATTAAAAAATTCAGCGTCATTGATCAAGCCGTACTTTATCACTTCGGCTAAGCCTGATGATAATTGCCTGTCATCAAGAGTTAATAATGTATCGGTATCAGCGATCACACACTGAGGCTGATAGAAAGCACCGATCATATTCTTACCAAGCGTATGATTAACAGCGGTTTTACCTCCTACGGAGGAATCAACTTGTGCTAATAATGTCGTTGGGATTTGAATAAAAGGCACGCCTCTTTGATAGCAAGCAGCAGCAAAACCCGTCATATCACCTATAACGCCACCGCCAAGTGCAATCAATGTTACTTGCCTTGAAAATTGTGCTTCTAATAATGTGTCAAAAACCTGATTAAGCACATCTAGGTTTTTGTATTGCTCACCGTCGGGCAACACAACAGTCTCAACCGCATAATCATTGGATAAGCATTCAAGCAATTTATCCAAATAGAGTGCAGCTACGGTGGTGTTAGTCACCACACAAACCTCTTTGTTTTTTATAGACTCATCAAGTAGGTTTGATTGCGTTAATATATTTTTTCCTATAAATATTGGATAACTGCGATCGGCAAGTGATACGTTTAAAATTTTCATTTTTTGATTTTATTTATCTAAATTTTCTAATTTTTTGATCAAGCTAGACACAACATATTGTATAGATTGGTCACCAGTACGCAATTCAACATCAGCCACATCTTTGTATAAAGGGTCACGAAAGGCCAGTAATTCAGCTATTTGTTTTTTTGGCTCACCCGTTTGTAATAAGGGCCTATTTTTATCCTTGCTAGTGCGACGCAGCAACTGATCAACTGAAGCCGACAAATAAACTACATAGCCACGAGAACGCAAAGCACGGCGGTTATCAGCTGATAAAATAGCCCCGCCCCCTGTAGCTAATACAATATTTTTCATATCTGTTAATTCTTCTATTACTTTTTGCTCACGCGCTCTAAACCCGGCTTCGCCTTCCATTTCAAAAATCCAAGAAATGGAGACGCCGGTCCTACGCTCAATTTCCTTATCGCTATCAAAGAAATCGCGACCTAGAGATTTAGCCAGTTGTTTACCCACAGTTGACTTCCCTGCCCCCATCGGTCCAACTAAAAAGATATTACTTGCAATCATCTATTTTTAATCTCTAACAGTGGAATATAAAAAAGCCGAACCCATAATATGGATCCGGCTTATTATAACTAGATAAGACTAGTTAAGCTTAAAACTTTAAGTCATCTTTAATTATCTTAGGTGTAACGAACACGAGTAACTCACGCTTAGTATCTTCATTACTTGTAGTTTTAAATAAGAACCCTACATAAGGTAAATCACCAAAAAATGGCACTCTTGTTGTTCCATTAATTTTTGACTGTTCATAAATACCACCTAAAACAACTGTCTCACCATTATCGACTAACACTTGTGTTTTCACACTACGTGTATCAATACTTGGTACACCAGCAACAACCGTACCTACCTCATCTTTATTCACTTCAAGATCCATGACAATATGATCATCAGGTGTTATCTGTGGTGTTACTTCCAATTTCAACACTGCCTCTTTAAACTCTACAGTGGTTGCTCCACTGGAGCTTGCTTCTTGGTAAGGTATTTCCGTACCTTGTTGTATTAAGGCAGTCTGTTGGTTTGAGGTTATTACTCTAGGACTAGAAATAATTTCGCCTTGTCCCTCTTCCTGCATTGCTGAAAGTTCAAGCTCAAGAATCATTCCTAAAGGAAGTTTAGCTAATGCTAATGCTAAAGTACCTGCAGGATTAATGACCGGCAAGTTAACATTTAAGTTTTGATTTAATCCAGGTGGATTTGTTGCTGTAGACGGAACTTCTAATAAATTATTATCTGATGTTCCGGTTATATTACTCAAACTACCAGAAGTTGCAGCCCCCAATGTACGACTTCTAGCAGAAGCACCAAAGCGTACACCTAAATCCTTAGTGAAGTCATTATTGGCTATAACAATTCTTGATTCGATTAACACTTGTCGAACAGGTATATCAAGCTGCTCAATCAAGCCTCTGATTTGTACTAGTTGATCAGCAGTATCCCGAATAAGCAAAGAATTTGTTCGATTATCAATAGTTATACTGCCTCTTTCTGATAAGAATCCAGAAACGCCAACACCAGAATTACTTCCCCCATCATTATCCAAAATTGCTGCCAACTCGGTAGCTTTAGCAAAATTAATTTCTATAATTTCAGAATAGAGCGGTTCTAACTCAATTAGTTGCTTTTGCGCCTCTAATTCTTGTTTTTCACGTGCTGCAATTTCTGCTGCTGGCGCAATTAACATGACATTACCATTTTGGCGCATCGCCAAACCTTTGGTTTTCAAAATAATGTCTAATGCCTGATCCCAAGGCACATTTTTCAGCCTTAATGTTACATTGCCTTGCACTGTATCACTGGTCACTAAATTAAGGCCGGTAAATTCCGCTAACAATTGCAAGACGGCTCTAACTTCAATGTTTTGGAAATTAAGTGATAATTTTTCACCTTTATAACCAAACTGATCACGCCTAACCACAGCTTCTTTTTCAGTTTCAATAACTGGTTTAACTTCGACAATCAATGTTTTATCTGATTGGTAAGCGAGGTGCTCGAACTCACCTGATGTTGTTAAGACAAGTTGGGAATTGCGGCCTGCTTGATTACTCTCAATCGCTTTGACTGGTGTAGCAAAATCAGCCACGTCTAAACGTCTATGTAATCTTTCAGGTAGTGATGCTCCTGCTAAATCGACAATCAATGTATCGCCTTGTTGTCTCACATCAACAGCCGTACCTTCATTGCTTAACTCGACCATTAATCTAGCTTCGCCTTGTTCTCCACGTCGAAAATCAATATCAACGACTTCACTACCACCACTTCGTTTTGCAATAGTTTGACTAGAACCGCTAATAGTCAATTTGACAATGTTGTCTGTATGTTCAACGACATAAGCTGCTTTCTGCGCAAGATTAACGACCATGCGCGTTCTATTCCCTGCTTCGACAGTCGATACACTTTTTGTAACACCTATATTGATATCTTGCGTCTTTTTGTTCAGTTGGTTAGCCACTCCTGCAAAATCAAGTACAATTCTTGCTGGCTCATCAATTGAAAAGCTATTCGGCCCATCAATGGCTTCAGAGAAAGTCAAAACAATCTGAGTTTTGGCACCTGGCAAAGACGAATAGTCTAAGCCTTGTAACTCAGCAGATATGGCTTGTTTTGGCATTAAAACTAGCGAACTTGCCAGTATCAAAAACACTATTTTAAATAAATTCGCTAATCGTTGATTACCAAGCATTATTAACTGTTGTATTTTCATCATAATTCCATCATCGCTAGTTATTTTATTCAATCTCTAATTTATTTCAGCAATAGGTAGAGATGACTCCCTCTCAATATAGCTGCCACTACCACTGAGTATGATCTCTTTCAGGCTTATTTCACTTGGGCTTATTGATAATATTTGGCCGTGGTTCTTACCCATATAATTACCAACCTGTACCCTATTAATAATGCCATCCGAAGCTCGAATCAATCCCCACATGCCTTCTTTTTCGAGTGTTCCAACAAACTGAAGTTCACTTAATTCGTATAACTCAAGCGCTTCCTTTCTTCTATGTTGTTCTGGCCTAAGACCATTGTCGACAACGGCTTGTTTATTTTCGTCATCAGCTAAATCGACTACAGTTGCTGTAAAAGGATCTCTTAACTCTGCAGCAGCATAATCAAACTGTTGATAGGGCTTCATTACCGGAATAGGTTCAATATCGGGTTTTTGTTTAGCAGCTACATCAGCAACATATGTCTGCAAATCTTGCTTTTGGTCCATACACCCTGTCAATAAAAGCAACGTTAGTGGCAATAAAAAGCCTGTCCTTTTTTGCAAAACTTTCATCATCTTAAGATTACTCATCATTATTTATTTTCTTCAATTTCTTCATCGAAATAACGGTATGTTTTAGCAGTTATATCCATAGTCATTAAGCCACTGCCTAAAGGCTTCATCGTTAAATTATGCATCGTTACTATTCGAGGTAAAGCAGCAATAGCGCCTACAAACTCACCAAATTGATGATAGCTGCCGGTGACTTTCATTTGGATAGGAAGCTCCGCATAAAAATCCACTGGTCGCTCGCCTGCAGGCTTAAACAATTCAAATTCTAAGCCATTAACCAGTCCTGTCCTTGAGATGTCAATCAACAAATCTGCCACTTCACTTTTCCGCGGCAACTGTTGCAACATTGAAGAAAACGCAACGCGCATTTCTACCATTTGCTCTTTATACGCCTCTAGGTTCACTGCCTTGGCATATTTTTTCTCAAACTCTTGTTTAAGCGCTAACTCTTTCTGTTCCGCAGCTTCAAGTTCAATTGTTTTATCTTTAATGATGACATAATATCCTGCAACAAGCAGAGTAATACACAATAGCAAAACAGCTAATATTTTGAATAATTGTGGCCATTCACCTGGCTCATTGAATTCAATATCGGATAAAGAAGGAATTTCCATTACTCGACTCCCTCTTCGACCTTTGGTTTTGACTCGTTAACAGTCAAAGTGAAACTCTTTGTTTGTGCCGAGCGCTGAATCACTTTTAGGTCGGACTCATCTAATTCAGTATTTTTATCCACTTCACGCATAAAAACCGAAACCCGAGCATTAGATTGTGCAATACCATTAAATGTCAAAGAAGCACCTTGCCTTGTAACACTTGTCAAGTGGACGCCTTCTGGCACCACTCTAGCTAAAGAATCTAATATTTTCACTACTTTGGGTCTACTCTCTTGTAATTCTTGTATTACCTGCATTCTAGCTAGCAACCTATCACGCTCACGCTCAAGTGTTTTTATTTCTTTTATTTTTTTATCTAAGACAGCAATTTCAGTTTTTAAATAATTATTTCTGTCATTTTGTTCATCTATCAAACTATTAACAAATAAAACAACGCTATAGAACAAAACTGCTGTCAACACAACACTCAACCCTGTCCCGATTGCAAACTGTTTTAATCTTTCTTGCCGTTTTTCTTCACGCCATGGAAGTAAATTAATATGTGCCATTAGTCAAAACTCCTCATCGCTAAGCCACATGCTATTAGCATGGAAGGAGCATCATTACTTAATGCTTGAATTTTAATATTGGGGCCCAAAATCATATTTGAAAACGGATTCGCTATTGAAGTGGGTGTTCCGGTATCTTCTTCAATCATTGCATCAACACCAGCGATAGAAGCGCAACCACCAGCTAGGATAATATAATCTATTGATTGATATTGCGTTGATGCTGAGAAAAAGAATTGTAGTGCTCTTGTTATTGTCGTAGCCATAGTTCGTTTAAATGGCTCCAGCACTTTTTCATTGTAATCTTCTGGCAAATTACTGGTTTTCTTTGCTCGACCGGCTTCCTGATAAGACATGCCATAATGACGTTCAATATCTTCAGTTAGCATACGTCCACCAAAAGCCTGCTCACGAGTAAACACAATTTTGCCATCCACAAGGACATGCAATGTTGTAACAGCTGAGCCCACATCAAAAACGGCTACTGTCAAACCCTGGCCTTGATTAGGCATTTGCTGCGTAATCAGACTAAAGCTATTTTCAATCGTATAAGCCTCTACATCAACTAATTTAGGCTTCAGACCGGCTTCTTCTAACACGCTGGTTCTAATATCAACATTTTCACTACGCGATGCTGCTAATAAAACATCAACGGCCTCCGCATCAGCAGATGACGTACCGACAACCTCAAAGTCCAACCTGACTTCTTCTAACGGGTACGGAATGTAGGTATCAGCCTCAAGCATAATTTGCTCTTCCATTTCACGCTCGGATAAGCTTGCTGGAAATGAGACTATTTTAGTAATAGCTGAATTAGCAGATACGGCGACTGCGGCATCTTTAGCTTTTGTTCCAGAACGCTTAACCGCTCTCTTTATAGCGCCTGCAACTTCACTCACATTGTCAATTCGGCCTTCAACAACGGCATTAAGTGGAAGTGGCTCAACAGCATAGGATTCAACTCTATATTTTTCATTGATGTGATTAAGCTCAAGCACTTTAACCACTGATGAACTAATATCGATCCCTAAAAGCGAAGATTTTTTTCGTCCAAACATTTATCGCTCTACTCCTAATTTAACCGCAACAAACCACCACTTAGAATTGTAAGTTAATGTAGTTTCTCAAAACTATAGTGCATGTTTATATAAAAAACAACAATTACACTGAAACTTTTTTAATTCTATTTCTATAGCATCATAATATATACTTATATCCACCTGTAATAATTTTATCAACTCGGCGATTAAAAAATATCATGCTACGTCACATTAAACGATTACTCGCCTCAATTTTTATTGTTTTAATCCTAGCGTCCATTTCTGCAGTCACAGTTTACTATATCCTTGCACCAAAACTGCCGCCCGCAGCCAGTTTACGTGACATACAGCTGCAAGTCCCGCTACGAGTATATAGTTCGGAAGGCTTTTTACTCGCTGAGTTTGGCGATAAAAGGCGCATCCCCGTTGATTATGAAAATATTCCTCCCCAATTAATCGAAGCATTCCTGGCCGCGGAAGATGATCGCTTTTTTGAACATCCAGGTGTCGACTATCAAGGGATTTTAAGAGCAGTCTACGCCCTAGTCATGACAGGTCAAAAAGCCCAAGGCGGCAGTACTATCACCATGCAAGTAGCACGCAATTTCTTTTTAAGTAATGAAAAAACCTACCTACGCAAATTAAATGAAATTATTCTAGCGCTACAAATCGAGCAGAAATTAAGCAAACAAGAGATACTGTCACTTTATCTTAATAAGATATATCTAGGTAAGCGAGCATACGGCGTTGCTGCTGCTGCGAATGTTTATTATGGAAAATCCTTAGATGAACTGAGCCTGCCTGAGCTTGCCATGATAGCCGGCTTACCAAAAGCACCTTCACGCTATAATCCAATTGCAAATCCTGACAAGGCGATAGGTAGAAGAAATTATGTTTTACGTCGCATGCATGAAGTGCGTTATATATCAGAGCAAGACTCTCAGCTCGCTAAAGAACAACCGATAACAGCCGCGTACCATGGCCGCGATATCGAAGTGTATTCCCCTTATGTCGCAGAAATTGTCCGCAATAAAGTAACGGAGCTTTACGGCGATGAAGCCTATAATTTAGGGCTAAGTGTTCACACAACGATAAAAGCTGAACATCAAAATGCTGCCAATAACGCCCTCCAATCAGCATTACTTGCCTATGATCGTCGTCATGGTTATCGAGGGGCACAACAATCAATTGCACTTGATACTCTTTCGAAGGAAGTGCTCGAACAACAATTGTCAGAAGCTAAGACAATAGGCCCACTGGAGCCCGGCATCATTCTTTCGCTAGAAGACAAAGTAGCAACTGTACAAATAAAACAGCATGGTACTGCGACAATAAAACTGAGCTCACTATCGTGGGCCGGAAAACAATTAAGTACCAATGGCCGAGGGCCCAAACCCAAAAAAACTCAGGATATTTTCAAACAAGGCGACTTGGCTTACTTCCATTTGGATAGTAATGAGCAATGGCAGTTAGCTCAGCTACCTGAAGTGGAAGGTGCGCTCATTGCCTTATCACCTTTTGATGGCGCGATAACGGCTCTAAATGGTGGGTTTGACTACTTCAATAATAAATTCAATCGCGTTACACAATCGAAACGCCAACCGGGATCCGGCTTTAAACCTTTCATCTATTCTGCCGCACTAGAAAAGGGTTACACCGCAGCCAGCATCATTAACGATGCGCCCGTCGTATTAGATAATGTGAGTGTCGAGAACATTTGGCGGCCCTCTAATTATAGTGGCAAATTTTTTGGGCCAACACGCTTACGGGAAGCATTAACACATTCAAGAAATCTAGTTTCAATTCGTCTACTCCGTGACATTACGGCCAATTATGCGATCGACTATGCGCAACGTTTTGGTTTCGATACCAGCCAAATGCCCCGCAACCTATCTCTTGCACTAGGCAGCGGTAGTGCCGCCCCATGGGATATGGCACGCGCATATGCCAGCCTAGCAAATGGGGGTTACCGCATTGAACCCTATATGATCCAGCGAATCGAAGATGTTGAAGGCAACATCCTCCAACAAGCGCAGCCAGACACAGTCTGTGAAACATGCCTTATCGTTGAAACAGGTGATCAACTGAACAGCAATGAACAGGTTTACGGTTTCACGCCAGCAAAACGAATCATGACACCACAAAATGCCTACATTATGAATAGTCTACTGCGTGATGTTGTTCGTTTTGGCACGGGACGCAAGGCCATGAGCCTAGGTCGACAAGATCTTGCAGGCAAAACAGGAACAACAAACGATCAAATTGATGCCTGGTTTAACGGCTTTCATCCTGACTTAGTTGCTATCAGCTGGGTTGGGTTTGATAATCCCCGCAGCCTAGGTCGATATGAAACAGGAGGTAAAGCTGCTTTACCAATGTGGATGAACTTTATGGAAGTGGCTCTTAAAGGTGTAGCCGAAAAACCACTTGAACTTCCTACGGATATGATCACAGTAAAAATAAATCCAGATACAGGCTTATTAGCAATGCCAAGTGAGCCAAATGCTGTATACGAAAGTTTCCGTAAGGATCATGCCCCTAGTCAGTTTGGCTCAACACTCAATGCCAATAATACCGATGGTGGTGGCACGCCAATAATTGATTTATTTTAAAGTTTGGGCTAATTAACTAGTTTAACTAATTGACCTGCCCTCAACTCACCATTTGGATAATGACCATTCAACAAGCGAAGTTGCTGTTGTGGGCTATTGCTTATTCTAGAAGCTGCAGACCACTTACGATAGCTGTCTTGAGTCGAAACTGTTACCACATTTAGTTTTTTCTCTCTCGCAAGCGGTACTTCTTTTTCAGTTAATCGATGTAGTGATCTTGCTGTACTCAAAAATGCACGGTCAAATTGCTCAAAAGTATTCGCTTGCTTAGTGCTTGCGAAGAATATGAAAGCTTTATCATTTAGATAAATGACAGAGACTCTAACCAATTTGCCTTTTGCTTCAAATAAACCTGTATATCCATCCAAGCCACTTGAACTTAACCTTTGACCGGATTTCAAACGTGGTAGTTCAAGGCGTTGCTCTATGAATTGTTGCGGCGTTATTCGGCGGTTAATATCAGCAGCGCCCAACTCTATTAATGCTGCGCCGCCAGCAGAGATAGCCTGCAAACTATTAGGCTTATTATTAATTTGCCATGACTCAGGAAAAGAAACTGCAAACCTCATCGGTAGGTGATAAAAATGACGACCCGATGTTATGCCTTGCTCTTCACTTTCACCAAAAGTCATGCCATTAATTTTATTAAGATATTCAGAACGCTTAACCAAACCGTTAGGGGCCTGATACTGACCAGCTTTAGCAATCACTTGTTGTAAGCGAGTATCATTATCAGGGTGACTGGAAAATAGGCCGTGGTAACCCTGGACCTCTTTACCTTGTCTTTTGGCTTCCATTTCTGCAAATATAGATTGATTCTTTAACACTCTGATCACATCCATCATCGCATCGACTTCATAGCCCGCCTTTGCAAGATACTCCGCACCTAAACCATCTGATTCAAGTTCATGATCGCGGCCATAACCGCTCAATAAAGCCCCACCCAAAATATTAAACAAATCTTGCGAGGGTGCAGAGCCTAATTCTGGCACTAAAATAGAACCAATAGTAAAACCAATATTAGCGGCTTGGGCTGCACTTTGCTGGCGAACGCCATGCCTTGCAGTAACATGACCAATCTCATGACCTAATACAGCGGCAAGTTGAGATTCTGAATTAAGGTAAGACATTAAACCGCGAGTGATATAAATATAGCCACCCGGCAAAGCGAAGGCATTTATGACGGGTGAGTCCAAAACAGTAAAGCGATATATCAAATTATTTCTGTGGCTGACAGCTGCTAACTTATCTCCCACCGACTGCACATAAGCTTGAAGTGCTTCATCATTGTATCGACCATACTGTTCAATAATTTTCGGGTGGTTGGCCCTGCCAAGTGAAATTTCACTACTTTCACTCAACATCACGAAATCATTACTACCCGTTACCGGGTTTTGCGCACAAGCTGAGAGCATTAAAAACAACAAAGCCCCTGCTAATAAGCAGAGGCTTTGTATATGTTTGTGACAGGTACTCATAATTTATACGGTCACTATAATTTATCCATCATTAACTCAGACAAGATACATGCCTGATTAAAATTATTTACCGTATTTCTGGCGGAATTTATCAACACGACCAGCTGTGTCTAGCATTTTTTGCTTACCTGTGTAGAACGGGTGACATTCTGAGCAAACGTCCAATGTTAAAGCATTGCTACGTGTTGAACGTGTTTTAAATGTATTTCCGCAACTACATGTAACATCTATTTCATTATATTCTGGGTGGATATCCGCTTTCATATCTATACTCGTTATCATATTTAGCCAAATCGATAGCCTTCTCAGCCATCAGGACCGAGCAATTTTACTGATCAATCCTAACTTGAGCAAATTTATTTATCATAACCATTTAAGGTTATCGCTTTTCTGCAAACAACCAAGCCTGATTTCTCATGCCCTCATTATGCTGGCCGAGTAATGCTTCTTCACGATAAACGCGCACTTTCATGCCTGCAAACAAACGAAGAAGCTCGTTGTCGGTTAATAAATAGTCTGGATTACTTGGACCAGAATCATTCACCTTTTGTTCACAAAAAGTTTGGTACATCAATAAACCACCTGGCTTAATCGCTTCATATAAAGCCGGACAAAGAGAGCGTGATAAAAAATGACTGACAAAAAGTACATCAAGACTATTAGGCTCTGGTGGATTTTTAACCACATCTCTGACTTGTGCATCTATTGTTAAATCCTTATCTATGGCTCGAGTTGCTAACAGATCAATAGCCACTTCCGAGATATCCCATGCCTTAACAGACAATCCCCTTTCAGCCATCAATAATGCATTACCGCCCCGGCCGCAAGCCAGGTCTAAAGCAACGCCTTCTGTTGGCAACAGGTAATGATTATGCTGCAATACCTCAGCAATATGTGGCTCACCTTCTGCCTGCTGATAAATAGTATTCCATTTCTGTTGTAATAGCTGAGTGCTCATCAATTAACGCCTCCAAAATGCAGGCGTTAACACGACAAGCAATGTGAAAATCTCTAACCGACCTAGTAGCATAGCTATACAAAGCACCCATTTTGATGGCGAGTTAATCCCACCATAATGAACGGCAACATCTCCTAAGCCAGGACCTAGGTTATTAAGACAAGCCGTCACAGCAGAAAAAGAAGTCACAATATCTAGCCCTGTCGCCATTAAAAGTAAGTACATAAAACTAAAACTAAATACGTACAGCGCTAAAAATCCCCATACCGCCCCCACTACCTTAGCTGGCAAAGCTTTATTGTTTACCTTAATCGCAAAAACTGCATTGGGATGGATAAGTCGCAATATCTCACGATAACCCTGCTTGAATAGCAACATCACCCTAATAACCTTCATGCCGCCACCAGTAGAGCCAGCACAGCCGCCTATATAGCTTGTCATCAGTAACAGTATCGGCAAAAACCCAGGCCACAAATAATAATCTGCGGTGGTAAACCCTGACGTCGTCCCAAAAGAAACTGCCTGGAAAATCCCTTGATGCACTGCTGACCAAGGTGATGCAAAAGTATGAGTGAAATATAAATAAACGGCTGTTATGACGGAAATAAAGGCCAGGATAGTGACGTAGGTTCGCAGTTCTGAGTCGCCCCAGTAATGCCTAATTGAGCGGTGTCGCCAAGCAACAAAATGTAATGAAAAATTCATACCCGCTAACACCATAAACACCACTGCCACCATCTCGATTACAGCACTATTGTAAAAGCCCATGCTGGTATCGTGTGTCGAAAAACCGCCTATCGCTACTGTCGAAAAACTGTGGCTAATTGCATCAAACCAAGTCATTCCCGCCAAATAATAGGATACTGCACAAGCGAATGTCAGCGTCAGATAGATATACCAAAGTGCTTTAGCTGTTTCAGTGATCCGTGGTGTTAATTTCGAATCTTTCATCGGCCCTGGCGTTTCAGCCCGATAGAGCTGCATACCACCAACACCCAGTAAAGGTAAGATAGCTACGGCTAAAACAACTATTCCCATACCGCCTAGCCATTGCAAAAACTGTCGGTAAAACAATACCGCCTTGGGCAAACCATCAAGCCCTGTTAATACTGTTGCTCCTGTGGTTGTTAAACCTGATACAGATTCAAAAACAGCATCCGTAAATGACATCTCTGGCACTTGTGTTAAAAAGAAAGGCACAGCACCTGACAGACTCAATGTCACCCAGAACATAACAACGACAAGGAAACCATCACGTATTTTTAGTTCACGGCGATATTTTCTAACCGGATACCAAAACACAATTCCTAGGATAAGTAGCAATAAGAAAGCAGAAACAAAGGCTTCGGTAGAACCGTCTTGATAAAATAGTGAAACGGCAATAGGCGGCAACAAGGAGAAGCTAAACAAACCCAATAGAATGCCTAATATGCGTTGGATGGTCAGAAACTGCATTAACTCGTCTGCTTGCTTAAATTATTTTGCCGATGATACCCCCACAGCAGCAACATGACCAGCGATAATAGTAATAAAGGCCATTGCTGCCAGCGTACATAAGGCGTACTACCTTGTCGTGGCTCTATCATACCCGTGACCACCGCTTGTTCGAATTGTGTCGAAGTCGCCAACAGCTGGCCCTTATGATCGATTAAAGCAGAAATGCCATTTGTAGTGGCTCGTAAAACTGGCCGACCTGTTTCCAAGGCCCTATTTTGTGAAATCTGCAGATGCTGATGTGGTGCAAAAGAATCGCCATACCAAGCATTATTAGTTGCGTTCACCAATAAACTGGCTTCTGGCAAGGTATCCAACACCTCCGTCGAAAATGTATCTTCATAACAAACCGAAACACCAATTTTCTGCCCAGCTGCTTCTAATAAAGCTTGCTGATCACCTCCGGCAGAAAAAGAGGACATCGGCAAATCAAAAAAGGCGATTAATCCTCTCAGCCACTCTATAGGAATATAGTCACCGAACGGGACTAAATGCCGTTTATGATAAAAAGCTTCTTTGCTCCCAAGAGACATCATACTGTTGTAGTATTGATTTGTGGTCTCGTCCAACACAGGTAAGCCGACTAAAATATCACTATTATTTTGTCGAGCTAGCGACGCTAATGGATCAATATAAAACTTTTTAGCTTGATGATAAAACACAGTCACTGCATTTTCAGGCCACACGATTAAGTCGCTCTGCCAATTTTCTTCTGTTTTTTGTTGGTACAAGGCCAATGTATTCAAAACCTGTTCCTTGTCCCATTTTATTTCTTGGGGAACATTACCTTGGATTAAACTGACTCTGAGTGGCTTGTCGCTAGTATACGTCCATGTGGCGGTGTTTAATGAATAACCACCTAGCCATAGCACTGCCATCACAATCACTAAAGCACCTTTCTTAAACTGCCATGCGGCAGACAATAAGCCTGCTGAAAATGCAACTAACAAGCTGACACCCAATGACCCAATAACAGGTGTATAACCACTTAAAGGACCACTGACCTGACTAGTCCCCACCTCAAGCCAAGGGAAACCCGTAAGAAACCAGCCTTTAAACCATTCAAAAAATAACCATGCTACCGGTAATAAAAGTAAATAATCGGGAAGCAGTAGCTGGTTTCTGCCGGCTACTCTTTTTAGTAGCCAAGCCAAAAGAGCGATATATAAAGCCAAAAAAGCAGCAAATAAGCCTGTGAGGAAAGCGGCTAAAGGCATACTGGCATTGCCAAAATCATGGATAGCCACATAAATCCATGAGATGCCTACAGCAAACATACCATAACCAAATAGGAAGCCACGCCACGCTGCTTGCTTAGCATCTACGTTATGCCATGCTATAAACAACACACTTAAACTCAATATGGCTACAGGATAAAAATTGAACGGTGAAAAAGCCAATGGCAATGCCATCCCTGCCAATAGCGCGGCCATGCTGCCCCGCCAGCCAAGCCATGACGATTCAATCATACGTTGCATTATTGATCAGGATCAGACTCAAATTTAGGTAAAATCACCATCTCAAGCAAATGAACCCGGCGATTATCAGCTCGAATCACTGTAAACTTAAAACGGCGAATAGTCACTGTCTCGCCGCGCTGAGGTAAGTGACCAAACTGATTGATCACATAGCCACCTACGGTATCAAAATCTTCATCATTCCAATCTGCATCAAAACGTTCATTGAAGTCTTCAACCGTGGCGAGTGCTTTTATGGCATAAGTTGTCTCATTGTGCTGCAAAATAGGTGCATCATCGTCAATATCATGCTCATCTTCAATTTCACCCACAATTTGTTCTAAGACATTTTCAATGGTGACCATACCGGCAACACCACCATATTCATCAACCACAATGGCCATATGATTACGACGTGCTCGAAATTCACGTAGCAGCACATTTAATCGCTTACTTTCAGGAATAAAAACAGCAGGTCGCAATAAATCTTTTAAATCAAAGTTGAATGCACCTCCAGCCATAGCGACAGCGGCTAATAAATCTTTCGCCAATAAAATACCAATAACATCGTCCCGATCATCATCAATAACAGGGAAACGTGAATGTGCAGTTTCTGTCACCAATTTCACGATTTCATCTGGTGTCGCATTACGTGAAACCATAACAACTTGAGAACGTGGAATAATAATATCTCGCGCTTGCATTTGCGCCACATTCAGTGCCCCCTCAACAATCGCTAATGCTTCCGAATCTAATATATGACGCTCAGAGGCAGAGCGAATAAGATCAATTAATTGATCTTGATCTTGTGGCTCTAAAAATAATTTACTCAGCTTCTGCGCCCAAGAAAAACGCTTTGTTCTACTCGGCTGTCCCTCATTCATTTAGTTCACCTTGTTCGCGGTAAGGGTCTTCGATTGCTAACGATTTTAAAATAGTCTTCTCTAGACCTTCCATCTCTTCCGCTTCTTCATCTTCAATATGATCATAACCCAACAAATGCAAACAACCATGAATAACCATATGAGCCCAATGATCCATAAGCTGTTTTTTTTGTGTTTGAGCCTCTTGTGCTACAACAGGGGCGCAAATCACTAAGTCACCTAATAATCGAGGTTTGATTTCTATTGATGCCTCAAAAGGGAAAGATAGAACATTTGTTGGACCTGATTTAGAACGATAAGTCTCGTTAAGATCCGCACTTTCATCTTCCTCAACAAGGCGAATACTCAGCTCGCAATCTTCATCGACATTGCCTAAAGCTGAATCTACCCATGTCTGTAATTGCTCGGTGCTAGGCAATAATCCTGGACATACTCTCTGCACATCTATTATGACTGTCATTGCTTAAGACTGCTCGGCCTTTTCGTAAGCTAGAATCACTTTTTGCACTAAAGAATGCCTAACCACATCCTTAGCCTGGAAAAATGTAAAACCAATCCCTTCAACATCTTTTAAAACTTCTATTGCATGACGAAGACCCGACTTTTGTGATCCCGGCAAGTCAATTTGAGTAATATCACCCGTGATGACAGCGGTCGAGTTATAACCTAAACGTGTCAAAAACATCTTCATCTGCTCGGTGGTAGTATTTTGTGCTTCATCTAAAATAATAAACGATTCATTAAGTGTTCGACCACGCATATACGCTAATGGCGCCACTTCAATCACATTACGATCTATTAACTTGGCTACCCGCTCAAAACCCAACATTTCATATAAGGCATCATAAAGTGGCCGCAAATACGGATCGACTTTTTGCGTTAAATCACCAGGAAGAAAACCTAGCTTTTCACCCGCCTCAACAGCAGGTCTTACTAAAACAATACGCCTTGCAAGATCTCGCTCCAACGCCTCTACCGCACAAGCAACTGCTAAATAGGTTTTGCCAGTCCCAGCAGGTCCAACACCAAAATTAATATCATGCGTCATCACACGCTGCAAATAGGCTTGCTGATTTTGGCCTCGCGCTTTGACTAAACCACGTTTCGTCTTAATAATGACTTCTTCTGGCGCTTTTGTGGTTAAGGTTTCTGAACCACTCACTTCACGAATAGCAAGATGAACTTGCTCTGGCGCTAATATTGATTGTGATGTTTCCGCATAAAGCTCATGCACCACCTCTTGCACGCCGGCCAATACTTCAACTGGACCAATAATTTGGAATTTACCACCTCGATTATTAACCTCAACGCCAAAACCACGCTCCATCATGCGAAGGTGCTCATCTAAATGGCCACATAAATTTGCCAGACGGTCATTATCCGTTGGGCTTAACTCAAAACTAATTGACTCTAGTGGAGCAGAAGAAACAGTCACAAACAGCGATCCCTTAAATTAAAGTACAACACTATCAGCCAACAACTCGCCACGCAAAGAGTTGGTGTATGCTTCCGTAATTTTAACATCGACAAACCGACCAATTAACGCCGCATCCCCTGTAAAGTTCACTACGCGATTATTCTCCGTCCGACCAGCTAAATCACCTTCATATCTTTGGCCTAACCGTTCAACAAGTAAACGTTGTATCGAACCGACCATTTTGTCACTATGCTGATTCTCGAATTCCCTTAACCGATCCTGAACTAATTTTAAACGCGTTTTTTTTGTCTCATCTGTTACAGAGTCGACGAAGGCTGAGGCCGGCGTTCCTGGACGGGCGCTATAAATAAAGCTAAAGGAATGATCAAATTCAAGCTCATTGATCAAATCCATCGTATCTTGGAAATCTTTATCTTGTTCGTCAGGGAAGCCAATAATAAAATCACTCGACAAGCTCAAGCCTGGGCGCGCAGCTTGGATACGTTTAATTTTATCTTTATATTCTTCGACGGTATGTCCACGTTTCATCATCGCTAGAATACGATTAGAACCTGATTGCACGGGTAAATGTAAGTGGCTCACTAATTGTGGGATTTCAGCAAATGCATCAATAAGACTATCCGAAAACTCAACGGGGTGAGATGTTGTGAACCTCACTCGCTCAATTCCTTCAATCGCAGCAACGTAATGAATAAGTAATGCTAAATCTGCATCATCTTCACCTTCTATTTCACCACGGTAAGCATTGACATTCTGACCCAATAAGTTGACTTCACGAACGCCTTGAGCAGCCAAGCCGCGAATCTCTGTCAACACTTTATCAACAGGTCTGCTGACTTCTTCACCACGAGTGTAAGGTACAACACAAAATGTACAGTACTTACTACAACCTTCCATAATAGAGACAAAGGCCGTTGGCCCATCTGATTTTGCTTCTGGCAAGTTATCAAACTTCTCTATTTCTGGAAAAGAAATATCCATCCGTGGCTGATGACTTTTATGCACATCATCTAACATAGTCGGCAAACGATGTAGTGTTTGGGGCCCAAAGATCAGGTCGACATAAGGCGCACGCCGACGGATTGCATCACCTTCTTGACTGGCCACACAGCCACCCACGCCTATGACAAGGTTAGGCTTATCATCTTTCCAACGCTTCCAACGTCCAAGTTGATGAAACACCTTTTCTTGTGCCTTCTCACGGATTGAGCATGTGTTAAGCAACAACACATCAGCATCTTCAGCCACATCTGTTACCGAAAGTTGGTGAGAGTTCGCCAGCACATCAGCCATCTTTGATGAATCATACTCATTCATCTGACAACCAAAGGTTTTTATATATAGTTTTCCAGCCATAATAGATTCATTAAAAATGGGTCGGTTAGTTTACTCTATTAATGGGCTGATTAAAAACAAGTGATTGTTTTTGTTAATAACACAGTCAAGTTTTGGTAAGCCTTTTAAACAAGTAAATTCTGACAGACTTATCATCTTTTAGTTAGAATAAAATTTTAGTTCCAATTATTGCCAAGCTTATGACCTTAAATATCACTGATCCCGCTATTATGTTTTCGGGTATTTCATTACTTTTCCTGGCTTATACCAATCGTTACTTGGCTCTGGCTAATGTGATTAGGACACTAAATAGAGACATCAAATCACAGGATAAAAAAAATCATATTGCTCAACTCCAAAACTTGCATACGCGTACAAATTTAATTAAGTACATGCAGGCGATGGGTGTCATTTCATTTTTATTCTGCATTGCCTCAATGATAATGCTCTATTGGCAGTTTCAACACTTCGGGGAAATCAGTTTTATATTTAGCCTCGTTGCCATGGTGATCTCACTGATTATTTCCTTAGTCGAAATACTCATTTCAGGAGGATCTTTGAAAATGGAATTGGAAAGAACAAATGTGCGAGATTTATGGGATAAATAATAAAATCAAAAACTCGATGATCTTTTAATTAAAACTGCAAGGAAGCAATTATGGCAATAAAGGACTGGCCGTCTGATGACAGGCCTCGCGAAAAATTACTGCGCCACGGCGCTAACACCTTATCTGACGCAGAGTTACTCGCCATTTTTCTACGTACTGGTGTCAAAGGTTTATCTGCTGTAGAACTTGCTCGGCAGTTATTGCTGCACTTTGACAGCCTTCGCGCATTACTCGAAGCCGATAAAAATGAGTTTTGTAGCCAACATGGTCTAGGCCCTGCCAAGTTCACTCAATTACAAGCAATCATGGAAATGAGTCGCCGCCATATGGAATCAACATTAAATTATGGTGATGCCTTAACCGATGCTACTACGACTAAAGCCTATATTAAACAACGATTGAGAGCCTACCCGCACGAAGTATTTGCTTGTTTATTACTCGACAATAAACATCGCATGATCATTTTCGAAGAACTGTTTCGTGGAACACTCGATAGCGCCAATGTTTACCCTAGAGAAGTCGTCAAACTATCACTTCAACATAATGCTGCTGCCGTCATTTTTGCTCACAATCATCCTTCAGGTTGTGCTCAAGCTAGTCAAGCAGACATCGCGCTGACAAAACGGCTTGTCTCAGCATTAAACCTTGTTGATATCCGCGTACTTGACCACATAATCATCGGTGATGACGATATCACCTCTTTTGCTGAGTTAGCGTTAATATAAGCCTCGATCTTTTAATCATCGCTATCAACAGGTTTACTATCAAATACCTTTTTACCCGTAAACATGGCAGAAATAATACCGTTCCTCTCTCGAATCTCTGTGATAACAACCCCCCAAATATGGAAAATGAGTACGGCGACTAACAGATAAAAAGTATAGTAATGGAGCGTTATAAAAGGTTTTCTAACTGCCCGCATCGATTGATAAGAGGCTTCGTCAACACCCTCTTTTGAATAGGGCTTTACTGTATCTAAACTAGCCTCATCAGTCGCCACCCATTGTTTTATAACACCACCAAAAGGTGGCATATAGACATCGGTTCCCGCCAACACCAACCCTGTTAACGCTTGTAACGACATAAGAAAAAACAATACGGTTACAACTAATCTTGCTAAAGGATTGTGACCCAAAAAGGCGACGGGCTTTCTCTTTTTTAAACCAACAATATAGTCAGCAAATAGATCCCAGTACGCCTCACCTTTTGGCAATATAGATCGCCACTGAACATAACGATTTTTGCTTTTAAAACCCCAAATAATTCGAATTATTAGATTGATGACAAAAACATAACCAAAATAGACATGCCAAGTTTTAAGAAGAATTTTACCGTCGGTACTAATACCTAATTCTTTCGCGTTGAGTATTGTGACACCTATGGCTATTAAGCCTAAAACACACAGTACATTCAACCAATGAAAAATACGGACAGGTCTGTCCCATACAAAATATTCTTTTAATGGTTTCTTAACTATATGTTCTTCCATCACACTATCCTCAATTCATAAGTTTGAAACTCAAGATGCACTTAAGTCTAGCTTAATATAAATTTTACCCATGTTTTTGGGTCTATAGTTATTGTCCGGCTTGTTGGATGAAAGTAGTTAACGACAAAAACTCTTCGTCTGTCAGTGATTTAATCACAGAGATCATTTTAGTCTGATGCTTTGAAGGTTCGGCAACAGTTCGACTTCCACTTTTAAACAAGGCAAGTTGCTTTAAAATATAGCCAGAATTTAGCCCTTCTAGTCTAGGGCTATCTGTCATAAATCGGCCAATGACACTGTTATGACAATCCAGACATTTTTCTTCATAAACTTTAAAACCTACTGTGTCCGACGCTTTATTAACATCAAATACCTGTTTTACTTCATGATCTGAAGCCCATTCTGAAAGCCCTCTTGCTTGTTTGTCTGTCAGGCCAAGCACTATATTTTTCATCATCTCTGTTTCAGCGTCGTCACCACGTAAACCATGTTTGAAATTATCTAGTTGTTGATAAATATAATCTGCTGGCAAGCCACCCAACTGTGGGCCGGGGAAAACACTTTTAGCATTATGCGTGTGACATGCAATACAAATATGATGTTTACTTGCTATCTCATCTGCAAAAGAAAATGAGCTCGTAACCAAGCTCAGGAAAATAAACAAATACGTAAATGGGTGTTTTCTCATTAGCATAATGCTCTTGTGAATTCGGATAGAATCTATAATAAAAATCTTAAGAAATACTTAAGCCCGCTACAGTCTACTAATCAAGTCTGTTCAATATAAACCCACCACATTCATACTACCCTGCTCTCATTTTTTATGAGCATAGCTTTTAGTGGTTGTTACGTGATTGATCTTAATATTTAATCATTTTAAAATAATCACACTAACTCTTTAAATCACCACTCAGTTCATTATGATCTTTTAGGTGCTGGTTCCACCAGTTCTTGAGGAAAATTAAAAGGTGTTGTGGATCTTGCTCAGTCAGCGCCACACGACATGCCTTATTGTAAGCTGTTAAATCTTGTTTGGCTTTATCGATATATTCAGCAATATTTTCATACTCGTTTTCTAACAAAATACCCTCTTCTGTCTTTGCATGAAACTGTATGTACTGTGAAACAATTTTGATTGTTGGTATTAAACCTTTTAAACCATGACCTTGTTGTAAAAAATAATGCAATGAATTGATTGTTGCCACAATCGCACGATGTTGCTCATCAATAATTAAATCTCCGTCTTGGGAGAAATCATCACTCCAAGTTAAATATAATGAGGTAGACATATCTAAATTCCTTTTATCTATGTAATGTTATTACACGGCAATGGGTGCCTTTATATGTGCTTGAGCCTCATAGTTTATAATCTCAAAATCATCAAACTGATAATCAAAAATGGAGCCTGGCTTACGCTTGATGACTAACTGAGGCAGTGGCCCCGGCCTTCTACTAAGTTGTTCATTAACTTGGTCATAGTGATTAGCATAGATATGTGCATCGCCTATGCTGATAACGATATCCCCCACATCCAAATCACATTGTTGAGCTAGCATATGTGTCAAGAAAGCCAAGGAAGCGGTGTTATACGGATTGCCAAGAAATAGATCATTCGAGCGGATGTACAATGAAGCACTTAATTTACCTTCAGCAACATAAAACTGATAGAGCAAATGACAAGGGGGTAAGGCCATTAAGCCTGCTTTTGCATTTTCCCACGGCTTTTTTGATTCATCAGGTAATAAGGCCACATTCCAACCACTAATGATATGACGACGACTATTGGGATTGTTTTTTAGGCCATCAACTAATGCTGCCACTTGATCGTGGACTTGGCCATCTTCACCTCGCCAGTTACGCCATTGTGCGCCATAAACTGGGCCTAACTCACCATCTTCTGTGGCCCAATCATCCCAAATAGAAACACCATTGTCTTGCAAATATTTAATATTGGTTTCACCACTTAGAAACCATAACAATTCATGCAAAATACTACGAATATGTAATTTTTTAGTTGTCATCAAGGGAAACCCTTCTGACAAATCGTAACGCAATTGACGACCAAATACCGAACGGGTACCTGTCCCTGTACGGTCGCCTTTTTCAACACCGTTGTCCATTACATCTTGTAGTAATGCCAGATATTGTTTCATATTGTGTCCAACTAATTAATCAACAAAATTATGCCTACTTTAGGCTAGAGCGAATGTTTTTGCATCCTATATAACAGGGTATCGCGACTGATTCCTAACAGTCGTGCGGCTCTTGAACGATTACCTGATGCCATCGCTAAAGCTTGCTCGATGAGATCTAATTCGACCTGCGCCAATTTTATACCCGAAGACGGTAGGGTAAAGACATGATTACTCGCTGCAACTTCAGGCATCATTTCTGGCGGCAAATCTTCCATCTGTATTGCTTTGCCAGGGTTAAGTAAAGCCATTCTTTGGCAAAAATGCATTAACTCTCTCACATTGCCCGGCCAAGGATAACCCAGTAAGCACCGTTCAACTTCTTTACCATAACGAACAACCGCATTATTGCCCGAAAATTCACGACCAAAATGCCTTAATAATAAAACAATGTCATCAGCACGCTCCCTTAATGGCGGTATCGTAATAGGTACAACTTGAAGTCGATAAAATAAATCACTCCGAAAACGTCCAGCATCGACTTCATGCTGAATATCAGCACCACTAGCCGCAACAATCCTGACATCTACTTTCTGTAATTTATGGCTACCTATTAACTGACACTCACCCGCTTCAATAAAGCGCAGTACTTTCGCTTGAATTGATAGTGGCAGTGCTTCAATATTATCTAAAAAGAGTGTGCCGCCTTCTGCTGCCAATAAGCGTCCTCTATGGGAAATATTTCCATCATCATCACAACGGCCAAATAAATCATCTTCTATACCTTCTATAGGCAAAGCGGCACAATTAATCGTGACCAATTCATTTTGTCGACGGCGGCTTTCCTTATGGATAGCCTGTGCAATTAATTCTTTGCCTGTCCCCGTCTCACCTATAATCAAAACGCTGACATCACTGACAGCGATCATCGGCAAGGTTCTTAACAAATGGGTAATTTGTGGTGATTGTCCTAAAAACGGTTGCTCTTCCATCATCCACCTCCTTTATTAGGAGCTTGATACTCATGCGAGTCATGATTTAGATGTTCTGAATTATGGTTACTTGGTAAAAATAATGTTGCGATTGCCATTGCTATTATTAAGAGGCCAGCAATCTGCCTCATATGCTTTGCTTTTGCTAAAGAAGCAAGTAAACCGGTAAACAAACCCGCACCCATGACTGCTGGCAAAGTCCCAAGGCCAAAAGATAACATGACTAATGCTGCCGTCATCGGCTCTCCAACCGTTGCGGCTACTGCTAATGCTGCATAAACGAGTCCACATGGTAGCCAACCCCAAACTGCACCTAAGAAAAATGCCTGTGAATATCTACGTACAGGGAGGAGTTTTTGCCCTATCGGCTGTAAACGTCGCCAAATAGGAGCGCCAATACGCTCCATGACAGCAAATTTTGGAAACCATCCAGCTAAATAACATCCCATAGCAATCATGACGGAAACTGATAACACCCTCAATATTGCGTGACCATTAAAGTTAGCTAGCGGTGAGCTTAATAGTCCAACGATAATACCTGCAATGACATAGCTTAAAACCCTGCCTAGGTTATAATTCAACACATAAGGCAACATTTTTCTCTGACTCTCTCTTACTTCCACAGGAAGACTTAAAGTCAGTGCGCCAATCACAGAACCACACATCGCAATACAATGGACAGTACTAAATAAACCTAATAGAAAGGCCGTAATATACGACCCTGTTATTGCTTCCATCTCAAGAAAAACCTATAAATTTGAGAAAATAATAAACACAATATCATGGCAGAAAAAACAAAAATTGTGTCATTTCACACACTTTTGGACTGAAAAACACAGTTTTATCACTTTTTGAACTCATATAATTCTAGAGTCAACATTACGGAGCATAAAATGCCGAACTATAAATTATTGCCAATACCTCTATTGCTTTTGGGTATGACTACACTTTCCTATGCAGAACAAGTCAGTTTACCCACCTTATCTGTTGAAGGCGTTGCAGGTGAAGTCGCACCCTATACATTACCTTCTTTACCAGCAAGCACAGCTGACCTCGGTGATATGGTAAAACGTCTTCCCGGTGCCACTGTTAATCGTAACGGGATTATTAGTAGCATAGCCCAATATCGTGGTTTATTCGGCCATCGCGTCAATGTCAAACTGGATGGTACTGGCATGCATGAAGCTGGACCGAACAGTATGGATGCCCCATTGAGTTATCTTGCATCTTCACGAACTGGAAACGTATCTGTCTATCGCGGGATAGCGCCTGTTCGCACAGGAATTGAAACTATCGGTGGCACCATTGAAGCAGAGTCAAAACGCATAGATTTCGCAACAGGTGATGAGTTTAAACTACATGGTAACTTAGTCGCTGGTTACGCTAGCCTAGGACATACCCGTCAGTCCAGTTTTACGACAGCTTTAACTAACCAACATCATCGCATACAAGTCTCTGGTAGTTCGGATCGTGGTGATGATTTAGATTTTAAAGGTGGCACTATCCGTCCTACTAAACAGGATCGTGACTCACTCGGTCTTCATTATGGCTATCAAAATCAGGGACACGAGCATGAAATAAATATTGAACATATTGATATGGGTGTCAATGGTACGGCAGCCTTACCGATGGACATTATCTTTTTCCGTGGCGAGCGCTATAACATGAAACATAGCGATATACTGGCTAATGGTAATCAATATGACATAACGCTACGTTACCAAGATATTGACCATAGAATGGATAACTATAGTCATCGCACTAATTCAAATCCAATGATGCATCGTTTTGTAACGCCTGATGTTCAAGCCGGTGGCGTTAGTTTTAGCTATAACATGGCGAATTGGACAGTTGGTTTTGATGCTGATCAAGCAGAGCACAATGCCACTGTATTTAACCCAAATAATGCTGCCTTTTTTGTTGAAAGCTTTAACGATGTAGAACGTGATCGCTATAGTATTTTCACAGAATGGCAAGGCGAAATTAGTGAACACTGGGAAATGGAAGCAGGACTCCGTTATTCTCGAATCGAAATGGATGCAGGCAATGTCGATTCCTTTGCTGGTTTACCTATGGCTGTAGGTGTACTCCGCGATCGCTTTAATAGCAGTGATCTTGATCAAGAAGATGATCTTATTGATGTGGTCGCCACCTTTACACGCGACCTAACTGATAGCGTTGGTGTTGAAGTTGGTTTTGCTCGTAAAACAAGAGCGCCTAGCTATCATGAACGTTATCTCTGGATCCCGTTAGAAATCACATCAGGCCTTGCCGATGGTAACAATTATGTAGGTGATGTCGATTTAGATCATGAAGTCGCTTACCAATTTGAGTTGGGACTTGATTGGCATAGTACTAATCTTGCTTTTTCACCACGTGTGTTCTACCACCACATTAATGATTATATCCAAGGTGTTTCAGGCATTACCGACATGGCAACCATTGGTGTCAGTACTGTTAATGGCGATTCAACACCTCTTCAATATAGTAATGTGGATGCCAAACTGTATGGGCTTGATGCTAACTGGCTCTATGCCATTAATTCAGAATGGCAACTTGACGGTACTGTCAGCTATGTACGTGGTAAACGTCGTGATACAAGCGATGACTTATATCGTATATCCCCGCTAACTGCCCGTACTATGCTGAGTTATGTACAGCCTAAATGGCGTCTTGCTATAGAGGCAGAAACCATTGCCAAGCAAAATAAAGTGTCTAGCGAAAATGGTGAAGATAAAACAGGTGGCTATGCGCTTTATCACCTATCTGGTCAATATCAAGCCACAGAGGCTATTACCTTAAGTGCAGGTGTGAATAATCTGTTTAACCGCGGTTATACCGATCACTTAGGCGGCTATAACCGTGCTGCTGGCAACCCTGATATTGCAGTTGGCGATCGTTTGCCTGGTGTTGGCCGTAGCGCTTATATCAATGCTTCTATAAATTTCTAAACTTCGATATTCATCTCCTTAAGTTCCTCTCCGTCTGGAGAGGAGCTTGGCCTTCGGAAACATCGCCACACCTCCTATTGAAAACCACTGCTACACCACCCATTATCTTCATATGAACAATTAGCGCCGTCACGCTATACTATCTCTACTTTTTGATGGCTTCTTAATTACGCCCTATTAGATTCTTAGAATCAACCTAAGGTTTTTACAATGAATTTTTACCCTCTTATCGTCAGTGAAATTATCGACGAGACTCCGCTAGCACGATCGTTTATTTTAAAAGTAGATGATAAATATCAAAGTCAGTTTAATTTTAAAGCCGGTCAATTTCTTTCATTAAGACTATCTTGGCAACAAAGTTATTTAGATAGATGTTACTCATTGTCAAACCTACCTGGAGATCCAACAGGTTTAAAAATTACTGTTAAGCGAGTTAAAGATGGTCGCGCCTCAAACCTACTGAACGATTCAATAAAAGAAGGCGACATTATTGATGTTGCACCACCTAGTGGCCGTTTTACACTAAGCAAGAACCCACCACCGTCATTGACATTATTTGCTGCAGGAAGTGGTATTACCCCTGTCATTTCAATCATTAAATATGCACTAGCCGAAACAGACCTAACAATAAAGCTGCTTTACGCGAACTCTAACCGCCAGCAGAGCATTTTTGCTGCCGAACTAGAAGAATTACAGCAACAATATCCTGATCGGTTTAGCTGTGTTCATCATATTAGCAGTGAAAGTGGTCGTGTTGATCAAAAAGCCGTTCACCACTTTATTAACGACAATTTACAAACTCATTTTTATATTTGTGGCCCGACACCCTTTATGGACTTGATTGAAAATGTCCTAGGCGAAATAGGTGTCGAAAATAATACTATTTTCACCGAGCGCTTTATTTCAGATGCTGAGCCTGCAATTGATGAGAAGCCAGATATCGCAACGGATATTAATTCGTTTACTGCTATTTTGGATGATACAAAACACACAGTGCCCTATTTAGAGGGTAAAACACTGCTTGAAAGCATGCTCGCCCATGATCTCAAGCCTGCTTATTTTTGCCAGCAAGCACGTTGTGGTATGTGTATGGTCACTAAACTAGAAGGTGAAGTGGTCATGAGAAACAGTGAAATTTTATCTGCGACTGATAAAGAAAAAGATATGATTTTATTATGCCAGTCCTTACCTTTGACTGAGAATATCACTGTCAATTGTGATCTTAAATAACCTCAATTGCTCAAAAATTAACTAATAATTAATTGATAATCAATGCGACTGAGGTAATCAGCTTCTTTCTGTAGATCAGCTCCAGTTAGAGGGTGTTGTTCAAGCCAAGCTGGCGATAGGCTCAATTGAATCACCTTATCCTCAATCGAAAGCTCAGGAAAGGTATCGACTTCCTCTGAACGGCCGCGATTAAAAACCATGGCTAAACGTAACAGAATAGTTAAATATTTGGTTGGACGCCTCAACTCTTTTGGCAATGCCTTAAAATGTTTTTGAGGGAATTTCTTTCTTTGCCCTAAGACTAAGAGTGCCAATATTAATTGCTCCTCACGTGAAAAACCGGGCAGACTCGAATTAGCCAATAGATAAAATGAATGCTTATGAAACTGATCATGTGAAATGGACAACCCTACTTCATGTAGCCTACCGGCCCAACTCAACTGCGCTTTATTCTCATCATCGAGTTCACAAGATTTTCGCACTTGCTCAAAAAATTGATCGGCCATGGTAATAACATGGTCCGCTTGTTTTTCATCAATTTGATAGCGCCGACCGAATGCTAAAACTGTTCTATCCCGTTCGTCATCATGCTGAATTCGACCTAGCAAGTCATATAATAAGCCTTCACGTAGAGCGCCATCTGACACTATCATTCGATCAATTCGCAATCTGTCGAATGAGGCTTTCAGTACAGCTACGCCACCTGGAAGAACAGATGCGCGCTCTGCACTTAGACCTGTGAGATTAAGCTCACTAATATGACTAACTGAAGTAATAGCATTAACTAAATTATCTAAGGCCTGTGGTGTAATGACGCCATCTTCAGCCCAGCCTTGTTCTTTAATAATGTTAGCCGCACAACGAATAGTACCTGAAGCGCCTACCGCTTCAGCCCACCCGGCCTTACGGTAGGGTTGCTGAATAGCACGTAACTCAGAACTGGCAGCAATAACCGCTTTTTTCATCATTGTTTGAGAGATAACGCCATCAGGAAAGTATCGTTGTGAAAAACTAACACAGCCCATGGAAAGACTTTCTCGTTCTATCCAGAAATCACCCTCGCCGATAATAAACTCGGTACTACCACCACCGATATCCATCACTAAGCGTCGGCTATTATCAAATGCAAGGGCGTGAGAGACACCTAAGTAAATAAGGCGTGCTTCCTCCTCACCCGCCACTACTTCAATAGGATGTCCAAGCGCTTTTCTAGCCTTTCTAAGAAACTCCTGACTATTTTTAGCAACGCGTAAAGTATTGGTGCCCACCACACGAACACTACCCTCTGGTAGATCTCTAATCCTTTCACCAAATCGCTCTAAACAGGCAATTGCACGTTGTTGAGATACTTTATTTAGATTGCCTCTCCTGTCGATTCCAGCTCTGAGCTGTACCATTTCGCGTAAGCGATCCATCACTTGGAAATGTCCATCTCTCAGACGAGCAATAATCATGTGAAAACTGTTTGATCCTAAGTCTATAGCAGCCAGGATTGCATGTTCATCTTCTTGTTGTGTGGTGCTCATCTCTACTCTTTAGTCACATCATTTAACAATGCAATAGTGATACATTGCTTGCGCTTTAACAAGCCATTATTTCTAACTTTAAATAAAACAAGATGATAGAAACAAAAAAGCCCATGCTCATTAATAAGCATGGGCTTTTTATTAAAATTGAGTGACTGTTATTTTTTGCCCGCTTTTTTTACGACTTTTTCCATTTTTTCTAAACTTAAATGGCGAACATCTTTCCCTTCAACCAAATAAATAACATGCTCGCAGATATTACAAGCATGATCAGCTATTCGCTCAAATGAGCGAGCAGACCACATCATATCAATGGCTTTGGTCACTGTACGCGGGTCTTCCATCATATAAGTAATTAACTGACGGATAATACCTTCGTATTCACCATCAATCTCACGATCTTCTTGTGCCACACGAATCGCTTGCTTAATATCTAAACGTGCAAAAGCATCAAGTGCATCACGCAACATACCTTGCACATGATTTCCCATTGACAATAATTCGCGGTAGTTCTTTTTAGGTCGGTCTTTTTCAGACAAATTCATCGCCATACGCGCGATACTGACTGACTCATCACCAATTCGCTCTAAATCGGTAATGGTTTTTAAAATACCTGCTACCAGTCTCAGGTCACCTGCAGTTGGCTGTCTTAGTGCAATGATTTGAATGCATTCTTCATCAATCGTCACTTCCAGCTCATTAACATCCTCGTCAAGACTGATGACACTACGAGCCAACTCACTATCTGCTGTCATCAATGCTTCTTGAGCGTTATTAACTTGTTGTTCGACTAAACCACCCATTGCCAAAACAAGTGAACGAATATCTTCCAATTCTTTTTCAAACTGTTGTGAAATATGTTGTGAATTTGTAACCATTTTGTTCTCCTAATCGCTCCTAGCCAACTATCCGTAACGGCCGGTAATATAATCTTCTGTTTGTTTCTTGGTAGGGTTGGTAAATAGCTCATCAGTTGCACCAAACTCTATCAACTCACCCATATACATAAATGCAGTATAGTCTGAGACCCGTGCTGCTTGCTGCATATTATGTGTCACAATCACAATGGTATATTTTTCCTTGAGTTCATAAATCAGCTCTTCGATTTTTAATGTTGATAAGGGATCAAGTGCCGATGCAGGCTCATCAAGCAACAGCACCTCAGGTTCAATCGCTATCGCACGCGCAATCACTAGGCGCTGCTGTTGACCGCCTGACATGCCCATTGCTGATTCTTGCAGCCGGTCTTTGACCTCATCCCACAGTGCCGCACCTTTAAGAGATTTTTCTACCACACGATCTAGTGTTTCTCGATCATTTACACCCTGCAATCTGAGACCATAGGCGACATTTTCATAAATTGATTTTGGAAATGGATTTGGCTTTTGGAACACCATACCGACTTGTCGACGTAAGTCAGCAACATTCACTGACTGTTTATTAAGATCTTGGCCATCTAACAACATTTGACCATCAATTTTCACTGTATCGATCAAATCATTCATACGATTAAAACAGCGTAATAATGTTGACTTACCACAACCACTTGGGCCGATAAAGGCTGTGACACGGTTTTTAGCGACTGACATGTTTATGTTATGCAATGCCTGCTTGGAGCCATAAAACAAATTAAAATCTTTTACTTCAAGACAAATCTTTTCATCTGCCAAATTTAGTTTCTGGCTTCGTTGCATTGATTCAATATCAATAGCACGTGCTTGCGTGCTTACTTGCTCTTTCACTGCTTCCATCCTAATTCTCACTTGCTTTAAAGTTTTCGCGTAAACGATTACGAATACCAATCGCTGCTAAATTCAGTACGATAATAATTAACACTAATAATAAGGCGGTGGCATAAACTAACGGTCTTGCTGCTTCAACATTTGGACTTTGGAAACCAACATCATAAATATGAAAACCCAAATGCATAAACTGGCGGTCAAGATGTAAATACGGTGCAATAGTATCGACAGCCAAAGCCGGCGCAAGTTTTACAACACCCACCATCATCAATGGCGCAACCTCACCTGCTGCACGGGCTACAGCCAGAATTAACCCCGTCATCATTGCCGGAGCCGCCATAGGTAATACTGTCCGCCACAACGTTTCTGCTTTTGTCGCACCTAATGCCAGGCTACCTTCACGGATATTACGCGGAATACGCGACAAGCCTTCTTCAGTTGCCACAATAACCACAGGCACTGTTAAAATCGCCAGCGTTAATGATGCCCACATCAAACCTGGCGTACCAAATGTGGGTGCCGGTAAACTGGCTTGGAAGAATAGTTCATCAATATTCCCACCGAGGAAATAAACAAAGAACCCTAAACCAAATACACCATAAACAATTGATGGAACACCCGCTAGGTTATTAACCGCGATACGTATCAAACGAATCATCGGTCCTTGTGTCGCATATTCCTTCAAATAAACTGCTGCCACAACACCAAACGGAGTCACTAATATCGCCATAATCATGACCATCATAACCGTGCCGAATATCGCTGGGAAAATCCCTCCTTCAGTATTTGCTTCACGCGGATCACCCGACACAAACTTCCACACTTCATGACCATAATGAGCAAGCTTTTCACCCACTGACATTTTGTTAGGCTGAAAAGCATCCACGATTTTCGCTAACGGTATTTCAACATCCCGCCCATCTGACATCGTTACAACAATTTGATCTCTGGCTAACTCTGAATATAAATCTGCCAGTTGTCCTTGCAACTCTTTATAACGAACATCCCATTGACGCTTTTCTAGTTCGATTTCTTGATAAGGTGACGAACCTTCGACAACGCCATCTAATTCCAAACGACGAGTCTCAAGTCTTAATTCCTCAAGGGCATGATTAATTTCACCAATTTCATGCTTTTCTATCGACTTTATTTCATCGACTAAAAAGTTACTACGCTTCAAACGTTGTTGGAATTCCTGCCATGCTTGTTCGCCCGATGAAACGACTTGATGTTTCTCGCTGACATTTTTTAAATAACCATAAAAATGCCCCCATTCCCGTCGTTCAATAGCCACAACATTTTCTGGGTAGTTTGGTTCACTTATCCAAGGACCATTTATCCATTTAAAATCAAGACCGAAATAATCACGATTACCCACTTTTAATAGAAATCGTTCTCCGCTCGTTTGGCCTTCAGGTAAATCTACACCGGTATTTTTTAAACGAAGCGCTGAAACGACTTCTTTATCGACCATTTCACCAAGCAAAACAGTAGACTCTTGTCCTGGCTCTGTATAATTTATTGACACAATATCTGCTGGCCAAAAGTGGCTTAAGCCTCGTACTGCGATAAGCCCTAGCAGTCCTATCACCATGACTAGGCTAACGCTGACAGCACCGGCATTGATCCAAACCCATGGCGTACCGTTTTTGGACCAAGAAGAAAATGATTGATTAGACATCTTTTTACTCACCTACAAACTGCTGTATTTAACACGTAGTCGCTGGCGTACAACTTCAGCAACTGTGTTAAAAATGAATGTCGCCATGAATAAAACCAAAGCAGCTAAAAACAGGACTCGATAATGCGAACTGGCCACTTCTGCTTCCGGCATTTCCACCGCAATATTGGCGGATAGGGCTCTAAAGCCTTCAAAAATATTGAAGTCCATTATCGGTGTATTACCCGTTGCCATTAACACAATCATTGTTTCACCAACCGCACGACCCAAACCAATCATCACCGCTGAGAAAATACCCGGACTCGCCGTCAATAAAACAACCCGAGTTAGTGTTTGCCAAGGCGTTGCCCCTAGTGCTAGTGAACCGATTGTTAAATGTTTCGGCACGCCAAATATGGCATCTTCAGTAATTGAAAAAATAGTCGGAATAACGGCAAAACCCATCACCAGCCCGACTACCAATGAATTACGCTGATCAAAACCGATTCCTACCTCATCCAACCAACGCGGCATATCACCATTAAACAACCATAATTCAAGTGTCGGACTCGCCAACATAGACACCACGCCCACCAGGATGACAATCGGTATCAATATTGCTGCTTCCCAACCATCAGGTATTCGCTCTCTAATAACCGCTGGTAATTTAGTCCATAGCCATGCAGTTAATATGGTCATAATGGGCAATAACACCAATATCGAAAAGACGCCTGGCAAATTGCCTTCGACAATCGGGGCTAACCATAACCCCGCTAAGAAACCAAGAATAACCGTTGGCAATGCCTCCATAATTTCTATGGTTGGCTTCACTAAAGTTCGCATTTTTGGCGACATAAAATAAGCCGTGAAAATCGCACCCATGATTGCCAAAGGAACAGCCACCATCATGGCGTAAAATGCCGCTTTAATCGTACCAAAGGTCAACGGGCTCAAGCTAAGTTTAGGCTCAAAGTCATTACTAGCCGAAGACGATTGCCATATATACTCTGGCTTATCACGGCTTTCATACCAGACCTCTTGCCATAATGAGTGCCATGACACTTCAGGATGTTCATTATCTATAACTAACAGCTTCGCCTTGCCATCAATCGCTAAACTTAATAGGCCATTCGCTCTGGGCGATAAAGCCATTTTCACATTCGCATGATCACTTAGCGGCTCAACTAATAAAGTACGGTGTGCTGTCGTGTGATAAATACCAAAATCGCCTGTTTGATCTAAGGCAATAAAACCTTTACGCGCATATTCTGGTTCGATTTGTATGATGGCTGCACTTTGCTCCTTAAAACTTCGGACATTATGCAAAATAGTGTTGTTATCTTCACCTCTAACCGGGAACCATTGATCAATTTGACCATCGCTTCGCCCAACAAGGATAGAGATACCCCCTGTTAAAAACTCCAGCGTCGTAATATCAACGCCATGAGGTACCGCTTTTATTTGTTGTATTAATCGAGCTTGTTCAATATTTTGGATATCGTAGTAAGCGATAAAACCTTTTCGGTTGACGATATAAAGCTCACGCTGGTCAATATCCATTTCCATATGTGTGATCTCACCGAACTCACTTAAATCAATTTCGCCAATTTGCGTGGTTAAAGTGAATGCATCTTCGTCAAGAAAATCTTGCTCTCTGATAGTACTTTGCAGTACTAAACTATTGTTTTCTGTTAATGCAGCAAAGCTAGACTGTTCATCATTGCTTTGAACAGAAAGTAAACTAACCCTCCTTCCTTTTGGATCAACCTGAATTGATTCTTGTCCCAATGGATAACTAATAAATGGGGTGATTTTGCGCTTATCATCTGGGTAACTAATTTTATATTCACGCTTGAACAATAAAACCTGTCCATTATCAAAGCCATAGCTAAGGATACCTGTTGTGGCGTCACCACTACTAAAACTAGTGATTGCACTCCCTTCTGGCAAAGACAATTGAGGTGTCAATATCTCTTTACCGGTATCAGCAGCAAAGAAAGTAACCTGACCTGACATGTCGACACTTAAGGCAACATCATTATATTCATTTAAGGCTAAGTAACTCGCCGAATTAGCGCTATATTGATATTCCGATTTCGTGTCTACCTCTGCCCCATAAAATAAGGGTAAGACAACATAAAGTAGGTAGAAAAAGATCAATACAATGGCAAAAATGACAGAAACGCCACCCATTGCAACACCATATCTGGCAACACGATCTTTAAATTCGCGCCAAGCCCGGCGTCTTTTTGCGACGGGCGATCCTGTTGGTGGTAACACACTGCCTATTGAAGAATTCTCAACCATAATGGCTTTGATCTCACTTTAATTAAAGTTAGTCCTGTATTAAAAGGACCACTTGTACATAATTTTAAGAATAGCTCTAATTTGGAGCGTCCAATTATATTCCAGAATAAAACGCCCCGTACACTTTGTACGAGGCGTTATTAATTTTAATGCTAAAATTGGTTATTTAAGTTTAGCCAGTTCTTTTTCGACAACTTCCACGGGCAATGGAACATAACCATCTTTCATTACAACTTTTTGACCTACTTTTGATAAAACCATTTTAAAGAATTCACGATCAATTGGCGTTAATGGTTTATTAGGCGCTTTGTTCACATAGACATATAGGTAACGAGATAGTGGATAAGTACCATTTGCTGCATTTGCTTTAGTAGCTGCAATAAAAGGTGTACCTTCTTTTTTCGTTAAAGCAACTGCTTTAACGCCAGATGTTTTATAACCGATACCTGAGTAACCAATACCATTTAGCGATTTAGTGACACCTTGCACGACTGAAGCAGAACCAGGCTGCTCATTTACACTATTTTTAAAGTCACCTTTACATAATGCTTTTTTCTTAAAGTAACCATACGTACCTGAAACTGAGTTACGGCCGTAAAGCTGAATATTGCCCAAGTTGCTGCCTAATTGACTCCAACTTGTAATATCTTCAGCAGCACCACATTTGCGTGTTGCAGAGAAAACCGCATCGACTTGAGGAATTGTCATACCTTCAATTGGGTTATCTTTATGTACATATACCGCTAAGGCATCAATTGCCACACGGATAGGTGTCGCTTTATAACCATATTTCGCTTCAAAAGCCGCTGTTTCTTTATCTTTCATCTTACGACTCATAGGGCCGAAATTTGCAGTACCCTCTGTTAATGCAGGTGGCGCAGTTGAAGAGCCCGCAGCTTGGATTTGAATATTTACATTTGGGTATTCACGCTTGAATTCTTCAGCCCAAAGTGTCATCAAGTTAGCTAATGTGTCTGAGCCAACACTGGACAGGTTGCCTGAAACACCGCTTGATTTTTGATAGTCTGGTAATGCCGGATCAACATCGGCGATGGCTGCTGCAGAAAATGCTAATGATGCTGCCGCACCTAAAATAGTCAATTTTTTCATGAACATTTGTGTTCAACTCCCAAGTTAAAAAATATAAGTTGTAAACTTGTTACCCTTGCAGTATCCGACTTAACTGTGACAATGATATGAAAACAATATGACAGTTATATGACAAACACCTCTATTTGGGATGTATATTTCTAAAGGTTTGGTTTTTCAACCATTTTTGATTTTGGGAAATAACAAGAAAATCGTGTGCCTTTACCTAGTTCACTCGATATCTTTAATTCTGCATCATGTCGCTGCAAAACATGTTTTACAATGGCAAGACCTAAGCCCGTCCCTCCGACATCTTGTGAACGTCCACTATCAACACGATAAAAGCGTTCTGTTAATCGTTCTAGATGATATTCAGCAATACCATCTCCTTTATCGCTTACTTCAATTAACGCCTTCTCTTGCTCAATAGCCCAACGAATCACAATTTCGCATTTCGCAGGAGTATATTTGACAGCATTAAAAACCAAGTTGGATATAGCGCTGCGTATTTCTTCTGCATCGACTAATAACCATTTCTCGGTTTCTAGTTTCAATTGAATGTCATGCTCATGATATTGTTTAAGTTGTTTAGCATCTTGAATAACATCTTCAAGTAGCTTTGCAATATCAGTCGATGAATTTTGAAGCTCCTTCTCACCTGTTTCCAAGCGTGACAGAGATAATAGCTCCTGCAACATCTCACTCATTCTTTCTGCCTGCTGCTTCATTGCAGGTAATGCAGCTTGCCATTGCTCTTGAGTACTATCATCAGCATTGAACATTTCTAAATAGCCACGCAAAACCGTCAGCGGGGTTCTCAACTCATGAGATACATTAGCTACAAAATCTCGGCGCATCTTTTGTAGTTTGACTATTTGAGTCATATCTCTAGCTACCAACATCCTACCGCTACCCATATATTTAACGATTTTGATTTCTAGCTGTATTGCTGGATTAACTGGAGAATTGACCATAACGGTTCTTCCAAACTCATCATGGCCCGCCAAAAGCTGTTGAAAATCTGGGTCTCGAATTAAGTTGTTAACTCGGACATTGCTATCTTTAGGCCAACGGACACCCATTAGAATTTTGGCCGAATCATTTGCCCAGTCAACCTCACCATAATCACCCAGTACCACGATGCCATCAGGCAATGCAGATGTTGCGGATTGAAAACGTTTAAGATAACCACCCAGCTTTTTCTTACGAGAGGTATTCTGCAAGCGGACTCTTTCCACTTCACGGCAGACATCATCAATCACACCCACAGCATTTGGACTCTGATTCTTCTTAGGTCTTTGCATCCATTTTAATAACTGGAACCAGTTTCGTTGCAGCCATAAAGCATAGAAAAATGATGCCAGAAATAAGAACGTCACCATCTGATCAAACAAAAGTCCGACAAAGCCAGACAAACTAAGGATGGCGAGAAAACGCCAGTAATCCCAAGCCATTAATTAATCACTCACCTGCAAATCGATACCCTACACCACGTACCGTTTCAATAAGGTGGTCATTTTTAGATGATTCAAGCGCCTTACGCAAACGACGGATATGGACATCTACTGTTCGCTCCTCAATATAGACGGTATCGCCCCAGACATGATCAAGCAATTGGCCACGGCTATAGGCTCTTTCAGGATTCTTCATGAAGAAGTGCAACAGTCTAAACTCGGTAGGGCCAAGATCCACTCTGTCACCGCCAATGGATAGACGATGACTTTTCATATCTAACATGACTGTTCCATGTTTTAAACTTTCTTGAGCATCTGTATCTGGTAATGAACAGCGACGAAGTACAGCTTTAATTCTAGCAACCAACTCCGATGGTGAAAACGGTTTATTAACATAGTCATCAGCACCAACACTCAGCCCCTTCACCAAGTCCTCACTCTCTCCTTTAGCTGTCAACATAATCACAGGAATATCGGCCATATAGTCATTGGAGCGTAGACGGCGAATAAATTCTATACCGTCAATACCAGGGAGCATCCAATCTAAAAGAATAATGTGGGGTCTTTGCAACTTTACCGCTTCAAGCCCACGTTCCCCATCCCCGACTGCTTCGCAGATATAACCGGCATGCCGAAGAGAAAAGCACAGCATATCTCTAATTGCTGCATCATCCTCTACTACTAAAATATTCGTTGCCATACTGTAACCTTAAACTTTTGCACTACAAGAAACCACTATCATATCTGACAAATATGACAATTTTATAACACTCTTTTTGAGGTTTAAGGACAGTTTCTTAAGCCCTGTATTTTAATCGTGATCTACAATGAGGCTTGGATGCAACGAATAACACCATAATCATACTCACCCTCAAAAGCATCATAGACCGGTTTCAAACGGCCCTGCTCTTCTGTATCAAATGATTCAATCATAGCAACAATACTTTTATATTCAGCTTCTTTCAGACTAATTACGTCCATCGCTGTAATTAAACCGACTTCGATTGCGCCAGCCAAATGGTTATAAACAGTACTTAAACTAAGCTCTCGTTGTTTGGCGATCTCACTTGGACTTGAACCTTGTTGAAGCAACATAAGCGTCTCATTAATTGTTGCCGATAAATTATTCTGTAATAGTGCCGCTAAGGGATAACGCTTCACCTCTTCTAAAAAAAACTTTCCGTAGCGCTGCAGTTTTTGTTGACCAACTCCCGATATTTTACTCATATCAGCCATGGTGGAAGGTCTTTGTCTCACTATTTCTAGTAAGGTTGCATCATGGAAAATAACATACGGCGGTACACCATACTCTTGTGCCAAATCCAAGCGCTGTGCTTTTAGCGCTTCCCATAAAGGAATGTCTTGCGGTTTCACATCCCCTTTTTGGGCCTTTTTCTTAACTGTAGATTCTTGTTTTGCGGGTTTCCTTAGCATCAAGTTTTGTGTGCCACTTAATAAAGGACGACTTTTCTCTGTCAGAATTAATGCACCAAATTTTTCTACATCAGAATCTATATAGCCCAAGGTAAGCAGTTGCCTAAACACACTATGCCACTCGTGATTCGACAAGGCCTTGCCAATACCAAACGTGCTCAAAGTATGATGGCCGTATTGAATAATACGATCATCTTCTTTACCCAATAAAGTATTAATTAGGTAATTCACGCCAAAGCGTTGCCCTGTCCTAAAAACACACGATAACGCTTTTTGAGCTGACTCCGTCGCATCCCATTGCTCTGGTGGACTGATACAGTTATCACATCGACCACACTGTTGCTCGGTTTGCTCATCAAAGTATGCTAATAAGCTCTGTCTACGGCAAGTGATTAATTCACATAAACCCAACATTGATTCGAGCTTTTGATGTTCTATTTGCTTATATCGTTCCTCAGCATTCGAATCACGCATAAACTGCCGCAAAGTCAGCACATCTTGCAACCCATAAACCATCCAGGCATTGGCAATTTGTCCGTCCCTTCCTGCTCGACCCGTTTCCTGATAATAGGCCTCAACGCTTTTAGGCAGGCTCAAATGAGCAACAAAACGGACATCGGGCTTATCTATCCCCATCCCAAAAGCAATCGTCGCAACAATAATCAATTTGTCTTCACGTAAAAAACGCTGCTGATTCTGTTGTCGTTGTGATTGCGGAAGACCCGCATGGTAAGGCAGCGCTTCTCGCCCCTGTTCAGTCAGCCATTGGGCTATTGCTTCTACTTTTTTACGTGATAGGCAATAAACAATACCTGCATCTTCAGCATGATTTTCTTGTAAAAATCGCCACAGTTGTTGCTTTGCATTATTACTTTGAGAAATTGCATAATGAATATTTGGACGATCAAAGCTATTGATAAACAATCGCGCGTCCGCCAAGTCTAATTGTTTGATTATTTCTTGCTGTGTACGTTTATCTGCTGTTGCAGTTAATGCCACTCTAGGTATATCCGGGTAACGCTGATGTAGTATTTTTAATTGCTGGTAAACAGGACGAAAGTCATGTCCCCACTGCGAAACACAATGAGCTTCATCAACAGCAAATAAAGCCAAACGGCACTGCGAAAGCAACCCTAACATTGAATCTGTGATTAATCGTTCTGGCGCTATATAGATAATATCTAATGTAGCTGACAGCATCTGCTGTTTTACCTGCTCGGTTTCTAGCTCAGTCTGACTTGAGTTGATAAAGGCGGCTTTCACGCCCAACTGTTTTAATGAGTCAACCTGATCCTGCATTAAGGCAATCAATGGAGAGACAACAATAGTAATGCCTTCCCTCATCAAAGCAGGGATTTGATAACACAGTGACTTACCGCCACCTGTAGGCATTAAAACTAAGGCATCACGACCATCTAATAGCGTTTGAATGACATCTTGTTGCTGATGGCGAAAACCGCCATAGCCGAAAATTGATTTAAGAATGTGCTTAGCCTGCTGCATGGCATCTTTATTTTTTCACTCGTTACTTCATTCTCATGACGAAGCTTAACTAAGACATAACACCTTTAATCATATAAAAGATTGCTGCCGCCAAAACTGCAGCTGAAGGCACTGTGATTAACCAAGCTGTGATGATTTTCTTCACCATTCCTCGTTTGACATACAGTGTTTTCTGTTCTTCTTTCAATGATTTTTTCACGCCTTTGATAACGCTTTTTTCTTCGTTTATTTGACGGTATAAAATCGATATACGCTGATAATCTTGCTCATTTTTTTCTGCTTTAGCTTCCAAACTTTTCAGTTCTTCTTCCATTGCAATTAGCAATTTCTTCTCATCTTTTATCTCTGCTTTGTCTTTCTCAATCTCGTATTCAATGGATTGCGTTTTATCCAACCACTCTCTTAAAAAACCGACACCAAAAATGCCACCAATAGCGATATGAGTTGAACTAACTGGCAGACCCAACTGGCTGGCGATAATCACAGTAATAGCTGCTGCCATAGCAATAGAAAATGCACGCGTCTGATCAAGTTCAGTTATTTCGCTACCAACTGTTTTAATCAGGCGGGGGCCATACAAAGCTAAACCAATAGCAATACCAAAGGCACCAACAGCCATCACCCAAAAAGGAATCTCTGCTTTGGCTGAAATCCCACCCGTCATCACCGCATCATTAATTGCCGCTAAAGGGCCAATCGCATTGGCCACATCATTAGCGCCATGGGCAAAACTCAATAAAGCAGCAGCAAAAATAAGTGGGATGGTAAATAAGATATTAACGCTATCGCGATCATTGCCTAATGTTGCTAATTTGCCTTTAAGCCTATTTCTGAGCCAAACAAAAACAATAACAGCTATTACCAAGCCTATTGTTGCTGCTGCTGCAAAACTCGGCTTTTTAGTAACCTCAACTGTGAAAAAAGTGAAGTCATTCACTACTGTTAATAGATCAGGCCAAATTTTCTTTAAACCTTTCAAAATAAGATAGGTCACAAAAGCCCATGACATGATAGCGACATAGACTGGAACCCATTTATAAGAAGCTTGAATTTTATTCTTTTTAAAGATGATCGTTTTTTTAATCGCAAGTAAAAATGACGCGGCAATAACACCGCCAATCACAGGTGATATAACCCAAGAACTAGCAATTTTGGCCATGGTTCCCCAATCAACGATGCCAAAACCAGAAGCGGCGATCCCCGCCCCCATCACACCACCAACAATGGAATGTGTTGTCGATACGGGTGCCCTTGCCATTGTGGCTAAGTTTAGCCAGAGTGCTGCTGCCATCAAGGCTGCCATCATTGCCCATAAAAAGCTATCTGTATCGTCACCAAATGACTCAATATTTATGATGCCTTTTTTAATGGTAGAAACCACTTCACCACCCGCAATAAATGCGCCGCCGGCTTCAAATATCATGGCGATAATAATCGCACCTGTCATCGTTAATGCCTTGGACCCGACAGCTGGACCTACATTATTAGCAACATCATTGGCGCCAATATTCATTGCCATATAACCACCGAAAACAGCGGCTACCGCTAAGAAAATATGGTTCGGAATATCGCCTGTAGTGGCAAAACTAAACGCTAAAATTGCAACAAGAAAGAATAGGGCAAACCCCAAACGTGCTAACTCAATTCCACTCTTTTCAATTGCTCGTTGTTCTAATTCGTGAATTTTCTTTATTTCCACAGTAAATAAACACCATTAATTAAATGCCACAAAACGTTACCATTAACGAAACTTAAATCATACTAAATTAGTTTTTTCTCTCGAAAAATGAAACAATTACTAGTCAACTAAGTCTATCAATACACTAATATTGCGAACCGTTACTAAAACTTATGAAAAAAATTTTATTATTGCTTTTATTCACAATCGCCTTGCCCCTCCAGGTAAATGGAGGACTATTTGAGGGCACGGGGTCACTTTCAGCGAATGATACACCTCCACCCATGGATGAAGCATTTTCATTTTCGGTTCATATCCAAGATCAACAGACATTACTTGGACGTTTTGTCATAGCCGATGGTAATTATATCTATCGTGACAAAATTAAATTTGAACTTAGCGGTGAACACCCCATTCAGCTGCAGGGTTACACACTACCCGCGGGTGAAAACAAGATCGATGAAATTTTTGGTCCGACAGAGGTTTATCATCATGATACCGATATTGTATTACCGCTCAGTCGTACCAATCTTGCGCAAGAAATCACGTTTACAGCACATTATCAGGGCTGTTCCGAGACGTTTAATATCTGCTACCCGCCAACAAAAAAACAATTCACATTACAACTTGCAGAAACGACACAATCTGCACCGCCAAGTCTGACATCAACTGAAACCGATATAGAACTACCGTTTTCTGAGCAAGATAAAATTGCCCACAGCTTGGCTAACGATGGTATTGGAAAAATTATCCTTGGGTTTTTCGGCTTAGGACTTTTACTCGCTTTCACACCATGCGTGTTTCCGATGATTCCAATCCTCTCCAGCATTATCGTGGGTGAAGGAGAACACATTACAACACGTCGGGCATTTATCTTATCGTTAACCTATGTGCTCGCCATGTCCATTACATACACCCTTGCTGGGGTCATCACTGGCTTGCTGGGAGAAAACTTACAATCTTTGCTACAAAACCCATGGGTTATTGGTAGCTTTAGTGCCTTATTTGTTCTCTTATCGCTCTCTATGTTTGGCCTCTATGAGCTTCAGCTCCCCCATGGCTTACAAAACCGTCTCCACCAAATGAGCCATAATCAGGAAGGAGGCAAACTACTTGGTGTTGGTATAATGGGTTTGCTGTCAGGCCTTATTGTTGGGCCCTGTTTAGCACCGCCATTAGCCGGAGCATTAATTTTTATCGGTCAGCACGGCGATCCGGTTCTCGGTGGAACAGCCCTATTTTCACTGAGCATGGGCATGGGGCTACCTCTCATTGTTATTGGTACTTCAGCAGGATCCCTCCTGCCCAAAGCGGGTGGTTGGATGAACAGTATCAAGTATATATTCGGCGTATTAATGCTTGCCTTAGCAATCTGGCTATTAGAAAGAATCATCCCTGAATCAGTCGCATTACTATTATGGGGTAGCTTATTTATCATTACCGCTATCTACCTTGGTGCGCTCAATACCCTCAATATAGAGTCTAGTGGTTGGGAAAAACTACTCAAAGGTAGCGGCATGATTGTGCTTATCTACGGTAGCTTATTAATTATTGGTGGCGCTAGCGGTAGTCGCAGTATCTGGCAGCCATTGCATGGCCTAACTATGGCATCAGCAAGCAACAGTAGTATCAGTTCGCATGGCATCACCTTTACTCAAATAAACAACCTTGATGATCTAAACCAACAACTTGCCCAGTACGATCGTATAGCGATGCTCGACCTCTATGCCGACTGGTGTACTGATTGTAAAACAATGGAGCTGACAACCTTCCAAGATCCCAACCTAATCGAAGCGATGTCTAATATGACTAAATTACAAGTCGACCTCACCGATAACACTGATGATCACAAAGCCCTATTAAAGGAATTCGGCCTCTTCGGACCACCAACCCTCCTATTTTTTGATGCTAATGGCAATGAGTACAAGCAATACCGCTTGGTTGGCGCAATCGATGCCGAAGGTTTATTACAACATTTAGCAAAACTACCGGCTAGCGCATTGTAGGCCTAATTTTTCTAGTTCGGCGAACTTAGCGACAAAAAAGCCCTTTTTTTACTTAAAAACTGGACAATTAAACACTTATAGTGCAGAATCTGCCGAATATTCATTGTTCTAGGTTCCTAACCCAAAAATGGCAAATTTTTTAGTCCTTAATGGCCCAAATTTAAATCTGCTAGGTACACGAGAGCCTGAACACTACGGCGCTGATACTTTAGAGGGTATTATTACCCATTTAACACAATATGCCAGCGAACGCGGCCATAAATTAGAAAGCTTTCAAAGCAATGCTGAGCATGAGCTTGTTAATAAAATACACAACGCACGTACTGCTGATATTCATTTTATTATTATTAACCCTGCTGCTTTCACTCACACCAGCGTTGCAATTCGCGACGCATTAGCGGCAGTAGAAATACCTTTTATTGAAGTACACCTATCGAACGTACAAGCAAGAGAGTCATTTCGTCATCATTCCTACCTCACAGATATTGCCTTTGGCATGATCTGCGGCCTAGGCGCTCAAGGCTATGAACTTGCCTTGCAGGCAGCAATTAAAAATATTCACTAATCTTAAGGTTACTCTATGGACATTCGTAAGATAAAAAAACTGATCGATTTAATTCAAGAATCTGACGTCGCTGAAATTGAAATTCAGGAAGGAGAAGAATCTGTTCGCATTAGCCGCTCTGGGCCCAACAATCAGGTCATGATGCAAGCACCTGCTATGCAGTATGCACCAAGTCCTGCCCCCGCTGCAGCAGCTGCACCTGCTCCCGCTGCTGATGAAACACCCGCAACGGCAGCGCCTAGCACTGCAAACGCCGTGACATCTCCAATGGTAGGCACATTCTATCGTTCTTCATCTCCAGAATCAGCAGCATTTGTTGAAGTCGGTCAAACGGTCTCTGAAGGTGATGTTATCTGTATCATCGAAGCGATGAAAATGTTTAATCAAATCGAATCAGATCGTAGCGGTACAGTAAAAGCAATTCTGGTTGAAAATGGTCACCCAGTTGAGTTTGGTGAACCTCTCATTGTTATTGAATAACACTGTTTTAACGTTATTTTTAACTTACTCGCATACCAAATTGTGGATATAGAATCATCATGATAGAAAAAATTGTCATCGCTAATCGTGGAGAGATAGCTCTCCGTGTCCTTCGAGCTTGTCGAGAACTAGGTATTAAAACTGTCGCCGTCCATTCCGATGTAGATCGTGATTTAAAGCATGTTTTATTAGCAGATGAAACTGTTTGTATTGGTCCGGCACCCTCAAATGAAAGTTATCTTAATATTCCGGCACTGATCAGTGCCGCAGAAATCACAGATGCATCCGCTATTCATCCGGGTTATGGCTTTTTGTCAGAAAATGCTGATTTTTCTGAGCGTGTTGAACAAAGTGGCTTTATCTTTATTGGACCAAAGGCAGAAACAATTCGTCTAATGGGTGATAAAGTTTCCGCTATTGCCGCAATGAAAGAAGCCGGCGTACCTTGTGTTCCAGGTTCTGATGGTCCACTAACTGATGATGATAATAGAAACCTAGAACTAGCCCGACAAATTGGCTATCCGATTATCATTAAAGCATCCGGTGGTGGTGGTGGTAGAGGCATGCGCGAGGTCCATAGTGAAGCGCACTTGTTAAATGCGATTGCCTTGACGAAAAGTGAAGCAAAAGCAGCCTTTGCTAATGATATGGTTTATATGGAAAAGTTTTTAGAAGACCCGCGCCATGTCGAATTCCAAGTTCTTGCAGATCAACACGGCAACGCTATTCATCTAGGTGAAAGAGATTGCTCAATGCAGCGTCGCCATCAAAAAGTATTAGAAGAAGCGCCAGCGCCAGGCATTTCTGATGAGCTACGCCAAAAAATGGGGAAAATCTGTGCTGATGCCTGTATTCGAATTGGCTACCGAGGTGCAGGTACATTTGAATTCTTATATCAGGATGGTGAGTTTTATTTCATTGAAATGAACACCCGTATCCAGGTTGAACATCCTGTCACTGAACGAGTCACTGACACCGATCTCGTAGCAGAACAAATTAGAATCGCAGCTGGTGAACCGCTATCACTCACACAAGATGACATTAAAATCCGTGGTCATGCTATCGAATGTCGAATCAATGCCGAAGATGCAAAAACATTTATGCCAAGCCCAGGCACTATCACCCATTACCATGCCCCGGGCGGCGCAGGTATTCGCATGGACTCTCACGTCTATAGTGGCTATCGTGTTCCACCTAATTATGACTCACTTATTGGAAAGCTCATCGTTTACGGTAAAACACGTGATTCGGCAATTGCAAGAATGCGAACAGCTTTGCAAGAAATTGGTATAGAGGGCATTAAAACTAATGTCGCTCTACAAAGCGATATTATTAATGACACCAATTTCCAACAAGGTGGTACTAATATCCACTATCTTGAAAAGAAACTAGGTCTTTGATCAAAAAATGGCTTGGATACAGTTTATATTTAGCAGCACCTCTGATGCTGCTGAATCCTTATCCGACTTCCTGTCTGAATGTGGTGCTGGTGCGGTAACCTTTCAAGATAGTGCCGATCAGCCGATATATGAGCCTGATATAGGCTCAACACCTTTATGGCGAACCACCAACGTCATCGCTTTATTTGATGCTGAAACAAATGTTGATGAAGTACTTGCTCGACTAGAAAGCCAGCTAGCACCAAATAGTATTCCTAAGCATAGAATTGAAGCCGTCGAAGATAAAGACTGGATCAGAGAATGGATGGATAACTTCCAACCTATCAACTTTGGGCAGCGACTCTGGATTTGTCCAAGCTGGTTAGAGCCCCCCCAACCAGATGCAACGAATATTATGCTAGACCCCGGCCTTGCATTCGGAACGGGCACCCATCCAACAACAGCCTTATGCCTTAACTGGTTAGATCAGGCTGATATCAAAGATAAATATATTATTGACTATGGCTGTGGTAGCGGCATTTTGGCCATTGCAGCAGCCCTTTTGGGGGCAAAAAAAGTCATTGGCGTCGATACCGATCCACAAGCATTAGAGGCAACCAAGGCTAATGCTGAACGTAATGGCGTACAGATTGAGACTTATTTACCTGAAGATTGTCCATCGCAAACAGCCGATATTTTACTCGCTAATATCTTGGCTGGACCATTGCAATCGCTAGCTCCAACTTTCGCTAGATTATGTAAATCAAATGCAGAACTTGTATTGTCAGGCATTCTTGAATCTCAATCTGAACAAGTGAGCGAACACTACAATAGCTGGTTTCATATGGATCCTGCGGAACAAAAACAGGAATGGACTCGCCTTACCGGGCAGAGACATGACGGTTAGAACTCAGATGAACATAGGCCCTTATCAACTTCCCAATAATCTGTTTCTTGCGCCTATGGCAGGCGTGACTGACCGTCCCTTTCGTCAATTATGCCGCCGCTTAGGTGCAGGCATGGCTGTCTCTGAAATGATCACAGCGAATAAAACATTGTGGGGAAGTAAAAAATCACAGCTTCGTGCCAATCACATTGGTGAACCTGAACCACGTAGTATCCAAATTGCAGGTACTGATCCCGACATGATGGCGGAAGCGGCACAGCATAATGTTATTCATGGTGCCGACATTATAGATATTAATATGGGTTGCCCCGCAAAAAAAGTCTGTAATGTAATGGCGGGCTCGGCTCTGCTTCAAAATGAAACATTAGTTGCTGATATTCTCGAAGCCGTAGTAACAGCTGTAGAGGTACCCGTCACACTGAAAATTCGTACAGGGTGGGATCGTGAACACCGTAATGGCGTAGCAATAGCAAAAATCGCCGAGCAATCAGGTATACAAGCATTAGCCGTTCATGGTCGAACACGTGCCGATGCCTATAAGGGTGAAGCAGAATACGATACGATTGCCGAGATTAAATCGGCTATTACCATACCTGTTATTGCCAATGGCGATATCTCAACGCCCATCAAAGCCAAACAGATCCTAGATTACACAAATGCAGATGCATTAATGATAGGCCGAGCTGCTCAAGGTAATCCTTGGATCTTCAAACAAATAAGTCACTATTTGAACACAGGACATGATCTTGCTGCGCCGCCTATAGATGAAGTCCGTCGCATCTTAATAGACCATTTACATGCACTCTACACATTTTACGGTGAATACACTGGCGTTCGTATGGCCCGTAAACACATCGCTTGGTATAGTAAGGGTTTAAAAAACGGTAATCCCTTCCGCCAACAGATGAATACCTTTGAGCTACCACAACAACAATTAGAGTTTACTGAGCAGTTTTTTAATGATCTAGCGCAACAGGATACTATTGCAGCATGACTAAGCCATTTAATAAACGACCTGCTAGCAATCCCAACGAACACGCCACCCTTAAAGGACCGGAAAATTCCTTGAGCGAATGTGTGGAACATGCTCTAAAGGATTACTTTGAGCAACTTGACGGCCATCCAGCAGCCAATCTTTATGACATGCTGTTAACTGAGGTGGAAGCGCCACTCATTAAAGCAACGCTAGAACATACTAAGGGTAATCAAAGTCGTACTGCTGAGATCCTCGGTATCAACCGCGGCACACTGCGTAAAAAAATAAAACTCTACGGTCTATAAGACCTAATAATATTTAAAATTTTAAGGCCCAGTTAATGAATAAAATCAAACGCGCACTACTCAGTGTGTCTGATAAAACAGGTGTTGTTGAATTAGCTCAACAGCTACATCAACTTAATATCGAACTACTCTCAACGGGTGGTACAGCAAAATTATTAAGCGAAGCAGGCCTCCCTGTTAAAGAAGTATCAGAACATACTGGTTTCCCGGAAATGATGGCGGGCCGGATCAAGACCCTACATCCCAAGATACACGGCGGTCTGTTAGGTCGACGTGGCACCGATGAAGCGATCATGGCCGAGCATGATATCGCCCCTATAGACCTTGTTGTAGTCAACCTCTACCCATTCGAAGCCACTATTGCGCGTGATGATTGTACCCTTGCCATGGCAATCGAGAATATCGATATCGGTGGCCCAACGATGCTACGTGCGGCAGCCAAAAATCATGCTGACGTTACCGTACTGATCGACCCAGCAGACTATAGCCGCGTGCTCGAACAGTTACAACAAACAGGTGCTGTTGATGATGACACCCGCTTTGATCTAGCTGTAAAGACCTTCGAACACACAGCACATTATGATGGTGCGATTGCAAATTATTTGGGTAAAATCACGTCAAATAGTGATGAAAAAGCTGATTTTCCTCGTACCTTCAATAGCCAATTCCATAAATCACAAGATATGCGCTATGGGGAAAACCCCCACCAAAAAGCGGCTTTTTACAGAGAAAGCCAACCAGAAATAGGCACTATCGGTGCTGCTGTACAGCTACAGGGCAAAGCATTGTCATACAATAATATTGCTGACACAGATGCTGCGCTAGAGTGTGTTAAAGCATTCTCAGAATCACCAGCTTGCGTCATCGTTAAGCATGCTAACCCGTGTGGTGTTGCAACAGCAGATAATATATTGGCAGCTTACAACCTAGCCTATCAAACAGATACTACTTCTGCTTTTGGTGGCATTATTGCCTTTAACCGTACACTGGATGCAGACACGGCTAAAGCGATTATTGAAAGACAATTTGTCGAAGTCATTATTGCACCTGATGTCAGTCCAGAAGCACAGACCATTGTTGCTCAAAAAGCCAATGTCCGCTTACTGAATTCAGGCGTATTTCCACAACAACAATCGCAAGGTCTGGACTACAAACGTGTTACTGGTGGTCTACTTGTACAAGATCGTGACACAGCACTTGTCACAGAAGATGAGCTTAAAGTTGTTACTAAAAAAGCCCCGACCGCAGAACAAATGCAAGACCTTCTGTTCGCATGGCGTGTTGCCAAATTTGTTAAATCAAATGCCATTGTTTACGCTCATAACTTACAAACTGTCGGCATAGGTGCTGGCCAAATGAGTCGTGTTGTCAGTAGCCGCATTGCCGGTATTAAAGCTGAAGATGCTGGCCTTACAGTGCCTGGTGCAGTGATGGCATCTGATGCGTTCTTCCCCTTCCGTGATGGCCTAGATGCTGCCGCAGAGGCTGGCATCAGTGCTGTCATCCAACCTGGTGGTTCCATGCGTGATGATGAAGTCATTGCCGCTGCAGATGATCATGGTATTGCGATGGTATTCACAGGTATGCGGCATTTCCGACACTAATACCCAATATGGCGCTGTTTTAGATTGCTTAAACACCGACCTAAATCAGCGTCTATTAAACTAAACCACGTTCAGAATGACATAATAATGTCTGGAAAGAAATTAAACTTTGACGAAGTTCTTTCTCTTTACGGCTTGCTCTTTTATTATGTAGGACTTTCTTGATGCAAAGAGATAAACCATGATTAAAGTAGGTATTGTTGGGGCAACAGGCTACACCGGCGTTGAGCTATTACGCTTATTAGCAAAACACCCCGAAGTCTCGATTGAATGCATCACTTCGCGCAGCGAAGCGAGCACGGCTGTCAGCGATTTATTTCCTAATTTACGTGGTCATCTGAACCAGAACTTCAGCAATCCAGATGTCGAACAGCTAGCAGCTTGTGATGTCGTCTTTTTTGCAACGCCACATTGCGTAGCCATGGAAATGGTGCCTAAGCTCATTGAGGCTGGAACTCGTGTCATCGATCTGTCTGCAGATTTCAGACTCCGTGATGCTGAACTTTGGCAACAATGGTATAACATGCCTCACACCTGCCCAGAGTTACTCGATCTTGCCGTATACGGCTTACCTGAAGTCAACCGCGCTAGCATTAAAGATGCCCAATTAATTGCCGTGCCTGGCTGTTACCCTACGGCAACTCAATTGGGCTTTTTACCCCTATTAGAACAAAAAATCATCGACCCATTACAATTGATTGCTGATGCCAAATCTGGTGTCAGTGGTGCCGGACGTAAAGCGGCTGTAGCGACGCTACTGACCGAGTCATCAGAAAGCATGAAAGCATATGCTGCCAATGGCCATCGCCACTTACCTGAAATAAAACAAGGTCTAGCACAAGCAGCCGGATCAGATATCGGCTTAACATTTGTACCGCACCTCACCCCCATGATCCGTGGTATCCATGCCACTCTCTACGGCAAACTCAACAAACAATGTGATTTACAGGCCATGTTTGAGCAACGCTACGCAGATGAACCTTTTGTTGACGTAATGCCTCATGGCTCTCATCCTGAAACGCGTAGTGTTCGTGGTAGCAATGTTTGCCGAATTGCAGTACACCAACCACAACAGGGCGACACTGTAGTTGTCTTATCCGCAATCGATAATTTGGTCAAGGGCGCATCCGGTCAAGCTATTCAAAATATGAATATTATGTTTGGTTTTAATGAATCATTGGCGATAGATACTATTGCAGCGCTGCCTTAGATCATGCCAAATACCAAGCATGTTATTCACCAACCTAGGCCGTTGAGACGGGCAATTATTACCTTAATCAGCCTGATAGTAGCTAGCTCATTATTATGGCTCTACTTAGATTCCACAAGTCATCAAGCAAGGGAGCAATTCGCTACTTTGAAGAGCGAGCATCAAAGCCGGATGAAAGAGCACCAAGTTCTTCAACAACAGTATGAACTTGCATCAAAAAAACTAGTAGCGCTAGAACAGTCATTCATTATTCAACATGAAACCAACAAACAACTAGCATTACAAATATCCGAGCTACATAATGAGATTGTTGGACTCAACCGTGAGCTCAATTTCTATCAAAATATAACGCAAGGCACAGGCTCTAGTGAGTTACAAATTCGTGATTTCTATCTTAGTCCTGCTCCTCTAGATAACGCCTTATTTAATTATCGTATTGTTATCACGCAAGGTAAGAAAATCAGTAATGCTATTACTGGGACTGTTAGTCTAATGTTGAAAGATAAAGACTCAAAAACAATAAAGCATGATAGAGTTTTGCAACATAAATTGAAGCTCCGGCAAGTGCAAGTGCTTGATGGGCAAATAAAATTGACTGATAGTGCTAAGCCAAATAAGATCACCGTGACCTTAAAAAGGAATAAAAAAAAGAGCTTGTCCAAAGACTTTAACTGGCTGCCTAAACCCGTGCATTCGCTATAAAGAAAGGTAATTATGTTTAAGAAATCTAAAAATAAAGCTAAAGCGGTACGCATAGATACTTTAATAGGTCAAAACACCCAAATTAGGGGTGACCTCAACTTTAGTGGCGGCCTAAGAATCGACGGTAAAGTAGTAGGGAACATTACCACTAGCGATAATACTAGTGGCGTATTAACACTGGGCGAACAAGGTAGTATTGAAGGAGAAATCAGAGTTCCTAACCTGATTATCAATGGTCGAATCAATGGTAATGTTTTTGTTTCTGACCATGTAGAACTTGCCTCTAAAGCCAAAGTAAATGGTAATGTTTATTATCGCTTATTAGAAATGATGGTTGGCTCAGAAGTGAATGGCCAACTTATCAAAATGACTGCTGAAAATAACGATATTCTCAATCTCGAGAATGAAGTTATTGAGGAATCAGATACTTTTAAGCTTGAACAAAAAGCAAATCTTGACTAAATTACTCAGGTTTTAGATAATAACTATCTAATTAACAAGTATTTTTGGAGCATATTATGGGTAGTGAAATGCCAAGCCCTGTTAACTTTACAGATGCCGCAGCAGAAAAAGTTAGTGCCCTTATTCTTGAAGAAGGTAACGAAGACTTAAAACTCCGCGTTTTCATCACTGGTGGCGGCTGTTCAGGCTTCCAATATGGTTTTACTTTTGAAGAAGAAGTCAGCGAAGCTGATACTCAAGTTGAGAAGAATGGCGTCACATTATTAATTGATCCTGCAAGTTATCAATACTTAGTTGGCGCTGAAATTGATTATTCGGACGGTGTCGAAGGCGCACAGTTTGTCATTCGCAACCCTAACGCGACAACTACGTGTGGTTGTGGGTCTTCATTTTCTGCTTAAAGTATTTAACTTGCCCTCAGTTGGCTAAAGCTAGTGGGTAGCCCATTATTTGCCGATGCAAAAGCTGGAGAAGATTTTATCCAGTAAGTCTTCGTTACTGAAGGTACCTGTAATCTCTCCAAGAGACTGCTGAGCAAGTCGTAACTCCTCAGCCAACAACTCACCAGCACCCATACCAGCTAAACAGCTATAACCCGACGCCACCGCTTTCCGTGCTCGAGCGAGCGCATCCAAATGTCGTCGCCGAGCAATAAACACCCCCTCGTCGTTCGGGTGATACCCCACAGACTCACAAAGGTGTTTTTCTAACAAATCTATTCCTGCACCTGTCTTAGCCGATAAAAATAGTTCTGTGACACCATTTTTTTCTGTCATCATCGCGGCATGATCGGTTTTATCAATTTTATTATGGATAATTGTGAGCGGAATATGTTCAGGTAGTGTTGATAAAATCTTTTTATCTTGTTCTGTTAAACCCGCATTGCCATCGATTAACAACAAAATACGATCTGCTTGTGCAATCTCATTTTGGGTACGCCTAATACCCTCTTGTTCCACAATATCTGTCGCATCATGAAGGCCTGCCGTATCTGAAATTCGCAACGGTAAACCATTAAGATGGATTTGTTCTCGTAAGATATCTCTTGTCGTACCCGCAATATCTGTAACGATAGCAGCATCGTGACCTGCAAGTTGATTATGCAAACTTGATTTACCCGCATTCGGCTGACCGGCCAGTACAACACTCATACCATCACGTAATAAACGTCCTTGTTGTGCGCTCGCGCTAATAGCATCAATCGTAGCAAGCAAATCTTGTAATTGCTTATCGACAGCAGCTTCTGCAAGAAAATCAATTTCTTCATCACTAAAGTCAATTGCGGCCTCGACATACATTCGTAATTCGGTGAGTTGTGTTAATAAGGTATTGATACGTTCAGAAAATACACCCTGTAAAGAACGCATTGCACTACGAGCAGCTTGTTCCGTCGTACTCTCTATCAAATCAGCAACGGCTTCTGCCTGAGCCAGATCCATTTTACCGTTAAGGAATGCCCTTTCAGAAAACTCCCCAGGTCGAGCCATTCGAGCACCTAGGCTTATGGCTGTTTGACAAAGTTTATCTAGGACTAATGGGCTTCCATGACCTTGTAATTCCACAATATCCTCGCCAGTAAATGACGCTGGATTAGGAAAGTATAGGACAACACCACTGTCAATGATTTCCCCATCTTTGGCTTTAAAATCACAATATTTAGCGTGTCTTGGTTTTGCTAAATCACCACAGATAGTTGTCGCTATGTTAGCACTATCATCACCTGACAATCGCACAACACCTACACCACCTCGACCGGGTGCTGTAGCAATCGCAACAATAGTATCCATCAGTGATGATTGGAGCTAAAGAGCCCCTAGTTTGCGAGTGATATGCCATTGTTGAGCAATAGATAAAATATTATTCACGACCCAGTAAAGCACTAAACCTGACGGGAAGAAAGCAAAAAAGACGGTAAAAACTAGAGGGAACAGTTTCATGACCATCGCTTGTGCAGGATCTTGGGGTGCCGGGTTTAATTTCTGTTGAATAAACATACTGACACCAAATATAACAGGGAGGATGAAATACGGATCCATTGCTGTTAAGTCGTTAAGCCACCATATAAAATCAGCTTGGCGCAATTCGATACTTTCCACTAATACCCAGTAAAAGGCTAAAAATACTGGCATCTGTACCAAAATAGGTAAACACCCCCCTAATGGGTTGATTTTTTCAGTACGGTACAGTTCCATCATCGCTTGATTATATTTTTGCTTATCGTCGCCATGACGTTCTTTTAAAGCTGCTAACTTAGGTGTCAATTTACGCATAGAAGCCATTGAGCGATAACTTGCCGCTGATAGTTTATAAAACGCTAATTTAATCAATACCGTTAAAAAGACAATAGCCCAACCCCAGTTATTGGTCACTGCATAAATCCACTCCATAATAGTGAATAAAGGTTTAGAGAGAATGGTTAAAACACCATAATCAACTGTTAAGTCTAAATTCTCTGCTACTTTTTCCAAACGGATATGTTCTTTAGGCCCTAAATACATGCTGTATTTAGCCTGGCTCTTGTCACCCCTAGCGACAGTCATCGTCGGTAATTTTACTCCAGCAGTATAATTAAGCTCATTGATCGACTTACCATAAAAGCTCTTTGGTTGCCCATCTACTTCTGGAATCATTGCTGCAACAAAATAATGTTGAATCATTGCTGTCCAACCATCTGCAACAGTAGATTTAAAGCTTGCATCATCTAAATCATCAAAATCAATTTTTTCATACTCATTGCCTAGGCTTGAGAAAACAGCACCCGTGTAGGTATAGATAAAGTTAGAACTATCACTTGGACGGTTTCTGTTAAATTGGGCATAGGGATAAGCAGCAAAAGTCTCACCGCTGTTATTGATTATTTGATAATCCACTTCAACCAAATAACTATCACGCTTGAAACGATAAGTTTTAATTACTTTCAGGCCATTATCTGACTGCCAATGTAACGGCACAGTAATCGTATCCTGGCCATCGGCTAAAGAGTACTGTTCATCTTCAGCCGTATATTGCTCATAGTGAGTTGGCGCCGGGCCGTCTGAACGCAAGCCTGATTGCACAACAAAAAATTGTTCCGCATCATTATTTAATAATGTGACTGGCACATCTGGTTCTGTCGATTCGATTGGGTAATTCAACAAGGCTAATTCGCGAATGTCGCCACCCTCAGTATCAATATATAAATCTAATATATCTGTACGAACATGAACCCGTTTTGAATTGCTGCGCTTTATGCTTGGATCAACAGCTGGTAACTCGCCGGATACTGTTGACACCACAGGCATATCTGGCAAATCCTTTTTCGATACTTCATCGCTTAATGTTGATACTGCAGGTTCTGCGACTTGTGCAGTTTGAGGGTAATCACTATGCCATGCTTCCCAAAGCAACAAGGACACGACCAATAGGCCAAAAATAAGAAAAGTTTTGATATTATCCATTGCGTTTTTTAATCTTCAATTCAGGAACAGGATCGTTGCCACCAGCGTGCCATGGATGACAATGTGAAATACGTTTTAAACCAAGCCAAGTACCTCGAAAGGCACCATGGCGTTCAATCGCTTCAATCATATAGCTCGAACAAGTGGGTTGAAAACGGCAGTGCCAGCCGACTAAGGGGCTAAGTAAAAGCTTATAGGCCCGTATAAGGACAATCAGGATTTTTGCCATTGTGTTATCACCACTCCCCAATGCCGCTCAAGTGCCGCCCAGATTTGTGCTGAATCACATTGCCCAACATCAGCGCGTGACAACACAACAATATCTATATTGGCAAACTCAAACTGATGCTGCTGAAATGAGGCTCGAATGATCCGTTTCAGTCTATTTCTACGTGATGCAAGTTTAAGATGCTTTTTGGCTATCGCTAGACCGAGTCTCGGATAACCGACTGAGTTTTTTACTGTTAACACCGTCAAGCCACCATTACTGGAGCGTTTTGCTTGACGAAATACCCGAGAAAAATCACTCGGGTTATTCATTCTCATGGCCCGGCGCAGTTTTGCCAAGTCATGCTCCCCTACTAACGAAAGTAAGGTTTATACGGTCAAGCTTGCACGGCCTTTTGCGCGGCGTGCATTAATAACACGGCGACCACCAACAGTTTTCATGCGTGCACGAAAACCATGAGTACGATTGCGTTTTAAATTACTAGGCTGAAAAGTTCTTTTCATTTCACCAACTCCACTAAATTATGCTTATTTATTACCTAACCAATGAGTTCAGCTGGGCAAAAGGGGTGAAATTATAGTGCTTTACAGGTTTGTAAGTCAAACTAACTTGCGTTTATCGCCTTAATAATTTTTACTTGCCAAAATAAGCTATTGACTATAACTTTACTCGTCTTGCTGTGGCATTATACTAGCTAAAGAATATTTTATTAATTTCATATACCAAACATACTTGGTATTTAAGGAGTCTTTGTGTCTTCATCCTTATGGGAAAAGTGCTTATCCCATCTTGAAGGTGAACTGTCAGTACAACAGCTGAACACATGGCTGCGCCCGCTACAAGCGATTGAAACTGAAAATAGCCTAGCCTTATTGGCCCCTAACCCTTACGTTCAAGCATGGGTTGAAGAGCAACTCGAACAGACCATTAACGATCTCGTTAAACAGTTAAGTCGCGGTTCTATCAATAATGTGCAAATTGAAGTTGGCACCAAAAAATCAACAAAATCCACGCTTAAAAATAATAAAAACAAATCAAAGAAGTCTGGCAAACCAAAAGCAGAACCTGCGATTGGCAGTCCAATGAACCCCTTGTTTACCTTCGATTCTTTTGTTGAAGGTAAGTCAAACCAAATAGCACGTGCTGGCTCACTCCATGTCGCTGAAGCACCAGGCACTAGTGGCTACAACCCACTCTTTCTTTATGGTGGAACAGGTTTAGGAAAAACCCATTTAATGCTTGCTGTTGGCAACGAAATTAAGAAAAACAATCCTAAAGCACGCGTTATCTATTTATCATCAGAACGTTTTGTGCAAGATATGATCACCTCATTGCGCAATAACGTCATTGATCAATTTAAAGCGCATTATCGAAATGCTGATGCACTGCTGATTGATGATATTCAATTTTTTGCTAAAAAAGAGCGCTCTCAAGAGGAATTCTTTTACACCTTCAATAATTTGTTGGAAGGGCAACGTCAAATCATTCTGACCTGTGACCGTTTCCCGAAAGAAGTAGAAAACCTTGATGAACGTTTGCAATCCAGACTCGGTTGGGGACTTACAGTTGCCATTGAGCCACCAGAACTAGAAACCCGTGTGGCGATACTTATTAAGAAAGCCCAGCAAAATTTAGTGACACTTCCAGAAGATGTTGCCTTTTTTATTGCTCAACGTATTCGTTCTAATGTGCGTGACTTGGAGGGCGCCTTACAACGCGTTTTAGCTTATTCGCGTTTTACCAAACAGTCTCTATCGATTGATATGGCACAAGAAGCACTTAAAGATTTACTCGCGCTTCACCAAAAATTAGTGACTTTAGAAAATATTCAAAAAACGGTTGCTGACTATTTCAAAATGCGGGTATCGGATCTATTATCAAAAAAACGAACTCGATCTATAGCGCGTCCACGCCAACTTGCCATGGCGCTAGCGAAAGAACTAACCAACCATAGTTTGCCTGAAATCGGTGATGCTTTTGGTGGTCGAGACCATACAACCGTACTGCATGCCTGTCGTAAAGTTGCCGAATTGATTGAAACCGATAATCGTATTGCAGAAGACCACAAAAACCTATTTAGAACCCTATCAAGTTAAGTGAGAGAATGATCATGCAGTTTACTGTTAGCCAAGAATCGATCGTCCGACCATTACAATTGGTGTGTAGCATTGTTGAACGTCGCGCTACGCTACCCATTTTATCAACCATCTTGCTCCGTACGCATGGTCAACAATTAACAATGACTAGTACCGATATGGAACTAGAAATGATTGCGACATTGCCTGTTGCTGTTGAGCAAGAAGGTAAAGCAACGGTGTCTGCTCGTAAGTTTCTTGATATCTGCCGAGCGCTACCTGCAAATGCCACCATCAGTTTTCAGGCGCAAGACAATAAAGCTCTTGTTCGTGCAGGTAAAAGTCGTTTTTCTCTTTCTACTTTGCCAAGTGAAGACTTCCCAGATAGCGAGGGTGCGCATTACACAGATGAAATCAGCTTGCCACAATCGGCATTAAAATCTCTGCTAGATGAAACTAGCTTCGCCATGGCCAGCCAAGATGTTCGTTATTATCTCAACGGCCTACTCTTAGAACGCGAAGACAATATACTTCGAGCCGTTGCTACTGATGGTCATCGTCTAGCTTTAGGCAGTTTATCGACAACAAATACTGTTGATAAGAAAAACAGTATTATCGTGCCAAGAAAAGCCATTCTAGAATTGGGCCGCTTACTCAATGACAGTAGTGACAATGTCACAATCGCTTTTAGCCAACAACAAATTAAAGTTGAGTTACCGGACTTACATTTCACCTCAAAGCTGATTGATGGTCAGTTCCCTAATTACCAACGTGTACTACCTTTAGGTGGCGACAAAGAAGTTATTGCTGAACGCGATAAATTAAAAGAAGCCTTATCACGTGCCGCTATTTTATCTAATGATAAACATCGCAGCGTTCGTATCAACCTTGATACAAACCTTTTCAAAGCCACCGTGATAAACCAAGAACAAGAATCTGCTGAAGAAGAATTGGTTGTCGAATATAGTGGCGCTGCCCTCGAAATAGCATTTAATAATGCTTATTTACTCGACTTGCTCAATGCTATTCCTGATGAAAAAGTCAAAATGATCTTTAGTGATGATAATAGCAGTGTCCTAATAACGCCTCAGGATGACAAACTTGAAAGACAATATGTCGTCATGCCTATGCGCTTATAGCTAATGTCTGAGCTCGCCCATAACGACTTTATTTTCAGTAACTTTCTGAACGACGTCTGAATAATAATCATTACGAAAATCGTTCAATACATTATCTATTCGTTCTTGTTCGACGTCGCTGCCTCTTAATATTTCTTCGGATAAACGTAGGCTAGTTTCAAGGGTTTCAGAAATGGTTGTGCTTGCCCCTTGAGTAATTAGATCCGCACAATGTTTTCTATCCTTAGCTCTAGCGTGAATAGGTAAATAAGGATAATGCTGCCTTACCAGGGGCAACATACGATCGAAATGGCTGGGGTTATCTAGTGCGATTACCATCATTTTTGCTTTAGCTGCACCCGCCGCTTGTAATACTTTGACATTACTAGCATCACCATAAAATACAGCGAACCCTTGGGCCCTCGCCTCCTTAACGCGCTCTTGACTGATATCAATCGCAATATAAGGTACATTGGCCGCATTCAAAATGGCGCCAATCCTGGCGCCAACACGCCCGAACCCAGCTAAAATAATATGTTCCTTGCTCTCCTCATAAAATTCACTGGTCATATCTTCTTGTTGAGGGCTAAGTATATAAAAATTCTCCAAGAACCAATTCATAGTTTTAACAACAAAAGGGGTCAATACCATGGTCAAGGCAATAACTAATATTAAAACAGCGCCTAACTCAAGGCTAAGCACTCCTGACAGCGTGGCAAACCCGAACATAACAAAACCAAACTCACCACTTTGACACAATAAGGCCGCTGCCTGAGCAGAAATATCATGACGCGCGCCCAACATTCTTGCTAAACCATAGACCACTGCGCCTTTTATCAGCATCAAGCCAACCGTTAGAAGTAAGATAAGGCCCAGCCGATCCCATAAGAGATTAAAGTCTATTCCCATTCCCACTGTCATAAAGAACAAACCTAATAATATCCCCCTAAACGGCAAAATATCCGCTTCTATCTGATGTCGATAATGTGATTCTGCCAACATCAAACCAGCAAGGAAAGCACCCATGGCCATAGAAAAGCCAATTGTTTCCATTATCCATGCCATGCCGAGCACAAGTAACACAGCCATAGCGACGAATACATCCGGATCTTCACTAGCGACGATTTTACCTAGGATAGGATTCAATAAATAATGGCCTGCAACCAATAAGGCGATAATGATCAATACCGAAGTAAGCAGGCTAAAGCCACTATCTACAGTCTCTGCATCACCACCCGCTAACATAGATACCAAAGCTAACAAAGGCACCACTGCTAAATCTTGTAATAATAGAACTGAAAAAGACATTCTGCCCATTAGCGTTGAGATGCCACCACGCTCGGACAAAAGTTGTAGGCAAAATGCCGTCGATGATAGTGCTAAGCCAAAACCAATAATAATAGCGGCTTGCTGGGAAATACCCATCAAAATAGCAATGCCGTAAAGAATACCTGCTGTTATCAGAAGCTGCCCTAAACCTAAGCCTAGAACCATCTTGCGCATCTGCCACAACTTGTCCGGTTTTAGCTCAATTCCTAGCACAAATAACAGGAAAATGACGCCAAATTCGCCTAAATGGCGAATTTCTTCGACTTCATTTATTAGCGCTAGCCCCCAAGGACCTAATATTGCACCAGCCGCAAGATAACCTAAAATCGCACCTAAACGGAGCGCATGGAATGTTGGAACAATAACAACCGTTGCTAATAGCAGTGCCAATATATCAATAAGATAACCTGTGCCTGCCTCTACCATGCGATCTTCCCTATGTTGGACTAACTTATTGCTTCTTTTTGTGAAAGCATCAGAGCCAAGCCTTGTTGATAAGCCTCTTTAACTTGCTCTCTATTACCACCTTCTGCAGCCAATACTTCAGCTAATTCTTGGTAAGTCTCACCCCTAGCACCAAAACGAATGCTGTCGCGTAAAAAACCTTCTGCCTTAAGCCACATCTTATTCGCTTTTAAGATTCGTCCTACAGTAAGTAGTAGCCACGGATTTTCATTATTGCTTTTCAACCATTTTTCTGCGGTCGCCAATTGTGCCTGCTTGTCGTCAAGGTCTAGTAATCCATATTGATAAACCAGTTGGTCGCTCCACTGTTTACGTAAGAAACCTTCTATTAACGGTCCTGCACTAGCACCGCGGCCTTGTTTTATTAGGCCTGCTACATAAGCAACCAGCATGGGTTCTGATTGGCGTATTTTAGAGGGTGCTCGTTGCCACACATCACTCACAGCATCCCAATCGCTACGCTCAATAGCTGCACAAATTTGACCTACTGCTGCATCTGTAGAGAGTGTTTTTGCATCAGAAGACGCCAACACTTTGCGTTTTTTTAGATCTGGTAAGACATCTTGCACGCCCTGCCATTGATTCATTTCTGAATACAGGTTTTGCAACAATTGTAAGACATAAGGATGCTTAGGAGAAACTTCTCGTAAATGTTGTAAAGTGGCTAAAGCTTGCTCTTTTTGATCGGCGTCAAGTTGTAATTCAGCCTGCACCACGCCTACAGCAATATCTGCCCCTTCTGTCGTCTTATGCGCCAATCGCAAATAACCATCCCGACGTCCTGTTGCATTTTGTTTTTGGGCCGCACGAGCTGCCGCTAAATAATGCAATAAAGGCGTTTCGCTATTACTGGCATGACGGAGTAATAAACGCTCTGCATCAGACCAACGGCCTTCCTCTAAAGTAATTAAGCCTCGTGTCAAAGCTTTAGCAGCACGACGTTGACGACGAGTCTGTTGCCAATGTGTTAATTTGCCGGGCGTTTGCTTCACAAAGACAAAACTTCTTAACGCGATGTAACCCGCCACAATCAATAAAATATAGGCGACGCTAAACACCATCAACGAGCTTTCTATACTCCATCCACGGTACTGTAACAACACAAAACCAGGATCATAATCTGCAAGCCAGATCATGCCCGCCCCAATAAGCAAGCCAATAGCCAGTATGATTAGCAATCTCATTCTTGATCACCATTTTGTTGCAACCAAACCAAAGAGCCTGAAATATCGGGCATCTCTACCGTGATTTTTTCAGTTTTTAATGATTGGACACTAGCAAGTAGAGCATCACGTTCAGCACCCGTAAAATATTGCTCTAACCATTTTTCAGCAGCTGCTAGGCTATCTTGGAACAAGGTTTCTCTGCCATCAAGTAACGCTACTCTTGCTGCTTCTAATTTTAAATGCATATTTTGATAGAGGAAATAACGCTCTTCAGGCACAAGTACTGCAGCAGCACCATCTTGTTGATGACGAATAACAACTAAAGAACGAATTTGCTGCCAAGCTGATGATAAGGCACTCGACCAATCTTGAGGTAATACTGAAGGTTCAGAGGCATCACTCTCTTGTTTTGCACGTTCTGGGGCTAATAACACTTGTAAGTTATCAACACGTTCTATCGCACTTTGCAATCTTACCGCCATGCCATCAATATCAATCTTTGGCACTGCCGCCAAAGCCAACTGCTCATCAGAAAGAATAGCCCTTAATCGATACAACCTTGGATCGGCTAGCTCTTTTAACTTCTCATCAGCTAATAATAATGCTTGCCTTGCACCTTCACTATCGGCTGCTAGCTGCACACTTTGATTGGCTGTCTGCAATAAAAACTCGACTTCAGACAAGGTCCAAACACGTTTGACATCATCACTGGTCATATCTTGGATTTTGATGATTTCTTCGATTTTTTCAGTCAGACCAATATCGGTTGAATTCAAGTTTTCAAGCAATTGCTCAGTGCTTGCAGCACCTGCTGACACTGACTGTTCTAAACCTTGTAATTGCCCATTAAATTGCTGCGATGTAGCCCCTATACGCTCAGACATACTCACCATTTGAACTTTTTGCTGTTCAATTAACCAATACAATCCCGCAGATATAATGAGTAAAACAACTACAGCAACCCATAACAATACTGGTTTCGAGGATGATTCCTTAGTTTTACTGGCAACTGCATTGTCTATCGTTACCGGTGCTTTTTGCTTCGCATTCGTCTGCTGATTAGCATTTTTTGCCATTATTCCGTCCTATCTCGATCACTTGCTGCACCACTGCAGCATCTTTGACATCATCAGTCACATAAATGGACTGAAAGCCTAAAACTATCGCATGTTGCTTAATCCGTTCACTGATGACAACCAAAGGCTTTCCCTTAATGTCCTCATCATCCAAAATCTGACATAAATTATCAAGACCCGCCACGCTGGTAATGACAATACAATCTGCCGTTTTAGCTTGCACTATTGCGCCTTCACTTGGCTTAGCTAAACGACGTTGATATACCTCTAAATAACTAATACTAGCACCTCTCGCTATCAAGGTTTCTGCTAGCAGCTCTCTTCCTGTTTCCCCGCGTACGATCAGCACATTTTTATCGGCAACATCATTCATCGTAGGCATGGCTAATAAACTTTCGCTTCCAGCAGGTGCAGGAGGTGAGACATCAACTGTTACCCCCTTGTTTTTAAGGGCTTTAGTGGTGGCTTCGCCAACCGAGACGATGAGTAAGTCTTCGGGTATTGGTTGTTTTAAGCCAGCGATAAAATAGTCAACAGCATTTCGGCTCACAAAGACCAACATATCGTACTCAGACAGTAGGAAATTTGGCCATTTTTGCGGCGCTATACCATTAATTTCTATGACCGGAAAAACGATGACATCCGCACTATAATTTTCTAGTTGTGCACATAATTCCTGTGCCTGATGCTGTGGTCGAGTCACTAAAACAGTCAGACCATCCAAGGACATTTTATCCGCCATAAACCTCAGCCAAAATCTTATCAGCACCTTGGGCTAATAAATCTTCAGCTACAGCAATACCCAATTTTTCAGCATCTTCCGATTTTGCTCTCGCCTCTGCACGTAATATCAAACTGCCATCCGGCTTTCCAACTAAACCGCGTAACCATAACTCATCCTCATTCAGTATGGCATAGCCTGCGATAGGCACCTGACAACCGCCAGCTAAGCGTGTATTCATGGCTCGTTCGGCTGTAACGATAGTCCATGTTTCTGAACAACGTAATGGCATAATTAGCTCATTTATTTCATCGTCAACGCGCGTTTCTATACCAACAGCACCCTGACCAACAGCAGGTAAACTATATTCTGGTGCTAAAGCTGACTTGATCCGCGCCTCGAAACCTAAGCGCTTCAAGCCTGCTGACGCCAAAATGATAGCGTCATATTGCCCTTCATCTAGCTTAGCCAGACGAGTATTCACATTACCTCTTAAAGATAAAATCTCTAGATCAGGTCGAGCCTCACGAAGCTGACATTCACGCCTTAGACTTGATGTACCCACCTTAGCGCCTGAGGGCAACTCAGCCAAGCAAGCATAATGGTTAGAAACAAAGGCATCGCGAGGATCTTCACGTTGACAGATTACTGGTAAATGTAATCCTTCTGGGAAGGCCATCGGCACATCTTTCATCGAATGAACTGCAATATCGGCATCACCAGCCAACATACCTTGTTCTAATTCTTTAACGAATAGTCCTTTCCCCCCGACTTTTGCTAAGGGCGTATCCAATATTTTGTCACCCTGCGTCGACATCTTAACCAATTCAACCTGTAGACCAGGATGCAAGTTAATGAGGGCATCACGCACAAACTCAGCTTGCCACATTGCAAGAGGACTCTTCCGAGTCGCTATTTTTATCGTTCTATTTATCATGTCGTTTTATTGTGCTCATTTGTCAATTAAAGTGCAGTCTAACAGCCGCTGCGATACAGTCATAGACTCGCATTTATCCTTAGTAAATTTCTGATTAGTCTGGCCTGTATAAATCCGCGTTATAATACCGCTTTTGTTTATACGCCTAAAGGCATTTGCCATGACTGCACCTAGTAAAAAGCTTTCTTCAGCTCGTCTGACTCAACCCACCAATGCCTTCGTGGAAGAATTTACCGCATCAGTGCAATTTGATCAGCGTCTGTTCCGTCAAGATATCGCAGGCTCCATTGCTCATGCCACGATGCTCGCCAGCGTCGATATATTAAGTGATCAAGAGCGCGATCAAATTATTAATGGCTTAAAAACCATCCTGACTGAAATCGAAGAAGGTAATTTTGAATGGTCAATAGCGCAAGAAGATGTTCATATGAATATCGAAGCACGACTTATTGCATTGATTGGCGAAGTCGGTAAAAAGTTACATACTGGCCGCTCACGTAATGATCAAGTTGCGACAGATGTACGACTTTATTTACGCGATATGGTTACGCCGATCGCATCTGAACTCAAACGCCTGCAAATGGCTTTGCTGGATGTGGCTGAACGCGAAGCTGAAACCATATTGCCGGGCTTTACACACTTACAAACGGCTCAACCCGTAACCTTTGGTCATCATATGATGGCCTGGTATGAAATGCTGGTTCGTGATGCTGAACGCTTAACAGACTGTGGTAAGCGCATCAATTCACTACCTCTAGGTGCCGCAGCGTTGGCTGGCACTACTTTCGCGATTGATCGTAAAATGACTGCTGAGCTTCTCGGTTTTGAACGTATCTGCCAAAATTCTTTGGACGCGGTGAGTGATCGTGACTTCGTTATTGAGTTTAATAGCTTTGCTTCATTACTAATGATGCATTTATCACGCTTCTCTGAAGAACTGATTATTTGGTCATCTGCTCAGTTTGATTTTGTTGATCTTGGTGATGCCTTTTGTACAGGCTCTTCCATCATGCCACAAAAGAAAAATCCTGATGTTCCTGAGTTGATTCGGGGAAAAACTAGTCGCGTTTACGGCAATTTATTTAACTTATTGACCTTAATGAAAAACCAACCTTTAGCCTACAACAAGGATAATCAAGAAGATAAAGAGCCTTTATTTGACACTATTGATACGCTACTCGGCTCTTTACGCGTCTATGCCGATATGATGGCTGCCATCACTGTTAAAGCTGACAATATGAGACAGGCGGCTTTAAGAGGTTATGCTACGGCAACTGATCTGGCCGATTATCTAGTACGTAAAGGCGTTGCCTTTCGTGATGCTCATGAAGTCGTGGGTTTAGCAGTCGCTTTTGGCATTGAACATAACAAGGATCTGTCAGAACTTAGTTTGGAAGAATTACAAAACTTCTCGGCGCAGATCAGTGCAGATGTGTTTGATGTACTGACACTTGAAGGTTCAGTCGCAGCTCGAGATCATCTCGGTGGAACCGCACCCAAACAAGTTAAATTAGCCGTTGCTCGAGCCAGACAATCTCTTAGCTAAGCAAACTTTTTGGTGTTACAAATGTGCTCAGCTTTGCTGAGCCTGCTTTTAACTGCTGCCAAGAAGTAATATTAATGGACAATTGAGCGTAGGCCGCAGTTGGCATATTCACTATGTTTTGATTAGCGAGCTCATTGCATAATATGGTTAAAGCAGGGTTATGACCAATAATAACGACATTATCTAAGCTATCATCCAGCTCTCTACACCAAGTCAACAAATCATTGCTACTAAAAGTATAGAGTGAAGGTTCTACTATCCATTCTATAGACTTATTTAAAGCCTTAACCATTACCTCAATAGTCGATTGAGCGCGTACAGCCGGACTACAAAACACATTGGAAAAATCGCAACCAGCAGCAGCAATATGAGATCCCATAGTTTCACAACAACGAAGTCCTTTTTTACTTAAAGGTCGCTGCTTATCAATTAATAATCTGTCACCCCAGTCTGATTTTGCATGACGAATAAGATGTAGTGTTTTCATTCTAAATACCGGCCTCATAAAATAAAAAACTCACTCATAAACAAAGTCCATGAGTGAGTTTCAACTTGCTTACTATTGGTTGGCTACGCTCAAGTTGTAGCCAAGTTCGTAAGGTTTAATTACAGATCAACGCCCAATGCTTTAATGGTTTCCATGTTGATATATTTATCTGTTGGTAAGCCATTATCGCGTTGGAAGGCATTCACTGCACCCATTGTTTCCGAACCTATAACGCCATCAACACGACCAGGGTTATAATCACGTTGCATTAATGCACGTTGAATATCACCAATGGTTGATGTGGTCATATTGGTTTCACACAATATTGAACGCCATTCCATAAAGCCTTCTGCTTGCAGTTCCTGAGAAACCACTTCAGTGTATTCCGCTGGAATCACTTCGCGACTTTCTGAAGCATCTTTAACCAGTTTTGTGACTTCTACAGTTTTATAAACTGCTGGAATTTCTACACGTGCTGTACTCGCAGGTGTATCAACTACGGTTGTAGTCACTGTTTCATAGACTGCTGGTTTTTCTGTTAAGCAGATTTTGTTACCTGTACGAGTTTGTTTTGGATGATGTGTATTGTGTATTTCATGCCAAACAAACGCTGTTTCGGATAGTTTTTTCTGAACTTTAACAGTGTCATAAACAGCAGGCACTTCAGTTCTTACTTCTTGCGCACCAGTTGCTAACTCGCGAACTTTAACCGTTTTATATACTGCTGGAATCGTCACTTGCTCTGTACGCGCAGGTGATTGCAAAATAGTACGTGATACAGTTTTGTAGGTAGCAGGCACTTCAACTAAACACATGATTTCGCCTGTAGCTGCATCAATTTTTTGAATTGGTCCTGTCCCTTTTTTCCAAATGGTATGGGCAGCAACATCAACGACTTGCTCCGTTTCTGTACCATACACCGCAGGAATAGTTTTCAACTCAGTTGAAGCCTCTTTAACTAAGACCTGTTTCTCAACCCAACGGTATTCAGGTTCAGCAACAGAAACAACATCATAAGCCCCTTTAACTAAGACTGTTTCGTTTTCATAAGTATATTCAGCAGGAATATAATGTTCATGGAAACACATGCCCGGCGTTGCAGCATCTAAATCAATACCACCATTAGCAGCAGCATGTAATAATTCTTGGCTTGCAGGAGCAGCATTACCAAGATCTGTACGCCAAAGTCTAGACGCTTCCGCGACTAATTTTTGTTCCGTATGTGTTTTATAAGTAGCAGGGATTGTTTCAATTTCATAATCCGCCTCACTCACTAATACTTGTTCCGTAATCGTTTCATATTGTGCTGGGCTTGTATGGACTTTCTCGCTAGCTTCTCTCACTAAAACAGTGTTTGATACCGTTGTAAATTGAGGCTCAACCCAAACACGCGCATAACATTCACCCGCTATTGCATCAGGTGGTAATAAATCTGTGTCTGTAATACCCATGCGCTGTGCCGCTAATTCTGATTCTTTACGAGCTAATTCTTCAGCACGTTGATCCAGTTCTTGGCTACGCATTTCCATCGCTTTAGTTTGCTCTGCAACAGATGAGTCCATCGCTGATGGGCCAGGTGCTTGTTGTGTTGCGCACGCTGTTAACAGTGATACAGTTGCCAGTGTTAAAACCGGCTTCATTATTGTTCTTCTTTTCATTTGTTTCTCCCTCTTTACTTGATCCTAAGAAAACAGCTAAGACATGTCTCAAAGTCTCTGTTAGCCATTGGCTAGTAAAAGACGATACATCAGCGAAACTGAATAAAAGCTGAACGGCAGCTGAATGGTTAAAAAAATAAAATTACTGACTTCACATTTTTATAAATAAGATCGTTTGTTTATATTGAAAATATATACTTTCGCCCCCATTTGTTTATTCACTCTATTAATATCGTACTGACAGTTTTTTATGGAATATAAAGATTATTACAAAATTCTTGGTGTCTCTCGTGATGTCTCAAAAGATGATTTAAAAAAGGCCTATCGTAAACTGGCTCGTAAATATCATCCTGACGTCAGTAAGGAAGCCAATGCCGAAGCCAAGTTCAAGGAAGTGGGTGAAGCATACGAAGTCCTAAAAGATCCTGAAAAAAGGGCCCAATACGATCAGTTCGGTAGTAACTATCAACATGGTCAGTCATTTACACCTCCTCCTGGTTGGGAAGGCAATGCTGGATTTGGTGGTGGCCACAACAGCAACTTTAGTAGTTTCTTTGAAAGTATGTTCAGTGGTGGCATGGGCGGCGGCGGAATGGGTGGTGATAACTTTTTTGCCCAAGGCGAGGATGTTAATGCCAAGATTACTATTTCTTTAGAAGACGCTTTTCACGGCGCTAAAAAAAGTATTCGCAGACCGGGCGGTTCAAACCAAGCCGGCACAATCAGTGTAAAAATCCCAGCAGGTATCACTTCCGGCAAAAAGATTCGACTTGCTGGACAAGGTAGAGCGGGCGCGGGCGGTCAAGCGGGTGACTTATTTCTAGAAATCAATATTGCCAAACACAGTCATTATCGTGTGGAAGATAAAAACTTATTATTAGATTTACCGATAGCACCTTGGGAAGCGGCACTCGGCGCTAAAGTTACCGTACCGACCCTTGCAGGCAAAATCAGTTTGACCATTCCAGCAGATGCTAAGAGTGGTCAAAAAATGCGTTTAAAAGGACGAGGCTTGCCTGGCAAGCCCGCTGGTGACCAAATCATCGTTTTACAAATTATGACACCGCCAGCTGCAGATGCTAAAGCCAAGCAGCTTTATCAGCAAATGGCTGAAGAAATGGCTTTTAATCCGCGCGAAGAGATTGAGAAAGTGTTGTAGTATTAACACCATGATGATGACCAACTTAAAAAAGATTTTTATCTCGCTGGCCTGTCTCGGCCTATTAATTCAGGTAGCAAGTGCCGCATTGCCGCTGGATTGGTTTGCTAATGAAAGCAAAATGCCCACACTTGCTCCCATGCTGGATCAGTCTAAACCTGCTGTAGTCAATATCGCAACACGCAGTCATGTACCAGTGCAGTACAACCCATTATTAAACGATCCATTTTTCAGGCGCTTTTTCAATATTCCTCAGCAACAGCAACCGCAAAAGCGTACAACCCAAAGTCTAGGTTCAGGTGTCATTTTTGATGCAAAACAAGGTCTAGTCTTGACCAATAACCATGTTATTCAACGTGCTGATGAGATTACCGTTTCATTAACTGATGGCCGTAGTTTTCAAGCAGAATTGGTGGGAAGTGATCCTGAAACTGATGTCGCTTTAATTAAGATTCCTGCAGAACAGTTAACAGCATTACCACTAGCTGATTCCGACCAACTTCGTGTTGGTGACTTTGTCGTCGCAATTGGTAACCCTTTTGGTCTTGGCCAAACGGTCACATCGGGCATTGTAAGTGCCTTAGGCCGGAGTGGGCTTGGCATTGAAGGCTATGAAAACTTTATTCAGACAGATGCATCTATTAACCCAGGAAATTCTGGTGGTGCACTTGTTAACCTAAGAGGAGAGCTTGTCGGTATTAACACCGCAATTTTTTCCCCAAATCAACGTGTAGGAAACATCGGCATTGGCTTTGCCATCCCTAGTAATATGGTAAGGCAAATCAGTGACCAGCTAATCAAATACGGTGAAGTTAAACGTGCTTATCTTGGTGTGCAAATGCAAGATATCACACCGGATCTAGCCAAGGCATTTAACCTGGATTCAAACAATGGTGCTGTTGTTACACGCGTTCAAAAAGGCTCGGCGGCTGATGACGCTGGCGTCAAAGTCGGCGATATTATTACCGCCGTTGACAACACACGTTTAAGCAATGCTGATAACCTCCGCAACACTATTGGTCTACTGATGGTTGATCAAACAATCGCTCTTGATATCTTACGAGAAGGCGAACAAAAAACGCTGAAAGCAACAGTAAAAGAAGTACAAAAACCGGTTGTAGAGCCTTCTGCTCACCCTCGTTTATCAGGTGCAACATTTGGTGATATTGAAGCGTCATCGCCTCAATACGGCAAAGTGGCCGGCGTTATGGTCTATTCCGTTAAACACGACAGTCCTGCTCAGTATTCTGGTCTACGCCCTGAAGACATCATTACCTCAGTGAATAAACAAGCCGTTTCAAGCCTAGAAGACTTCAAACCGCTGGTACAAAATAACCGCACTTTATTACTCAATATCACCCGCGATAAACAAACTTTATATTTATTTATTCGATAATCAACAGCGCTAACCCAAGGGGTTTAAAGTCAGGCTATGACCCCCTAAACAATCTCCTTATTACGCTTGTCTTTCTTGGCAAAACTATTCTTTAAAAAAATAGTCCAATGCTTTAGATACCAGACAAACATTTTTGTCTGAGCAACGTCTCCATTCACACTTTTATAAGGAGATAAAAAATGAATACATCACATTCCATCCATCACCTTGACCCCACTCATACTAGTGATACCAGAACAGTATTATTAAGACCATTTTATTGGTTAAAGTCGGGCTTTCAGGACTTCAGCTATCATCCAACCGCTAGTTTTTCTTATGGCTTTATCGTCACTGCAATGCTGTTTGTCACCTTTCTGATGACAAGTGAACATATCTACATTATTGCAGGTATCATCTGTGGTTTTATGTTTGTAGGGCCTATCTTAGCTGCAGGGTTGTGTGAACTATCTTGGCGACATGAGACCAATGAGCCGCTGAACTTTGACGAGTCCCTGAGCCGCTTGCGTCAGTGTAAGAACACACTGTATCAATTTGCTGGCTTATTACTCGGTTTTAGCCTGCTATGGTTTGCATTGTCTGCTTTAGTATTATCAATGACGGTAGGTAGCGTCGCACCGCCTATGGAACAAAGTGTTTGGGATAACTTCTTTAACCTAATCACCACCCAACAGCTCGTACTTTATATCCTAATCGGTGGCGTATTGGCAGTAGCAGCATTTAGTGTTTCCGTAGTCTCTATTCCAGCGATTATCGAAACAAATATCTCGGCTACAGAAGCCATGTTATTAAGCTTCAAGGTCTTTATCACCAATATTCCAACCATGATCGTTTGGGGCGGCTTATTAGTCCTTATTTCACTTTTCGGTCTTTCACTGTTTTTAGCTTCCATGATCATCTTATTCCCATTACTAAGCCATGCTACTTGGTATGCCTATCGGGATTTAGTGGTTGATCATATTGAGACAACGGCTGAATAAAAAATAATATTAAAAGGAGAGTTGGTCATGAAGTCGATAATGGTTGTTGTTGCAGATAGCAGTCGTGCAAGAATTTTCACAACTGAGTCGCCGTCTTCCCCTTTACGTGAAATAAACGCAATGACTCATCCTGAAGGGCGAATACATGAGCAGAAAATGACCAGTGATTTACCTGGTAAAGATTCCGGGCAGGGTGCGGGTGCGGGTGGTCATGCTTATCAGGAAAAGGTTGAACCAAAACAACAGGAAGTTATTAAGTTCGCCAAACAGGCTGCAGATTACCTCGATAAGGCGCGTAAAGCTCACAAACTCGAAAAACTAATGCTTGTCGCTGCACCAGCCTTTCTGGGAGAACTACGTAACCAACTGCCTGAGGAAGTCAATGACTGTGTTATTTTTGAACTGGATAAAAACCTCACCCAACACAGCCCCGAAGATATAAGAGCGCATCTTCCCAAATATCTGACTCATTAATTAATGGAATGAAATTTCAACGAAGCATATCAAGCTCGCTGACCCCTTGATTTACTTTGATCGATTAGTCTGACGTCTGGTTGAAATGGGAAAGTTGAACTGCATTCTAAACTCCGTCAAGAATCCAACTACGCCCTTATGCAAAGCCGAGCATCGCAAATTAGTTTGCGACAAATATGGTGGCTGTTTGAGCACAGCGAGTTTCCTCCATGATATTTTTATATAATCACTTCTTCTTAACCGGCCTCTGCCACCCTGCAACCGTCTTCTGACTATTCTTAGTCAAAGTCAACGCCTCACTCGGTGCATCTTTACGAATCGTCGACCCCGCACCAATCGTCGCGCCATCTTCCAGCGTAACCGGGGCAACTAACTGACTATCTGATCCCACAAACACCCTGTCACCAATCGTAGTGCGATGTTTATTAGCACCATCATAATTACAGGTGATCGTACCGGCGCCAATATTCACATCGCTGCCCATATCGGTATCACCAATATAGCTCAGATGATTCACTTTTGAACCTAGGCCAATATTGGCATTTTTGGTTTCAACAAAGTTACCAATTTTGGCTTTATCAGCTAATACTGTACCGGGTCTTAAACGTGCAAAAGGACCAATATTCACGCCTTCACCAACCACACTGGAATCAATCATGCTATTGGCTAAAATAACACTGCCTTCACCAATTTCAGCATCTTTAATAATGCAGTTAGCACCAATTTCCACATTGGATGCGATAGAGACATTGCCTTCAAGAATGACATTAACATCAATGGTGATATCAGTGCCTGTTGTGACTGTGCCACGGACATCCAGTCTGGCAGGATCCGCCAATGTCACTCCGTTAGTCATTAGGGTATTAGCCTGTTGTAATTGATAGTGGCGTTCCAGCTCGGCCAATTGCTGACGTGTATTAACGCCTGCTACTTCGGCATTGTCTTCACAACATACGGTTGCAATGTGTAAGCCATCGCCTACCGCTAAAGCCACCATATCAGTTAAGTAATATTCACCTTGTGCATTGTTATTACCTAATTTATCCAGTGAACTAATCAGCCATTGGCTCGGTAATAACATGATGCCACTGTTCACTTCTTTAATCGCTTTGGTCGCTTCATCCGCATCTTTCTGTTCAGTGATACAAATAACATCATCTGCATCATTACGAACAATTCGGCCATAACCCGTTGGGTCATCTAGTTTGGTTGTTAAGATGCCTAAGCCTTGCTTGCTGGTGACATCAATGAGTTGTTGTAAGGTCTCTGAACGCGTTAACGGTACATCGCCATAAAGCACTAAGACTTGTTCCGTTTTTTCTATCGCTGAAATAGCCTGCATCACAGCATGGCCTGTCCCTAATTGCTGTTCTTGTATCACGGCATCAACTTGGTTGCCTTCTAAGAAGGGTAAAACTTGATCTGCACCATTGCCTGCCACCACACTAAGCTGCTGTGGTAAAAGCGTTTTGGCAGTGTCTATGACATGTTGTAATAGCGGTCTACTAGCAAGTGGGTGCATCACTTTAGCCATAGCCGATTTCATGCGTGTACCTTTGCCTGCTGCAAGTATGACGATACTGAGTGACATTTATGATTAATCCATGTGATTCAATTGAAGGGTCACATTCTAGCAAATTTATTTGGTACAACTGTTTGCTATTTATTTAAGGCAAAAAAAAGCTGTCTCTAAGACAGCTTTTTTTATTCAAATGGTATAAATTTAACGACCTTTTGATTTTCTCATACGTTCTATACTACGAAGTTGAGCCATCGCTTCAGCTAATTGCGCTTGTGCTTCCGCATACTCCAGAGATGCATCACTATCGGCTAATGAACGCTCTGCAGCTTCTTTCGCCTGTATCGCTGCTGCTTCATCAACATCATCAGCACGCATCGCGGTATCAGCCAAAATAGTCACAACATGTGGTTGCACTTCAAGCATACCGCCTGATACATAGAACTGTTCTTCTTTACCGTTCACAGACACGCGAACTTCGCCTGGCTTTAGACTTGTAAGCAAAGGCGTATGTCGAGGGTAAATACCAATTTCACCCATTGACGCCGTGGCAAACACCGCATCAACTAAACCAGAGTAGATCTCTTGCTCAGCACTTACGATATCAACATGAATTGTCATTGCCATCATTTACCCCTTAAAAAGCTTATAGCTTGTTCGCTTTTTCAACAGCTTCTTCAATACCACCAACCATATAGAATGCTTGTTCTGGTAAAGCGTCATATTCACCGTCTAAGATACCTTGGAAACCTGAAATAGTATCTTTTAGTGATACATACTTACCTGGACTACCTGTAAATACTTCAGCAACGAAGAATGGTTGAGATAAGAAACGTTGAATCTTACGAGCGCGGGTTACAGTTTGTTTATCTTCTTCAGATAATTCATCCATACCCAAGATTGCAATGATATCTTTCAGCTCTTTATAACGTTGTAATGTACCTTGAACGCCACGAGCTACATTGTAATGTTCATTACCAATAACTAAAGGATCTAACTGACGACTTGTAGAGTCCAGTGGGTCAATCGCCGGGTAGATACCTAATTCGGCAATTGAACGAGACAATACAACCGTCGCATCCAAGTGAGCAAACGTAGTCGCTGGTGATGGATCTGTTAAATCATCCGCAGGTACATATACCGCTTGGATAGATGTGATAGATCCCGTCTTAGTTGAGGTAATACGTTCTTGTAGTACACCCATCTCTTCAGCCAATGTCGGTTGGTAACCTACCGCAGAAGGCATACGACCTAATAGCGCTGATACTTCTGTACCGGCTAAGGTATAACGATAAATGTTATCAACGAAGAATAATACGTCACGACCTTCATCACGGAAGTATTCCGCCATTGTTAAACCAGTCAACGCAACACGTAAACGGTTACCCGGCGGCTCATTCATTTGACCGTAAACCAACGATACTTTATCGATAACGTTTGAATCTGTCATTTCGTGATAGAAGTCATTACCTTCACGAGTACGCTCACCAACACCAGCGAATACCGAGAAACCACTGTGCTCGATAGCGATGTTACGGATAAGCTCCATCATGTTAACGGTTTTACCTACACCGGCACCACCGAATAGGCCGACTTTACCACCCTTAGCGAATGGGCAAACTAAATCGATAACCTTAATGCCTGTTTCTAGTAATTCATTACTAGCAGCTAACTCGTCAAAGCTCGGTGCTTTACGGTGAATACCCCATCTGGCTTCTTCACCAATATCACCTTTCTCATCGATAGGATTACCAAGCACGTCCATGATACGGCCAAGTGTTTCTTGACCAACAGGTACTTGAATCGTTTCACCAGTATTAGATACGGCTAAATCACGTTTCAAACCATCGGTCACACCCATCGCAATCGCACGGACAACACCGTCACCTAATTGCTGTTGAACTTCAAGCGTTAAGCTTGCTTCGTCAACCATTAAGGCATCATAAACTTTAGGTATGCTGTCACGTGGAAATTCCACGTCAACGACCGCACCGATAATTTGTACAATCTTTCCAGAGCTCATCTTGCTTCCTCTTTCAATACATTTGGGCGATTAAGCCCGTGTTATTTGCTTTATACCGCTGCGGCACCAGCAACAATTTCTGATATTTCTTGTGTAATAGCTGCCTGACGTGCTTTGTTATACACCAGCTGCAGATCATCAATAAGATCACCCGCATTGTCAGACGCACTTTTCATCGCAACCATTCGAGATGCTTGCTCACAGGCCGCATTTTCAACTACACCTTGATAAACCAAAGATTCAATATAACGAACCAATAAGTCATCTAAAACTTCTTTAGCATCAGGTTCATAGATATAATCCCAATGATGTTTTAACTCTTGATCTGGCGCTGCAGGCTTACTCGGTAGTAGCTGCATGATTTTATTTTCTTGTGTCATCGTGTTTACAAACTCATTAAACACTAAATACAAGCTATCAATATGACCAGAGTCATAAGCATCCAGCATCACTTTGATGCTACCAATCAACTCATTAGCACTTGGCTCTTCGCCTAGCTGTGTGACTTGCGCTGCTAATGTCACTGGCAAACGGCCAAAAAAGCTGGTTGCCTTTTTACCAATAGCGCAGACATCAATCTCGATGCCTTTATCAGTCTTATCTTGAATATCTTTTAGCAATGTTCTAAATAAATTGTTATTCAGGCCACCACATAAACCGCGATCAGAAGACACGACAATATAACCAACACGTGTTTTCTCTTCTCTATCTTGCAAATAGATGTGCTTATATTCAGGATGTGCAAAAGCCAAATGCTGAATCACATTATAAATTTTGTCCGAATAAGGGCGCGTTGCAGCCATTCGTTCTTGGGCTTTACGCATCTTACTCGCGGCAACCATCTCCATCGCACGCGTGATCTTTTGCGTGTTTTTGATGCTGCCTATCTGAGTCCGTATCTCTTTACCACTAGCCATGGCTTATGCTCCGATTACCAACTACCTGTTTTCTTGAAGCTTTCGATTGCTGTGCGCATACCGCCAGAAATCTCATCATCAAAGCCGCCAGTTTCATTAATTTTAGCCATCAACTCAGCGTGGTTAGATTTCATATTTGAGAGTAGTGCCGCTTCAAAAGAACCAACTTTATCAACGTCAACATTATCAATAAAACCTTCATTCGCAGCAAATAAAGACACCGACATTTCAGCAATCGATAAAGGCTGATATTGCGGTTGCTTCATTAACTCGGTAACTCGCTGACCACGTTCAATTTGACCACGTGTTGCTTCATCAAGATCCGATGCAAACTGAGCAAATGCTGCTAGCTCACGATACTGTGCTAAATCAAGACGCGTACCACCACCTAATTTCTTAACGATCTTAGTTTGAGCAGCACCACCAACACGAGATACTGATAAACCAGCATTAATCGCAGGACGGATACCTGAGTTGAATAAGTCAGTTTCTAGGAAGATCTGACCATCTGTAATCGAAATAACATTCGTTGGTACGAATGCTGATACGTCACCCGCTTGTGTTTCAATGATAGGTAAAGCAGTTAAAGATCCTGTTTGACCTGTCACAGCACCGTTAGTCTCTTTTTCTACATAATCCGCACTAACACGTGAAGCACGTTCTAGTAGGCGAGAATGAATGTAGAAAACATCACCAGGATAAGCTTCACGACCTGGCGGACGACGCAGTAACAATGAAACTTGGCGATAAGCCCAAGCTTGTTTTGTTAAATCATCATAAATGATCAGGGCATCTTCACCTTTATCACGGAAATATTCACCCATTGAACAACCAGCGTATGGTGCTATAAATTGCAAGGCAGCTGAATCAGATGCAGCGGCGGCAACGATAGTTGTATGACCTAATGCACCGTGCTCTTCAAGCTTACGTACTACGTTAGCAATTGAAGATGCTTTCTGACCAATCGCAACATAGATACATTTAACACCGGTATCTTTCTGATTAATAATCGCATCAATTGCAATCGCAGTTTTACCTGTTTGTCTATCACCGATAATCAACTCACGCTGACCACGACCAACGGGAATCATCGCATCAACCGATTTCAAACCTAATTGAAGAGGCTGATCAACTGATTGACGTGAAATAACACCTGGTGCAACCTTTTCAATCGGTGATGTTGATTGGCTTGTAATCTCGCCTTTACCATCAATTGGATTACCAAGTGCATCAACAACACGACCTAATAGGCCTTCGCCTACCGGTACTTCCAAAATACGGCCAGTACATTTAACACTGTCGCCTTCGGTAATATGCTGGTAAGCACCTAAAATTACAGCACCGACTGAGTCGCGCTCTAAGTTTAATGCCATACCAAAAGTGTTATCTGGAAACTCTAACATTTCGCCAGCCATAACATCTGCTAGACCATGGATTCGTACAATACCGTCAGTTACGCCGACAACCGTACCTTCTGTACGTGCTTCAGTAGCTCCATCAAAGCTTTCAATACGCTTTTTGATTAAGTCACTGATCTCTGCTGAATTCAGTTGCATCTCTATTCCTCTATACAGGCCGTTAGTTAATAACGTTGGCCAGTCTGTTCAATTTACCCAAGGCTGATCCATCAATAATCAGGTCACCTGCTCGAATAATCGCTCCACCCAATAAGCTTTCGTCTATCTCAACGTTTAACGTGACATCTCTGCCCGTGCGTTTTTTCAACGCTGCCGCAATATTGGCTTGTTGTTTTTTTGTTAATGCTCTCGCAGCACTTACTTCTGCAATCATCACTTGCTCTGCTTCGGCACGCAATTCTTCAAAAATTACGGCTATATCACTTAATAATTGCAAACGGTTATTGTTAGCCAATAATGCTAAAAAACTTGTCGCATCATCGGTCATTGCTTCACCAGCAATATCAGTCATTAAGCCAAGCACTTGTTCTTCATTAACCGATGGGCTTGCAATGATTGACTGCATCGCAGGATCTGCCACAGTCTGAGAGAGAACCTCTAGCAATTCTGACCATGCTTTTAGTTCTGCCTTCTCTTGGGCAATCGCAAAAACTGCGTTTGCATAAGGGCGAGCGATAGTAATTGCTTCTGCCATCGTCTTTCCCCTAGATCCGACTGACCAATTCTTCTAACAAATCGGTATGCGCCTTAGCATCAATTTCACGTCCAAGAATTTTAGCGGCACCAGCCAAAGCTATGCTGCCTACTTGTCCACGAAGCTCATCTTTAGCTCGATTAGCTTCTTGCTCAATCTCTGTTTTAGCTGACGTTAAAATACGTTCGCCTTCAACATGCGCATTGTCTTTCGACTCATCAACAATCTCATTTCCACGACGTTGCGCTTGTGAAACAATCTCACTCGCTTGCTCTTTCGCTTCATGAATCACTTGTTGAGCGCGCTTTTCAGCTAATTCTTGCTCATGACGACCACGTTCTGCTGCTGCCAAACCATCTGCAATTTTTTTTGTACGCTCTTCGAGCGCTTGCATAATTGGCGGCCACACATACTTCATGCAAAAGCCAATAAATACTATGAAAGCTAAGGCTTGACCTATCAAGGTTGCATTCATATTCATGCTAGTACCTCTTCTTTATCGCAATACTGTTTAAAAATGCTTATCCAGCAACCGCGAATAGAACGTACATTGCAAGACCAACCGCAATCATTGGTACCGCGTCAACAAGACCGGCAACCAAGAAGAAGTTAGTACGTAACATTGGTACTAATTCAGGTTGACGAGCTGCTGCTTCTAAAAAGCGACCGCCTAAAAGACCAACACCAATCGCAGCACCTAATGCACCTAGACCGATCATCAGAGCACCTGCTACATAAACCAAACCCATATCCATTTTTTTCTCCTAACAAAAACCAAATACTAAAAAATTAAAAGTAAAACCTGTTCAAACTTAATGATGTTGATGTGCCATATCGATATATACCACTGTCAAGACCATGAAAATAAAGGCCTGGAGTGTGATAATCAAAATATGGAAAATCGCCCAACCAATTTGTAGTACACCTGCAAGCGATCCCATAAATAGGCTCGCTCCATACATTGTTGCAATTAGAATAAAGACCATCTCACCCGCGTACATATTTCCGAATAGACGCAAGCCTAATGAGAAAGGTTTAGCAAGTAATGTGACTGTTTCCAACACAAGATTAATTGGTAATGCCATTTTGCCAAAAGGCTCAAAAGCTAACTCACCAAGAAAACCTCCCGCTCCTTTAATCTTGAAGCTGTAATACAACATCAGACCAAACACGACCAATGCCATACCCATTGTGGCATTCGGATCGGTACTCGGTACAACCTTGAAAAAGACGTGGTGTGGATCAGCACCAAATAAGGCAGCGCCTTGCGCGACTGCTAGCGGTAAAATATCTACCGGTATTAGATCCATCAGGTTCATTAAAAAGACCCAAACGAAAATTGTTAAAGCTAGGGGTGCCACTAAGTCATTTTTACCGCCGCTGAATGAACCTCTAACGGTATCGTTGACGAACTCAATCATCATTTCAGCGAAGTTTTGGACTGGACTAGGCACGCCTGTTGAAATTGTTTTGGCGACGCTGCGAAAGAACCACATCATCAACACACCGAGAATAATAGACAACAACATGGTATCGACATTAATTGCCCAAAAACCCATTTTTGCAGCTTCTTCGGAGGTGGTAGCAAAGCCCCAGTCGCCTGTTGGCGTCCAAATTCCGGGAGATGTTTCAACTTGTTTTTCACCAAACGTTAGATTTTGTAGGTGATGCTTAATATAACTTGATGTAGTTATGCTTGATTCACTTGCCATTATTGGTCTTAAGCCCGCTTCAAATTTCCAAATAAAACAACAATTTGCACCACAATAAAGCCGACTATCAGCATCAATGCTGGCGTCAGCACTGAATACCCTATAGCAAACATTACGATGGTCAATGCCCAACGTTCTGCGACACAGCGATAAGCTCTGCCTAAATTCTTGCCTGCATCCGCCCCTGCATATTTTGCAGCGACAAATAAATGCCATTTTTGTAAAAAGGTATTAGCTAGCGCAATACTGCCGCCATAAAGGTAGGCGATGCTCGCTAATTTCCCTTGTAAAAAAAAGACAATCAAAACAGTTACTATCAGTGTAGTTAATTGCAGTTTAAGCAATCGATTGATGGGATCGCTTTGGACTAGACCCTCGCTTACTTTCACCGATTTTCATTTCTTACATAGATAAAGCCAAGCATTATATAGATCTGAGGTCTGTTGGGTCAATCAAAATGTTGATTTACTTTATCTTTTTAACGATATTTTTTAGTTCCGTGATATCAGAATAACTAATGACTAACTTTCCTCTACCATTTGCCGCATGTTTCAGTGAAAATTGATTACCAAATTTATTACTAATCAGCTTTTTAAGTTCGTCTATTTCAGCCAGGATGGCTTCTGATTGCTCCGGCTTTTCTTTTGCTGGTTTTAAAAGCCTGCGAACGAGTTGTTCTGTTTCGCGAACAGATAAACCTTTCTCAACAATGTGCTGTGCTGCTGTCGATTGCTGTTCACCTTCTAACGCCAATAGCGCGCGAGCATGACCCATTTCAAGATCACAGTTTTCGACTAAGCGTTTTACTTCGTCATTCAAGTTTCTAAGACGTAATAGATTAGAAACTGCAGCACGTGAACGACCCACTGCTTCGGCTGCTTCTTGGTGCGTCATTGAAAACTCTTCCCGTAAACGATGAAGCGCATTCGCTTCTTCCATTGGGTTTAAGTTTTCACGCTGAATATTTTCAATCAATGCCATAGCAATGGCATTACGATCGGAGACATCTCGCACCAGCGCTGGCACCGTGTCTAAACCTGCTATTTTTGATGCCCGCCAGCGTCGTTCACCAGCAATGATTTCATAGTGACCATCATTGACTGGACGGACAACAATAGGTTGTACTAGGCCTTGCGCTCTAATGGAATCTGCTAACTCATCCAAGGAGTCTTGCGACATATCTACCCGAGGTTGATATTTTCCCGGTTGGAGTAGATCCAAAGGGAAATACTGTAAGCTATCATTTACACCACTATCATCTTGCTGAACATCAGCTAATAGTGCATCTAAACCGCGTCCTAACCCTCTTTTTTTCGTCGCCATCTGTCTGCCTGTTTTAAAGTTGCATATCGATCTTAACTGTTTTCACGCCGCATAAACTCACTAGCCAATGCCATATAAGCTATAGCGCCTCGAGATGAGCGATCGTAGCTTACCACGGAAACACCATGACTTGGCGCCTCGGCTAAACGTACATTTCGAGGGATAATCGCATGGAATACTTTTTTATCAAAATGATTAATAAGCTGTCGCGATACTTGGTTAGCCAGATTATTACGCGCATCAAACATGGTGCGTAACAAACCGGTAATTTCCAAAGCGGGGTTCGCCCTTTGCTTAATTCGTTCGACCGTTTTTAGTAGTGAAGATAACCCTTCCAGTGCATAGTATTCGCACTGGATTGGAATAATAACGCCTTTTGAAGCTACAAGCGCATTAAGTGTCAGCATGCTTAATGAGGGTGGGCAATCAATTAAGATGTAATCGTAATCGCTCCTCACTGGTTCAAGTGCCAGCCTCAAACAATGTTCTCTTTGCTCTATATCTAATAATTCTATTTCAGCTGCTGTCAGATCGGCATTGGTTGGGATCACATCAAATGAACTATCCTCATGCCTTAATATGACGTCTTCTGCGCTGGCTTCAGCCACTAACACGTCATAGCTGCTTTTATCGATTGTCGCTTTATCAATGCCACAACCTGTCGTCGCATTACCTTGCGGATCTAAATCAATTAACAATACTCGTTTAGCATTTTCCGCCAACGCGGCAGCTAAATTTACAGTGGTGGTGGTTTTACCGACGCCACCTTTTTGGTTTGTTACAGCAAAGATTTTGCCCATGCATTGCTACCTTATGATTAAACCGCTGTCGTTGATTTAGTGAGCTCGACTAAATGTCGCTGACCTTCATAACCCGGTACAGTTAACGACCTCACCGATGCCAATTCAAATCGCCCCCCCACTGACGCCAATTCCTCAGAAGGATATACTCCTTTCATCAATAAAAGTCTGCCATCATCATTACAATGTCTCGCCGTTAAATCAATGATGTCGCTAATTGTCGAAAAGGCTCTGGCTGTGACTATCTCGAAAAGGGGCAGTGTAGCCTGTTCAATGCGTGCATGTACAACGGTGACATTATTGAGCTTTAACTCCGCTTTTACTTGCTGTAAAAAACGGGTTTTTTTTGAATTACTATCTAATAAGGTAACCGATAGGTCAGGTCTAGCAATGGCAATAGGGATTCCAGGTAAGCCTCCACCAGATCCTACATCTAATAAGCTACGCCCTTTTAGATATGGCAAAATCGCTAAGCTATCCAGTAAATGTCGACTCACCATCTCTGATGCATCACGTACGGAAGTGAGGTTATAGACCTTATTCCACTTGTTCAACAATTCAACATAAGCGCACAATTGGTGCTGCTGTTGCTCGTTTAAAGCCAGCTCTAAATTAATACAACCTTGCTGTATTTGTTCAAGCAAAGCACCCGACATTAACTTGCTACACTTTGATTATCACGTTTTAAGTGAACTAATAATAAAGAGACAGCAGCAGGCGTAACACCAGAAATTCTAGCTGCTTGACCGAGACTATTCGGCCTCGCCTGTTCCAATTTCTCTCTGACTTCATGAGATAAACCGCGGACATTTTGATAATTTATATCTTCAGGTAAAGCTGTTGATTCATGGCGCTGCAGTCGATTAATTTCATTTTGTTGTCGATTAATATAGCCAGCATATTTAGTTCTGATTACCACTTGTTCCGCCACAATATCCTCGACAGACTGTTCTTGTTCCAGCAAAGTCAACAAACCTTGATAATCAACCGTAGGGCGACGTAATAAATCTAAAGCTGTACTCACTTTATTTAATGGTTCACCAAGAACACGCTCTGCAATCTCTTGATTGGTTTTTTCAGGACTAAAGGTAAACCCTTCCAATCGGCTAAACTCTTCATCAACAGCTTGTTGTTTGGTAGAAAAGGCCGCCCAACGCACATCGTCAACCAAGCCTAATTCTCTGCCTTTAGGCGTTAAACGCTGATCGGCATTATCTTCACGCAATAACAAACGATATTCAGCTCTACTGGTAAACATCCGATAAGGCTCTTGTGTGCCTGATGTAATCAAATCATCAATCATCACACCAATATATGCTTCATCACGTCGTGGACACCATGGCTCCATTTCCCGTGCTTGTAAGCCGGCATTTAAACCTGCGATAAGTCCTTGCGCTGCCGCTTCTTCATAGCCTGTTGTGCCATTGATTTGTCCGGCAAAAAAGAGACCCTGCATATGCTTTGTTTCCAACCATGGCTGCAAGTCACGCGGGTCAAAATAGTCATACTCAATCGCATAACCTGGCCTTGTGATATGGGCATTTTCTAAGCCTTTCATTGAACGTACAATTTGATATTGCACATCAAAAGGTAAGCTGGTTGAAATCCCATTAGGATAGACTTCACCACAACCTAGCCCCTCAGGCTCTAAAAATATTTGGTGTGAAGTTCTATCTGCAAAACGAACAACCTTATCCTCAATCGAAGGGCAGTAACGAGGACCTATCCCTTCAATCTCCCCACTGTACATTGGCGAACGATCCAAGTTTGCTCGGATCACATCGTGTGTTGATTCATTAGTGTGGGTGATGTGACAAGAGATTTGTTGTGGATGTTGGCTAGCATCACCCAAAAAAGAGAACACGGGTGTCGGCGTGTCGCCAGGTTGTTCTGTTAATTCAGTATAATCAATAGTGCTTGTCGCGATCCTTGGCGGTGTGCCTGTTTTAAGACGATCAACCCGAAATGGTAGCGCTCGTAAACGCTGAGCAAGGCCAATTGAAGCAGGATCTCCTGCACGGCCACCTTGATGGTTTTGCATACCAATATGAATTAAGCCGCCTAAGAAAGTGCCTACCGTTAACACCACAGATTTGGCAGAGAACTTCAAACCTATCTGGGTAACAACGCCGACAACACGATCGTTTTCGACAATCAGATCCTCTACCGTTTGCTGAAACAAATACAGGTTTTCTTGGGACTCTATGGCTTCACGTACTGCAGCCTTATAACGAACACGATCGGCTTGTGCACGTGTTGCTCTTACAGCAGGCCCTTTACTCGCATTTAAAATACGAAACTGGATGCCGCCACGATCGGCTGCTTTGGCCATCACACCGCCAAGCGCATCAATCTCTTTCACCAAATGCCCTTTACCAATACCGCCAATGGCTGGGTTACAGCTCATTTGGCCTAAGGTTTCGATATTTTGAGTGAGCAACAATGTCTTAACGCCTTGCCGTGCAGAAGCTAATGCGGCTTCTGTGCCCGCATGCCCTCCTCCAACAACAATAACATCATAGTGATCTTGATAAGCCATAAAGTCGCCTGTACTAGTTCTTCATCTCAATTTAGCATTTTAACATGCATGTAAAAACTTTGAGCCAAAATAATAGCCACACATTTTTTTATTTAATAATATAACTCGCTGACATAAAAACAATTTTCAGTTAATCTCTCATTCTAGAAGTTACACCTTAAGACTTTATTCTCTACGGACAAATTAATGAAAAAAAACACCGGACTGATGCGTCTTGTATACGCGACTCAATATTCTTGGCTAGGTTTTAAATCAGCTTTTGTTAATGAGGCCGCTTTTCGTCAAGAAGTCATCGGGCTAGTGTTACTTGGTGCGTTTACCTTCTTTCTCGACATCACAACTTATGAACAGGTCGCCATGCTCATTAGCTTGTTATTAATTTTGATTGTAGAAATTATTAATTCGGCCATTGAATGTGTTGTCGACCGCATCAGTGACGAGCGACATACTTTATCAGGGCGAGCTAAAGACTATGGTTCGTTGGCTGTTTTTATGGCCTTATTAATAGCCATCCTCACCTGGTCGGTAATACTTTTAAGCTAAGCCTTTTGATAAGCGCGGAACACTAAAAATCCACCAAAAATAATCATTGGTAACGATAATATTTGCCCCATCGTAATCCAATCCATTAATAAGTAACCATATTGCTGATCTGGTATACGCACAAACTCGACAAGGAAACGGAAAAAGCCATAACCAAGTAAGAATAAACCTGAAACAGCACCTGCTGGTTTCGGAGTGGCAGAATAAACCCATAATATAATAAAGAGTAATGCCCCTTCTAAACCTGCTTCATACAATTGTGAAGGATGTCGAGGTTCTGGTCCGCCTGACGGAAAAACAATAGCCCAAGGCACATCCGTTACTTTTCCCCATAACTCACCATTAATAAAGTTACCTATACGACCAAAGAACAAGCCAATTGGCACCATCGGAGCAATAAAGTCACTGATGGCAAAATAGGATTTTCCTGTTTTGTTGGCGAAAAACCAAAAGGCCGTTAACACACCTAATAAGCCACCATGAAAAGACATTCCGCCTTGCCATACCTTAATAATATTGAGTGGGTTATGTAGTGTCGTCGTCAAATCATAAAATATGGCATAACCCATACGGCCACCGACAATCACACCTATAGCACCGTAAAACAATAAGTCTTCTACTTCCTCAGCAGTCCAGCCATAACGTTCTGCACGTGCTCGCCCTAACAACCATGCGCCAAGAAAACCAAATAAATACATTAGGCCATACCAATGGATTTGTATTAAACCTAAATCTAAGGCGACAGGGTCAATTGTTGTAAAATTCATACAGGCCACTCATTATTCGTTGATAAAACCACATTTATTCATCAAAAAGCTAGATCATCATACCAAGTCTCGTTAGAATAACCACCAATTGTCTTGTTTTCACAACACTTTTTAAAAGTCAGAAGACAATAAATTTTACTATTCCAGGAGACGGGAAAAAATGAAAATGAATAAATTAGCTGCCTTATTAGCAGCAAGCACAATGGTTGCAGCTTCTACAGCAATGGCTGATGATCATGCTAGCGCTTTTACTACTAGTGCTAGCGTTGCGCTTTCAACTGACTACATGTGGCGTGGAGCTTCACAAACTGACAGTGAACCAGCTATCTCTGGTAGCTTTGATCTTGGTCATGCATCAGGTCTATACGCCGGTGTTTGGGCTTCAAATATTGATTATATGATCGGCACGGACCAAGCTCACATCGAGCTTAACTACTATGCTGGTTTTGCTAACGACATTGGTGATACAGGTATCAGCTACGATGTTGGTGCACTTCGTTATGCTTTCCCAGGTACTGACGGTGCAGACTGGAATGAAGCATACATTGGTTTAAGCTACAGCATGTTCAGCCTTAAGGTATCTCATTCTGGTGATGCTTTGGCTACAAGTGAAAGTGGCACACACTACTTACTAGGCTTTAATCACGATCTACCGATGGATATTGGCTTCCACGCTAATTATGCTTTCTACGATCTAGATGATGATATTAATGATGACACTCTTGAAGACTACAATCTTGGTATCACTAAAAACCTAGCAGGCTTTGATTTTGATCTTACTTACTACAAAACACTTAGCGATGCGGAAGATTTTGTTGGTAACGATAGCCTTACAGATGATCGTGTAGTTTTGACCGTATCTAAATCTCTATAATTTAATAGTTGATTTGAGCTAAATTGAAGAGCCGCTGACCACTATGGTCAGCGGCTTTTTTTTGCCCTCATATTCCGTAAGGCATCACGCAAGCTGGTGTATTTTAGCCCTCTTTTTAAGCTCCAATTTAACCGGCCCTCACAACCCACTTCCTCTTGTATTCGTATTTAAAAAGTCACAACCTTAAATATCGCACTTTTTTAAGCCATAACTGCACCAATATGATCCATCTCTAATATCCACCCCGCCTTAAATTATTCTATATTATTGTTTTTATTGTTTTTTTTATTCTGGCACGCCTTCTGCTACAGCTATATTAGTCTGAACTCTTATTAGTGGTAACAATTGCCACCGTGTTCAAACGCTAATTTTTTAAGCTCTAGGGGATTAAAATGAAAATGAAAAAAATATCTACACTATTAGCAGCAAGCACGTTAGTGATGGCGTCTTCTGCTATGGCGTGGGAAAGTGAAGATGGCCAACACTCAACATCTGCAAGTGTTGCTATGTCATCTGACTACGTATGGCGTGGTTACAGTCAAACAGATAGCGAACCTGCCATCTCAGGTAGTTTTGACTACGGTCATGCTTCCGGTCTTTATGCTGGTACATGGGCATCAAATGTAGACTTCGGCCTTACTGGTTCTGACGGCAACACTGACCAAGCTCATATTGAAGTTGATGTTTATGCCGGTTTTGCCAGTGAAATTGGCGATACGGGCATTGGTTATGATATCGGTATGTTGCGCTATATCTACCCTGGTACAGATAGTGGTGATTGGAATGAATACTATCTTGGTTTGAGCTACAGTCTCTTTAGTGCTGGCGTAGCTTACACAGATGATGTATACGGCAGCGACGAAGATGCTACTTATTATTCTTTAGGCTTTGACTATGACTTACCAATGAATGTTGCACTAAGTCTAGGATATGGCTATTACGATTATGACATGAGCGGTGTAGATAACCCGACCGATTACCGTATTGGCCTTTCTACTGAAGTCGTTGGCTTCGGTGTAGATTTAACTTACACAGACACAGATAGTGATGGCGAAGATTTCTATGGTGAAAACGTTGCTGATGGTCGTTTGATCTTCACTGTCTCAAAATCTCTATAACAATCACATGACTGGCTTATCTTTTAAAAAGATAAGCCAGTCTTTCACAACCAAGGAATACTTATGAAACAAGTAGTAGCAATCATTAAGCCTTTTAAGCTTGACGATGTTCGCGAATCTTTATCAGAAATCGGAGTGCAAGGCTTAACCGTTTCTGAAGTAAAAGGATTCGGCCGTCAAAAAGGGCATACAGAACTGTATCGCGGCGCAGAATACGTCGTTGATTTTTTACCTAAACTAAAACTTGAAGTCGCAGTCGATGATCCGTTAGTAGAACAGGTTATTGAAGCGATCGTTAAAGGTGCTAACACTGGCAAAATTGGTGATGGCAAGATTTTCGTTTACCCACTTGAGCATGTGGTTCGGATTCGCACAAGCGAAACCGGCCCTGATGCCCTTTAATTAATTAGGAGATAATGTAATGGAAAGTCAAATTTTCCAACTCCAGTATGCTATGGACACATTCTATTTCCTAGTCTGTGGTGCCTTAGTAATGTGGATGGCAGCTGGTTTCTCTATGCTAGAGGCTGGCCTTGTTCGTGCTAAAAACACAACTGAAATTTTAACAAAAAACGTCATGCTTTTCGCTATAGCTTGTACAGCTTATTTAGTCGTCGGTTATGACATCATGTACGGCGGCGGTATCTTCTTAGATGGTATTGCTGGTGGTGACACTCTGGTTGAAGATGCGTTAGCAGCTTCGGCAGAAGCAGGTTTTGATGGTGGCTCTGTTTATTCAGCTGCTTCGGATTTCTTCTTCCAAGTGGTTTTCGTTGCAACTGCAATGTCTATCGTTTCGGGTGCTGTTGCTGAGCGTATGAAATTAACCGCATTTGCTTTTTTTGCAGTCGTTATGACAGCGTTCATCTACCCAATGGAAGGTGCTTGGACTTGGGGCGGTGCTTCTGTCTTTGGCATGTACTCTCTTGGCGATGACTTTGGTTTCCTTGATTTTGCTGGCTCAGGTATTGTTCATATGGCCGGTGCTGCAGCTGCATTAGCAGGTGTCATGTTACTAGGTGCTCGTAAAGGTAAATATGGCGAAAACGGTGAAGTAAAACCAATTCCAGGTGCAAACTTACCTTTAGCAACATTAGGTACCTTTATCTTATGGATGGGTTGGTTCGGCTTTAACGGTGGTTCAGTATTAAAACTAGGTGATATGGCAAGTGCTAACGCAGTTGCAATGGTTTTCCTAAATACTAATGCTGCTGCCGCGGGTGGTGTCATTGCTGCTTTATTTATGGCGAAAATGATGTTTGGTAAAGCTGATTTAACAATGATTCTTAACGGCGCTTTAGCAGGTCTGGTTGCTATTACTGCTGGACCTGATACACCAACACCGTTAGCTGCAACATTAATTGGTGCTGCCGGTGGTGCGTTAGTCGTTTTATCAATCTTGTTTATGGATAAAATAAAAATTGATGATCCGGTTGGTGCAATTTCTGTCCATGGTGTTGTTGGTTTATGGGGTCTATTAGCTGTTCCTTTAACAAATTCTGATGCTAGCTTTACTGGCCAATTAGTCGGTGCTGCAACAATTTTTGTTTGGGTATTTGTTACTAGCTTCATCGTATGGGCTATCTTGAAAATGGTCATGGGCATCCGAGTCTCTGAAGAAGAAGAGTACGAAGGTGTTGATATCAGTGAATGTGGTATTGAAGCTTACCCTGAGTTCACAGACCGTTAATAAATAGCTTTCTATTTAAAACTTAGATAAAAGGGCGGCTCCAACAATTTAGTTGGAGCCGCCCTTTTTTATAACTTGTAATATTGATGCCTAAGTATTACCTTTCATATACACGATCATTCTGGCAAACGCTTTATGGAAAATTCGCAATCAGCCTTAACAGAAGTTATCACCATCATCGTTAGACTTCTTGGTATGGTCGTCCTTCTCGTCGGCCTATATATCGGCATTAAAGTTGTATTTGAGGCTTGGCATTTGTATGAAGAGCCTCAGCGCATAGAACGGTTTGCCAAAGCAATCGAGCAAGGTTCCCAACTTGACTCATTGATAGCCTCTTTTGCAAGCAATTCAACTGATGATGCTAGCAATACAGAAAAAAACATCCACGATCCCAATGTAGAAAAGCCAAAAATCCGGCTGACCTATTTTTTAGCTTGGGGAATAGCAATGATCTTACTGCTGGTAATTAGTAGCCTCGCTTCTCGTGCTATTAAAACGGGAGGACAACTCGCATTGTATGATCTACAAGTGAAACAATTAGCCAAGCAGTTGCTCAAGCAAAGCCCAAAAGAAAAACAACAAGATATTACTCTGCCAAAAGACTAAACCTGACAATTGTTAATATAGAAGTTTGCTATTTCTGATGATAAGGTTCACTTAAGCGATGGACTGAGTCAACTAAACGCTGCATATTTTCAGGTGCAATAGTTGGGTGAATACCATGACCTAAATTAAAGACATGGCCAGTTTCGCCTTTGCCAAACCCTGCTAGAACATTAGCTACTTCTTGCTCAACTCGATCAGCAGATGCATAAAGTACACAAGGATCCATATTACCTTGCAAGGTGACTTTATCACCAACACGTTGCCGGGCGGCTGCAATATCAGTTGTCCAATCAAGGCCAACACCATCAACACCTGTTTCAGCCATCATTTCTAGCCACTGACCACCGCCTTTAGTGAACAAGGTTATTGGAACAGTGCGACCCTCATTTTCACGTGTTAAGCCTTCAACTATTTGCTGCATATAGGCCAGTGAAAATTGCTGGTAATTTCCCTGACTCAATGCCCCACCCCATGTATCAAATAACATAATAGATTGGGCGCCTGCTGCTATTTGAGCATTCAAATAGGCAATTACTGATTTTGCCAGCACATCTAGTAAAGCATGCATTTGTTCTGGTGCCTCAAACATCATGCCTTTGACCTTGGCAAAATCTTTGCTCGAGCCACCTTCGACCATATAACAGGCCAATGTCCATGGACTGCCGCTAAAACCAATTAAAGGGACTTTGCCATCAATTTCGCGTCGTGTGACGCGGATCGCATCCATCACATAACCTAGATTATCTTCCATATCGGGCACGCCCAATTTAGAGATATCAGCTGCAGAGTGAATTACCTGTTCAAACTTTGGGCCTTCCCCAGATACAAAATGTAACCCTAAACCCATCGCATCTGGAATGGTTAAAATATCTGAAAAGATAATCGCTGCATCTAAATCATAACGACGTAACGGCTGCATCGTGACTTCACAAGCTAATTCGGGTGTACTACATAGCGTCATGAAATCGCCTGCCTTTGCACGCACTTCACGATATTCCGGTAAATAACGACCTGCTTGACGCATCACCCAGACTGGCGTTTTATCGACCGGTTGGCGCAATAAGGCGCGTAAATAACGATCGTTTTTTAATTCAGACACAATAGCCCCTTAACGGTAGTAATGAGTAGTTACTTAATGATGAAACTTAAACAGAAAGGTAATCTAGAATGCCTTCAGCAGCTTGCCGGCCTTCCCATACCGCGGTAACAACGAGGTCAGAGCCACGTACCATATCACCACCGGCGAAAATCTTAGGGTTTGTTGTTTGGAAAGCACATTTTCCTTGTTCTGGTGCGACGACACGACCACCGTCATCAATTTCAACACCATAGTCACTAAACCAAGGTGCTGGGCTTGGACGGAAACCAAACGCAATCACAACTGCATCAGCCTCAATAATTTCTTCACTGCCTGGCACTGCTTGAGGACTACGACGACCTCGTTCATCTGGCTCGCCTAACTCAGTAGTGACTACTTTTATTCCTTCGACTTTACCATTACCAACAACTTCAATAGGCTGGCGGTTCCATAAGAATTCAACACCTTCTTCACGGGCATTGTTCACTTCACGACGAGAGCCTGGCATATTTTCTTCATCACGACGATAAGCGCATTGCACCGAGGCTGCGCCTTGACGAATCGCTGTACGATTACAATCCATTGCCGTATCACCACCACCTAACACAACCACTTTTTGACTGGCTAAATCAACATAATCTGGCGAGTCTAAATCAAGCTGTTTTTTATTGTTGGCAACTAAATAAGGCAAAGCTTCGTATACACCCTCTTTATCCTCACCAGGAAAGCCACCTTTCATATAGGTATAGGTTCCCATACCTAAGAACACGGCATCATGCTCTTCAAGTAACTGTTCAAATTGCACATCCTTGCCAATTTCAGTACCTAATACAAACTCAACGCCCATGCCTTCTAGCACTTCGCGACGGCGTTTAACCACTTCTTTCTCAAGTTTGAACTCTGGAATACCAAAGGTTAACAAGCCACCCACTTCTGGATTCTTATCATAAACTACTGCTTTAACGCCATTTCGCACCAATACATCAGCACAACCTAAGCCAGCTGGGCCAGCACCAATCACAGCAACACGCTTTCCAGTATCAACCACATTGGACATATCTGGACGCCAGCCTTGATCAAGCGCCGTATCAGTAATGTACTTTTCAACAGAACCAATGGTGACCGCACCAAAGCCATCATTAAGCGTACAAGCACCTTCACAAAGGCGATCCTGTGGACATACTCGACCACATATCTCAGGCAAAGTATTTGTTTGATGCGATAATTCAGCTGCTTGCTCTAAATTACCTTCACTCACCAACTTCAACCAGTTTGGAATATAGTTGTGGACTGGGCATTTCCACTCACAGTATGGATTACCGCACTCAAGACAACGTTCAGATTGATCTGCTGAACTTTCTTTATCAAAACTGCCGTAAATTTCGCCCGAACGCTTAATGCGTTCTGCAGCATCGAGTTTCTGAGGGTCGACTCGGCCGACTTCCAAAAATTGAAAAGTATTTTTCGCCATAATAGTTTTTATTTCTCTGCCTTAAGCGGCTTTTGCTTTACGTTTGTTCACTAACTCAATTAAGCCATCAACAGCAGCGGCTTTAGGTTTAACCAACCAAAATTGCTTCAAGCGTTGCTCAAACATATCAAGTAACTGGTTACCCCAAATACTTCCTGTTTCACGAACATGATCTTCAATCATCGCTTTCAAATAAAGCGCATGCTCTGACATCTCCTGACCGTCAATTCGTACTAACTCAACCAACTCCGTGTTGTAACGTTCTGCAAATGTATCATCCAGATCGAGGACATAAGCAAAACCGCCCGTCATACCAGCACCAAAGTTCAGCCCCGTTTCACCCAAGACCGTGACCACACCGCTCGTCATATATTCACAGCCATGGTCGCCCACACCTTCAACAACGGCAATCGCGCCTGAATTACGAACGGCAAAACGTTCACCTGCCATACCTGCAGCATATAAAGTACCGCCAGTTGCACCGTACAAACAAGTGTTGCCCACTATGCTGGCTTCTTGTGTTGCAAAGTCGCTTTCTGGTGAAGGGTAAATGGTTAACTTGCCATCTGCCATACCTTTACCAACATAGTCATTGGCATCACCTTCTAGTCGCATTTCAAGACCGCCAGCATTCCAAACACCAAAGCTTTGCCCTGCCGATCCCGTGAGCTGCACTCGGATTGGCGCTTCATTCATACCGTAATTGCCATGATGACGGGCAATTTCACCCGATATCCTCGCACCAATAGAACGATTTATATTTCGAACATCATAATTAAAGAAGCCGCCCGCTTTAGTAGTGATAACTTCTTTCATATCAGCAATCATCTGCTCAGCCAGCTCACCTTTATCATAAGGTTCATTATGTGGCTCAATACAGAACTGCGGTTTATCAGCATCAATGCCCGCTGTTGATAACAACGGACTCAAATCTAGCTTACGTTGTTTATCAGTAGTTCCAGGCAAGATAGTCAACAAGTCTGTACGGCCAATCAATGCCTCTAAACTTTCAACACCCAAAGCAGCCAACCACTCTTGTGTTTCACGTGCAACAAATTGGAAATAATTCATGACCATTTGAGGCAGACCAATAAAGTGCTGTGAACGCAACTTGTCATTCTGAGTTGCAACACCTGTCGCACAATTATTAAGATGACAAATACGTAGGAATTTACAACCTAGCGCCACCATCGGGCCGGTACCGAAACCAAAGCTCTCAGCCCCTAAAATAGCTGCTTTAACAACATCTAAACCTGTTTTTAAGCCACCATCGGTTTGTAGGCGAACCTTATCCCGCAAATCATTCATCCTTAATGTCTGATGTGCTTCAGACAGGCCTAACTCCCATGGACCACCAGCATATTTCACTGAGGTTAATGGACTCGCACCCGTACCACCGTCATAACCTGAAATTGTAATCAAGTCGGCATAAGCCTTAGCGACACCTGCTGCGATAGTACCGACACCGGCTTCAGAGACCAGCTTCACAGACACTAGTGCATCCGGATTAACCTGTTTCAAATCAAAGATCAGTTGAGCCAAATCTTCAATTGAGTAAATATCATGATGTGGTGGCGGTGAAATCAACGTCACCCCTGGCACCGAATGACGCAAAGTCGCAATCATCTGATTAACTTTGCCGCCAGGTAATTGGCCACCTTCGCCTGGTTTCGCACCTTGAGCGATTTTTATCTGTAATACTTCTGCATTAACCAAATAATGTGGTGTAACGCCAAAACGACCTGAAGCAACCTGCTTGATTTTAGACACTTTTTCAGTCTTAAAGCGTGCAGGATCTTCACCACCTTCACCCGAGTTAGAACGACCGCCTAAGCGATTCATGCCAACAGCTAAGGCTTCATGTGCTTCGGGTGATAAAGCACCCAAAGACATACCCGCACTATCAAATCGTTTCAGAATAGCGCCGATCTCTTCAACTTGATCTAAAGCCAGTGGCTTATCTGCCAATTTAAGGTCGAGTAAATCGCGTAAAACCGCTACTGGACGCTCATTTACTAAAGCAGCATAGGCTTTATAGTCATCATAACTACCACCTTGTACCGCTTTATGAAGTTCGCCAATAACATCAGGGTTATAGGCGTGGTATTCACCACCATGGACAAATTTTAATAGACCGCCTTGCTCACGCTTCTTACGGTTATTCCATGCTTTACTTGCCACTGCTTGCTGATCGGCTTGCAGTTCTTCGTAACCCGTACCGCTAATTCGGCTCGTTGTTGCCAAAAAGCATTTATCAACAACCGCTTCATTAAGGCCCACAATCTCGTATAACTGGGCACCACGATAACTAGCGATGGTGGAAATACCCATTTTAGAAGTGATTTTATAAAGACCTTTATTAATCCCTTTACGGAACTGCTCACAAGCCGATGCATAATCTTTTTGTAATTCACCTGTGGCAATCAGGTCATTTAGGCATGCATAGGCTAAATAAGGATAAACCGCTGTAGCACCGTACCCTAACAACACTGCGAAATGGTGAGGATCACGGGCCGTTGCTGTCTCGACCACAATATTGGCATCACAACGCAGACCTGCTTTAATCAAACGATGATGTACCGCCCCCGTCCCCAATAGCGCGTGAATGGGTAACGTGTCCTGTGTTGCATTTTTATCGGTCAACACAAGAATAACCGTGCCAGTTCTTACTGCTTCTTCAGCTTGCTCTGTCACATTATCTATGGCTGCTTCCAAGCCAACGGCTGGATCATAATGCAAGGATATAGTCGTGGTTTTATAATCTTGATTATCATCAGCCAAGGCTAATAATTGACTGAAACGACTGCTTGATAAAACAGGTGAGTCAATAACGACACGCTTAGCATGCTCAGCACCTTCTTCAAACAAGTTATGCTCTTTACCAAAGCATGTCTCCAGAGACATCACGATACTTTCACGTAATGAATCAATCGGCGGGTTTGTCACTTGGGCGAACTGCTGGCGGAAATAGTCAAATAACGAACGTTCACGTTCCGACAAAACAGGGAAAGGCGTATCATCGCCCATTGAACCTGTTGCCTCTTGACCCGCTTCAGCTAAAACGCGTAAGACTTGATCGCGCTCTTCAAAGCTCACTTGATAAAGCTTCTCATGGGTGTCAAACAGGTCATCAGACAATGCTGGAGGCACTTCATCCTCAGCTTTATCTTGTAGTCGCTGTAAATTATCTTCAAGCCAAGCCTTGTATGGCTGGGCTTCTTTTAAATCAGTATTGATATCTTCCGGCAGTAATAATTCGCCTGTTGAAGTATCAACCGCTAGCATTTGACCTGGTTTTAAACGACCTTTTGCCACCACATCTTCAGGTCTGTAGCCATAGACACCTACTTCTGATGCCAAGGTAATGTGTCGATCTTTTGTGATGATATATCGCGCTGGACGCAAACCGTTACGATCAAGCGTACACGCCGCGTAACGGCCATCTGTCAGCACCACTCCAGCCGGCCCATCCCAAGGCTCCATGTGCATAGAGTTATAGTCATAGAAAGCTTTTAAATCAGCATCCATCGTATGATCGTTCTGCCAAGCAGGCGGCACTAATAAGCGCATTGCACGGAATAAGCTCACGCCACCTGCAAGTAACGCTTCTAGCATATTATCCATGCTAGATGAATCCGAGCCCGTCATACCAACTAATGGACGCACATCATCCATATTTTCGATCAAAGAAGTCGCAAATTTTGCACCGCGGGCCAAAGCCCAATTGCGGTTACCTTGAACCGTATTAATTTCACCATTATGTGCAAGATAGCGAAATGGTTGTGCCAAACGCCATTGCGGCAAAGTATTGGTTGAAAAACGCTGATGGAAAACACAAATCGCCGTTTCCATGCGTTTGTCTTGTAAATCTGTGTAAAAAACAGGTAAGTAGGCTGGCATTACCAAGCCTTTATAAGACACTACTTGTGACGATAAACTTGGGATATAAAACGCATCATCGTTAACAGCTTTCTCTGCTAAACGACGTGCAATATATAGATGACGTTCAAATGCAGCCTGCTCCATATCTGGGCCAGCATTAACAAATACTTGACGCATGATAGGCAAAGAACGCATCGCTTGTTCACCACAAGCGGCTTCTGGATCGACAGGGACGTCTCTCCAGCCTTGGACATCTAAACCTTGTCCTGCTAATTGCTCAGAGACGATCGCTTGATTAGCATCAGCGTCTGTCGCATCTTGCGATAAAAAGACCATGCCAACTGCATAATGATCGGCTAATGTGAAATCTAACTCATCGGCAACCGCACGAAAAAAGCTATCGGGCTTTTTCATGAGAAGACCGCAGCCATCACCCGTCTTACCATCCGCACCAATCGCACCACGATGGGTTAAATTACCCAATGCTTCTATTGCTGTTTCAATAAGCCAATGACTTGGTTTATCGTCCATTTGGGCGATCAAACCAAAGCCACAGTTATCTTTTTCAAATTCTGGCCGATAGAGGCCTTGTGTTAATTTAGTTGGCTGACTCACGTCTATACCTTCAACATTGCGTTAGTGCCTGGCTTCTCGTCACCAAATTTAACCAGAGAAGCACTGCCTTGAAACTAAAAGGCGGCAAAATGGATCAGCTATTATAGCTGCTGTTTGAGTACCATTCAATCAGAATACATGCCCGATAGAAGCCAGAAAAAACAACAAACTTCCCTAGTTTCAATAAAATAGCTAAAATAGTCTGTTCTCTAAAAAGCTGAATTGGATTAAATATGGATAAACCTGTCGTTGGTGTCGTCATGGGAAGCAACAGTGATTGGCCCGTTATGCAAAAAGCAGTCGAGCAACTCGAAGCCTTTGGTATCCCTTACGAAGCAAAAGTTGTCTCAGCACACCGGACCCCTGATCTGCTGACTGAATACGCTGTTTCTGCCCAAGATAAAGGGCTGAGTTGTATCATCGCAGGCGCTGGTGGCGCAGCACATTTACCCGGTATGCTCGCCGCCAATACAACGGTTCCAGTGCTTGGTGTACCCGTACCTTCAAAATATTTAAAAGGTGAAGATTCGCTGTTATCGATCGTGCAAATGCCTAAAGGTATTCCCGTTGCGACCTTCGCAATTGGCGAAGCAGGCGCTGCCAACGCGGCATTATTTGCCATTGCACAACTCGCCACAACCGATTCCAGCTTAGCCGCTAAACTAAAACAATTCCGCTCAGACCAGCACCAACAAGTGCTGAATATGACATTACCACCACAATAACGGACAGTATAACTATGATTCTTCCAGGCGCTACGCTCGGTATGCTCGGCGGTGGCCAACTCGGCCGTATGTTCACTACAGCCGCTCAAACTATGGGCTATAAAGTGATTGTGTTAGATCCAGATACTAATAGCCCCGCTGGCATGATCGCTAACCAACATATTTGTGCAAAATATGATGATGAATCAGCCTTAGCGATATTGGCTGAAGCTTGTGATGCCATTACCACTGAATTTGAAAATATTCCGGCCGCGACCTTAGCTTTTCTAGAAAACAAAACTGTTGTTCATCCTTCTGCTGCTGCCTTAGCCAAAACCCAAAACCGCATTACTGAAAAAGAATTCATCTCATCTTTGGGGATTGCTGTTGCCCCATTTGTGGCTATTCATAATGAAAGTGATTTCAATAATGTCGAAGGTGGAATCACCTTTCCAGCTATTCTCAAGTTGGCTAATTTTGGCTATGACGGTAAAGGCCAAGTCACTTGTCATAACCTAGATGATGTCAAACAAGCCTTTGCCGATCTCAATCAAGCAGAATGCGTCTTAGAGCAACGTATTAATCTAGAACGTGAAGTTTCAACAGTTCTCGCACGCAGCCAATTGGGCGATATTACTAACTTCCCTATTGCTGAAAATGTGCATGTTAATGGTATTTTGCACAGTACGACTGTCCCGAGTGTGATTAACCAAGTCCAAACACAAACCGTTATGGAAATGGCTGATAAAATTGCTGAAGCCCTCGATTATATTGGCACCATGGCCGTCGAATTCTTTATTTCTAAAGAAGGCGATATCCTTGCTAATGAAATTGCGCCTAGACCTCATAATTCTGGTCACTTCACTCTTGATGCTTGTGAAACCTCTCAGTTCGAACAGCAAGTACGTATGTTATGTAACCTTCCGTCCGGTAATTGTGAATTAACGTCACCCGTAGTGATGATCAATCTGCTCGGAGATGTTTGGGGGCAAACTGAGCCGCATTGGTTTGAATTGCTTTCTATACCCAATAATAAATTACACCTCTATGGCAAGTTAGAAGCCCGTGCTGGTCGTAAGATGGGTCACTTCAATACCCTCGCAACATCAACAGAGCAAGCAACTCAAATCGCAGATACAAGCTTTGAACAATTAAAAGCTAACTAGATGAAAATCTGGGTTGATGCTGATGCCTGCCCTGGTGTCATTAAAGAAATTTTGTTTCGCGCCGCTGAACGGACACAGATCCAAACAACACTGATTGCAAATCATGCCATGCGTGTCCCTCGATCGCCTTTTATTAGTTTGTATCAGGTTAATAAAGGTTTTGATGTCGCAGATGATGAAATTGTAAAACGGCTTAACTCTGGTGATTTAGTGATCAGTAGCGATATTCCACTGGCAGCTGAGGCAATTGAAAAGGGCGCGACAGTATTGAGTCCACGTGGCGAGCTTTATACCGTCACCAATATCAAAGCACGTTTAACTATGCGTGACTTTATGGACAATCTCCGTTCCAGCGGTATTGACACTGGAGGGCCACCAGCACTCAACCAAGCAGATCGCAAAACGTTTGCAGACCAACTTGATAAAATCTTAACCCAGCAGGCTAAAGCTTAATTAGATTCAACTTTTTCAGTGTAACCACAGCCTTTTTGAGGGCACACTTTCTCTGTCCCACGACTCTTTGTTGTTTTAATCGTCAAAATCGGCCAGTCACAGTCAGGACAGGCTTCTTTAACAGGTTCATTCCACAAAGCATAATCGCAGTCAGGATAGCCAGAACAAGAATAGAAAATCTTACCGCGTCGTGATTTACGCGTCAGGATCTCTCCCTTCTTACATTGCGGACAATCAACTCCGGTATTTGTTGGTTGCTCTAATGACTCAATATGCTTACATTTCGGATAGCTACTACAGCCAATAAATTTGCCATATTTACCCGTACGCACCCATAAGTCAGATTCACATTTCGGACATTTCCTGTCCGCGACGACTTCAGGTTCGCTAGCCGTGGTTTCTTCACCATCAATATTTCGTGTGTAATCACATTCAGGATAAGCGGTACACCCTATAAAGCGACCACTTCGCCCTAGACGGCTAGACAGCTTTTGGCCGCATTTTGGACAATCTTCATCCAATAATTCTTGTGTGACGTCGCTACGTTGCACTTCTTTATCTTTGGTTTCAACTTGCGCTTTAAAAGGCCCCCAAAAGGTTCTAAGGAGGGGTACCCATTCTTTTTCACCGCGAGAGACCGCATCAAGATCATCTTCAAGGTTTGCAGTGAATCCGTAGTCGACATACTTGGTAAAATGATCTACAAGGAACTTTCCCACCACACGACCAACATCAGTCGGATGAAAACGTTTTTTCTCTAGCTCAACATATTCACGTTGTAATAGCGTCGAAATAATATTGGCATAGGTGGAAGGCCGACCAATGTCATATTCCTCAAGACTGCGAACCAAGCTCGCTTCACTATATCGGGGTGGCGGCTCAGTAAAGTGTTGTTCAGGACGAATCGCTTTTAAGTCAACAACATCGCCCACTTCCATCGCCGGTAACAGGCGCTCATCTTTATCTGATTTCGAATCGTCTTTACCTTCAAGGTAAACGCTCATAAAACCAGGATTGACGACGGTCGAACCATTCGCTCTGAAAGTGTTGCCAGCACCACAGCCCAAGTCTACAGCGACCGTATTCATCGTGGCGTGAATCATCTGACTTGCGATAGTACGTTGCCAAATCAAGGTATAAAGCTTTAATTGATCAGCGGGTAAATAGGACTTTAATGATTCTGGCGTGCGTAAAATAGACGTAGGACGAATAGCCTCATGCGCCTCTTGAGCATTTTTAGATTTTGTTTTATAGACTTGGGGCTTCTTTGGCACCGATGTCGCGCCATATTTTTCAGCAATAAAGCCACGTAATTCTTCGACTGCTTCATTGGCTAAAGACACCGAGTCAGTACGCATATAAGTGATTAAACCCACTGCCCCATCGCCAGTATCTACACCTTCATAAAGCTGCTGTGCAACGCTCATTGTACGTTGTGCACCAAAGCCTAGTTTACGTGACGCTTCTTGTTGTAATGTTGATGTTGTAAATGGCGCTGCAGGATTACGTTTGCGCTGCTTTTTACTGACATTAGTAACTAATAATTTTCCAGCGGCCGCCTTTGTTAACGCAGCAACTGCTTCGGCAGAACCTGTTTCATTATTAATTGTAAATTGTGCTAACTTTTCACCTTTGAAATGGGTCAGTTTAGCTTCAAAAGTCGCTTTCTTAAGGACTGCATCAGCTTCTATTGTCCAATATTCTTTTGGCTTAAACGCTTCTATTTCTAATTCACGTTCGACAATCATTCGCAAAGCGGGACTTTGTACACGACCAGCAGACAAGCCTCGGCGGACTTTTTTCCATAACAATGGTGACAAGGTAAAACCAACCAAATAATCTAAAGCACGACGTGCTTGCTGCGCATTAACCATATCCATAGACAATTCACGAGGATTGGCCACAGCTTCGTTAACAGCTTGTTTGGTAATCTCATGAAACACAACACGGTGTGTTTCTTTATTTTTTAATGTGCCTCGCTTTTTCAATAGCTCGTATAGATGCCAAGAAATTGCCTCTCCTTCTCTATCTGGATCCGTTGCAAGATAAAGAGCATCTGCCTTGCGCATCGCTTTGGCAATCGCATCAACATGTTTACTGTTTCGGTCAATGATTTGATATTTCATTGCAAAATCGTTGGCTGTATCTACCGCCCCTTCTTTTGGCAATAAGTCCCGCACATGACCATAAGAAGCCAAGACTTCTACGTCTTTACCTAAATACTTCTTAATTGTCTTCGCTTTTGCAGGCGACTCTACAATGACTAATTTACTTCCCATAGACCTCTTACCACATCGGGCTTTAACCACTATCAGCTTGGCTGACAGGCTTTTTATAGCGACTTAATAAATTTAATGTATGACTGCTTCGATATCTTCAAACACAAGATCTTCCATCCAAGCATAGGCAACTTCCCTGCCTGGTTGATAAAATAAGACCATTAACACAACCCATTTCATCTGTTCTAAATCGATCTCTTCGGCATCTAGTGCTAACACACGCTCTATTACAACTTCGCGTGTATCTTCATCTAAAACACCCACTTGCTCTAGGAATAAAAGGTAGCCGCGACATTCAGCATTGAGCAGTGCCAACTCTTCATTAGCATACTGCCTAATCGAAGCCACTTTAGGCTCAGTCTCCAGTCCTACTGTTTGCTCAGCAATGACGGTCATATTTTCAAGCCAGTCTAATGCCTTATGGATTTCTAATTCAGGAAACCCCACTTGCTCTAGTTCAATCTCTAGGGTCTGCTTGTCCGGTTTAGAGGTCTCATCACTGTCGATATAATTCTCAAATAAATACAGCAATACATCAATCACGTTTTCTTTCATTGGACTCCTCTAAAGGCTCTGCTCATGAGCCAACCCGTACATAGCGACCACCTGGCAATGATTCCACCTGGCCCTGTAACTCTAGTAATAACAGCATGGATGAAACAGCGTCGGCAGTCAATCCACTCACTTGAATCAAACTATCCACCTCAACCGGATCATAAGCAAGACAATCCAGTAAGACCTGATACTCCCCATCGAGTTCATCAGCATTTTGTCTTGTTTGAAAAGAATCTGTCGCAGGTAAACTTACTGCAGCTAATGCGCCAAGTTCTTCAATAATATCGGAGGCAGTTTCAACTAACTTTGCGCCTTCTCGTATCAATTGATGACAACCTCTAGCCAAAGGATTATGAATTGAACCAGGAATGGCAAATACCTCTCGACCTTGCTCTAAAGCTTGTCTAGCTGTAATTAAAGAGCCACTTTTAGTGGCAGCCTCGACCACTAAAGTCCCAAGCGATAACCCGCTGATTATCCGGTTTCGGCGTGGAAAGTTTTCAGAACGTGGTGGCGTGCCCAGCGGGAACTCTGAGACCATCAATCCCTTTTCGACAATTTCATACGCCAGCTCGCTATGTTTTGCAGGATATATGCGATCTAGCCCTGTACCAATAACAGCAATAGTTTTGCCTTGTCCTGACAGCGCCCCTTGATGTGCAGCAGCATCAATTCCCATCGCCATGCCACTACATATAGCAATATCACCTTGTGCCAAAAACTGGCCAAACTCAAATGCAGTATCACGACCTGATCTCGAAGGGTTACGACTACCCACTATTGCCATTTTCCATTGTGAAAGCAATTCGATGTCACCCTGGGCATATAGAATACTCGGCGGATCAGAAATTTCCTTTAACAGACTTGGATAATTGTTTTCTTTTTGCAGAATGATGTATCTATTAGGCTGGGAAAACCATGCTAAATCATCCTCAATTTGCTGCCAGTCAGGATTAATTAAAGCGCTTCGCGTTCTGTCAGAGACGTTTTGTACTTGTTTAGCATGGGTAAATAGCTGCCGAAGATCTGGATACTGCTCGAGTAGACGTGCAAATGTAACTGGCCCCACACCGGGAGTCCGATGCAGGGCCAGCCAACATGCTAATTCTAACTGTTCGTCTGAAAACTGGTTCAGAGCAAACTCCTTAAATAATTATTCCGTTTTAATTTTATCACCGACATGAATAGCACGTGATGCTTTCATTACAATGGCATAACTTACTTTTTCAAAGGTCTTGAATACCATTGCGACACCAGCATACTCATCCGGCAAAGTAACGACATCATGACGATCGGCTGATACAAGATCTTTGATTGTTTCACCTGCTTGATAAACAGATACGACGTGTCCTGACTCTAAACCTTCACGTTCACCACGATTTAACACTACTATCTGGTATTGTCCAACCTGAGAAACGCCGTCAAACACCGAAAGAATAAACCCGGCCAACTCGGTATCGGGTGAGCGAGGGAAGAAATTCATTTCATAATCTTCATTGATTACCGGCAATAGGCGATCGCCAATCATAACTTCACGAGTGGTCTCTCTTAAGTTAACCGTCGAAATCTCAGCAAAACTGATGACATTAGCTTCCGCTGTATAAATAGCTTCATACCCAAGTATTTCACCTGTCACAGGATCAGTGTATACCTCGCCGCCTCGGAAAATACTATAGTCCTCACCGTCACTCTCATTGACATTACGGGCATACACTTTATCGCCAGCGCCTGAAATAAGTCGCTCATCAGAACTCGCCACGACGTATGGCGCACTCGCCAATACATCTTCACTAACCACTCTAGGTCGACTCAAAAATGGTCTAATTGCGTCTAGTGGGATGGTCGAAATCGCTTTTTCTAATTGTGTCTCACGAATTTGTGGTCCACGAGAAAGTTCAAGTACAGGTTTACCATCCCGATACACTAGCGTTAGAACATCACCTGGGTATATAAGGTGGGGATTCTCAATTTGAGTGTTGACATGCCAAATATCAGGCCAATGCCATGGGTACTTTAAAAATTTACCTGAAATGTCCCATAAGGTATCACCTGGAACCACGACATGTCTTTGTGGATGATCAGGGTTCAAAGCCACATCAGCAGCGAGTGCTGGCAACGATAGCATGACAAAAATAAAGCCAAAAAATATACGACGCATCATCGATAAATCCTCAATCGAAAAAGCCAAACAAATCCATAAACCAACTACTCTTTAGTACGTAAGCGTAAACGCAATTAACGACTATCGCAAATCTGAAATTGACAGTTTGTGAACCAGTCGTTGTGATTTCACAATACATCACCTCAATTCTAGGCTAAAAATGATCGTGTAAATCCCTATAAGCGATGCTATAATCGCGTAAAACTAAAAATTATTCATCATAAAAACAAATGGAGACACCCTATGAAACATACTGCTTTCGCATTACTAGGATTAGCCGCATTATTTAGTGCATCAGCCTCTTACGCTGCTGGTGACGTTGCTGCTGGGAAAGCAAAAGCGGCTTCTTGTGTAAGCTGCCACGGAGCTGAAGGCATCGCTGCGATTCCTAACTATCCAAATCTTGCTGGTCAAAACGAAGGTTACTTAGTTGCGTCTTTGAACGACTATAAAAACAAACAACGTACAGGTGCATTTGCCACAATCATGTCAATGCAAGCTGTTAACTTGTCAGATGCAGATATTGAAGATCTCGCTGCATACTATGCAAGCTTAAAATAGTCTAAGACTCCAAGTTCGTAGATAAAAAGGCGGCCTCATGGTCGCCTTTTTACTCTAAAATACTAGCTATAATGCTCTGCAGCCGTCAAAAAAAGTGAGCTCCTGGTTATTTTAGAAACTAATATTCAATCTACATCATTGCAAGATTAAATTATTATGGCACTAAGACCTATATTACATTTCCCCGATCCGCGCCTGCGAAAAAAAGCCCTTGAGATTAAGGAAGTAGATGACAATATTCGCCAGCTTGCTGATGATATGCTTGAAACCATGTATGAAGCACCAGGTATTGGTTTAGCGGCCACTCAAATAAATGTCCAAAAGCGTCTCGTCGTCATTGATGTCTCCGAAGACAAATCCTCACCACTTATATTTATTAATCCAGAGATTGTTGAACAACATGGCGAGCGTGAACATGAAGAGGGCTGTCTATCTGTACCCGAGTCATATGAAATGGTCACAAGGGCAGATACCGTCTGCGTCAGAGCCTTGGATCGTGAAGGTAAGCAATTTGATCTAGAGGCTGAAGAATTACTTGCCACCTGCATCCAACATGAAATCGATCACCTCGATGGCAAACTATTTGTAGACTATCTGAGCAACCTAAAACGCCAGCGTATAAAAAAAAGGCTTGAAAAACAATTAAAACAAAAAAATTAGGCTCAATATGCGAATAATCTTTGCTGGCACGCCAGAATTTGCAGCACAGTCCTTAAAAGCCTTGCTAACAACTGAATACGAAGTGTGTGCCGTCTACACCCAGCCTGACAGACCTGCTGGTCGCGGCAGGAAATTAACGCCCAGTGCTGTCAAACAAGTTGCTTTAGAACACAATATCCCAGTCGTACAGCCGACGAATTTCAAAGAAAAAAAAGATCGAGACACGCTTGCAGCTTATCAAGCCGATGTCATGATTGTTGTCGCTTATGGGATATTACTACCACAGTCAGTTTTAGATACACCAAAAATGGGCTGTATTAATATCCATGCTTCCCTATTACCCCGTTGGCGGGGAGCGGCGCCCATTCAACGAGCCATACTGGCAGGGGACAGTGAAACAGGTATCTGCATCATGCAGATGGAAGCGGGGCTTGATACCGGGCCCGTACTTGCGCGTGCTACTTGTCCAATTTCAGAAAAAGATACCAGTCAAAGTCTACACAATACGCTTGCTCAATTAGGCGCAGAAACATTACTGTCTACCCTGCCTGAACTAGCTGAATTACAAACCAAGGCAGAGTCACAAGATAATGCAATGACTTGCTATGCGGACAAAATAGTTAAATCTGAAGCTATAATTGATTGGCAACAATCTGCTACTGCAATATCCCAACAAATCCGTGCTTTTAATCCTTGGCCAATTGCTCAAACACTTTGGCAAGATAAAGTTTTACGTATTTGGTTCGCAGAGGCTATTGAACAACAGATTGAAGCAACACCTGGTGAAATCATTGCTACTCATTCTGACCAAATATTAGTCGCTACGGGAAAAGGCACCATTGCTATTACTGAAATTCAAACACCGGGTAAAAAAGCCATGCCTGTTAAGGACTTCCTTAACGCTAATAAACTTACTGTAGGCAATTATCTTGGCTAAACATTCAGCACGCGCTACCGCTGCTCGAATCATTACCCTTGTTCTCAAGCAGCAACAATCACTAAATGCTGTTTTACGCAAAAACATAAGCCTTTTACCCGAAAATGAACGCGCACTCTGCCAACAGCTTTGCTATGGCGTTATTCGTTGGCAACTTCCATTACAAGCCATCGCTGATCAATTGATCGCAAAACCATTGAAAAATAAAGATGCAGATATAGCCGCCCTTTTATTATGTGGATTATACCAACTTCGCTCCATGCGCTTACCTGAACATGCAGCGCTCTCCGAAACGGTTAATAGTTGTAAAACTCTGGGCAAGCCCTGGGCTAAAGGCCTTATCAATGCTAGCCTTCGCAACTATCAACGCAATAAGCAACAGTTTGAAGCGGCCATAGCAAAGACTGATAAAGCTCACTATGCTCACCCTAAATGGATCCTCAATCAGTTGCAAAAAGATTGGCCTGAGGATTGGCAATCAATAGTTGAGGCAAACAACCAACAAGCACCTATGATGCTTCGGGTAAATAGACAACAATATAGTCGTGATGAATACTTAAAATGGCTACAAGAGCAAGGTTTTAAAGCGAAAGCTATTAATGGCTGTGTTGATGGCATCGAACTAGACAAGCCCTGTGATGTAAATGCGCTTCCCGGCTTTTTTACAGGTGCGGCATCGGTTCAAGATGGTGCGGCCCAACACACAGTCGAACTCCTTGGTATCAAACAAAATCAACGCATCTTAGATGCTTGTGCAGCACCCGGTGGTAAAACTTGCCATATTCTTGAGGTTGAACCCACAAATGATGTTGTTGCAATTGATATTGATGCCGAGCGCTTACTCCGAATAAAAGAAAACACACAACGATTAGACCTTTCTGCTGAGTTAATCGCTGCCGACGCGGGTGATATAGATGCTTGGTGGGATAAAAAATTATTTGATCGTATCTTGATAGATGCACCCTGCTCAGGAACGGGCGTTATCCGGCGACACCCAGACATTAAAGTCTTACGCCGTCCAGAAGATCTACAAAGCTTGGTCAATAAACAACAACAATTACTTGAAAATTTATGGCCTTTGCTCAACACTGGCGGCTTAATTGTCTATACTACTTGCTCAGTGTTTAAACAAGAAAATGAACTACAGGTCATGAATTTCTTACAGAAACACCCCGAAGCTGAAGAAATAAAGCGCTCACCCCCACCAGCAAGCCCAAGGCCTGTAGGCTATCAGCGCTTGCCTGGTGAAGGCAATATGGATGGCTTTTACTATGTCTGTATACGAAAAATTTAGACCTTTCTTTATTTTTCTTCTACTGCTTTCGCTGAGCTTTGCGAGCCAGGCATCAGAATCTTTCAAAGTGGAGTCAGCGACCGTAAAAAAAATTGGTAATGGCTATGTTCTAAATGCCAAAATCGCCTACCCTCTCACCCCTAGAGTGAAAGAAGCGCTATCTAATGGCGTACCCATTACTTTCCTTCAAGAAATTCGCCTTATTCGCTCAATCCCCTTATTAGGGCAATACTGGCAATGGCAAAAAACACGCTGGGAAACGACCTTAAGTTATCAATTACGTTATCACGCCTTATCTGAACAATACATCTTGAAAGCACTCGATACCTCATATCAGCGTAGTTTTCCCACATTAACTGCTGCACTCGATGCACTTGGTCATATTGAATCATTAAACCTGCCTCCTGAAAGACTAAGCGATACCATTGTCACCAGATTGCAAATACGTAGTCGCTTAGATCTCCATGCACTACCGACCCCAATGCGACCTGGCGCACTTATTTCCAGTAAATGGCAATTAAGCAGTCCTTGGTCGATGGCAGAGTGGCAGTAAATTGTTACAAAAACTGAAATCAGGCGCGACGCCATATTACTCTATAGCATTCCTCCTGCTAGTACTTGCTTACCTATTAAGTGCTGCTACCAATGATAGTTCGCGCTTAAACGATTTGTTCTTAATCATATTTGGCCTTGGCATTTCCACCCTCATTCTATTAACTATCCTCCTTGTGAGGAGCTTGCATAGACTTTATAAAAACTTTAAACACAATCAAGCTGGCTCACGACTAACAATGAGGCTTGTTACCTTATTCGTCTTGCTCATTTTAATCTCGACATCCATTGTCTATAGTTTTTCAATTCACTTCCTACATCGCGGGATTAATAGCTGGTTCGATGTCGAAATTGAACAAGCTTTAAATGATTCACTTGAACTTAGTAAAACGACCTTCGATATCCGCCGGAGAACGTTGCTGAGACAATCAAGAATGATGGCAGGTACTTTAAGTAATCTCTCTGAGATTAATCTTAATTACAGTTTGCGAGAACTATCTGATCTCAGTAGCGCTGAAGAGATGAGCGTTTGGACATTAGACGGGCAATTAGTCGCTGCTACTATTCAAAATACCAAGGTCATTGTGCCCGACAAACCCAATGAGGCTATATTTAGGCAATTAAGAAAGCAGCAGGACTATATTAGTCTCGACCCCGCTGATGGTGACAGGCTGCAATTACGTGCCGCTGTTCAAATCCCGTCAAAAATAATTGGTGAAGATCCGCAAGTTCTACAAGTTTTATTCCCTATTGATGAACAACTCAGTGTGTTGGCAAAAACAGTACAAGAGGCTTACACAGATTACAAAGAGCTCAACTATTTACGCAAACCACTCATCACTATTTTCACCCTGACACTTAGCCTGATTGTACTTCTGACGGTTTTAGCGTCGATCTGGTTTGCCATTTGGATTTCCAAACGTATCGTTCATCCATTGCAAGAGCTTGCGGATGGTACTCAATCAGTTGCATCAGGCAACTACAACACCCATTTAACGACCACGGGGCATGATGAAATTGGCTTCCTCGTCCAATCTTTTAATAAAATGACACAACGGCTTACAAAAGCGCGTGATGCTACCCAGCAAAGTCACCAATTACTGGAACAACAAACCAATTATCTCAGTACCGTGCTGAGTAGTTTATCGAGCGGTGTTATTACTCTAAATGATCAACACCAATTGAAAACTTCAAATGAAACCAGTGGACGAATTTTAGGGATAAACCTACAAAGCTATATAGAGAAGCCACTCGTTGAGCTAGGCAAAGACCATCATCATCTCATTGAATTCGAGCAACTCATCTCTCATGAAATCACTAATAAACAGTCAGGGTGGCAGCAACAAATTGAATTATTGCTAGAAAAGCGCTCTTTGACCTTAATATGCAGAGGGACGCCCTTACCTGATAATGCTGGCTGGGTTATTGTTTTCGATGATATTACGGCTTTAATGCGGGCGCAAAGGGATGCAGCGTGGGCTGAAGTTGCCCGTAGACTTGCCCACGAAATTAAAAACCCACTTACACCTATTCAGTTATCGGCTGAACGCCTACAGGTCAAATATCATCCTCTATTGCCCGAGGATCAAACAGGCTTATTAAACAAATTAACCAATACGATTATTCAGCAAGTTGAAGCTATGAAAGATATGGTTAACGATTTTTCTGATTATGCTAAAAATAGCGAATTACAGGTTAGACCCTACCCCATTGGGACTCTCATCAATGAGATTATTACCTTGTACAGAAGCAATAGAGAGCATAAAATCAGGCTTTTAAGCACGCTTGACAATATCAAAGTTGAATTGGACGTCACCCGCTTTCGTCAAGTACTCCACAACTTAATTAAGAATGCTATTGAGGCATGTGAAGATGCCAACATGCCTGTTAAAATTGATGTAGATTATCAATTAATACAACAGAAAGATTCGGCGGAGGATATGTTAGAGCTAACTGTTCGTGACTACGGCCCAGGGATTCCAGATGAAATGGTCAACATCCTGTTTGAACCTTATGCCACTAATAAAGTACGTGGAACAGGGCTTGGGCTAGCCATCGTGAAAAAAATCATTGATGAACACCAAGGTACAATTTGGGTGGAAAACAAGCAGCCAGGCGGTGCCAGCATACAAATCAGCTTACCTATAACGAGGGCTTCATTGTGAGCCAGAATGAAAAGTCCTATATTCTAGTTGTCGACGATGAACCCGACATAAGAGAGCTCATCAAAGATATTTTAGAAGACGAAGGATATCGAGTAGCAACAGCATCTGACGGCCAATCAGCGCGAGACTTTTTAAACGAACATACTCCTCAACTTATCTTGTTGGATATTTGGATGCCAGATATTGATGGCGTCAGTCTGCTTCGCGAGTTTAAACAAAACGATTCCTCTTTAACGGTTGTCATGATGTCTGGTCACGGCACCATTGAAACGGCTGTCGAAGCGACACGTCTCGGCGCCTGTGATTTTATTGAAAAGCCACTGTCTACAGCCAAACTTCTCCGCAGCGTTGAACTTGCCTTAGAAAACAAGAAAAAACAGACTATTACCAAGCAGTTTCAGTCCGTTGAACCCGTTGGGAAAAGCCCTCAAGCGACTATGTTACGAAAACAAGCGCAACGTGTGTCAAAGCATAATATGCCGATCTTACTTCTGGGCGAGGGTGGCGTTGGTAAACATTGTTATGCCCACTATCTTCATTCCCTTGGCAGCTTCTCAGAAGGTCGTTTTCTAGAGCTGACAGCTGAAAGTTTTCCAACCGACTCACTTAAATTTACTGCGCTAACTGAAAACAATTGCCTCTATATCAATAATGTCTCTCAGCTCAATGAACAAGCTCAGGCGCTGTTGCTACACCTACTTGAGAATCAAAAACTCGGTAATTGCCAACTTATTTTTTCCAATCAAAAACCAGTTGAAGAAGCGGTTGATAACGATAATTTTAATGAATCACTCCTCTATCAAATCAACAGTATTTCTCTTGTCATCCCCCCATTACGTGATCATGTGGATGATATCCCTGAACTGGTTAATCATTTCGTCGATCAACACATTGCCGAATCACAATTACCCTATAGACACTTCACTGTGGCAGCCCAAAATAGGCTTCGCAATTACCCTTGGCCCGGTAATGTTGTTGAATTAAAAAATATCGTGCAACGCTTATTAGTTTTCAGTGAAAATGAAGATATTGACGAAGAAGATGTCGATAAGGCATTACAGCCTTTAAAACAGGAGCATGATACTTCTGGCAGTATTAATTACGAGCTGCCGATAAGGGAAGCACGTGAGCAATTTGAGCGCATTTATCTTTTATACAAACTACAACAAACCGAAGGCAATGTAGGCAAAGCTGCAAAACTTGCAGGTATGGAACGCACGCACCTTTACCGCAAACTTCGTTCACTTAATATTGACAGTAAGCAGGTATAACATCCATGAAAATTCTTATTCTTGGTGCCGGGCAAGTAGGTTCATCCGTAGCCGCTATCCTTGCTCGTGAAGATGACGATATTACTGTTGTTGATACCAGCAATGTACTGTTAGAAAAATTACAAGATCATTATGATATTCGTACTGTGCAAGGCAAAGCCTCTCACCCCGATGTCCTTGCTCGTGCAGGTGCCGAGGATGCTGACTTAATACTCGCTGTTACCAATAGCGATGAAACCAATATGATCGCCTGCCAAATTTGCCATAACCTGTATCGCACACCCACGAAAATAGCACGCATTCGTAACGCAGCTTATATTGAAACCCCAGAGCTGTTTGACCCCGAAGCTATTGCGATTGACATGTTGATCAGTCCAGAACAAATCGTCACGAATTACATCGAAAGACTCATCAACCATCCCGATGCGCTACAAGTGCTCGATTTTGCAGATGAAAAAGTACAAATTGTTGCCGTGAAAGCCTTTCATGGTGGGCCGTTGGTCGGCAATCCACTTAAAAATTTACGTGACCATATCCCAAAAACTGACACCCGGGTAGCGGCTATTTTTAGAAATGGCAGCCCTATCATTCCTCAAGCTGAAACCGTGATAGAAGCAGATGATGAAGTCTTTTTTATCGCAGCAAGAGAAGACATTCTGTCCGTCATGGCGGAATTACGGCGACTAGAAAAACCCTATAAACGCATCCTTCTAGCTGGTGGCGGTAATATCGGTGCAAGATTGGCTAAAGCTGTTGAAGATGATTTTCAAGTCAAAATTATTGAAGCAAACCCGGAGCGCGCAGAAACACTCTCTGAAGAACTCACTAATACTATTGTTTTGCTAGGTGATGTCGCCAATAAAGACCTCTTAATCGAAGAAGATATCGATAAAGTCGACTTATTCTGTGCGCTTACAAATGATGACGAAGCCAATATTCTTTCTTCTATGCTTGCTAAACGTCTTGGCGCTCGCAAAGTACTTTCACTCATCAACCGCGCAGCCTATGTTGACCTAGTTGAAAGCAGCAGTATTGACATTGCTTTATCCCCTCAACAGGCCACGATTGGTAGTTTACTTGCCCATATTCGCCGTGGCGATATCGTCGCTGTTCACTCCCTAAGACGTGGTGCTGCTGAAGCTTTAGAGGCTATCGCTCATGGCGATAAGGACTCATCCTTAGTCGTCGGTCGCAGCATTGCTGAAATAAAATTACCGCCAGGTACAACTATCGGTGCCATTGTCAGGGGTGATGAAGTGATTATCACGCATCATGACACCGTCATAGAAGCAGAAGACCACGTAATACTCTTTTTAATCAATAAGCGCTATATTAGAGAGGTGGAACGCTTGTTCTCCGTAGGCTTTAATTTCTTCTAGGAAGAATTAAAATGGTGGCCTCACTTAAAAATAATTTTTTAATCGCAATGCCATCACTGAATGATCCTTTTTTCTATCATTCGGTTGTCTATCTGTGTAAACACTCCGAACAAGGCTCAATGGGCATAATCATCAATATGCCCACTAAAATTATGTTAAATGAGCTATTAGAGCATCTTCAAATTACATGTGAAGCCCCTGCCGCAAAGACAACACCCGTACTCTTTGGCGGTCCTGTTAGCAAAAACCAAGGTATGGTGCTCCATAATCATCCTCAAGGCCGCTGGACAAATAGTATTAAAGTTTCTGAAGATATTTTCCTAACGTCTTCAGCGGATATTTTACAAGATATCGGACATAATCAAGGCCCAGAAAACATGCTTGTTGCGCTTGGTTATGCCAGTTGGGGTGAAGGACAATTAGAACAAGAAATTGCTGAAAACAGCTGGCTGTCGGCCCCTGCAAATACAGAAGTTTTATTCACCACGCCGAGCCAACAGCGTTGGCAAAAAGCTGCGTCACTCCTTGGTATCGATATAAAATTACTGTCCGATGATGTGGGGCATGCATGAGTTCGACGCGAACGATTCTCGGTTTCGACTTTGGTATGAAGAATATCGGTGTCGCTGTTGGGCAAGAGTTAACCTATACCGCCAACCCGCTGACGGTGATCAAAGCTAAAGACGGTATTCCAAACTGGGATGAAATTGCAGCCTTATTACAGCAGTGGAAGCCCCAACTACTTATAGTCGGCTTACCCCTTAATATGGATGGTAGTGAGCAGGAAATGACTGCCGCTGCACGCCGCTTTGGCAACCGCTTGAATGCGCGTTTTAAACTGCCTGTCGACTGGCAAGATGAACGCTTAACGACATTTGAAGCACTAGATCAACTTGGCATTAACAGTAAAATGCAGTCTAATACCCGTGGTGATGTTGATCGCATCTCCGCACAACTCATTCTGCAATCATGGCTGAACCAACAATGACGATTCCAACAACACAAGTCGATATCCAAGAATTACTAGAGTCTATGGCCGAGTCTATCCGCCAGACATTACAAGATTCTGAGCCGTTATTAATTGGTATCCATACAGGTGGTGTCTGGGTTGCCAAGGAACTAGCCGCAATACTTGGCGCAGATTTCTTTGATGCACCGCTAGGCACGCTTAACATTGCCTATTATCGAGATGATTTTACCCGCATAGGTATGCACCCCCAGGTAACGCCTTCCGATCTACCCTTTGCTGTTGACGGCCGCCAGCTCATTCTGGTCGATGACGTATTACATAGCGGAAGAACGATACGTGCAGCCCTAAATGAAATTTTTGACTATGGCCGTCCCGCAGGGGTTACCTTGGCGGTATTAATTGAACGCAATGGCCGAGAACTTCCTATTCAAGCTGATATTGTTGGCCAATCAATTACGCTAAGCCCTGAACAACATATTAAATTAACTAATAATGATGGCCTTCAACTTGAAATAAAGTCGAAAGAGACTCCAGATGACTAATAATCAACTGACAGAAAAGGGTCAACTGCGCCACTTTCTCACCATAGAAGGTCTAAACCGACCTCTTTTAACTGAAATAATGGATCGGGCAGAACAGTTTTCAAGCATCTCTGGGCGACAGGTTAAAAAGGTGCCTTTGCTGCGCGGCAAAACCATTATGAACCTGTTTTTTGAAAACAGCACACGTACTCGCACGACATTCGAACTTGCTGCTAAACGTCTTTCAGCAGATGTGATGAATCTCAACATTACGACGTCTGCCACATCAAAAGGTGAAAGCCTGCTTGATACTTTGCACAACCTACAAGCGATGCATACTGACATGTTTGTTGTCAGGCATGCCCAAAGTGGCGCTGCAGAGTTTATTGCCCAGCACGTTGCCCCTCACGTCAGTGTTATCAATGCGGGTGATGGTTGTCATGCTCATCCAACTCAAGCCATGCTGGATATGTTTACCATTCGACGGCATAAGCAGCATTTCCCTGATCTCCGTGTCGCCATTGTTGGCGACATTTTGCATTCAAGGGTAGCCAGATCACAAATCCACGCACTATCAACACTGGGTGTAGGTGAAATTCGTGTTATCGCGCCAAAAACATTACTGCCGTCCAACACTCAAACCTTAGGCGTTCACGTCTACCATGACATGAAAACAGGCCTGCAAGATGTCGACGTTATTATTATGCTTCGCCTACAGTTTGAGCGTATGCAAGGTGCTTTATTGCCTAGTGAAAATGAATACTTCCATAGCTTTGGCCTTGACCAGCAAAAACTCAATTATGCAAAACCCGATGCAATCGTCATGCACCCAGGCCCGATAAATCGTGGTGTTGAAATCAGCTCAGATGTCGCCGATGGAGACCAATCTGTCATTTTAGAACAGGTGACCCACGGTATAGCCATTCGAATGGCGGTGATGTCTATGGTTTTAGGCTCTCGCTCTGAACAACAAGAGAGCGTTGAATGAAGCTACATATCGCCAATGGACGCGTTATTGATCCAGCCAATCATATTGATAAACAGCAAGATATTTATATTGATCAAGGCCGTATCATCGCCTTTCATACACAGCCTGATGGCTTTAATGCAGATAAAATAATTGATGCCAACGGATTAATCGTGTGCCCAGGGCTTATTGATATCTCAGCCCGACTTGGTGAACCTAGCCATCAGCATACCGACAATATTACAAGCGAAACCAAAGCCGCAGCAAAAGGTGGCATAACCACACTATGTATACCGCCCGATACAGATCCTGTCATTGATATCCCAGCCGTTGTTGAGTTAATCCAAGATCGAGCAAAACATTGTCAACGAACTAAAATTTATACTATTGGCGCTTTAACACAAGGCTTAAAAGGCGAATTATTAAGTGAAATGCTGTCGCTTAAACAAGCCGGGTGCCTTGGTATCAGTAATGGCTTACAGCAGATAGATAACACACTGGTTCTGCGCCGAGCAATGGAATATGCCGCAACACTTGATTTTACATTATTCATCAATGCAGCCGATCCTTGGTTACAATCTCAAGGTTGCATCCATGAAGGCATGGTCAGCTCTAGGTTGGGCTTAGGAGGCATTCCAGAAGCGGCCGAAACGATTGCAATTTCACGTTACTTATTATTAATAGAACATGTTGGTGTAAATGCTCACTTCCATAATATAAGCTGTGGTAAATCAGTTAAGTTAATTAAAGAAGCCCAAGAAAGAGGCTTAGCCATCACAGCAGATGTTAGCGCTCACCACCTACACCTTAGCGAACATGATATTGGCAATTATGACAGCCTCAGCCATGTCATTCCGCCCCTTAGAAGTACACGCGACCGAGAGCAACTCCAACAAGGCGTTCGTGAAGGCGTGATATCTGTCATTAGCTCACATCACTTGCCGTTAAGTAATGACGAAAAACTCGGGCCTTTCGCAGAAACATGCCAAGGTATTTCTGGCTTGGAAACATTGCTCGCTCTGACACTAAAACTAGTTGATGACGATGAACTATCGCTAGAACAAGCCATCAGTAATCTGAGCCAAAAACCAGCACAAGTTTTAGGCATTGATGCTGGCCACTTAAGTCTCGGTGGTAATGCTGATTTATGTATATTTAATCCAAATGCAGAAAACCATTGCCAACCAAATGACTTTATCAGTGCAGGCAAGAATAGCCCTTTCAACGGCTGGTCTTTTAATAACGAAGTTGTTTATACGGTATATAAAGGTAATATTGTCTATCAAAAAGGATAAAACCTAACATCTTGCGGTCGTATTTACAGATAGCGCAAAAAGAGGGAAGACAAATGAAATCTAATATAGCGAAAATAGTAATACTCACCGCATCTTTAACCGTTACTGGCTGTGCAAGCAATTTACAAGGTGACACATACTCTCGCCAGGATGCAAGACAAGTGCAATCAGTGCAATATGGTACCGTCGAAGATGTAAGACTTGTCGTGATAGAGGGCACTAAAACACCTATAGGTACAGCCACTGGTGCAGCTATCGGCGGTATTGCAGGTAGTAGCATTGGTGACGGCAAAGGTGCCGCAGTTGCTACCGTAATTGGTGCCGTTGCAGGTGGTTTAGCAGGTGCTGCTGCTGAAGAGGGCATCACTAAATCGCAAGGTGTTGAACTTGTCATACGATTAGGCGAAAGCAATAAAATAATCTCTGTCGTTCAAGGTCACGATCCAGCCAAACCTTTTTATGTCGGTGACCGAGTCCGGCTAATGACAGTTAATGGCCAAACCCGCGTTTCTCAATAGTCAACTAAAAATAAGGAATAAAAATGCAGTTTCTCAATAAAACCTTAATCGCTGCCTTTACAATTGCGTTGCTATCAGCCTGCTCCCCTGAAGTGGGAAGTGATGCCTGGTGTAGCGCAATGCAAGAAAAACCAAAAGGCGAATGGTCAGCCAATGAAGCCGGAGACTTTGCCAAGCACTGTTTACTAAACTAAGCACGCAATGCAAACAGAAAAAGTTTATGCACTTGATTTCGATGGCGTTATTTGTGATAGCGCCATTGAAACAAGTATTACAGGCTGGAAAGCTGCCCGCCTGCTTTGGCCGAAAATGCCGGCAGACATTAGCGACGACATCGTCGATCAATTCAAACTCGTCAGGCCTGCTCTAGAAACAGGTTTTGAAGCTATTTTAATCGTACGCCTTCTTTTTGAGGGTGTATCACCTGAAAGTTTGTTGACTGATTTTAGCCATAAAATGGACAGTATTGTAAGGCGAGACCAACTTGATCCAGCTTATTTAAAACAACTCTTCGGCGAAGTCCGTGACAACTGGATAAAAGATGATCTTCAACATTGGTTAGCAATGAACCCGCTTTTCGAGGATGTGAACAAGACCCTAAAAAGTATAGAACCAAGCAAGTGCTACATCATCACCACAAAACAAGAACGCTTTGTGCATCAAATCCTAAACGCTAATAACATTGTACTAGACCCCGAGCGCGTATTTGGACTGGATCGCAACCTAAGTAAACAGCAAGTGTTGGCTGATCTGCAACAACGATACCCAGAAAATGCCATCATTTTTGTTGAAGACCGTCTGCCAACCTTAATCAATGTAATCAATGATCAACAGCTATCCAAAGTAGAACTTTATTTTGCCGATTGGGGTTATAGCACCCAACAGGATAAAAACAGCGTTAACGACTTAAATATCAACAGCATTAACCTTACAGAGCTTTCTAAACTATAAGGTTTAGTTCTTATCTGCTGTCAAGTAGTGCCAAAATTTCACTTGTCTTATTATTAACGATCTCAGCATTTCTTTTACTTTCAACATTTAAACGCACAAGAGGCTCTGTGTTTGACTCCCGCAAGTTAAAACGCCACTCCTCAAATTCGACACTGATACCGTCCGTATAGTCTAGTTTTTTTGCCTCAGCCGTATAATGCTCAAGCACACACTGGATAGCTTGCTTTTTATTATCGAGCTGGCAATTAATTTCTCCTGATGAAGGAAAGTCATAGACCATCATATCCAACATAGCTGATAGTGGCTGTTCAGCCAAACTCACCAGTTCACTAATCAATAACCAGGGTATCATTCCGCTATCACAGTAAAAAAAGTCTCTAAAATAATGATGTGCACTCATTTCACCACCATAAATGGCATTTTCTTGTCGCATACGCTCCTTAATAAAGGCATGGCCTGTTTTACTTAAAATGGCCTGCCCGCCAGCATTATTGACAATATCAATGGTGTTCCAAGTCAAACGTGGATCATGAACGATTCGCTCCCCTCGATTTTTTTGTAAATACGCCTGGGCTAATAGGCCGACAATGTAATAGCCCTCTATAAATGCACCGTTTTCATCAAAAATAAAACAGCGATCAAAGTCTCCATCCCAGGCAATGCCAAAGTCTGCTCCATGCTGAATAACCGCTTTTTGCGTTTGCGATCTGTTTTCAGTCAATAGTGGGTTCGGGATCCCATTGGGGAATCGACCGTCAGCATCGTGATTAATCTTAATAAACTCAAAAGGTAAAAAACCTTCAAGCGCATCAATCACATGTCCAGCTGCACCATTACCAGCATTTACAACCAACTTAAGTGGTTTCAAATTTACCATGTCAATGTAGGTCAATAAATGCTGAACATAATCATCTAAAATGCTAATTTTTTGATAACTACCTCGCTTAGTACCTTTAGCCGAAGTAAAGCCATTTTTTTCGGCTAGTCTCTTAATCTCATCGAGTCCAGTATCACCACTGATCGGACGAGAGTCTTCGCGAACGAGCTTCATGCCATTGTAATCAATTGGATTATGACTCGCAGTAACCACGATCCCACCTCCCATAGACAAGTGGCTGGTCGCAAAATAGATCTCTTCCGTACCACACATACCTATATCAAATACGTCGACCCCCTCGTCTCTTAAGCCATCTGACAAACTTAACTTCAGCGATTCACTACTAAGACGTATATCGCCTCCAACCACCACATTTTTGGGCTTTAGAAACTGAGCGTAAGCCCGACCTATTCTATAAGCAATCCCTTCATCCAGTTCATTACCCAATTTGCCACGGATATCGTAAGCTTTAAAACATGTTAATTTCATCACTCTCTCCCTGATCGTCGATAATTAATGAAGATTCACGTCCACTAAACCCTAATTCTCATTTTCCACACGATCATAAATATCGCTATACCGAACAATGTCATCCTCGCCCAAATAACAGCCACTTTGTACTTCGATTAACTGTAAAGGTAATTTCCCTGGATTAGATAAGCGATGCTTTTCACCAATAGAGATATAAACAGACTCATTTTCTGACACCAACATTTCTTCATCATTTCTTTGTACTAATGCTGTGCCACTGACCACTATCCAATGCTCTGCTCGATGATGATGCATTTGTAGCGATAGGGATTCTCCTGGGCTAACTTCAATGTGTTTAACCTGATAACGTGGCCCTTGGTCAATTGAGTCATAACTGCCCCATGGCCTTACCACCTCACGATGATTGACATGTTCCGTTCGTCCCTGCTGCTCTAATTTAGATACCAGCTTTTTAACTTCCTGCACCCGATGTTTAGGCGCGATTAACACCGCGTCTTTGGTATCTACGACAACCAAATCATCTAGACCAATCGCCGCTATCAACCTATCGTCACTGTAAAATAAACTGCCTGAACAATCCTCAGATAACACATCACCCCTTTCAACATTGTTGTGCTCATCCTTGTCTGCTATGTCCCATAATGCAGACCAATTTCCCAGATCATTCCACTCTGAACGCAGTGGCACCAGCCATACATTTTTGGCATGTTCCATAACCGCATAATCAATAGAATCATCAGGACATTGTCCAAAAGCAGCCTTATCTAAAAGCAGTGCGCGCCCTTCTTCTATGCCTTGTTTAAACGCCTGCTCACAGCAAGCCAACATCTCAGGGTTTTGCTTAGCCAATTCAGCCAAATAGACACTAGCCTTGAACACAAACATGCCGGTATTCCAAAAATAATCACCTTGCTGTAAGAATTCTTGAGCCGTTTCCAGATCAGGCTTTTCTGTAAACTCCATAACCGCCGCCCCATTATCATCCACAGCCTCATCTACACGAATATAGCCAAAGCCTGTTTCAGCAGCTTTAGGCTGGATTCCAAACGTCACTAGCTTACCTTTTAACGCATGCTGAATAGCCAGCTCATGGGCCTTTTGCAATGCTAGCTCATCATCAATTTGATGATCTGCAGGTAAAATCACCAACACGGGATCATCGGCTTGTTTAAGCGCTTGCATAGCTGCTATCGCAATAGCGGGTGCTGTATTCCTCGCAACGGGCTCTAAAATCATCGATCCATTACAATTAATTTCTTGTAGTTGACGATGGATCATAAAGCGCTGCTCCTCATTACAGATGACTATAGGGCCGTTACCCTGGCATGCTCGCCTTATCGTCTGTTGTAGCATAGAGTCGTCACCATTCAATTTCAGCAACTGCTTAGGATGGTGTTTCCTAGACATTGGCCATAAACGTGTCCCACTACCACCCGAGAGAACTACATTAATCACTGTATTAATCATTGTCCTATCCTCCATTAATCCTTCACTTAAAATCACCAAATAAAATTGCTTGGCTTTTCTACCAGCAAATACCTTGATAATTGTCTGTTCCTTTGAGGTCATCATCTAAACCCACCAAATCGATCACTGGGATATGTTGTTTAGCAAACCTGGCGATTCTCCGAGCATCAGCACTTTTATGAGTAACAATCAATAAGTCTGTTTTGCGTATTAACAAAAAAATGTCAAGGCAACCGCTGTGGCTTAAGTCCATACTCAGCCCAGCTCGCAGCATGCGTTCTGGATTAACGTTTGGATCGTAATAAGTCAGCTCATGACCACATTCATGCAAACGTTGCATTAACTCGACCGAAGGACTTTCACGCAGATCATCCGTACCAGGTTTAAAGGTCATACCAACGATGCCTACTCGATTTACATTGGCTTTTTTAACCAGTTTTAAAGCATGTGCAATATGCTGATCATTACTCGCAATAATATTGTTAATTAATGGAATATCGATACCTTGTTGCTCTGCCATATGGGTAATCCCACGGGTATCCTTTGGAAGACAAGAACCACCAAATGCAAAACCTGGTTTTAAATAATAAGGCGATAGATTCAGTTTGGTATCTTTAACAAATATATCCATGACATCATGGCCATCAACCCCGGTAGACTGACATAAACGGCCTACCTCATTACCAAAGGCAACCTTTAGTGCATGCCAAGTATTGTCGATATATTTCACAAATTCAGCGGCTTCGATACTGGTTTGAATTAACTCACCTTCAATGCCTTCATAAAGTTTTGCTGCATAGGCACCACTGCGTTCATCAATGGCACCAATCACTGTTTTAGGTGGCGAATAAAAATCTTTTATTGCAGTACTTTCACGTAAAAACTCTGGGTTGAAACACACACCAAAGTCTTTACCACTTTGTTTACCAGACAATTTTTCAAGAATCGGTATCATGATGTCACGGGTAGTTTTTGGTGGGACCGTACTGCGATAAACAATTAAGTGATATCCGTCTTTAGACCGCAAAGCCTCACCAATTTGCTCAGAAGCCGTTTTTAAATAACCTAACTGGCAAACACCATCAGCATCTGTTGGTGTTCCAACGCTCACAAAAGTCACATCTGTTTGTTTTACAGCTACAACTGTGTCAGAAATTGCTTTTAGGTTGCCTTTTTTAACACCTTTTAATAGCAGGTCACCTAAACCCTCTTCTACGATGGGCGATTCACCTAAATTTAATGTTGCTACTTTTTCCTCATCAGGATCGACACCAATAACATCATGACCTCTATCTGAAAAGCAGGCTGTAGATACGGCACCAACATAGCCTAAACCAAGAATACTTAGGCTAGGTTTTTCGTCCGTTTTAGCATCTTGTATGCTCTTTGAATCCCTTCCTTTAACAAGCATAGGTAATGTTAATTTTTCGACATTAGCTCTAGGTTCAGACTCAATAAAAGTATCCTCTGGATTTAATCTGTTTTTATTAAACATTTCTCTGTCCTCTATGACATTTGCAAAATAATTTGTGAATGCTTGCACACTCTGTAGCTTTTATCGCAACGGCCATGCCATAACTGGGAAACTCCCATATTGTCAATATAATTCAATAACTTAAACGAACACCTCGCATAAAACTAGCACTCAAACTCTCCATGAATTCGCAAATTGTTTTGCAAAATGCAAACGGTTTTGCGAAAAGCGTTGAAAAACAGATGCCTTGTTGGCCTTATAAATATTGCTAAACGACCGTGTATCAAGCTTTAGAGGGAAACTTAGCTGCTGCTGGCATGCTGATTGCGTTAACAAAGATCTAAAAGATATGTATGCAACCCTATAATTTTTTCTGTAGAGACAGAACAATGAAAATAACAAGAGAGAAACCCTGTCAAAGAAGACACCATCGAGTACAAGCACCTTTAGGTATTCGTGTCGATGACATCACTTATGAAGCCGTTGATTGGAGTCTCGGTGGGTTTCGTCTCGAAAATTGGCAACGTACAGATCTAACACCAGGTAAAACAATTGAATACCATTTTAAATTGCCGTTCCAAGGCTTTGACATTACTTTCCAAGGCACCGCTAAAATTGTTTTTGTTTACTCGGAATCAGAGCAACTAGCTGCTCAGTTTTCTGATTTATCAGAACGCCAATTAGAGTTACTTTCACACTTTATAGAAGAGCTTGTTCGAGGTTCAATGACACCTGTTGCAGATACCATTTTGCGTATCGATTCTCCTGTGACACCTGTCTCAACTGCTCCTGATCCGAGCCCTGAGGGTGAAGTGCCTCTAACACGCTGGAAAACTAAAACTATTCTAATGAGCGGGCTTTATTTTTCAGCTGGTTTAGGCTTATTCGTTTACATCACCTTTACTTTATATGCCAACTTTTTCAGTTTGGAAGTAGAGTCTGGTGTTGTTTCAGCACCTATCGAACGCATTTTTTCAACCACCGATGGCCGTATCCAGAAAGTGGCTGTCACCATAGATACCCTTGTACCCCAAGGTACGGCTCTTATACAAATTCAAGATGCCAAAATTGAGGAACAAATTGCTTTAGCACAAATTAGTATTGAACGTGACAGGTCGTTATTAGAAGCTCGCCGTGAAGAACTGGCCCTCGAACAAGAAAAACTTATCGATTACCACAGTTTCGTTGAAAAGAGTATTCAACAGGCACGGATCTTAGTTGAATCACTCACCGCGCAAGCACGTCTGGCACAGAAAGATGTGAGCCGACATTATCAACTCGTTGATTCTGGCGCGGTCTCCAAAAAACAGCTTGATGAAGCCATACGCCTGCAAACATCACTCTCTGGTGAGTTAAAGCTTGCAAAAGTCGCTTTAGGCAAACAGCAAGATGCCCTGAGAGGCGTTCGTAATGGTCGTTATTTCACTGGTGAACGTTTTGAAGGACAAGTAAAAGAACTCAAAGCTGAGGTTAATCGATTAAAGCAGGAAGTCACGCATACCACTCAGGAATTACTTGCTTTATACCAGCGGAGAGAAAGCTTAACTGTGCACGCCTCGAGTCAAGGCCGAATCATACAAGTAGTCAAATCGAATGGCAGCAGTACCAAGCGTGGAGAAACTATCGCCTTATTTGAGCGAGATGAACAACGCCTAGTGGATGTTTATCTCACTCAAGATGAAGTTATTGGCGTAGAGCTCTATCAACGCGCTCGTATTTATTTCCCATCTCTCGACAGCCTTGTAGTTGGTAAAGTCATCGCCGTTGATCGTACAGAAGGCTTTTTACATGAGAGAGAAAGCCGGTACAGCTGGAGAGCCAGTGAAGAGCGAACAGCGAAAGTCACATTAGCGTTTATCAATTTGAGCAAAGAGCAAATACGCCTCAAATATAAGCCCGGCTTGCCCGCTATCATTGTTTTTCCTAGTCTTGCTACAGGGACGTTTGGTGACTTCATTCGTTCATTTAAATCGCATACTAGGGATGAAGTAAATAGCGGTTATAGCGACCCTGCTCCTTCAGATAACCAACAAATTGAGAATGACAGTGGATTCTCAATTTAAGCCTACGTCATTAGTCAGTGGCGATCCCGTCATTGAGAAAGCTAAGAAATGGACATTTCTCTCTGCCTATAAGCTATTCCTTTATTTTGGTTTTTGCTTTCTAGCCGCGACACAAATACCCAATAATATCTGGGATGATGAATTAAAGCGCTTTACAATTATTCTTGGTGTCTTAGGGATCTGGCGCTATTCCTGGTGGTCTGTACACGTCGTTCGCTCAGAACTCTACCAACACAAAGTCTTCCCAAAACTTAGACAAAAAGCCAATGTCATTTGGCATAAAGGTTGGCGACCTAGTCATGTCCATTTCATGATGACCACCTATCTCGAACGTCGAGATACTACAGAACGCGTTATACAAAGTATTTGTAGAGAAGTCCGATCAAGTGGGATGAAAGCAACACTTTGGCTAGGTTCAGGAGATAGTTACGATGAAAAAATAATCAGTAATTACCTTCGCCAATATGCTCAAGATTTAGATCTCGAATTTATTATGGTTCGCCAAAACCAACCAGGTAAACGATTAGCGATAGGCCTAGTACTTCGTGCCATGTCAAGACGAGGCATTCATCCTGATGACATGATTGTTTTTATGGATGGCGATGCCATTCTCGCTCCTGACATCCTTGAAAAATGCTTACCGTTGTTTGCTGGTGACCCCAAACTTCAAGCAGTGACAACAGATGAAGACGTGCTGTGCTTTGGGCCTAAGTGGATGCAAACTTGGCTCACCATGCGTTTTGCCCAACGGCGCATTGCCATGCAGTCCCATTCACTCTCCCAAAAAGTGCTCACTTTGACTGGGCGTATGTCGGTCTTTAGAGCCAACCACCTTACTCGCCACGAATTCATCCGAATACTTGAATCGGACCATTTAGAACATTGGTTATGGGGTAAATTCCGTTTCCTTAGTGGCGATGATAAAAGCACCTGGTATTACATGTTAAAACAAGATGCCAAAATGTTATACGTGCCAGATGCTCTAGTTTACACAGTCGAAGAAGTTGAAGGATCGGGTATTGAAAGAATGACTCAAAACTTCCGGCGCTGGTCAGGCAATATGCTCAGAAATGGTGCTCGTGCATTAAAACTTGGCCCACGAAAAGTCGGCTTTTTTATCTGGTGGTGTGTACTCGATCAGCGTATCGCTATGTGGACTATGCTGGTCAGCCCCATCGTTGCTTTCAATGTAAGTTTACTCATAGAGCCAACTTATATTCTTTCTTATTTCCTCTGGATAGCCATCTCACGAATGGCGCTTTCACTCTTTCTGTATCGCTACTGTGAACAGGTTTACATGTGGTTTCCTTGGATCCTTTATTTCAATCAATTGCTTAATGCATCTGTGAAGGTCTACTGTATTTTCCGGCTATCGAAACAGCGCTGGACAAATCGAGGCGATCAATCCTCTGGCTTTAATGAAAGCTGGACTGAGCAACTACGAAACTGGATGGCAACGTATGTCACCACTGTTTGGGTTTTCGCCCTGATATTTGGTGTCGCACTTTATACATCCGTTCTAATGCCACCTTCGTGGCAATCCGTGACCGCATTTTTGGCATCAAGTTAATTTACAAAGGAGAGACCAATGAGTACCGCAATTAAACCTATTATCGGCACACAAGCAAACGACACCTTGAGTGGTGGTAGTGCCCATGAAATCTTTTCTGGGCGAGCAGGCGATGATACTGTCTATGCACGTAACGGCCATGATAAAGCCTGGGGTGGTTCAGGTGATGACACACTGTACGGACAGCGAGGACAAGATATTCTTTATGGTGGCGGTGGGCCGTCATATATTGATCTTCCACAATTAACTATTGCTAATGACTACCAAGGCAAGGTGATTTTTGAAGGTGAAACTGCTGGTTACCGCAATACTTTAGGTAGTTATAAAGTCGATAATACTGGCACTATTTATGATGTTCAAATCCATTTTCCTAATGCCAGTTTATCGGGATCAGGTGGTAACCTTATTGCCGGTGTCAGTGAAAGTAATTTATCCCTGCAAGCAGGAGATCAGTTAGGGTTTTTCATTATCTCAAATGGCTATAGCATTAACAGCGGTTACAGCAATATCGATCTGTCTTCTGGCACCCTCGCTTTCAGAGAAAGTGATGGTACAGCTGCCAACATAAATAGTACTAACCCAAGCCTTTGGCATATTGCTGAAAATGAGATGGCAACACAACTACAGCTTCACAAATACCATACTGCGGCAGGGGTTGGTGACACTGATTACAGCCTCAATCCTGATGGCATTCCACATACCGTAGGATTGCTAAATACCGATGCCGGAGAAATCACCCTAGGTTTTGAAGATCTCTACAACGGGGGTGATAAGGATTTTGATGATGCTGTTTTTTCTGTCGACATTGGCACCAGCAATGCCAAAGTACTTGACCCTAATGTCAGCAATAATGACAACGGATCAGACACTGACAACAACGTTGTAGGTACAGATAACACAAACAACACTGGCGATGTAACCAGCTCAGAAAACGATATTATTTATGGTGGTACAGGAGCCGATGAAATACATGGCCGCAGTGGGAGTGATCAATTGTTCGGCAACGATGGTTATGACGAAATATTTGGTGGGTCAGGTACAGACACAGCCTACGGTAACAAAGGCCACGATAAAATTTACGGGGGATCAGGCGGTGACCATTTATATGGTGGCTCAGGTAACGACATCTTAACAGGTGGGACAGGGAACGATATTGTTGACGGTGGCTCAGGTAACGATCTACTAATTGGCGGCTCGCATGACGACACCTTGGATGGTGGCTCAGGTCATGACACACTCGAAGGTGGTTCAGGCAGCGACACCCTAATAGGTGGTGCTGGTATGGACATCCTCGATGGCGGATCAGGTGACGATTTATTCTTCACAGGTAATGGCAGAGATACTGTTAATGGTGGTAGCGGTAACGACACTGTCAGTTATCAGAATGCAGATAGCAGTGTACGTGTTGATATTCATAAAAACCGTTCTACAGAAGGCGACTCAGACACACTACTCTCGATAGAGAATGCTATTGGGTCAAATCATGATGACTGGTTTCGTGGAGACAAACGTGACAATGAACTTAACGGCGGACAAGGCAACGACTTCATTCGTGGAGGCATGGGTAACGACTTGCTAACGGGTGGTGCGGGTGCTGACACCTTTTTCTGGAGAGCAAAAGATTTCGCCAATGATCTAGATCAGATTAGCGACTTTTCATTAATCGAAGACATCTTGGAATTTGATGTCTCAAACAGCTTAGCTCAAACAGGTCAAAGTGAATGGCTAAGTCTAATCGACGATGGTACCAGCACGACACTTTATATCGATCGTGATGGCAGTGGTAATAATTATGCCAATACAGCCTTCGTTGTATTAGAGAACTTCTCTGGTTTTGGGCTAGAAGATTTATCAGTCGTAGTCGGATAATGATTTGTTAATCAGAGGATAAGCTAAGGCAACGTCCTGACAGGAGGGATCATTGTCAGGATATTTAATCAAAATTATTTTAGATCATCTAACGCCGCTATGCATGACGCTAGCAAGGAGATCATCATGTTAAATTACATTGCCATTTTAGGGTTTGCCCAGTCCTGTCCAGAACGAAATCAAGCTATTGCTTTTAAAGCTGGCCAAGAAATAGTCAACTTAGGCTTTGGTGTTGCCGCCGGAAATTTGTTTGGTACACCGAAGCATGCATTTAATGGTGCTAAGCAATGCAGTGGCACTACACTTGCTATTCTTGAGCAAACTCAAAATTATTATAGCCACCAAAATTGTGACATCTTAGAAATTGTCCCAAGTTGTGCCATTAAACATAACATGCTCGCGGAGCTGTGTATTGGTGCCCTTGTTATCGGTGGAGGAACAGGTACATTCAATCTTATTCAAAAGTTTTTAGGACACTCAAAACCTGTTGTTGCCATACAAAATACCGGGGGGATAACAAGTAACGAATTGCGTTACCCGAATTTGATTAATAAGGTTAAGTTATACCCAAGCCTAAACTCGGCGGTCCATCACCAAATGCAATTCTGGGCAAGACAATACCAAGACCATGGTTAGTGCTTACTCCCACTTTTTATGTTTTCTGTATATAGTTGATGCGCTCACATCAAGTAAAGCTGCTGCTTTAGGAATATTGCCTTTACACAGTGTTATTGCCCGCTCTATGGTTTCTTTTTCAACTTGCCATAAGGGCCTTATTTCGGCAAAATTATCATTTAATGTTTCATTATGTTGCGTATTATCTGAAGAAGGATTTCTGTCCGAAAGGCGGTTTCGTTCACCCAGTAATGCTTGATTTAAAACTTCTGATGTAATTTGTGTTCCATCATTCAGTATGACAATACTGTGCAATAAGTTCTCTAGCTGCCTGACATTGCCGGGCCAACGAAAAGCCATCAATAACGATTTAGCCTCATCACTAAAATCAACGAAGGACTTATTCTCAAGAGCATTAAACTCCTTCAAAAAATAGCCTGCAAGTAACACTATGTCTTGGCCCCTTTTCCTTAATGGGGGCAACTCGATGGAAAGAACATTCAAACGATAATATAAGTCCTCTCGAAACTCCCCTCTATCAACGGCATCTGTAAGCTGTGTTGATGAAGCTGTTACTATTTGCGCATGGAATGGCTGCATTTCATGGCTGCCTAATGGCGCATACTCTCTTTCTTGTATTACACGTAATAACTTTGCTTGTAATGGCAGCGGCAAGGTTGTGACCTCATCCAAAAACAACGTACCTTCGCCTGCTGTTGCAAACAAACCAAATTGATTACCCGTCGCCCCAGTGAAGGCCCCTTTTTTATGGCCAAACAGCTGTGACTCCATTAAATTTTCCGTAAAGTTGGCACAATTAACGGCTATAAAAGGGTGTGATTTTCTAAAGCTTTCTAAATGACAAGATCGTGCGACAAGCTCTTTCCCTGTTCCTGTTTCACCAGTAATAAAGATGGGTATATTGGCTGTTGCTGCCTTGCTAATACGATCAAAGACTCTATGCATCGACTCATCTTCACCCAACATGCCATGAATACTTACTAACTTAGCCTGCTTGTTGTGATCACTCACATCTGATGCCTGAGCTTTCAATGTTTTCCTGACAACAAACCTGAGCTCATCATTATCCCAAGGTTTGCTTATATATTGCTCGATAATTTTCTGGTTAAACGCCTCGGCTACCACATCAAAGTCATGGTAAGAACTCAATAAAATATTATGTACATCTGGCCAAATTTCCTTCATTCTCTTCAGCATTTCACTGCCCGGCATACCCGGCATATGTTGATCAGAAATGACTAAGTCCGGTCGGTGACTCTCGATGTATTCAAGGGCCTGTTCTGGTGATGTGTAGTGGACAAGGTTTAACCCCAAGCGATGCAGGCATCGAAGAAGTGAAGAAATAATTTCAGGGTCATCATCAACGATTAAAAGAGTTGGCTGCACAGTTTCTACCCTTACCGTTTTAACTCATCATTAAAAACATATAGCTGCAGAAGTCCATCTGTTTCTTGCTGAAAAATTCTAAGTTTGAGAATAACACCCTCAGTCAACTCCCTATTTCGCGACAAAATCATTCTACCATCAGGGGTATAAACGTCTCTAGACAACACCATTCCTGGCTTTAAGTCTCCTATTGTAAGCTGCCTATCCGCCGCTTTATTCTCAGACAAATTACCTTGATGCAACTGCTCAAGAAACGCTAACACTAGCTGTTCATCAAATCTATTGCCCGCTTTCGCTTGCAATGCCCTATCAAGTTCATCTTCTAGCAAAGGCTCACTGCCATATAGCCCTGATGCTAACTCATCATAATAACTCGCTAAACCAATGAGTTGGGCGCCAAACGGGATTTCGCCATCGCGGAGCTGGTCTGGAAAGCCCTTGCCATCTTTACTTTCATGATGATGCCTGATGTAAGAAGCCGCTTCATTCAAGTATTCAATAGCCAATAAGGTCGACTCTCCAATTTTACTATGCATTTCATATATGACTTGCTGCTTTCTCGTCATCTTTTCATAAGCGACATCAATCAACTGATCTGGCAAGGCAATTTTACCAATATCATGTAATAACGCAGCAAAATAAACCTGCTCACCTGTTTCGGCGTCAAGTTCTAATGCATTACACATTTTCTGACAAATAGCTGCCACTCGACGGCCATGGCCTGATGTGTTTTCGCTGCGCCTTTCTAATAAACTAGCAAACACTTCTACAGAGTTATTATAGGACTGCTTTAATTTTTGATGCGTTAACTGTAAAGCACGTGTTCTTATAGCAACTTTTTCTTCTAAGCCAGCATTTAAATCCTGTAGTTCTTGATTTTGTTGTTGAGTCAACAGCTCTAACCTCTGCCGCTCACTCTCTAACAGCTTGACATGCATTGCTTGTTTTAAGGTGTTTTTTAACTCGTCATTGTCCCAAGGCTTGGTAATATAGCTAAAAATTTTGCCTTTGTTAATTGCCGCTATTGTCGAGGCAATATCCGAAAAACCCGTTAACAAAACACGTACAGACTCAGGTGAGGCCTCCTTCGATTTTTCCAAAAACTCAGCACCATCCATTTCTGGCATTCGCATATCAGAAACAATCAAATCTACTTGCTCTTTGCCTAACAACTCTAACCCCGATCGACCACTTGTTGCAGTGAGAATACGCCATCCCGTATTGCGACAAGCTCGATTGAGCGACTGTAAAATGGCTTTCTCATCATCAACAAATAACACCGTCTGATCTTTGGAATTTATTTGATTATCTGTCATTACTCAGCTGCCCTTACCCATTATTAGTCTGACTCCATGCCAAGCACCCCATCGACAGGCAGTGTTATCCTAAAAAGCGTTCCTTTACCTACTTTGCTCGAAACGGCAATTTTTCCTCCATGGCTATCAATGACACTTTGCACCACATGGAGACCTAGCCCTGTCCCCTTACCCACTTCTTTAGTCGTAAAAAACGGATCAAAAATCTTGCTAACAATATGCTCTGGCATGCCAGAACCTGTATCTTGGAACTCGATCCAAATGAGTGACCCTTCATGTCTACTCCGTAGCGTAATCACCCCTCTGGACTCAACCGACTGAACAGCATTAACTAATAAATTGAGAAAAACCTGCACTAACTTGCCACCATTGCATAAAACCAAAGGGAGTTCAGAAAACTGCTTTTCTACCTCTGCTTTGTATTTAAGCTCGTTCCAAGCAACTTTGATTGCCTTTTCGATAAGCTCATTAATATCTTCTCTGGTAAGCCCTGGATTTCGTATAGATGAAAACTCAGACAGCTCAGCAATGATGTCTTTTACACGATGGGCACCTTCCATACAATCTTTCATAAGTTGATCGATATCGGATAAAATAAACGCTAAACCAACCTGCTTTTTTAGTTCAGCTAACTCTCGAATCGCCTGCTTCTCTGCACCCTTAGTAACGTACATATTCCCCATGCACTCTGTCTGCTTCTTTAGCACTTGTTGAAGATCATCAAGATACTCATTCAGCGAGCTCAAATTACACAAAATGTACCCGATGGGGTTATTAATTTCGTGAGCAATACCAGCAGCCAGTTGACCAATAGCCGCCATTTTTTCTGATTGAACTAATTGGGAGCGAGTTAATTGCAATTCATCAACTTTTTTCTGCAGCTTTTCTTTTTGTTCAGTGACTTTATTGCTACGCTTTTCCAGCTCTTTATTGATCAAATAAAGTTCTCTGCTTTTATCCTCCAACAACTGCTCTGCAGCTTTTCTTGCTTCACGCTCCCTGCTGATCTTTTTTCTCATCAGTGCTAACTCACTCATTTGGTTTTGCCCCCGATCTTAGCGTCAGCAAAAACCGCTCAGTTTCTCCATTATCAGGCTCCTTCTTTTCACGCTGAACCTCAATATTTTGGCTGTAGTAGGCTGCACACCCCAAAATTAAACCTTCTGCAACATCGCCCATGCCACGAGGTGAGTGATAAATCATTTCTAATTGATTATCATCAATTCGACGACAATCAAAACTTGGTGGTTTTGCATCTGGGTAGAGCTTCAGGACTTCAATATGGATAAAGCCATCCACGTTCTCTAAAAGCTCAAAAGCCGAATCAAGGCCCTCGAGCAAGTCCGGGTAAGTTTTAGACAAAACGCCAAATAAGTGCTCACCGAAGGCTTTCACTAAATCCGTTGCCGGGATGGCTGATTTTTCACTCAAGATCATCACCATCTCGATCAGTTGAGAATGGTCGTAAGTGCCTACGGCGGTATAAGCACCATTATTTGGCAGCTTGGCGCTTGAGATGACGTCTTCAAGCATTTCCAAGCCAAACTTCTCTTCTACTAAGTCGATAAAGCTCGTAAAAATAATGCCTTTCATAACTTTCTCCCAACCCAGGATAAAAAATTAACCTATAAGAGAATACGCAAGATTACAACATTTAACAAAAAATACATGTTAACAAAGTTTCTTGGCGCTTCTTTGTCCTCCATAAACCTTGATTTAATTTTTCAACTTAAAATGCCGCTTTAATACCAAGGCCCCATCCATATTGATCATCGTGGCTACCAATGAAGGAAACCATTTTATTCACCTCGTAATCTAGTTCCAGGCGATATTCGTGATCGGTATTGGCATCCCACTCAAATGACAGACGATCACTTAACTGTATGTCACTACCAAGCCCCAAGCGGGCATCACCTTCACTATCTATGCGCAGATCGGCCTCGATCAATAGTGGCAGCAGATAATGTGCGCCCGCAATGACCTTGTTTTCAACCTCATCTTCTTCTTTCTCAAACTGTGCACCCGCATAAAGTTCAAAAAAGCGATTAAAGCTACGCTCATAGGTCGCTTCAACCTCATATGCACCTTCATAATTCCAGTCATACTCAACATTAAATGCATTACGCGTGTTCTCAGCACGTAGTTCACCCGCTAGAAAATGGCTTTGCACCGCCACATCAGCAAAATAAAACCAATCCTGCTCGGAAAACATCTTGGATAACATATCTTGATTAAGCAGTGAAGTTTGTTCATAACTGACAACCCGTGCCATACCCGTTTTCATGTGATAAAGATTATGGCAATGGAAAAACCAGTCTTTCTCTTCATTTGCCAAAAACTCAATGGTGACCGTCTGCAAGGCAGGCACACTCACGGTATGTTTTAGAGGTGAATAATCGCCCTGACCATTTAACACGCGGAAAAAATGGCCATGAAGATGAATCGGGTGCGCCATCATGGTTTTATTTTCCAAAACAAACTGAACGGTTTCACCTCGACGAATTAGGATCTGACCACTTTCACTGAGCACCTTATTATCAAATGACCATGCATAACGCTCCATATCACCTGTTAGCGCTAAATTAACCGTTCTTTTTGGATTGTTCTTATTAAAGTTTGTCGGTGTCAGTGAGCGTAATGAGTCATAGCCAGTCGGCTGTATCGACGACATATCTATATCCATTTTATGACCCATTGCCGCATGATCCATCTCGGGCATCTCATGCTTGGCATGATCCATCATTAACAACGCTGGCTTAGCTATTGTTGGGGCGGACACCAGCTTACCTTCGCCCAAAACAACACTACTGTAGCCCGTAGCATCTTCAGATGTTGCCCTAAACTCATAAGCCCCATTACTTGGCACTGCCACAATCACATCAAAGGTTTCAGCAACCGCCATGTATTGTTGCTCGGTATCAAAAGGCACCACATCCACCCCATCTGCCGCAACAACTGTCATCGGCCCACCAGCATAAGCCACATTGAAATAACTCGATGCTCCAGCATTAACTAGTCGCAACCGAACCGTCTCGCCCGCTTTGATATTGGGGAGATCATATCGCCGTTCACCATTGGCTAAAAAAGTATCATAAGCCACATCAGAGATATCCATTGGCCCCATACGCATCCATGCCCCTTTCAAACGATTATTAATCGCTTCTGTGCCATGACTTATCACTTTAAACCAAGACTGAACACTATCCTTTTCTAAAGCATAATAATCATCTGACTTTTTAAGATTATGCATCACTTGATTCGGGTTTTCATCTATCCAGTCTGACAAGACCACCACCACATCGTGATCAGTCTCAACCTTTTCAGCCTGTTTCGGATGAAAAACAAGAGCGCCATAAATACCGCGCTGCTCCTGCAACCCCGTGTGCGAGTGATACCAATAAGTGCCATGATGGATCACCGGATACTCATATGTATGCGAGCCCCCTGGTTTAATGGGTGACGATGTCAAATAAGGCACACCATCTTGATCTTGGGGTAATAAAATGCCGTGCCAATGCACAGATGTCTCAACATCCAGTTTATTATGAAATGTCACCCTTAGCGTATCACCGACAGTCGCTTCAATTGTCGGCGCAGGAATTGTCCCACCTACTGAAAGCCCTTGCACCGACTTCCCCGTAAAATTAACGGTTTTATAATCGACATTAAACTGATACTCGACCACTTTAGCCAAGACTATCGAAGGGCTTAACAGCATCATTCCCACGATAAAAACTGATGATTTAATTATTTTATTCATCTTTCTTCCTTCCAAAAAATAAAACTGCCATGCCAAACACTAGGCATAGCTTCAATACAAGAAGGAAGGTTTACAGGCGAAAACGCTGTGTTGTTAAGATAATATCAGGGGGGAAATGCGTGCTGGCATCCCAAACGGGACGACAGACAGTTGTTTCAACAAAAGTCTGCGCTTTAAACAGCTCAGACTCATGATTTGCACTCGCAGCATCATTGTTTTTAAAGTCTACTTTTAAGACTGTAGAATCGTGAGCAATTAACTGTGCATCAACACCTGCACAATCAAGCAAAAACATAACGTCTGCTGATGCCTGCTCTTTATTATCAGCCCTTTGGTCATGGTCAGCACAAGGCTGAACCTCGGATTGAACAACAGCAGTTTCATGACCACAGTCAGACATCGCGCATGCCAAATAAGGCATACACATAAAGATAATTAACAACTGGCTAAAGATTTTTCTCACGCGTTGAATCTAACACACTTTATAAAAAAACAGAGTCAATAATAGACAACACCATCCTTGATATCGTTCATATCACAAGTGTTTGTCTAAAGATTGTTATGCATTAAGACTTACAATGAGAATTAATTTTGAATACTGGCTAGAAAACCACATTGAAAAATAAGAAATGGCGGAGCGGACGGGACTCGAACCCGCGACCTCCGGCGTGACAGGCCAGCATTCTAACCAGCTGAACTACCGCTCCGCACTGACTTATTCGCCAAAGACCTTGGCAAACAAGAAGCGAGGAGGATACAGCAAATATGATCTACATGGGACATTAATTTTTCTTATTGAATCAATACCATTTTATCCAGCCTTTTTTATTACTGAAATACTTATTTCTCTAGATCTAGAGAAATAATAAAAGTCCGCACTCTCGATTCTCTTCTTAATAAACAAAGGCTTGTTTTGATTTTTTGTGTTTCTGAGTCATCAATATCCTATTGCTGAAATTTATTTAAAGGTATAGTCTATCTAGGTACATTTTCCTTTTAATCTTGCAATAGGCTGTTATACAGCTGGAGGAGTAGATGTAATGACAAAACATTATTATGTTTCAGACGATCTTGATGAATTAGAACAAGTTGAGAAAGAACTTGAGTCCGTAGGCATCAAAGACTCACAAATCCACGTACTAAGTGAAAGTACTGCAGATGTAGAAAACCACCATCTACATCCCGTCAATTCACTGCTTAAACAAGACATAATTCACTCAGGAGAAATTGGCGCCATAGTCGGTGCCGTAGGCGCCTTATTTGTTTTAGCCCTCGCTTACTTTATGGGTTGGACAACAAGTGCCGCTGGTTGGCTACCTTTTGTCTTTTTAGCAATAATTATTTTCGGCTTTTGTACTTGGGAAGGCGGCTCAATTGGCATACAAAAACCCAATGTTAATTACGCTCCTTTCCAAAAAATACTACAAGAAGGCAAGCATGTGCTGTTGGTTGACACTAATAAACAACAAGAACCAGCCGTGGATAGTGTTATTCGTGCTCATCCACACCTACAGCCTGCCGGGGTCACGGGCTAAACACAAAACTTAAATAAAAACCGTCTGCGTAATGACGGTTTCCACTTCTTAGATAACAAACGTAAAGGCTGGTGTCGCATTGAGACATCAGCCTTTTTTGTTCAAAAAAGCTTAGGCACTTCTCTCCAGTACGGTACCAGCATGATGCGCTTGTTAACTGCTAGCTGGCTGGTGAAACTCGATAACATTATTATCAGGATCTCGTATAAAAAAGAAATTAGCACCTTCAAACTCAACTTCTTCCGTAATTTTAATTCCGAGTTCTTTAACTGTATGTAACGCTGAAAATGCATTACTTACTTCTAATGCGATATGGGTAAAGCCAGTATATTTTTTGGGTGTATCCATCAGTATATTTTCTTTACTTTCAGAATCAGCATTGAGAATAAAATTTATATTGATGCCTGAAGGATGTTCCATTATTGCAACAGGCTCTGGGCCAACTGGACCAACGATAAATACAAAACCTAGCTTTTCGTAAAAGGCTCTCGATGTATTTAGATCCTTAACTCTTAAGCCAATATGATTAATTCTGGTAATTTCTTGCATTACATGCTCCTTAGTGCGAAATATAGTCTTTTAACCATAACAATCTATAATTAGATTGTTGGGGTTATGTGCACCAGAATTCATTATACTAAAGCGTAGGATCGATAAATGTTCGAGTTCCCAGCTCTTTATCTATTGTTAATAATCCATATCCATCATTACCTACTATTCTGATTTGGTCGATAATATGATTTAGCGTAGCCTCCTCCTCAACTTGCTCTGTAACATACCATTGTAAAAAGTTGTAAGTTGCATGATCCTTTTCTTGAAATGAAAAATCGCTTAACTCATTGAGATGACGTGTCATTTTCTGCTCATGATTGAGTGAAGCTTCAAAAGCCCCGATAAAACTTAAACCCTCTAGCTCAGGGGCAGAGATAGTTCTTAAATCTAAATCGACATTTTGATCATCTAGATATCGAAATAGTTTTAAAGCATGGGCGTTCTCTTCCTGATATTGGATAAAAAACCAGTTAGATGCACCATTAAATCCTTGGCTACTACAAGAAGCTGAAATGGACAAGTAAAGATATGCTGAAAAGAATTCTTTATTCAGTTGGTCATTCAGTTTTTCTGCCATTTTTTTACTAATCATATTCTTCTCTCATATAATTCATGCACTGTGCATGTAAAGATAGTTACTCTAATTACTTTTTACAGCTAGCTAGAGTTTAAGGGGCACATTGTCCGATAACGTATTATAAGTGCTGAATGGAAACATCGTAGAAACCCTCCTTGTTTCAATAAGATACGGTGTGATTTTAGTATAGCGAGTATTTATTCCAAATGTCCACTTTGCATTTTTAACTAGACATGTCCGCTATGGGTCGAATAGCGACCTTTGAACAATTCGTCACTAACGTGCCAAAAGCAGTCATTTCGGATAACGGAGATCTATTTACCATTAAATATGGAAAACGGTATTTTTAGGCATTAAAAAAGGTTCGAGCCTTTGGCCTTCTAGTCATCTCCGTCAGCGTATCCACACAAGTTGTATAAAAAACTTAACTATTCATACTGTAAAAAACCATCGGTCCTACGCCTTCCCATCTTTTTCATATTTCTATGCTCTTCAGCGTGAAATATATCTTGCATAAAATAATTAAATGAACGTCTATCTTCTTGAAGCCTTCTATCATCTAAATGTTTAAATTTACAGTCGCAATCTTCAATTCTATCGCAATCATCTATTGGCAGATGCTGAAATTCAGTTGTTAGATAAGTGTTTTTTGAAACCCTGTGGGCTGAATCACAGGCATTAACACAAGGAAGGAGTTGGACTGCTGCATAAGGATGGTGTTGCTTAATCTTTTCAGAGATGGCTTTAGATGGCGCTTTTCTATCCATTCTCCACCATATCGCAAGACCAATGACGAGTATTGATACTACTATTAGTTCCATTATTAATGTCTCCAATAAACCTGTATCAGGTAGATTTCATGCTACGCCTTTAAAATTTAATGAGCAAACTTCCTGTCTGAGTCAGATCACTCAATAGATAGTTTCTACGGTGATTGTGCAAAGTATTTATTAATGATGCTTTTAACAGTCAGTACAATTCAGATAATAGTGAATAAAGTACCGTCTGCCTTAAATCAAACAACTATTACTTAAGAGTTATGTAGTAAAGGGCTGTCAGCTTAGGATCGAATAGTAACCAACTCCAATATCTCATACTAATAGCCTACCCCTAATGGAGGGCTATATCATGCTTTATTTATCACTATTGAGAATAACCACTGGAAGCATTGAATAAAAGGAAGCTGATAGGGTAAAAGTCACCTCTTAAGTTACGTAAAATATGGGCAATTCGTATACAACTTCAATTAGAACATAGAATCAAAGGAGTTTTCTGATATTATGACATTAGTTGAACGAGTAGCTTCAATGAGGAGGTTCCTATAGTGGTGCCAACCAAAATCCTCCACATATCCGACTTACATTTCGGGCCTCCATTCGTGTCTGAGGTTGCTGAAGTCTTGCTGCAAACCATCCCGTCGCTTGACCTTGACGCCATTGTGGTGAGCGGCGATCTGACCCAGCGAGCCAAGCGTCACCAATTCGAGGAAGCCAGGCAGTTCTTTGACCGCATGCCAAACATTCCAATGCTGGTAATTCCCGGCAACCATGACGTGGCGTTATGGCGGGTTTTTGAGCGCTTCTTTAGGCCTCATGATCTCTACTGTGAAATCATCTCACCCAATCTCAACCCCATCCTCAAAGTCGGCAATGTCGTGCTAGTCGGTCTTGATTCTACCGCTCCAAGGCGCAGTATTTCTAACGGCCGAATTGATCGCGATCAACTTCAACATTGCGCGGAGGCTTTTGCTACTGTGCCAGATGACATGGTTCGAATCGTTGTTGCCCACCATCACTTCGCACCTGGACACGATCGTGTCTTCGATGTTGCAATGCCTAAAGCACGCCGTGCGATCGACTGCTTTGTCGAGCAAAAAGTCGAAATGATTCTAGGCGGACACTTACACCGAGCTTATATCGGGAACTCATTGGACTTTTTCCCCGGGCATCATCGGGACCGTGGCGTCATCATAGTCCAATGCGGCACAACAACTTCCAGTCGAGGTAAAGGACGGGAACGAGACGAGAACACCTTCAACCTAATTGAGGCTGGGGCACAGACCCTCACCGTAAGCCATTATCTGTATTTTGAGGAGACGCACAAGTTCGCCCCCATCAGTAAACACATGTTTAATCGTTCAGGGCAACCTTTTGACAGCCAAGATTCATCTTCTGGAACGACGCCATCATGAACACACAAATGACGACAAGGAAAAGCAGACAAAAGTCTTTTGTGTTTGCGATAACAGTTGTTCTTCTAACCGTTCTGGCATGGTATATAAGTCAATACGTATCACTAAAGGAACTTGTATATCAGGAAGACCACATCCGCTCAGTCATTGCCCTTGATCCATTGCGCTCCTTCCTTGTGGGCTTCGGAATTTATACCGTACTGTCGTTGATACCAGGAACTGGGGGCAAAGCTATCGTCTATGGTTGGCTATTCGGGTTCTGGCAGGCCGTGACCATCGTCACCGTCGGTCTCACCTTAACCGCGATGATAATCTTCTCCCTCAGTCGTTATCTATTTCAGGCAAGTATCGAACAGCGCTATACCAGCTTTGTCTCCCTTATGAACAAGCACATAGAAAAGGAAGGTGCATTTTACCTTTTGATACTCCGCATGGCCCACGTCCCATTCTCGATTGTCAATCCGGTCAGTGGGGCCAGCCGTGTCCGCATCTGGACATTTTTGTGGACTACGGTGGTAGGCATGTTCCCAATCAATGCTGTCTGGGTCTATGTGGGAATTCGCCTGCCCTCATTGCGTGAGCTGGCAAACAGCGGTCCAGGGGCTTTAATCGACTTGCCACTAATTGGAGCTTTGGTGGCCTGCGCCATACTGCCATTGCTAATTCGCTGGTTAGTAAGCTACTTTGGAATTCCTAGCTCTGAAAATGAAGTTCACCACGCTACGCTACATGAATCTCAAAAGGATGATTTATGATCACAGCACCTGTTCCCGCACTTTACTGGGCCCTCGCTATAATTTTCGCCAGCCTTGTGATCGGATCGATAGCACGCTCTATGTCTCTTCGGCATGCTGAGGAGACATTGAGGCGTAAACGATTTGCCAGTCTACGCACTTGGTGGATGCTCGCTATTGCCGTGAGCGCTGGGCTACTTGCTGGACGACCTGGGATCTGCCTCTTGCTTACTATAGCCAGCTGCATCGCCTGGTTCGAGATCACTAGGATGTTTGGCCCTCGAGCCGAGGATAAGCTCGCCATTCGTGCTGGCTACGGACTCATTGTTATCAATTACCTGTTGATCATGTTTGGCTCGTTTTCACTCTTTGTGGTATTTCTGCCGCTCAGCTCACTCTTCTTTCTGGCTGTTTGTCTGCTGATAAAAGATGAGTCGAAGGGCTATATCCAGTCCGCAGGGGGTCTGCTTTGGGGAATCATGTTTCTTGGTTACGGAGTATCTCATGCTGCCGCCCTACTCATACTTCCGAGCTCTTCTTACGGTCCCTTAGGCCCTGTCGGTTGGTTCCTTTTTCTGGTCATTCTTACGGAGACTGATGACATTTTCCAGGCCATCATCGGTCGACTGTTTGGCTCTCACAAACGGCACCCTATAACACCTGTGATATCGCCTAATAAAACCTGGGAAGGTTTCTTCGGGGGAATGTTAGTCATAGTGATACTCGCCCCGATCATAGCACCGTGGCTGACAACTCTAGGCCAGCAAGCAGGCCCGTTTTCTCTTTCAGAATCGCTGCAACCATGGGTTACTCCAATCTTAGCGGCAATTCTGATCTCATTCGCCGGCTTCTTCGGTGATATCAACATGTCTGCTATCAAGCGTGATGCTGGCGTCAAAGACAGCAGCAAATTATTACCGGGTATGGGTGGTGTAATCGATCGTGTTGATAGTCTCTCCATGACTGGGCCTGTCTTTGTCTATTTTTTAATCTGGTGGATGGGATGAAAACTAATAAACAACAGACTGGGGATACCGCAGAAGTTCAGCCTTATATCTCTAATCGGCTGCTGACCATTCCTAACCTCCTTTGTGTACTCCGGCTGCTCGGATCATTCGTGCTTATCCCAATCGCTTGGCGGAATCAGAACGAGGTATTCCTCTGGCTGTTTTTATTTCTCGCCATGACAGACTGGCTTGATGGCAAGTTAGCCATCCTTCTTAACCAGCGCTCGGTATTCGGCGCTCGTCTCGATAGCTGGGCTGACGCTGCTCTATACGCTGCCTTGTTGTTCGGATTAGTAACAATGTACGGCGAGACTCTTAAGCAGGAGCTGGTTTGGATCATTGCCGCTCTAGCTACTTACCTAATTTCCACTACAGCGGGGTTTTGGAAATATCGACGCTGGCCCAGTTATCACACCCGTGCTGCTAAGACCGCGTGGTTGCTCACTGCAACTGGCGTGATAAGCTTATTTATTGACTGGTCGATCTGGCCGTTGCGCATCGCTGGTGGTGCCGTCATCATAACCAATCTGGAAGCCATTCTTATCACCATCATCTCCCCAACCTGGCGTGTAGATGTTACGTCTGTCTACCACGCTTGGCGAGACAGAAGCGGATCCTGATGCATTCAAAGTGGCCTGCCAATGGCCCGGCTGGTGGAATTCAGGGACACATTAGCCAAGTAGTATAGTCACGTAACAAACAGTTCCATCAGGCAAAGACAGAGGCAGTGATACCAAGGAATGGATTTACTGATATTTATGTTCAAAAGCTATTTATTAAGTCTGACTGACTATCAGCTGCATATGAATTCAGAATCAATGGTTATATATTGAGTCTAGGAAATTAGCTGAGGTTTCGACTTAAATTTCTATGGCCTTTCTTCTACATAGTACTTAGCCTAAGTCCAATAGATTGGAATAGAATATCTGCTTTGGGTCGAAAGCCGTCATTCGTTTAATGGCAGTGTAATGTTTCAGGTGGCGGTAGATCTATGTGTTTTATCATGTTCTCCCTTCACCATCGATATGCTCTTCATCCTCTAATTCCCAGCTATATTTCTTTTCCGGTGGTTTAGGATCTTTATGACGATACACAACGGCACAGATCGCTCCAGCCAAGGCACCAAATAAATGAGATTCGAATGAAATATGCTCCTCTGTTGGCAATACCGTCCAAATCATACTTCCGTAAAGGAAAAATACGATCATTGAAATTGCCATAGCCGGTTTATCTCGGCGTATAACACCAACAATGAATAGAAAAAACATCATGCCATGCGTCAGTCCACTAGCCCCTAGATGGTGTGACTCTCTGGCAAATAACCACACGCCGAGCCCCGAACCGAAGTAGATAATCAAAAACACCTGTTTTGCCGATCTAGGATATTCGTAAAATAACGCGGTAGCTAAAACTAATAAGGCTGAAGTGTTATAGAACAAATGCTCAAACGAGCTATGTAACATTGGGCCAAACATAAGCCCCGTTAGGCCTGAAAAGTCTCGCGGGAAAACACTATAGCCACTGAAATCCCATCCCATCACAAGTTCGGTCGTTTTGATTAGCCATAGCAAGGTAATCGCTATGATTACTTTATGGAGCACAGACTTGAAGGAATTATCTTGTTCTACATCCATCTATAATTCCTCTATTTATCTCACTATTCAACCGCTGTCATTAACCAACATATCGTTTGACCCATTCTCGTTAGAGGGTTTGGTTAAGCGAGCCGCATCGCCTCTATAGAAGCCAAAGCATTTCTTTCATTTATGTCTGGGTTAATGCTCAACTCTAACACCGTAACTGCTGGTAGGTTTACTTGATGATCTTCGATTTCACTGGTTGTGCCTTCAGGGCTAAAATTCCATTGCTGCCTTATAATATCTTGGCCCGACTGGTCTCCGCCTGACCAACGCAATACATATTCTTGTGTCCGTTCAGTTTCTGCCTCTTCGAAATTCAACCTGATCCATTCTAGTTTCTGAGGATTATCGAAGATAAGCCTAATAACCTGTTTTCCTGACTCGGAAGCACGCCATCCCGACTCTTTGCCCGGTAGCAATGCAGATTCTATTGGGAACGACTCATTTTCTGAGGACACTTCAACGACAGCAAGCTTCTCAAGATCCAACCAGTTCCGGTCAGGATAACTACTTTGTTTCTTGTCTATATCAATAACTCTTTTCCGCATTAGGGTACCTTCTATTTAAACAAGCAGTGGTGATAAAACTACCAGCCCAACAGGCTCATACACCACTGGGCTATTCTTTTATCACTAGTGTCTCAATAATCCCAGTTTGTTAGTGAATAATCAATGACAGTTTAAGATCGGGCACTCACTTTAATTTGATGTAGTTTCTCGTAAGCATCCAATAATCGACCATGCTGCTTTAAACCTCTCAACTCAAGGCCTGGACTTGTTAGCCCAAAGAATAATTGTTCACCTTTTACTGCGGCCAAGGCTTTTTCTGTTGCCTGTTGTCCATACAGTAAAGCTAAGCCATCAAGATAATCATCATAATCTCGCGCATCATGCCACTTTATCTCTAACAATGCCTTCACACAGCTATAATGTTTAAGTCTCTGCTCCGTTAATCCTTCTAGTGTCAGACACCAGCTAACCCAATCCAGCGCGACTTCATCTTGTAAGGCTAAACTTAGCATAGCCTTAACTTCACCAAGGCGGATACTCGCCCATAAACTATCGGCATCTGATAACAGGCCAATAAATTGAGCCACTAATGTTTGATCGTTATAGCTGCCCTCTTCAAGCGCCTCTAATAAAGATTGCCACTCGGAAGGATTTGCTTGATTAAGGTTTAATAAGGTTTCTCTGAATACAGCACCTTCATTATTATTTTCCCAAACCAACTCATCCACGGGGTAAATATCTGACATGCCAGGTACTAGAATTCGACAAGCAGACACACCAAGGTGATCATATTCTGTCACATAGATTTCATAGCCTTGCTGATGGATTAGGTCAGTTAAGTATTGATATTCCTTCGCTGTGGTCGTATCTGTATTCCAATCAACAAAATCATAGTCTGACTTAGATCGGAAAAAATCATTCGAAATGTAACCACTAGAATCAATAAAGTGCATTTCGATATTCTGTGGCGCTGCCACTTCTTCCAAATCAAAGATAGGCGGATGAAATACATCCATCTGGTTTAAACCTCGGCCCTGTAATAGTTCGGTCACCGTTCGCTCTAATGCCACTTCAAAACAAGGATGAGCACCAAATGAGGCAAAGACAGAACCATCCTTAGGATTAATTAAGGTGACGCTCATCACCGGATAAAAACCACCCAGGGACGCATCAGCTACTTTAAGGTGATAACCATAATCCTCAATCGCTTTGATAGACTTTGCTATAGCAGGAAAACGTTCAATCACTGCTTGCGGAATATCCGGCAAGCAAATGCCCTCTGAAATCACTCGATGTTTCACATAGCGCTCGCAAATTTCTGATAAGGCCTGCACCTTTGCTTCATCAAAGGTATTACCCGCTGACATGCCATTGCTCACAAATATATTACCGATGATATTGACAGGGATATACACCGTTTTTTGCGTCGACAATTGCTCAAAAGGCAAAGCGCAAAGACCACGTTCACCCGCGCCTGAATTGATATCAAATAATCTAGCTGAGTCTAAGTTATCTTCCGGATCAAAATAGGCCCATAAGCTATCATTCATTAAGCTTTTAGGACGCCCGTTTGCTTCCGCTTCAAACCAACCTTCATTTGGATAATGTACAAAGTCTTGCTTTGAAATTGCCTGACCCAAATAATAATCGGCAAAAAAATAATTACAGCTTAAACGCTCAAAAAACTCTCCAAGCGCACTTGCCAAACAGGCTTTCTTGGAGCTGCCTTTGCCATTGGTAAATAAGGCATAACAGTTTTTATCTCGGATGTGAACCGAGTACACACCTTCTACAGGATTCAGCCAAGACACTTCTTCGATATCAAAACCCAAAGCCGCCAACTGCCCCTGCATAAATGCAATACTCGACTCTAAATCCTTATCTTTCCCTTTAATAAGTGTCTTTTCAACCATCAAACTACTACCTATAAAACAATCGCTCATCATAGCACTGGCTGACCTGCTTAACTATGAGACAATGACGCCTCAAAACACGATAGGCATAGAGATAAATGGACATAGAACAAACGCTCATCACTCGTAGCGAAGGCAAATGCGAACTGTGTGGTGACACAACTGATTTAAGCGTCCATGATATCTCTGGTGCAGAAGAAGTAAATGCAAAAGATCGATCTGCTTTGCTGTGTGCCACATGCCAACAGCAACTCGATGGAAGCGCTGATCTTGATGAAAACCACTGGCGTTGTCTGAATGACAGCATGTGGAGTGCGGTACCAGCCCTACAAGTGCTCGCCTACCGCCAGCTTCACGCCTTATCAAATACTGCCTGGGCATCTGATCTTTTAGATATGCTCTACCTAGAAGACGACACCTTAGCTTGGGCGCAACAAGGTCTAGCTAATGGCGATGATAATGACCTTGTGTGCAAGGACAGCAATGGCACTATTTTATCCGCTGGCGATACCGTCACCTTAATTAAAGATCTGGCTGTCAAAGGTGCCAACTTCACAGCCAAGCGTGGTACGACAGTTAAAAATATCAGCCTCACAGACAACCCTGAACAAATTGAGGGCAAGGTGAACAGCACACGTATCGTCCTGCTCAGCAAATTTCTTAAAAAAGCATAATTAGCGATTTTAACGGCAAATTTCCCTATATTTATTGTTATTTGGGCGAAGATACAGCAAAAACATCAAGATCATTAGCGAAAATCAACGGTCCGTAATAATGTCGTCTAATTTTACGTACAGTTTCGGCCTCTTTCCCTACCGTTCGTCTCATACGATGGGAAATAATCACTTTTTTAGCATCAGACTCGCGTGCTATCTCACCTATTTGTGACGGTTTCATATGTAAATTAGCAGCCACGCCTGCTGCGGATTCTGGTACAGCATTGTGCATAACTAATAAGTCGGTGTTTTTCGCCAAACTTGCTAAAGTTTGATAATTATTATTCATATCACCTGAAAAAGTAATCGAACAATCCAAAATATCAAATCGCCAGGCAACTGCCGCCACCGGGCCATGATGGACAGGAACAGCCTTTAAATGAATAGCGTCATTCACTCGGTAATCAGTCTGATCGTGCGGTTTCAAAGCGACATCTTTAGTAATAAGTTTGTACTCACTAGCATTTTTTTGACTTATGTAACCTTTCAAGTATGGAAAAGCACCTTGTTCAGAAAACAGTGCTTTAACAAAGCTACTGGTAGCAGGCATTAATGTATTGGCAGCTGGCCCAAAAACAAACAGATCTTTCCGCCTATTACCAAAAAAAGAACCTTTTACAAATGCAGGAAAATCAGCACTATGATCGACGTGGAGATGGGTAAAAATGATGGCTGCTAACTGCTCGAACTGACCACCTGCTTTACCAAAATTGACGCTTGATCCTGGCCCCATATCAACGAGCACTTTGGATTTACCGTCAACCCAAATTAAATAACTCGTTGATGCTCGACCATCATCAATCTCAGGGCCACCTGAACCCAAAACTTGTAATGTGACTTCTTTATCTCCACAGAGCGAGCTTGCATAACTCGGCGCAATAACACTACAAGCCAAAACCATGATTGAAATTATTTTTTTAAACACCGTCGGCTGTCTCCACTGGGTTGATTATAACTAGCCTAATAATAACTTTATTTTTTCAAAACTGTATCTATTTCAGGTGTTTGTTTGCATTTTAATGGCGCTGAGAGCTAATACACTGTATGCTACACGCCCTCTTACCACCCCATCAACATCACTCAGAGTACCCTTCTATATGAGCTTTGCCTCCCTAGGTTTATCAGAACCTATTCTTAAAGCTGTGTCAGATCAAGGTTATCAAACGCCTTCTCCTATCCAGCTTCAAGCCATTCCTGCGATCCTTTCTGGAAAAGACGTAATGGCTGCCGCACAAACAGGAACAGGTAAAACAGCAGGTTTCACCTTACCATTATTACATCGCCTCTCTAGCGGCACACCCGCAAAAGCTAACCAAGTTCGCGCGCTTGTGCTCACACCAACACGTGAATTGGCCGCTCAAGTAGCTGACAGTGTGACAAAATATGGTTCTAATTTATCGCTCCGCTCTACGGTTGTCTTTGGTGGTGTCAAAATTAATCCTCAGATGATGAAGTTACGCCGTGGTAACGATATTTTAGTCGCGACGCCTGGCCGTCTACTCGATCTTTATAATCAAAATGCCGTCAGATTCAACCAACTTGAAGTACTCGTGTTAGATGAAGCCGATCGAATGTTAGATATGGGCTTTATCCGCGATATTAAAAAAATCATCTCTTTTTTACCCAAACAACGTCAAAACCTGCTTTTTTCAGCCACCTTCTCTAAAGAGATCCGTACGCTTGCCAAAGGCTTGGTTCATCAACCTGTTGAAATTTCTGTTAGCCCGCCCAATTCGACGGTTGAATCTGTTGATCAGCGAATTCACCCTGTGGATAAAAATAAGAAGTCAGCTTTACTTTGCCACCTGATTAATGACAATCAATGGCATCAAGTTTTAGTGTTCTCTCGCACAAAACACGGCGCCAATAAACTCGTAAGACAACTGGAAGCTGTTGGCCTTAATGCTGCTGCTATTCATGGTAATAAAAGCCAAGCAGCAAGAACTAAGGCCTTAGCCAACTTCAAAGCAGGTAAAGTCCAAGTGCTCGTTGCTACCGACATTGCTGCACGCGGTATCGATATCGATAAACTCCCTTACGTTATCAACTATGATTTACCCAATATTCCTGAAGATTATGTTCACCGAATTGGACGCACAGGTCGTGCTAGTGAGTCAGGCCATGCCATTTCATTAGTCTGTGCAGATGAGTTTCCGTACCTCGCTGATATTGAACATCTAATCGGAAAATTACTACCGAGAGAGTTAATATCTGGCTTTGAGCCTGTTCACAATCTTCCTGAATCTAGCCTAGATCGTCGCCCACCTAAAGCGAAAAAGCCTAAAAAACCTAAAGTTGGCCACAAAGATGGTCAGCGCTCAGGCGATGTTGCTCAAGGTCATAAAGTAGGACGTAGGGCTAACAGTAGAAACAAACGACGTGGCAATAATTAAAACTAATCTTCAAATTATCGGTCGGTCTGCCTGAATAAATAAGATTGCAACTAAATCGGCGGTAGCTTATCTATATAACACCAACAGCAATACGGTATTATTAAGTCACTTCACCTATCGGACATAATGAATAAAGTATGACTGAGCAATCAGGACCACCGACATTTAGCTTTTTTAGTACAGCTATCATATGGATAGTCCTGTTGGCAGGCACGACCCTATTATTTAATAGCGTCCTAGATAGGTTCAACAATCCCAACCAAAAGCTTGAAATCAGCGTCAATGCCAATGGCAATCCTGAAGTTGTGCTCAAGCAAAACCGATATGGTCATTATGTCGCTAATGGCACGATCAATGGCCAAAAGGTCGAGTTTCTATTGGATACTGGCGCCACAAATGTTGCAATTCCTGAACACATCGCTAACAAGCTCAACTTAAAAAAAGGGGCTGCACATCAAACAATGACTGCCAACGGAACAAGCAAGTCATTTCAAACGACACTTGCCAGCATTTCCTTAGGTGATATCGTTATGCATAATGTGCCTGCCAGTATTAGTTCAGGCATGAAGTTTGATGAAATATTGCTCGGCATGTCTTTTTTAAAACACCTAAAACTGACTCAGCAGGGAAAATTACTCACCCTAAGCCTGCCTAAGCAAGACAATTTATAAGGTTTAGAGAAATAGGAAAAACGATGAAAAAACTTCTGGTTATCACAGGGTATGGACCCGGTTTAGGTGAAGCGCTTAAACAACGTTTTGAAAAAGATAATTATCAAGTCATTGGCCTTTCTCGACGCAGTGACATAGCAGCTGATTTAACCGATGCTTCCCAAACACAAGCAGCTTTTGAACAAATTACCAAACAATACGGCACGCCTGATGTTGTCATTCATAATGTTACTGAGCTCGCTCGCGGCTCTTTTACAGAGCTTACAGCCAATGATTTTGAACGAGCGTGGAAAAGTATTGTCTTGTCAGCGATCAATGTGGGTCATACGGCTATCCCTAGCATGGTAGAGCAACAATCTGGCTGCTTAATATTAACAGGCGCAACGGCAAGCACGCGTGGCAGCAAAGGTTTTGCTCCTTTCAGCTCGGCCAAATTTGCCCTTCGCGGTTTAGCCCAGTCTCTGGCCCGAGAGTTTCAACCTCAAGGTTTGCATGTAATTCACACTATTTTGGATGGGATTATTTGGTCTGAACTTAGCCGCGACCGTTTTCCGTCTATTGAACAGAAAAACTGTTTACAGCCCGAGGATATTGCTGATACTTATTATGATCTTGCTCATCAAAAACCATCAGCATGGACCCACGAGCTCGATATTCGTCCACAGTCTGAATCCTTTTAAACCGCTATCAGTCTTCACTGTTAGTTTTTATCAAATGTAGATCACCATGCAAACACACGTAGTCATTATTGGCGCTGGCCTCAGCGGTTTATACAGCGCTTATTTATTAGAACAAAAAGGCATCAAAGCAACCGTCATTGAAGCGCGTGATCGCGTGGGCGGTCGTATTATTTCGATGCCCCTTTCTGACAGTAAGGATGATCAATCAAAATATCAGCGATATGATCTAGGGCCTTCTTGGTTCTGGCCGGAAATGCATCCTGTTATAACGCAACTTATTGAGCACTTTGATTTAGAAGCTTTTCCACAGTATCAAACCGGTGCTCACGTTTTTGATCGAGGTCGAAATGTTCCGCCCCAACGTTATGATTTGGGCATGACAAGCAGCCCACAATCTATGCGTTTAGCTGGTGGCATGCAAAGCTTAGTTGAAAAACTATCAAACGCGATAAAACCGGAGACTATCCAACTTAATACCGTCGTCACACACATTAAACATAATGGTGACAAGCGTATTAGCATTTTGACGAAAAATGAAAAAGAGCTGACTGAAACGCTACAGGCTAGCCATGTTATTTTGGCAATGCCACCAAGGTTAATCGCTTCTTCAATTGAATTTACACCCGCTTTGCCAAGCAAACTTAAACAGCATTTTGCCAATACAATGACATGGATGGCCGCGCACGCCAAGCTAGTTGCCGTTTATCCGGAGGCCTTCTGGCGAGAAGATGGCTTATCCGGTTCTGCGAGCAGCCAAACAGGTCCACTTGTTGAAGTACATGATGCTTCTGCCATTGAAGGGAAAGCCGCCTTATTTGGCTTTGTTGGTCCTAATGCCGCTGCACGCAAAACTGCTGGTCGTGACACTTTAATTCAAGTGTCTGTTGATCAATTAGCCCATATATTCGGCGAAAAGGCAGCAAAACCACTAGAAGTGTTTCTCATTGATTGGTCAGATGAAAGCTTAACCGCCACCCAGCAAGATCATATTGGTGCTGCAAGCCACCCCGTTTATGGTTTGCCATCATCGGCTCAAGACTTGTGGCAAGGAAGCTTATTATTTGCTGGCACAGAGACAGCCAATAACGATGGTGGTTATCTTGAAGGTGCGCTCACTGCTGCCAAAACTGCAGCAGACCGTATTAAGTCATAGTCTTCTCATGCATTTAGGCGTTTAAGCCTTAACGCCATCACCTACACCTACACCATAAGGTTTTAACTTACCGAGCATCAATGGCAGCACCGTTAAGTTAGCCAATAATGCTGCGAACATCGCAAAAGCCGTCAGCAGACCAAAATAAACCGTTGGTGTGAAATCAGATAATGCTAATACCGAGAAGCCAATGATCACTGTCACCGTCGTGTAGTACATCGCACGGCCAATACTGCTATGTGACCGATGCATTGCAGCATCATAATCCCAGTCTTTGACTATCTCATCTTTAAAACGCGCCATATAGTGAATAGCATTATCTACAGCGATACCGACACTAATTGAGGTGATAGTAATGGTCATGATATCCAGTGGAATACCAGCCCCGCCCATTAAACCCAATACCGCACCACCCGCAATAAGGTTAGGTGTAATGGCAATAACAGCTAGTTTGACAGAACGGAACAGGACAATAAACATCAAGAAAATAACAAAAAAGACAACACCAAGCGTTTGAATTTGAGACTTGTACAAGCTCTGTAGCATATTATTAAACAAGACCAGCATGCCTGTTAATTTTACCTGTTCTTCAGCAAGCCCCAACTCTTCCGTTAGGCCCTTTTGAATTTTGGTTAACAAAGCATCACGCTGTAATGCTGCATCAGACTCAAACACGCGCACCGAAAAACGCAGTTGATTACCGTCTTCTGAAATATAAGGGTAAATCATGCCTTCTTTGATGTCTTCAGGCGCTCTTTTATAGAGCAATGCTAAGAAGAAATCATCCATTTCCTCACCATCATTCAAGGTGATTAATGCATCCATACTATTGGTCAGCGATAAAACCTTACCTGTTTCATCAATATCATCTAAATAGTTATGCACTCTGTTAATGGTCTCAAAGCCATTACTATTAAACCAATGACTGGTTGCCGTGAACCCTTCTTCTCCTTCAAGTTCAAAATCAAAAAAGTCATCTTCATCGCCTAAATCAGCAATGTCTTCTTCGTCTTCGGTTTCCTCTTCAACAGGCGCATTGATAATGACATCAAGCGGTGTCGTCCCTCCCAACTTTTGATCAATTAGATACATTCCTTGGAAGATCTCGGTCGATTCTTTGAAATAATCAATAAAGCGATTTTCAACTGTCAGCTTACTAATGCCAAGAACACTTGCTGCCACAGCTAAAAAAGCTAGACCTAAAATAACTCCGCCAAAACGGTCATTTAAGCTAGCTAAGTGGCCCGTAATCACACTCGTTATATCGCCCTTCTGTCTGACTTCACTTGGTTGCATTAATGACAGAATGGCAGGGAATAAGGTGAAAGTAAGTACAAAAGCAACCGCCAAACCAATCACCATGATCCAGCCGAAATCAATAACCGGTCTTATCTCGCTGACAACGAGTGAGCCGAAGGCAACCATGGTCGTTATGACTGTATAAAAGCAGGGAAGCACTTTGCTTCGCACCGTCTCGCGAAGCAATGTCCGTTGATCATCCTCAGGCCGTTCCATCCGTAATTCGCGGTAACGAACAATCAGGTGGATCGTCAGTGACAACGCAAAGATCAGTAACAAGGCGATAAAGTTGGACGATACAACGGTGATTCGCCACTCAACCAATCCCAAAAAGCCAATTGTGATAACACTGGCAACCGTGGCTGTGAGCAAGGGCAAAATGATCCAACGAAGTTGGCCAAATATCACCGCCAGAATAGTCACTAGAATACCGATAACTGCAATACTGAATACTTCTAAATCATGGCGTACAAATTCCATCATGTCGGCAACAATCATTGGCACACCACCCAGGTGCACTTCGGCCTTATCTCGGTGCTGATCGAGGATAATTCTAATATCCGCTATATCTGTCGCCTCTTGGGCCATCAACGCTTCTGTATGCCGTTTAAACTCAGAGGTTAAGTGCTGCAAATCGGCTAATTCTGATGAGCTTAGTTCTTGTGCCAACTGTTTTTCACGCAAGGCATCACGCTGATCACGAAGCTGAATATAAACCGGATCTCGCTTGAAATTGACTTGCAGTGCAGTGGTATCGGCATCTTCACCTACTAGTCTGTTTACATACAAGGAGCTGGTACTTAATTCATGTTTTGCGAGGTCTAGATCTGTCTCAGGATCTCTTAATGTCCGGATATTTTGTTGTATATCTTGCAGGCTCATTGGTGGGCTGGAAATCAGCGGCACATTGAGGATGCTGATAACGGACTCTACCCGTTCAATTTTAGCCAGACTATTACTTAGCTTTTCAATATCATCTACGGTTTCTGCCGCAAATAACTCTTGTTTCGGTGTATAGGTAACGATTAAATAATCATCAGCACCATAACGAGCATTAATCGAACGGTAATAGCGTAAATCTTCATCGCCCTCCAACACTAGGGAGTCAGAAGAAACATCAAGTTTAAAGTTTTGTATATACCAAGCAAAAAAGCTGGTTACCAAGACAACGAGTAACAAAATTACTACAGGCCGACCTAGAACCTGTCTATCGTAAAATGGTAGTAATGACTTTTTCATGACTTGATTACTTTTCCTTTATCCACAGAGCCATTCATGCTATTTGATAACATTTTTAGACTTAATCTTATTTTTCAGCAGGCTAGTTTAGCATGGGTACAACCAAGTCATTTTAACTTTGATGCCCAGATTGCTAGTTTATGTTTCATAGATTGTTGAGAAACCTGATCTTCTGGTAAGGCTTGTATAACCTTGTCGTGAACTAACAAACGATAAATATACTCAATTTTCTCTGTAGCAGAGTCTGTCGGCTCAAATTCTACGACACCTCGTTGCTCACCGTATTTCACACCTTCGGCAATCGCTTTTTTGACCAGTTCCTTTTCATTTTTTAATTTTTTCATCGAAAATCTCTCATATATTGAGTTTGCGATACTAAAATCTTTTATCCCTATTTAGCCATTATCTTGATGATAGGACACCACACGATCTACTTCATTTTTTGAACCTAGAATCACCGGAACACGTTGATGTACCCCTTCTGGTTTAATGTCCATAATGCGTTCCCGCCCTGTTGAACTCACCCCACCCGCTTGCTCGACAATAAAGCTCATCGGGCTTGCTTCATACATCAAACGTAACTTGCCTCCTTGGGTTGATGGCTTGTTATCCAAGGGATACATAAATATACCTCCACGCGTCAACACGCGATAAACTTCAGCGACCATTGAGGCCACCCAACGCATATTGAAGTTCTTCTCACGACCACCATCCGTACCTTTCATACATTCATCAACGTATCGCTGCATTGGTGGTTCCCAGAAACGCTGGTTCGACATATTAATCGCAAACTCGGCTGTGTCTTCTGGGATGGTCATTTTCGGGTGCGTAAGAATAAACTCCCCGACATCTCGATCTAGAGTAAAGCCATTTACGCCATTCCCTGTCGTGAGAATCATCATCGTTGTTGGCCCATAAACACAAAAACCAGCACACACTTGTTCCGTACCCGGTTGCATAAAGTCTTCGACTGTTGGTTCTGTTGTAGCTTCAGGACAACGCAAAATAGAAAAAATAGTACCGACAGAAATATTGACATCAATATTAGAAGAACCGTCTAAGGGATCAAAAGTAATCAAATACTCGCCCTTAGGAAGGCCATCAGGAATTTGAATAATTTCTTCGATTTCTTCTGAAGCCATGGCGGCTAAGTGACCCGTCCAACTGAGGTGATCAACCATCACATCATTGGTAATAATATCCAGCTTTTTCTGCACCTCACCCTGGACATTCTCAGACTTAGCAGCACCACCAAGGCCAATAATCCCACTACGATTGACAAGGTGGGAAACCTTTTTACAGGCACTAACGATATCGGTCATTAGACCTGTCAATGAACCCGTAGATTGTGGAAATTGACGCTGCTCTTCAACTAAAAACTGGATGATGGACTTACCGATATCTGACATAACACTGGCCTTAAATGTTCATTCAAACTTAATCATACGTGATCTTTTAAAAAGAGTTATCCCCCTTTAGCCTTTATTCGCGATAAAAGGAGAAAAATATCTGTATACGGCTCAACAATTAGGTGTGCCAGTATTCACTTGCCTTAATATCCCTTACATATTTTGTATCACCCATCCCCACCAGCTGATTTAAAGCTAAAGAAATTACCATAAATCAGGGTAGTTTAAAGATGAAACACAACTGATCTTACCGCCTACGGGCAGTGCATTATCATTTAAGCTCAATGCCAACCAGCCTTCTGGATACGCTAATTTATAAGGCGGCATAAAAGGTTTGGCTAGCTCGATATTAAAGCCAAACTTTGAATAATAGTTCGGATCACCATAAACGAGAACCAACGATTCATCGCTATTTGAAATAAGTTTTAACCCAAACTTAATTAGAGAAGAGCCCACCTTGTTTTTCTGATAATCAGGCAGTACAGCTAAAGGAGCAAGAATAGTAGCAATAAAGCCTTTTGAACTCGCCAGATAAACAGGGCTGAAAGCAATATGCCCTATGATCAGAGCATCTTCTATCGCAACTAGAGATAGTGTTTCAGGATCGCTATTTTCGCTTAGTAAACCGACTGCTAACTTGGCTACTCGCTCAGCTTCTGATTTTTCAAATGCTTGTAAATGCACATTGTTGATCTGTTCTGCATCATCTAGTGTGGCTCGTCTTATTTGCATCTTCTAGTGGCCTTCATGACGATTGAATGGATTGGGACGAACCCAAAACCAAGTGACTAAAACCAGTAAGCCAAAAGCCGTATAGCTGATGGCAAACACCCAGCCTGGCGCACTAAAGAAATAAATAGTTTCTAGCCAATGCGTTATGAATGAGCCCGCGTAAACTTGATCTCCCGCTTTCTCTCGGAGCACCATCTCCCATGTGGTAAGAGGACAGACCATGCCTAACCATGATTCAACTACCACCACACTAATAGTGGCTAGATGCAACCAACGAAACCATGGGTTTCTAACCCAAGGCCAAGACAATAGCTTGCCTATAATAATAGACAGCAAGCCAAAGACAACGAAGATGATAACGAATACATGTAGGACAAGCAGTGCATCAGCAACTAGCAAATAGGCGAATTTAGATTCCATCTTTCCACCTGATGACAGCAAAACGATAAGATCTATTTTTATAAATACAAAACCATTTCACGCTAACACCTCCTCTTAGCAAGGTGATCCTGCCAAGTGTGATTCATACCATAAGACTATGATAACGTATAAAAAGTAAGCAAAGGAATCACCGAAAATCACATAATGGTTTTACAAAAGTAAGGATCGCTCAATAGGGAAATACTTTGAGGCAGTATTGATAAGGCTTGCCGCCGTCAGTTTCTCTACCCCATAAACCTCGACTTCTGTGTCGTAATCACCCCGAACCTTATTCACCAATATATCGAAGTCGCCATCGCCTGATGCCAATATGATAATGTCCGAGTCATGGGCACATTCCATGATATCGATAGTAATCCCCACATCCCAATCACCTTTTGCTGATCCGTCCGATCGCTGGATATAAGGTTTTAACTTAACCTCAAAGCCAATCGCCCTAAGTATATTTTGAAATTGCTTCTGCTTTTCATCACCGCGATCAACCGCATAAGCATAGGCATTGATAACCTCCCGGCCTTCGGTCGCTTGTGCCCAGAATTTATTGTAATCAAAACTTCGGTTATAGGTGCTTCTCGACGTGTAATAAATGTTTTGCACATCGACAAACAGGCTGACTTTTTTCATTTAATAAATAACATTATGCTCTAATAATTTATTTTAAAATCCGTGGACTTCAAAATAGACATCAGATTTTAACCAGTATTTCACCCATACCAATCCCTGCTAGATCACCCGCATAACGCTGGACGCGTGAGAAGGATTCTATATTGGCAAATTGGCTGTCTAGCTTTTTAAATGAAGCAAAAAGCAAAGCTAAAAATGCCAAAGTGTGAGAGCCACAATCATTAAAGTTGGCGGTAATGCCTCGTGAGGGCATTTTTGTGAGCAAGATGGTACCGCGTTTCATCGCATAACCAAGGTGTGCGCCTGTATCACCTAATACTGCTATCGTGCCAGAGACCATTCGCGAAGCACAGTAATCACCTGCATTACCTTCGATCAAAATATAACCACGGCGCATATGGTCGCCCGTGCGATCACCGGAGTTGCCAGTGATAATGATGGTGCCGCCTGTCATACCATTTTTCTGACCGGGACGCGCACCGCCAACAAAGTCACCCGTGTTGCCATTAACTTTAATTTGGCCGCCTTTCATTTCACAACCCGTATAAATGGCTGTGTTACCGTTAACCTCAATCTCACCCGCTTCCATAAACAGGCCAAGGTAAGCACCAACATCACCATCAACACTGATTTTGCCGTGCGTCATATTACGGCCAATAAAATCGAGTTTGTTAGTGCTATTAGCAACATGAATATCATTAGTATCATCACCTGCCACATCAAACAGGCTTTCAACGCTTAACTTCTGTTTACCTGAAACCAACTCTATCGCTTTTATTTGATCTAGCGTTTTTTCAGCTAATAACTCTGGCGTGAGCGGTGAACAGTCGATACGTTGGCTTGGTGCAGCCTTAAGTGTGAATGTTAATGCACTCATGCCATGATCTCCTGTAAATGAAAGTGGAATGGGCCAAGTTTACCGCCATAGTTGCCCGCGCTAATACGGCGAATACCCTTTTCAGCACCTAAATCACAAACCGCTTGAATGCCGACTCGCATTGCTTTATCAATATCTTCTTTGGTCAGGCCATCAATAACGATTTCCATCACGGACTCAACTTCAGGGGATAAATCGCTTTTTGTTTGGCCTTTTAAAGTTGGACAAAAGGCATCATTGGTTGAGGCATTCAACGCTTTATATTTTGAACCCACTTTAGAGCCACTGCGAACGACACCACCCGGGAAAGGCATGATGACATTCGGTATCTTCTTCATTTCCTCAATGGCTGCTTCACACGCAGCGAGAGCTTGCGCCTGTGATTCAGCTAGCACTAGGAAGTTTCCACCACCCACCGAGGCCGCAACACCTGTTTTTTCTTGGGTTAAAAATTCACCATCCATGACGGGTATGCGCCAGTAACGTTTACCATCAATCATTTTTGAAATTTGGAAACCATCACCAAAGAAACGTAGGTTTTGACCTAAGGCCATTTCTGTCTCTTCATCTAGGCCAGAAAATAAGGCTGATGTCGGTGATGTCAAAACACACTGCCCGGCACGAGTTTCTACTTGCTTGGCCAGGCCTTTACCGCCCATGGCAAAAATCAACACAGATACGCCGGGTCGGCCATCAGGAGTTTCGCTACCATCTAGTTCACGCTCAATGCCTGCCTCACAACCACAAGCAATAACTGAGGTTGCAAATCCAGTGAAAGCTTGTGCTGAGATCATGGCCCATTTGGCGTTATGAGCAGTAATAATAAGACGTGTACCTTTCATCGGAAATGCTTCTGCAAAAGTCTCGTCTATGGTGACGCCATTAATGATCATAGTGCGCCCCCTTTATGTAACGGCTGTATCGTTAGACTGCCTCTACCATCATCAACGATTTCATCATCGCTGATTTTAAAGTTACCCATTTTCTGTGTGTGATAACGATCGAAATAAGGTTTTAATGCTGTTTCGACACTATTATCAAATTCTGGTTTAACAACATGGGTTGTACCCCATGTGACGTCAATCAAATCACCTCTTTCAACTACCATTCTGCCATCTTTAAAGACATAATCTGGCTTGCTGAACATTTTCTCGCGATCGGCATCATCGGTATAAACTGTAATATCTGCCGCACCGCCAACACCAAGATGTCCTCGGTCAGCTAAACCAACGAGCTTAGCTGCACCCGCTCGCGTCATGATTGCTATTTCATAAAGCGAATATTCACGATCAATTGAAGCTAAATGGCTGACTTTTTGTGCTTCTGGGTGTAATTTCGACAGCACTTCGTTACGGAATGTTTTATCCATTAACAGGCGAATCAAGTGAGGATAGCTAGTGAAAGGTGCACCATTAGGATGATCGGTTGTTAAAAAGATCCGCCAAGGATCTTCTACCAGTAAAAAGGTCTCAAGACCTATCATCCACTGCAAGGCGTTTACATAACTTTGATCTTTATACTTAAATGGTAAAACGCCACAACCTGCATCACACTCTATATCCATACACACCCATTTATTTGGGTGCGCATGTGGGTGAGCCGCATACTGACGCATATTGTCACCCGATGCGGTTACCGTTTGGCCAAACAGGATTTGACCGACATCGACAGTGATATTTTTGTTTTTATTAATGGCCTCGGCAATTTCAGCTGCACCAGAAGAAAACTTAAAGTCACCTTCAGTACCATAGCTATGAAACTGGATATGAGTCATATGCATCGGCAAACCTTCAATACCATTGATGGTATCAAGGGTTGTACCCATATTGCCAGGTACGCCTAAGTTACAGCCATGAACATGCAGAGGATGTGGAATACCTAACTCATTAACACCTCTGGCAAGGCGCAGTAATATGTCTCTTGGTGTGACACCATAAAATTTGTTTTGCTCGTCTAAATCTAATTTTCTTTGATTAAACTTAAAAGCATTAATACCGCCGGGGTTAACCACTTTTACGCCAATCGCCTGACTATGGGTTATAGTCCATGCAATATAGTTATTAATCGCTTCTTGATCATCATTGGCAGCCATCATGCGTAGTAGGAAATCGTCACTACCCAACATGACGTAACCACCTTTATCTATGATGGGTGTGTCATGCATTTCCATATGGGCTTGTCGTGCATTAATTGGCAAAATGGCAGGCTCAAAACCGGCTGTATAGCCCATTTCAGCATAACGATAACCTGCTGTCAGCGTACTTGGGGCTGCATGACCGCAACCACTACGCATTAACTCAGTTCGAGCAACAACATCTGCTGCGTGGTCTTCTGGCAACATTGTCCGAGCAATATTCACTTTACCGCCACCGATATGGGTATGCATATCAATTGCACCGGCCATGACGACTTTGCCACGAAGATCTATTTCGCTGCGAATCTTACCATCAGTCGGCGGATCGACAATACGACCATCATGGACATAAATATCTCTGACTTCGCCATTAACGCCATGTGCAGGGTCGAAAACTCTACCACCTGTTAGTTTCATTACCATCGTTTTCTAACCTCTTATAGCGCTTGTTCTACAGCTGTCAACACATCAAACGTACTCGGCAAGCCGCTATCACGTAATTTTTGCAATGGAACGGCTACCACACTATCCGTTCTAAATGTCCGACCAGCATGATCGATGCCCGGGGTGCCTACAGGTATAAACACTTCCGGCTCTTGATCAAATATCATGCCTGACCGTCCTAAAACGATGGTCGTCGCATCCGTTTTTGGCGGTGTTCGATTGATATCAAAACTAGAAACCCACACCAATGTGTCAACTTCGCCGTCCGCCAGCATCCGCTGACTATTGAATAAGTAAGGATCATATTCTGGGTAACCACGGTTAAAACTTGTTCTTACTGGATAGCCTGACTGCCATGCTGACACATGATTAGCTGTTGTATCGCCTTCTTTTCCGCTCAAAGGAAGTCCACTACATCGTGTTTCAGCATTCAAGTCTTTGACGGTCTCACACAGCATTTGCACACTGGCTTCAGCATGGTCAAAATCTAACATACTGGCAGACCAGGTGACGACCGAGTAACTCGCTTGTTTTAGCTGTTCGGCTAATGTGGATAATTCAGAAAGTGGAATGCCACCAACACTGTCGGCTTGCATTTGTCGGCCATTAACCAAGGCTCGCAAAACAGATAACACCTCGGGTAAGTCATTATCATCACACGCTATGACTTGTGCTTTTTTGCCCTGCGGCGAGGTTGATGCATTGCCTGAAGGTGCTTTGCCTAAATACACAACTTGTCGAGACTCAATTTCTTGTCCGAACATGCTTTCTTTATTCCATACCATCCGCTCAAAAAAGCGTGGAAAAGATGACTCAATATCACTACCAACCACTAACAATAAATCTACGCGGTTACGAACTTCCGTCAAAGTGGTATTCATCCAACCTGTATCTTGAAGTACTAGTAGGTTTCTAAAAGCACCATCTGAATTCATATGATCGATGGTACTATTACTTTTATCAGCTAAAGCCATGACCGAGCGAGCACCATTTAGATCTGTCGCCATGCCACCAATTACGCTTTGTGAACTTTCTCTCATCGCGTTGGTAATAAAGGAAATGGCCTCTTCTAAACTGGCTTTATTGCCTTTGATACGCGGGGAAGTGTCTGTGATTGGCGTTTCAAAACCGGCTTTGACTATGGGGTCGGCGTTCTCTAAAACGGTGACCGTCATTCCGTCTACTTTGATTGTTATATCATCTGATGCGATACCACAAAAAGGACTGGCAACTTCCTGCCAAATGCCTGGTTCAATCATCTCGCTCATTATTGTGCCTCACTCTTTTATTCGACAACATCAAATTCATCAGGCTAGAACTTTATTAGGAAAATTTTGCTTGCCTGCTTCGTCATATTGAAAATATGCGACACTGTAGACTGTATCTGAGGATACCGTAAACGATAAAAACTAACCATGCCTAGCACGCATTAACAATGAGTCAATGCTGTTTTGTTTAAGCTGTTTTTGCAATTTATCCGCACTGTTACGGCCACTGATCGGCCCTATTTGGACGCGATGCCATGTATCTTTATTATCGATGGTGACTGTTTGTACTTTTGACTCTATTCCAAGCAAGGCTAACCGCGCTCTAAAACCATCAGCATCGTCAGCTTTTTTAAATGATCCTACTTGAATCATATAACTCACTTGAGCCGCTTTTTTAGTTTGGTTTGCCGCTGGTGTTTGTGGCGGTGATGTCACGATTTGTTTCTGCGTCGTTTGTTTTGGACTTTCGACTACCACCTCCATCTCTGGCAGTAAGGTATAAAAATCAAACGTGGGCTCTATCACTTTCGATTTCTTTGTGACAGCCGCTTTAGCAGCCTTGTTGCTTTTTTCATCTACAGGAACGGTATCGTTGAGATGAAATAAAAACATCACAAAAGCACCGACAGCAAAGCTAATAAACATCGTGCTCCACGGCAATGTTTTCTGTTGCTGGTTTCTGGAATTCTTCCTTGCAGCCAATTACATAACCTCCGGCGCTGATACGCCCAAAACAGTTAAGCCATTTGTAATAACTTGTCTGACCGCTGCAATCAGTGTCAGCCTGGCTTGGCTAAGCGCAACATCATCAATAATAAATTGATGTGCATTGTAATAAGTATGAAAATCACGCGCCAAATCCATCAAATAATGCGCGACTAGATGTGGGGTGTAATTCGTTGCCGCGGATTCAATCACTTCTGGATAACGAGCTAACATCGTCAATAAGTCTTGTTCGTGTGACGCTACCAGCTTGTTTAGCTCTGCTTCACCAGCAGCTTTATCCCATGACATGCCTCGTTCTGTTAGTTGCCTGAACACACTACAGACACGTGCATGAGCATATTGAACATAATAAACAGGATTATCGTTGCTTTGTGATTTGGCTAATTCCAGATCAAAATCCATATGCTGATCAGCACTTCGTAACACATAGAAAAAGCGAGCAGCATCGCGACCCACCTCTTCTCGTAACTCTCGCAGAGTGACAAACTCACCGCTTCTGGTGGACATAGCCACTTTTTCACTGCCTCTGTAAAGCACAGCAAACTGTACCAACAACACCTTTAAGCGTTCAGTATCTTGTTGCATGGCAGCTAAAGAGGCTTTAACACGAGGAATATAACCATGATGGTCTGATCCCCACACATCAATCACAGTATCAAAACCGCGTTGGTATTTATTCAGGTGGTAGGCAATATCAGAAGCAAAATAGGTTGTTTGGCCATTATCACGGACGACAACACGATCTTTCTCATCACCAAATTCTGTCGATTTAAACCACCAAGCCCCTTGTTCCTGATAAAGCATATCTGCTTGCTTTAACTGTTCGATCACTTGATCAACCACACCAGATTCCATTAATGAGCGTTCTGAAAACCATTCATCATAGTCACTACCAAAGTCAGATAGGTCGGCACGAATATCCGACAATATAGACGTTAGACCCGCATTAAATACTTCTCTATACGCTGCTTCACCCAACAACGTGTTTGCTTTAGCTATCAAAGCATCAATATGTAATTCTTTGTCACCACCTTGCGGCTCATCATCAGGTATATCAGTAAATACATCACCAACAGATTTAACAAACTTGTCGCCAAACTCATTTTTTAATTGAGCAGCAATATCGAATACGTAAGCACCTCGATAACCATTGCTAGGGAAAACCAACTGTTGGCCGCAAGCTTCCAGGTAACGCAGCCAAACACTGGTTGCCAAAATATCCATTTGACGACCTGCATCATTGACATAATATTCACGATGAACGCTAAACCCGGCTTCTTTTAATAAGCTACTTACAGCTGAGCCAAATGCTGCACCACGGCCGTGGCCTACATGCAAAGGGCCTGTCGGATTAGCAGAAACGAATTCAACCTGAACGGATTTACCTTGGCCAATTGTGCTACGACCGAACTGATCGGCTTTATCCAAAACTTCTTTGACGATTTGCTGTGTTGTGTCGGATGATAAAGTGAAATTGATAAAGCCAGGGCCAGCAATTTCAACGGCAGTTATAAAATCAACATCAGAAAAACTATCTACCAATAAGCTGGCAATTTGGCGAGGATTCATTTTAGCTGAACGGGCTAAAACCATCGCTATATTACAAGCGAAATCACCATGTGATTTATCTTTTGTTCGTTCAACTTTTACTTCAGGTAAATCAAGTGGTGGTAATTTCCCCTGTTCGATTAACGCTGTTAACGAATGTTCAATAATGCTTTTAAGCCGGTCTTTCAAGACAAGGTAGCCTTAATAATAAAATAATCGTAGCATTTTAACTGATCCTTTCAGGTGATCACATCATTGTTTCAAGTTACTACCAGTAAACAGATGTCGATGCTTATGGTAGTGTTTGCTATATCTAGTTAAAAAGGATGAATTTATGGCTAATAACTCAACTTTTGAAGATGCTTTATTGCGCCTTAAATCACTGACAGATCTGACCGACATTAACCCGGAGGTGATTGAGGCCTTATTGCACCCCAAAGAAATAATGTCTGTTAGTTTACCTGTCCGTATGGATAACGGCTCTAAACAATATTTCACAGGATATCGTTGTCGTTATAACAATATCCTAGGACCGACTAAAGGCGGTATCCGCTTTCACCCTCAGGTCAACCAAGATGAAGTTAAAGCGCTGGCTTTATGGATGACCATAAAATGTGCAGTAGCAGAATTACCTTTTGGCGGTGGTAAGGGCGGTGTCACCGTTAGTCCCAAGGATTTATCACCAATGGAATTAGAGCGTCTTTCTCGTGCTTACGTACGATCTTTAGCTGATTTTATTGGCCCTCACAGAGATATACCTGCGCCTGACGTGTATACCAACTCTCGCATTATGGGTTGGATGATGGACGAGTATGAGTCAGTTAAACGTGAGCACTCTCCTGATGTCATTACCGGCAAACCGATTGAGCTGGGTGGTAGTGTTGGTCGTGATGATGCTACAGGGAGAGGGGCTTATTTATGCGCGCTCGAGCTCATCAAAAAAATGGAGTGGCAAGCCACGGAGATTACGGTTGCTGTGCAAGGGTTTGGTAATGGTGGCTACCATGTTGCCCGTTTATTACAACAAGCTGGCTGCAAAATCATTGCTATCAGTGACTCCCTAGGTGGTATTTACTCTGAACAAGGTTTTGATATAGAAAGTTTATGGCAAGAAAAACAACAATCTCGAAAAATTAGAGGCGTCTATTGTGATGGCTCTATCTGTGAAATGATTGAACATACCACGATCTCAAATGAACAGTTATTAACGCTAGATGTGGATATTTTAATTCCTGCAGCACTTGAAGGTGTGATTACTCGTCACAATGCAGACGCGATTCAAGCCAAAGCTATTATTGAAATTGCCAATGGACCCATCTTGTATGAAGCCGATAAGATCATTCATGAAAAAGGCATTAGAGTCGTCCCTGATGTTCTCGCTAACGCTGGCGGTGTTTCTGTTAGTTATTTTGAATGGGTACAAAACCGTAGCGGTCAAATATGGCTTATTGACGAAGTGCATCAAAAGTTAAAAGATAAAATGACTGATGCCTTTTTAAATGTCTGGCAGATTGCAGAAGATGAGAAGCTAAGCCTCCGTGAAGCAGCTTATGTGAAAGCACTCAGAAGAATTAACTCTGCAATTAGTGCACATGGAACAAAAGAGTACTTTGCCAAACAGTAAATAGGCTAGAGTAAATCGATTGGATCAATATCAATTGACCATTTGAGTTTTCTTATTTGTTTTAACGCACTTATTTGATCAATATGATGATCCAGTAACTGATGTAGCCGTTTTCTATTTTTGCTTGTTAATAATAATTGCGATCGAAAATAGCCCGCTCGTTTTTCCATTATTGCTGGTACCGGCCCTAAAATAAGCACATCTTGCTGTTCTGTTTGTCTTAATATCTCAGCAACATCCATCAAAAATTGCATCGATATTTCTTGTTCTTTAGCGCGGGATCGAATAACACAAAGCGAGCCATAAGGTGGCATTTCTAAGTCACTTCTTTCCTGTAATAACTTTTTGGCAGCACTGTCATAATCATGCTCGATCATATTTTTCCAAAATGGGTGATCAACTTGACTAGTTTGAATATAGACCGTACCTGGTTTTTTGCCTCTACCTGCTCTACCTGTGACTTGTGTGATTAACTGTGCCAAGGACTCTGTTGCTCTAAAATCCGCACTGAATAATCCTTGATCGGCATCTAACACACCGACTAAAGTGACATCATGAAAGTCGTGACCTTTTGCTAACATTTGAGTACCTACTAATATCTTTGCACCCCCTTGCTGTATTTCGTTCACAATTTTTTCAAATGCACCGACCCTTTGGGTACTGTCTTTATCAATTCTTAATATCCTGGCCTCAGGAAAATAGCCTTGTAATTTTTGTTCGATTTGCTGCGTTCCTGCACCGTAAGTTGTTAAGTCAGCTGATGAACAGGATGGACATTGTGTGAGCAGGTTTTGTACAGCACCGCAGTGGTGGCAACGTAATTGATATCGATGTTGATGGACAATCATCTTAGCATCACAATGTTGACAGTTCGCTTGCCAACTACATTGATGACACATTAATACAGGTGCATAACCACGTCGATTAATAAACAACAAAACTTGGTTATTGGCTGTAATTTCGGCTTTAATAGCTTTGAATAACTCACTTGAAAGAGCATCTGCTGCTTTAGGGCCATTACTATTAATTAAACGAATTTTTGGCAGATTTGCACCCGTTGCTCGCTTACTGAGTTTTAGAATTTGGTAACGCTGTTTCTGGCTATGATGAAGGGTTTCTATTGATGGTGTTGCACTTCCTAATACGATGGGTATTTGTTGTTTTTTTGCTCTTACTAAAGCAACAGTTCTTGCATGATATCTCAAGCTATCTTGCTGTTTATAGGAGCTGTCATGTTCTTCATCGATGATGATTAAACCAAGGTTTGGCAACGGGGTAAAAACAGCAGAACGTGTTCCAATGACTATTTGGGCTAATCCTTCATTAGCTAATAACCAAGCTTGTGTTCGTTCTTTATCTGAGATCGATGAATTTAAAACAACAATATGAGCTGATAGCTTTTGTTTAAAGCGCTGTACAAACTGTTCGGTTAAGCCAATTTCTGGTATTAAAATCAAAACTTGTTTATTTTCAGCTAATACTTTTTTAGCTAGGTGGATATAAACTTCTGTTTTACCACTACCGGTAATACCTTGTAATAAAAAAGGTGAAAATTTTTGATCGTCTTTCCATACTGTATCAACAGCTTGCTGCTGTTCATCATTTAATGAAATAGCATCAGATATTTGGCTATTTATATCATCCTGTTTGATACCTTGCTGTTGTTCTATTAAACCTTTTTTTTCAAGACTTAATAAGGAACTGCGACATTGACCAAGATGAGTGAATAATTCGGTTTGACGAGCTTTATTACTAGGCTTGCTTTTTAAAAACTTAATAATGCTTTGTTGTTTTTTACCTAAGTTTTGTTCGTTATTAATGTCAGAACACAATACCCAAAATATTTCTTGGTTGATCTGTGATTGCTTACCATTACTAATAAATTTAGGTAAAGCAACTTGAAAACAATCACCGATCGGATGGTGGTAATAGTCACTAGTCCAAAGAATGAGATCGATAATTGATTGAGGAATAAGTTGTTTATCATCAAGTCTTTTTTCTATGGCTTTCAATGATTTTAAATCAACATTATTTTCAACCTTTGTTATTGCGAGAACAAAACCTATTAATTTTCGAGAACCAAAAGGAACGGACACACGCATGCCCTGTTGCCAATTAAGATTACATTCTTTGCTGTAATAGTCAAAACATTGTCTTAATGGCCCAGGAATGGCAACTTTAATAATTAAATTCATTTCATCAATTATTAATATAAAGTATTTAAAAGATAAATAATGTTAATGATTATTTCCTGTTAGTAACTTGATAAGTCTATTTTTAAGCTGTTTTATAATGAGTTATCATTTTTTAAATTGTGGATAACTACAAGTGATTAGTTAATTATACCTGTGGATAACATTGCTACTTATCCACAAGCAAAGATATCCACAGCTTATGATCTGTTTTATTAGGTATTTATACAGGACTTATATTGCTTCTTTTTCAAGCTTCACATCATACGTTAATTCAAGTTCAATATAGTGGATATATGCTTTTACAGCTTGTTGATTAATCCTTCGTACATGACTAATTAAATTCATTTTTTTATCCATTTTTGCAATGGATAAAACACCTTCAGCACCTCTTCTTAGAAGTAGCGCTTTAATTGTTTGATAATTAATTTCCAACTTGGTCAATTGATTGTCTATTTCCTTCTCAGAGCGCAGTTTTTTTTGTAAACCAAGGTCATTCAGCAAAGAAACACTTTGTCGTAAATAGTTATTTATTTCTTGTTGAATATTCGGATCGATAGCTAATTCAGAAAACTGTTTTTGCTGGCTCAATATAATTGATAAATCTGATATCGAATTATAGTACTGCGAAATTCTTAATATGGCAGGAAGTTGATTACTAATATCATCACTTAAATTTTGTTTGTATAGTTTGCTGGTGTAATCACCAAGAGCGGTAATGAGTTTTTTAATACTTTGATCTTTGAGTTTGAGTGTATTTGATATTGATTCAAGCTTGATACTATCAACTGCTATATTTAAAGCATATTGACTGATACGTTCTAATTCTTTATTTAATGCATGTAGAGCAAGAGAAGGTAGGCTTAAAGATTGTTTATTAAGGTAAAGGGGCTTAGCGCTATCTTCTTCATCATCCTTAAACTGTTGTGATAACCATTTAAGCAAGGCATCAACAAATGGCCAAATTAAAACAACACCCAAGATATTAAAAAAAGTATGAAATAAAGCTAAGCTTGTAGTGCTTGTATTATCAGCAAAAAGTTGTTGTTGCCCATAGACAATTAATGACACGAAAGGCGCTAAAAATATAAACGTGACGACAGCACTAACTAGATTGAAAATAAGATGGCTAGCAACAACACGCTTAGCGACAGCATTGGTACCAAATGAAGCTATCATTGCCGTTGAAGTGGTTCCCAAGTTGCCACCAACAACGACCGCAGCAGCCCCTAATAGGGAAATAACACCGCCAGAAAGAGCCGTTAATGTGATAGCCAGAGTGACACTGGATGACTGCATTAATAATGTGATTAAAAAACCAATTCCTAAGAAAAGCAATAATTCAGCCAAGCTTGCATCAGCACCACTATTGTCAAAGGTGATAAGCTGACTTAAATCAGAAAAAGTATCTTTTAAGACAGTGATTCCCAGAAACAATAGGCCAAAACCAAGTAAAGCTTTACCAAGTCCCGATATTTTTTGATTCTTTTTCGATAGGTTTAATAGCATTCCAATACCGATAAGCGGTAGAGCAAAACTAGATACTTTTATATTGAGCCCGATCAGTGCCACTATCCAACCTGTCGTGGTTGTACCGACATTACTGCCGAAAACAACCCAAGCTGCACGTTTAAGACTCAGCAATCCCGCATTACAAAAACCTATGATGGTGATAGTAATCGCACTCGAAGATTGAATTAGCGAGGTTAATACAAACCCCAAAGATAGGCCGCGGAAGGGCGTTTTTGTCCAATGGCGTAGAAAATGATGCAATGAGCTACCTGAGGCGGTTTTTAATCCGTTAGACATGAGTGACATGCCGAGAACGAAAAGGCCGATACCTCCAATAGCTGAACCTATCATATAAAAAATTGACATGATCATGATCACTTCCAACAATATAGTTTAATCATACTTGATTTATATGCCCGCCTGAACCTCTGATGCAAAGCTGTTATTCTATGGCCCAAACCTTTGGATTTAGACAATGAACTTAGCCATTATTGTAGCGACAGACCAGTCAGGATTGATTGGGAAAGAAAATGATTTACCTTGGAAATTATCTGCTGACTTACAGTATTTCAAGCGCGTTACCATGGGTAAACCTTTAATCATGGGTAGGAAAACACATGAATCTATTGGTAGAGCGCTACCCGGCCGTAAGAATATTATTATTAGCTCAAATGAATATTTAGAGGCAGATCAATGTGTCGTGTGTCATTCAGTTGAACAGGCGCTGGCAGCTTGTGAGGATGCGGAAGAAGCTATGGTAATGGGAGGATCATCGCTATATAAAGTCTTTCTGCCTTACGCAAATAAACTTTATTTAACATTGGTTCATGCCAGCTTGGAAGGTGATACTTGGTTTCCAGAATGGGATAGTATGGCGTGGTCGGAAATAAGCCGCGAGGACCACCCGGCAGACGAAAAAAATGAATATCCTTACAGCTTTATTGTTTACCAGAAAAAATAAACAATATAGCGAAGTCTACTAGGAGGTTAGGATACCTAATGCAGCTTGTGTGTGCTGTGCGGCTTCATGGCCTAGATCTGTTAAATAACCGCCGTCTTGTTGCGTGATCAAGCCTTTTTCAAATAGTCTATTTGTTGCATCTTTAAGCTCTTCACGAGCCTCATGGTGCACTTTAATGCCTTCAAAAGTTGTATCTAAGTTATAGCGTAGCAGGACTTCGATTTCATCAACCAATTGCTGTTTTATTGTCATAAAATTCTCTATTTGTAAATGTTGTTAAGGCTATTCTACACGTATTGGCAGTGCAATTTGTTGCTAGGGAGGTATTTGTTTTAAAATTTTAATAATGCGTTAAAGTGTGAGCGCTTTCCCAAATTAAACTTGCCTATTAAGGGAAAATGAAACAGGTAAACTGGCATTAGTTATTATTGTTTAAAGCTTACTTAAAGGAGTGCGTTATGGATATTCCAGGCATTGCATCATTTACAAATCAACCTACACTCACCAACCCGCTTGATAAAGAGAGTGAATTACGCGGACAAACGACGCAGGCGCTTGAGCAAAGCGAAACTAAGGAAACGGTGAATGTGAACGATCAAAGTACGCAAAGTGTTGATACAAGCCAAGTCGTTAACCAGAGTAATGACACTCAGGAAATAGGCTTTAATCCTGACAATCCTGGTGGTAGTATAGATTTAACTGTTTAAAGTAAGGAATACTAATAATGGCGAACCCCGCTATCTCCGAGGATCCGCTTTACCGTCTTTTACGTGATGGCAAAGTGGCAGAATTTAATCAAAGAGCAGCTGCTGGTGAGCCGGCAGGCGTAGCTGGTTGTGATTATCGCCATCTTAATTTACAAGGGCTTGAAACCAGTGGTTTAGATTTTTCAAACTGTTATTTTCGCCAGACAGATTTAAGAGGGATCGACTTTTCTAATTGTACGACATTAGATGGTGCAAGCATCCACGGTGCTAAAATTTCAGGTGTTCTATTTCCAAAAGAGTTGAGTGCAAATGAGATACTATTATCTTTAGAACACGGAACACGACTACGTTATGGTAAATAGCTAATTATTCCTCTTCCTCTTCTTCTGCTTTCTCTCTAGCAGGTAGCCAGCGCGAACAAAATAGACCTAACTCAAATAACAACCAGACAGGTAGGGCTAACATAGTCTGAGAGATAATATCAGGCGGCGTTAGTAGCATGCCAATAACAAATGCCCCGACGATAATATATGGCCTTTTTTCAGAGAGACTTTCTACAGTAGAAATACCTGTCCATAAAAGCAGTAATGTTGCTATGGGTACTTCAAAAGCAAAGCCAAAAGCAAAGAACAACTTTAGTACAAAATCTAAATAACTACTGATATCAGTCATTACAGCAACCCCTTCAGGTGCTGCCTGAGTTAAAAAACCAAATATGAGCGGAAAAACTATGAAGTAGGCAAAAATAATACCTAAGAAAAACAAGGCAGTACTGGCAAATAATAGAGGGAATACAATTTTCTTCTCATTATCGTATAGCCCGGGTGCAACAAAAGCCCACAATTGGTATAACAAAACTGGAATTGCCAGCATGATGGCGGTGCTTAATGTTAATTTGAAAGGTGTTAAAAACGGGGATGCAACTTCAGTTGCAATCATGGTGCTACTTTCTGGCAGGTGCCGTAACAGTGGCTCTGATAAAAAGTGATATAGATCGTTTGAAAACGGCAGTAACACAACAGCAATAACAAGCACAGCAAGAATGCCTCGCAATAAACGATCACGGAGCTCTATCAGGTGGGATATCAACTGCTGCTGACTATCCGTCTCCATTAGTGTCCTTTTTGCTTTCTTGCTCTTTGTTTGTATCTGTATTTGATGGTTTTATTTCGGGTGAGATGATTTCTCTAACGATAGGAATATCTTCTGGCTGATTAATCGCTCGCCTAATTTCATCAGCACGTAATTCACGCGATATTTCATTGCGCACAGATTGCAGGGAGGCAGTTGCACGTCCTATCCATAGGCCTGTGACGCGAATGACTCTAGGCAAGCGCTCAGGCCCAACGACGACCAAGGCAACGACTGCGATAAGCATTATTTCCCAGAAACCGATATCAAACATAATAAGTAGTCAATGTCATCACAAACAAATTTTTACTCCCGAAGCATATATCTATCGTGAGTAAAGTTTGTTTTATAAATTCAGCTTAACTTGTGTGTTTATCTTTTTCTGAGCTTTGAACGTGTGTTTCATCATTATGATCAATGGATGCATCATTTTTGTCGCTCATTTGCTCTTCTTCGCCTTCACGAACAGATTGTTTGAAGCTTTTAATAGCACTGCCTAAATCACCACCCATAGAGCGTAATTTTTTTGTGCCAAATAAAAGTATGACAATCACTAAAACAATCAGTAATTGCCAAATACTAATACCGCCAAGTCCCATCGTGTTCTCCTAATTAAAACTAGGCAAGCCTTGGCCACCTAGTAAATGTATATGTAAATGCCCTACTTCTTGGCCACCGCCAGGGCCTGTATTAATGATGGTACGAAAGCCATCATCTAAACCTTGAGAGCGTGCTAAGTGAGGTAATTGCAACATTATATGCGCAATGAGCATTTGGTGCTCGTTTGTCATGTCATCAAGTCGTGCAATATGGACTTTTGGAATGACCAATAAATGAACAGCTGCTTTGGGGTTAATATCTTTAAATACAAAAATATGTTGATCTTCAAACACCTTTGATGACGGAATATCACCGGCGATTATTTTACAAAACAGACAATCGCTCATGACTTTGTCCTTGCTGCTTTTTCATCATGACCCGAGAGACCAAAGCGACGATCCAGCTCATTCAAGACATTCTGCACATCTATATCATTATGCGCTAGCAATACCAGGCTATGAAACCAAAGATCTGCCGTCTCATAAATGATTTCTTGTTTGTCACCGCCTTTACCTGCAATAACTGTTTCAGTGGCTTCTTCACCTAATTTTTTGAGGATCTTATCCGTGCCACCTTGATATAAGCTGGCAACATATGAGCTATCAGCATCCGCATGTTTGCGAGATTCTAGAACAGCGGCTAATTTGGTTAATATATCGCTCATTTATACATCTCTTTAGGATCTTTCAATACGGGCTCAGTCGCCTGCCATTCACCATTATTTAATTGCAGATAAAAACAATGATGTCGACCAGTATGACAAGCAATACCCCCCAATTGTTCGACATGAAGTAATAATGCATCATTATCGCAATCTAAGCGTATAGATTTAACGAGCTGCTGGTGGCCTGATTGTTCACCCTTATGCCATAGCTTCTGGCGCGAGCGAGACCAATATACGGCATGGCCTGTTTCGAGAGTGAGCTGTAAAGACGCTCTGTTCATCCAAGCCAATGTCAACACTTGGTTTGTGCCAACTTCCTGTGTGATAACAGGTGCTAAACCATCTTCGTTCCATTTAACTTGATCAAGCCAAGACATATTAAAAGCGAACCTCAATACCTTGCTCAGCCATTTGTTGCTTGGCTTCGCCAACAGTGTGTTCACCAAAGTGAAAAATACTAGCAGCTAACACGGCATCGGCATGACCTAATTTAATACCATCAGTTAAGTCTTGTAACTTACCAACACCGCCAGATGCAATAACAGGAACCATTACTGAATCACTAATGGCACGAGTGAGCTCTAGATCGAAGCCTGACTTAGTACCATCTTTATCCATACTGGTTAACAGGATTTCCCCTGCACCATAATCAACCATTTTCCTTGCCCACTCAACGGCATCAATACCCGTACCTTTTCTGCCACCATGAGTAAAGATTTCCCAGCGAGCAGCTTCCCCTTCCTCTGAGACACGTTTAGCATCAATGGCAACGACAATACATTGAGAACCAAATTTTTCGGCTGCTTCACGTACAAATTCGGGGTTTGTAATAGCGGCAGAGTTAATACCAACTTTATCCGCGCCTGCATTGAGCATTCGGCGAATATCTTCTAGTTTACGAATACCGCCACCGACTGTTAAAGGAATAAAGACCTGGCTTGCAACAGCCTCAACAACATGGACGATAGTCTCTCTATCATGGTGGGTTGCTGTGATATCAAGGAAGGTAATTTCATCCGCACCTTGCTCGTTATAGCGCTTAGCAACTTCGACTGGATCGCCGGCGTCGCGGATATCGACAAACTGCACACCCTTTACGACACGGCCGTCATCAACATCAAGACAAGGAATAATACGTTTAGCCAGTGTCATTATTTCTCTTCCGGTTAATAATGCTGTAGTGGTGGGTTAAGACTATCAGCTAGAGACTGCGCTTTTGTAAGATCGATAGTGCCTTCATAAATTGCGCGGCCAACAATAGCCCCCATAACGCCTTCGCTTTCATAATGGCAAAGTGCTTTAACATCGTCGTAATCAGTGACGCCACCAGAAGCAATAACGGGGATATTAATCGCTCTAGCTAAATCGCGGGTTGATTCTAAATTAACACCTTGCATCATGCCATCACGACTAATATCAGTGTAAACGATAGACTCGACACCATCTTGTTCAAATTGTTTCGCTATATCAGTCACGTCATGATGTGATAATTTAGACCAACCATCAATGGCAACCTTACCATCTTTGGCATCGAGGCCAACGATAATATGACCAGGGAATACGGCACAAACATCACCAACAAAATGCGGCGCATTAATGGCTTTTGTACCAATAATGGCATAGCGTACACCGGCCTCCAAATAGGTTTGAATGGTATCTTCATCACGAATACCGCCACCCACTTGAACATCAAGTTCAGGGAAAGTGTCACAGATTTGATGGATAACACCGGCATTGACAGGCTTTCCTGCAAAAGCGCCATCTAAATCAACAATATGTAGGCGTTTAGCGCCAGCATCAACCCATTGCTTTGCAACAGCAACGGGATCATTAGAAAAGACTGTATCATCGTCCATTCGACCTTGTCTTAAACGGACACATTGTCCGTCTTTTAGATCAATGGCGGGTATTAACAACATAGCATATTCTCCATTTTGGCCAGTTAAGACTGGCCATCCCAGTTTATAAAGTTTTCTAACAATTGTAAGCCTGCATGATGGCTTTTTTCAGGGTGAAATTGTACTGCAAAAATATTATCTTTATGCAGTGCAGCAGTAAAATCATGCTGGTATTGTGCTGTTGCAGCAATAACAGATTTGTCGTCAGGCACAGTGTAATAGCTATGAACAAAGTAAAAATGACTTGCTTGTTCGATATTTTGCCAAAGCGGGTGTGAGACAGTTTGTTGCACTTGGTTCCAACCCATGTGCGGGACTTTAAAATCAGCCTGATCACGTTCTAAGTGGTCATTAAATTTCTTTACGTTACCTGAAATGAGATCGAGGCTATCGACACCCCCATTTTCATCACTATGGCTTAACAAGGCTTGCATGCCAATACAAATAGCTAAAAATGGCTTACTTTTAGCGGATTCGTAAATAACTTCATCCAGTCCTCGGCGTTTCAGTTCTGCAATGCAGTCCCGAATAGCACCCACGCCAGGAAATAAAACGTGGCTTGCTTTTAGGATCTGTTCCGGATCGGATGTGACTTCAATGACAGCATCCTGCGCAACTGTTTCCAAAGCCTTGGAGGCAGAGCGTAAATTTCCCATGCCATAATCGATAACTGCTACGTGACGCATAAAAACTCGTTTCAAATATTAAATATTTATTTTACGTATCTAGAGTTAAGACAGTTTATAAGCTGCCTTTTGTTGAAGGTAGCTGTTCCATTGCCCGCGAATCACGGCTGACAGCCATGCGTAATGCTCTACCAAAGGCCTTAAATATAGTTTCAGCAATATGGTGAGCATTGCGGCCTTTTAATGAATCAATGTGTAAAGTGATACCTGCATGGTTGACCATGCCTTGGAAAAACTCATAGAACAAGTCAACATCAAATTCACCGATTTTGTCGCGCTTAAAAACAACATCAAATTCTAGGCCAGGACGACCTGACAAATCGAGAGCGACACGTGATAATGCCTCATCTAAGGGGACATAAGCGTGACCATAGCGAATAATGCCCTTTTTGTCGCCGAGTGCTTCTTTTATAGCTTGTCCAATGGTAATGCCGATATCTTCAACTGTATGGTGAGCGTCAATGTGTAAGTCACCCTTAGCTTCAATCGCAAGGTCAATTAGGCCGTGGCGCGCAATCTGTTCCATCATGTGATCAAGGAAAGCGACACCCGTCTGAGACTTAAATTGGCCTTGTCCATCCAGGTTTATTGAGACCTGAATTTGGGTTTCCAAAGTATTACGCGCAATGGTTGCGGTACGAGAAGTCATTAGTTTTCCTAGAACATTCAGTTAAGATTAAGAATGATAACTGTTTCAGAGAAGTGTTTGAAGGGGTATTATACTTATTAGTGAGACTAGGAAGGGATAATGGTAGGAACAAAAGATATAAAGCCTCTAATTGATGATATTGCGAGATTAGAGCACGAACACCAGTTGGAGTGCCAAGACTGTTCTTTATATAGACTATGCTTACCATTAGGCTTACATCGCGACGATCTTGTCCAGCTTGATAAAATCATTAAACGTAGTCAGGGTTATGATAAAGGCCAGACGCTCTTTAATCTTAAAGATGATTTTATTTCTCTATATGTTGTGCGCTCAGGCTCCTTTAAAACGACAATTTCCGCAAGTGACGGTCGAGAACAAGTTACAAGCTTTTACTTCCCGGGAGAGTTTATAGGCCTAGATGCGATTCATATGGACTCTTATCAGTCTAAAGCTGTCGCACTTGAAAGTAGCAGTGTATGCGAACTCCCTTTTGACAACTTACAAGACTTAGGCAGTGAACTGCCACGATTACAGGTGCAGTTGTTGACCAGAGTTAGTAAGGAGCTTTCTGGGGATAAATCCTTGATGTTATTACTAGGAAAGAAAACATCCGATGAAAAGTTGGCGACCTATTTATTATCACTATCAAAACGTTTTAAGGATCGTGGTTTTTCTGCTAAAGAGTTTCAGCTCACTATGTCGCGTAGCGATATAGCCAATCACCTAGGCCTTGCTGTTGAAACCGTCAGTCGCTTGTTTTCTCGCTTTCAAGACAATGGCTTGATTGCAATAAAAGGCAAGACTATCTCATTAACGGATGTTGAAAAAATGCAGGCCCTGTGTGGCTAACAGGCTTTTTTGTAAAAATATCAGGCTATATAGTCGCCACTTGATATAGATCAATGCAATAAATAACCAGCGACGTATGATTGCTTCTTTAAAACACATTTAAGTTTTTAGGAGCAACAAAAAGAATGAAGTTTAACAAGCGTGCTGCTGCATTATTAACAGCATTGGGTTTACCCCTTTTAGCAAGTCCTGTTATGGCTTATGAAGCTGGTGATTGGATAGTTCGTGGCCGTATTATAAATGTGAACCCATACGATGACAGTGGCAACCTTTATACAGGTGCTGGCAATTTGGGCCCAGGCGTAACGGTTGACGATGATACTGTTCCGGAACTTGATATCACTTATATGTTGACTCCTCACTGGGGCTTAGAGTTAATCCTAGGCTATTCAGAGCATGATGTTAGCGCTAAAAGCCCGGCGAAATATGCTGCAGGCGTTAATTTAGGACAGGTCATTGAGACCAAAGTGCTGCCACCTACATTGACATTGCAATATCACTTTTCGCCTAATTCAAATATCCGCCCTTATGTTGGTGCCGGTGTTAACTACACTTACTTCTTTGATGAACAAGTCACAGGCTTTTTAGACCAGCCAGGCGCTCAAATTGAATTAGCGAGTTCTTGGGGTTTAGCTGCTCAGGTTGGTGTAGACGTAGATATTAGCGAAGACTGGTTTGTTAACTTTGATGTTAAGTATTTAGATATTGATACCAAAGCACGTTTTAAAGGTGTTAGTGCTGTCAGTACGGCTAACATCAACACAGATATCGATCCCTTTGTTTATGGGATAGGAATTGGTCGCCGCTTTTAGGAGTTAAAAGTATATCGACCCCCTTTTGACCCTCTTTTTAGAGGGTCTTTTTTTGTCTATAGTTTGTATAAATAGACAAGTGGTGCTGAAGAGGGCCATTTCCCGGCGGTGAGCCCGCTGGAAGAAAGAAGGGATGATTTAGGGTTGGATAAAAAGCAAAGAGCCGAAGGCTTTTATATTGGAATAGTACCGCATTGTTTGTTGGCTGGAACAGCAATATCCATTTGTTTAGGGTCGGGCAGATTTAAATTGTCCATTATTTCAATAAACTCTTCTTTGCTCTTACCAGCAAGGCGAGGATTCTTTTTCTTTTCTTGAGCTATTGAGCTTACAAAATTTCCGTTGTAGTCATGGCCTGGGAATACCAGTGTTTCATCAGCTAGTGAGAATATTTTTTGAGTAATGCTGTCATAGAGTGTTGCCGCATCACCTGCTTGGAAGTCCGTTCTACCACAGCCACCAATTAATAATGCATCACCTGTAAAAATACGATCTTGCCAAATAAAGCTTACGCTACCACCGGTATGTCCTGGCGTTAAAAGCACACGAATTTTTTGTGTACCAAACTCTATAATATCGCCATCATTTAACTGATGATCAGCACACGTGGCACCACATAAGAGACTAACAGCCGTCTTGGCCCCCGTTTTTTTGCGTAAAACTGAACCACCGGTAATATGATCTGCATGAACATGAGTTTCGAGTACGTATAATAACTCGAAGTTGTTAAACTGAATATGCTCCATGTAGCTGTCGACATGCTCCAGAACGGGATCAACAATAACAGCCTTTTTAGTCGCGCTATCAGCGATAAAATAGGTGTAAGTGCAACTGACATCATCAAAAAATTGCTTAAAATGTGTCATTTTAGAAACGTCCTTTCAACATGCCGTGCCAATATAATTTAGGAAGAATATCTTTTTTCAGGATATACATACTCTTTCTTTCTACACCCTGATCAAACGGAAATGTCTCTTTCGGGTTCAAATCGTAATCAAATTCAGCCAGAATTAACTTGCCATAGCCCGTTACCAATGGGCATGAAGTATAACCATCGTAATGATCGTCTAAGGGGTGGTTGTCTCTTGCTGTAAGTAGGTTGCGTACCATAACAGGTACTTGAGCACGAATTGCAGCAGCAGTTTTTGATGTCGGCAAGCTACTACAGTCTCCACAGGCAAAAACATTGTTAAATTCATTATGCTGCAGCGTGTCTTTGTTGACATCGACCCAGCCGCCTTCGTTTGCTAGCGGACTCTTCTTAATGAAATTAGGTGGTCCCATTTTAGGTGTGACATGTAGCATGTCATATTCCATTGATACCAGCTCTTCAGTATCAAGATTTTTAAAAATAGCCACTTTATTGTCGGCATCAACTTCAACAAGATCATGACGGAATGTACGTTCAATTCCTCGTGTATCACAGATTTTATTGAGCTCTTCCGCGTACTTTTTAACAGCAAATATACCTGGCATGCCAGAGACAAACTTAACATCAATTTGTTTTCTCAAACCAGCACGTCTGAAGTAGTCTTCAGCTAAATACATGATTTTCTGTGGCGCGCCACCACATTTAATTGGGCTACCGGGCTGGGTGAAAATAGCAGTGCCTTTTCCTAAGCTACGGATATTTTCCCAAGTTGAATCTACAGTTTTATAACTATAGTTGCTACAAATACCTTTTTTACCGACGTTTCGAGAAAGCCCCTTAATTTCCGTCCAATTAATCTGGATGCCAGCGGCAACAACTAAAAAACTGTAGGAAATATCACCATTTTCTCTGGTATTTACTTTATTGTCAGTTGGATTAAAGCCCGTTACTGAATCTTTTATCCAGTCACAACCTTCAGGTATCAATGTTGCTGTATCTTTTTCAGATACATCTTTTGGAAATACACCGCCGCCAACTAACGTCCAGATCGGCTGATAGTAGTGTTCTGTAGAGGGTTCAATAATTGCGATACTACCGCTAGGCAGTTCTTTCGATAATCTTGCTGCTGTGCTGATGCCAGCAGCACCGCCTCCTACAATCACAACCTCATAATGTTTGTCATTATTCATAAACTTGTGCTCTCTTCAGCGGTAAATAGTATGGCTATTAATCCATAAACCTTTAATCAAATATTGCTGCGCTGACTCTTATTTGTTAAGAATGCCCCAGTATTTTTATCTTTAGTCTGTTATCAATGCCTTCATTGCGTCCACATGCCATTCTCTTGGCCCCAGCGCCTTGTAGATAAGCTTGCCCTCAGGGCTAACTAAATAACTGACTGGAAGAACAGGTACGTCCCAGCCATGAACGGACATAGCGGGATCAACTACCACCTTAAAAGTAATGCCATGTTTTTCTAAAAATGGGATCACACGGCCTTGAGCAGGACCCGCATGAATTGCTACGATTTCAAAATCATCATCTTTCAGGCTATCGTAGAGAGTTTGCATCGCAGGAAACTCTTTGACACATGGCCCACACCAGTGAGCCCAAAAGTTAACCAAGACATACTTACCTTTATAGTCAGATAAACTAAAGGGTGTTTTATCTGTCGCTGGTAAAGTGAAATCAGCAGCGGTTTGGACAGGGTCCATAGGCGTCATTTCAGGCGCTGGGGTTTTGGCTATACTTGTTGTCGCAAACATAGCTAGACCTATTAATAACCATTTGTGCATGTTTGTATTCCTTCGCATTTATACTATTTATTATCTCGAAGTTTATTCGACAACAGTGTCGCCAACAGGTGTCGAATAGGCATCTGAAATAAGCTCTACAACATTATCACCGGTTAGTGTTTCCAAAAAGGCGACAAGATTGTTCATTTCTTCGGAGGTTAGGTCAAGAGGACGAATAAGGGGTGATTGAGTGACATTGGGTATGCCGCCCTTATTATAAAACTCAACAACGCCTTCTAATGTAAGAATTGAACCATCGTGCATATAAGGTGCTGTTAAAGCAACATTACGCAGGCTCGGTGTACGGTATTTCCATCGATCGTCAGGATCCTGAGTCACCTCATAAAAGCCTAAGTCCCCAATAGGTCCGGTGTGACCAAGCTCATCTAAATGAGATTGTTTGACCATGGCAAAAATACCTGGTGCAATAGGCATGCGCACGGCTTCTGGCTCTTTACCCATTGATCTTTCATAGCCGATACCGGTGTTATGCATTGCGTTATCCGTAAACAAAGCATGATCTTCACGGACAACATGACAGGTAGCACAGTGTGCTTTACCCATAAAAAGCTTAAAACCATTTTTTGCTTGTACAGAAATGGCTTTTTCTTCTTTAGCGTAATACCAGCGATCAAATGGTGAGTTACCAGAAACGAGCACACGCTGGTAAGAAGCGAGTGCCTGCCCTAAGGTTTCTATATCTACGGGCCTTCCATCAAACGCTCTTTCAAATTCGCCTTCATACTCTTTAAGGCTGTTTATTTTTCCTAGGACATGGCCAATAGATGTCATCGCCATTTCTCTGTGATCTAGTAATGGTGACCAGACCTGATTTTCTAATGTTGATTCCCTGCCATCATGGAAAAGGCGAGTCAGGTAAGCAACATTGTATATTGTTGGTGAGTTGCGTCGGCCAGACCGACCTTCTACACCCACTGCTTTTACGACTTCATGGCTGGTGAAGCCTTGCTCTGGGATATGACACATTGCACAAGAGAAGGTGTCATTCAGTGACAGTCTGCGATCAAAAAATAGTTTTTTACCAAGCTGGATTTTTTCATCGGTAATTGGGTTGCGCTCTGGTTGTGGAATTGGAGGCAAACCTAAAGGCGGATTTTTTACGAACTTGAGCAAATCGGTTTGCTCCCCAACGCGGGCAGAGATAGCCCTGGAGTCTGTTTTATAATCTTTCGTATCATATCCAACTTTACTGTCGCCTGGACCAACACGAATAACAATATCCGCACCATGATTATCAGCGTTAGCATAACTTGCAAACAAGCTAGTAGTAGCGACAAAAGCAAGGGATATCAAAATCCTAGTACGCATATAACCTCCTTAACATCGACTATTCAGAAATATTGATAGAATTTAATGCTGAGTATCGCCAACGGGTGTTGAAAATGCATCAGAAATTACTTCTTCAATATTGTCGCCAGTTAGAGTTTTCAAAAAGGCCACTAAGTCTTCTGCTTCCTGTTCCGTCAAGTTCAGAGGTTTAATTAATGGTGATTGGGTGACATTTTTCATAATGCCACCATCGTCCGGGTATCCACCTTGATTATAAATAGCAACGACATCTTTCAGTGTAGGAATGGAGCCATTGTGCATATAAGGTGCAGTCAGAGCGATATTTCGTAGTGTTGGGGTGCGATACTTCCAACGATCATCCGGATCCTGGGTGACTTCGTAATAGCCCAAATCACCAATGGTTTCTTTAAACTTGTCGACAATGGACCTCTTAACATCAATATAAACACCAGGGGCTATGTTCATTCGTTCTGTTTCAGGTGCTTTAGCATAGGCGACATTAAAGCCAATGCCTGTATTGTGTAACTTGTTGTCCATGAATAGTGCATGGTCTTCTTCAACACTATGACAAGCAATGCAATTAGCTTTACCTTTAAATAATTCAAAACCTCTGGCAGCTTGTTCAGAAATAGCGGCTTGTTCTTTGCCATAGTACCAGCGATCAAAAGAAGAATTACCAGATACTAATACACGTTGATAGCTGGCAAGAGCCTGACCGATGGTGAGGACATCTGCTTCACGGCCGTCGAATGCTTTTTCAAACAAACCTTGGTAATCTTCAATGCCACGGATCTTGTCAATGACTTGACCTATAGATGTCATTGCCATTTCATTGCGACCTGTAAGTTGGTCCCAAACCAGGTTTTCTAGGCTGATTTCTCTACCGTCATGGAACAAGCGAGATAAATAAGCGCTGTTATAGAGTGTTGGTGTATTTCGGCGATTTTCTCGACCCTCTACACCGACCGCTCTTTCCATTTCGTGGCTCGTATAACCTTGTTCTGCGATATGACACATCGCACAAGAGAAAGTGTCATTCAAAGATAAGCGTCGATCAAAAAACAGCTTTTTACCTAGGTCGACTTTTTCTTCTGTTACAGGATTATTTTCAGGAACGGGGACCTTAGGAAGGCCTAAGGGGGCTGTTTCTAGCACGCGAATTAAATCTGCTTTTACACCTTTACGAGCGATAATGGCACGAGAGTTAGTCTCGTACCCTTCAGTGCCATAGCCTTCTTTGCTATCACTTGCACCTACACGAACACCTTTTGCTCCTGCCTCAGCTTGTGTCTTGGCTAGAGCGGCTATATCGCTAGGTAGCTCTATCATGCCCTCTGCCATCATCAAGGTTTTGACGTCATTAATAATAATATCTGGATGAAGGAAAGAAACGCTATAAATATTGCGGATCTTAAGTTCTGGATCAATTAAATATACACGAAGTATATGAGAGAAATTTTCTGATTGCGTGCCATCTTCATTGATTTGGTTTTGGATCGTTTGATCGTAATCATCAACAATAGGCATTAAGTTTTCGACTGAGTCGGCTGTTAAGTACATCAGCGCAACTTCTTTTTTCTTAGCCATAGCACTCATATCATGGCCTTCATGACCACTCATATCATGGCCTTCGTGCGCACTGTGGTCTTCTTGACTAAGTGCTTTTAGAATCTCGGGGGTATCATTTTCCGGGTCGAAACTCATGCTGATAAGCTGTAAGTTGTCAGCGATCGCCGGAATTTTGTTGCCTTCTGACTGAACACGGTTAAAAACTAAGTGCGATAACGGACAACCGTTAACATCAGTACAACGAGTATAGATAAAGCTTAATAGGGTGTATTTGCCTTTGAATATGTCGTGGTAATTAACGTATTCTCCATCGGCATTTAGAACTCTAGCATCTGCCGCGTCGCCAAAGGCAGGGAGCGAATAGCTCCCTGCCTTTGGTAGCGGAAAATTAAGAGCGCCATAACCAGGTGCAAGTAATTGAACCTGTACTTCTCTTTCACTTGCTGGAACTACCTCTTCTGCATGGCTTAGAGCCGAACAGAAAGCCAATAAAATAATACCTACTTTTATACCTGGGAATGTCATTTTTAACTCTCATTTTTGGAACTTGAACTTAGTAGACCAATAAATGAGCTATTTGTTCATTGCTACTTTAGCATTTTCGTCTTTTTCTACTTTGGCTTGTTTGCCATAGAGAGAATAAGCACCAAAACGCATTTGATGTGCACGACCTAGCTTCTCAGCTTGGAAGTCGATAGAGAACTGTTCAGTCATTTCTTTACCATCCCAATGGTATAGTTTGATGAACTGATCGTTATCATCACCTTTCTTATCCCAGTTACCTAGTAAAGAAGTAGTGTAGTACAAACGTGTACCATCCCAGCTTGAAGAAACCATGTTCACTTGGTTACCGATTTGTTTTTCATAAACCTGTGTAGGGTTATGAGGATCAGTGATGTCAAATGCACGTGTTTTACCATCCATGAATGTGTTGACCCATAAAAGAGCGTCATCATATTGGATAGAGATATCAACAGGTAATGGGATGTCAGAAGGAACACCGATATCAGATACATTTTCAGCTGTCCACGTACCATCGTTATCACTGTCATGCAGAAGAACGATTTGTGAAGTTAGAGCTGTTGTAGAGAAACAGTATTGGTTTTCTGGTTTCCATGCACAACGTACTTCAAGAGGTGCACCTGGTACGTCTAAGACTTGTTTTGCTTTACGCGTGTGAAGGTCCCAGATAACCATAGTGTTACCGAAACGTTTCATCGCTTCTGCATCACCTAACATAGCACCGAAGTCCATCATGTAGTTAGACCAACCAGTGAATGAAGAAGTTAACATTACGTTTTTAGAAGGTAATGCACGAACGTCATAACCGTAACCATCTGCGAATTGACCACTTTTGACAGCACCTTGAAGGTTGTCATCAGTAGGCATCCAGTAAGTGCCGATATATTCACCGTGGTTTGTGTACTCAACTAGCGCAGTACGACCACCATGGTCTTGGTTGTTAGATAGACCTGTAATAATCATACGACCTGGAAGAGCGTAAGTTGTGTGAGGACCAACAACACCACCTGATTTACTAACGAAGTCATCGATAGTTTTAACTAAAGTAGCTTTAGCTGGATCAGTGTGAACGTCAAAGATAAAGATTTTGTTTGAATCTAGACCACCAGCCCAAAGGTATTTACGATCATCCGTAAAACCAGAGTGATGTGCTTCGTTACGACCACCGACAGATTCAGTGTGGATAACTTTGCCGTAGTGGTCAGATTTAGGGTTTACATCAACTGTAACCATTTTATCTTGACCATCGCCTAAGCCTTCAACACCAAGAGTCCAAACGTAAACGAAGTCTTCTTGCCCTACGATTTTAACCATGTATGGTGACATACATGTTTCATCAGCCATTACTGGGCTGGTCGCCATAACTGCAGCAGTGGCTAGAGGCGCCATCACTTTTAGCGGGGTACTGATAAATTTCTTAATATTCATATCATCTCCTAAATTTACAATTCGCATCATCTAACAAACAGGTTTATGACCTGTTTCTTAATCACACGCTATTTCGATACTTTACTCTAACGAGGTTCGTAGCTTTATGATCGATGCGTTCATATGCAGGCATCAATATACTTAATGTCATACCTATATAGATAGATACCTACACGGATGATACATCAATGATGTCTAAAAAAGGCCTAGTATTAATACTAGTATCGAATCTGTTTTATTGATATATATCAGTTATATTTGTCTTGCTTACTTTTATGGAAAAACTAGGCATAGAGAATTGAGCTATGACCTGCTTTTATCTCATAATTCGACTGTTTTCTGGATAAAGCCTTATCTCTTTTCCAACGCCTACTCTTAATAGATCATTAGCAATATGAAATTTACCCCTGTAAAGGTTTTTAATTTTTTTGCTAACCTGCTGTTCGTCAATACCAAACAATAGGACATGAGTGAATATGGCTTGTTTTGGGTTAACTTGGTTTAAAATTGATGCTGCTTGTTCCGGGGTTGTATGGTAAGCCATCACTCTTTTTAGGCGAGGGTTGTTTGTAATTAATTGTTGTTCGGCATCAGCAATCTCATGGATGAGCAAATCGGTCTCTTTTGCATGTAAAATCAAGTTTTCTGAATAGCTGGTGTCACCAGAAATAACGATAGATTGCTCCCCGCTTTCTATTTTATAACCATAAGCTGGTTCAACTGGGTAATGGTTGACAAGGAAGGCAGTGATTTTGATTCCATCATTATCGTAGACTACTTCCCCCCCCTTTTTTATCTCATGACTTTTAATTTTGGCGTGCTCAGCATCAAGGCGAGTATTCGCTGATCGATATGCAATATCTGCTTGATGGGCTTGTTCTAGGTGATGGCCTAATGCTTGGGTTCCCTTCGGCCCTGTTATAGTCAAAGGATTTTGTCGTTGCCAGATCCAGCCTGTCAGCATCAAATCTGCTAAACCTGATACATGATCTGAGTGTAGATGAGTTAAAAAGACGTGTTCTATTTTTGATAGGGGGATACCCGCTTGTTTTAGCCGGATAGTGACGCCTCGGCCAGTGTCAAAAAGAAAATACCTACCATTCGCCTCAACCATTGTTGCTGGGCCAAAACGGTCTATATCCGGTTGAGGTGTCCCTGTACCAAGAAAGGTAACTTCAAGATAGCCGGCTAGGACGGTGTTAGAAGCAAATACTAAAGGAAGCAGGAAGAAAAAATTTAATAGTCGCATCATAATTAATGGCATTTTCTTTATAGAACAATACGGGCAATATTCACATGTTATGACAGTTTGGTAAAGCAGCTTACTAGAGATTGAGTGAGAAATTTACTACTAGAAAGTGTTTAGCATTATATTCATTGCTATTCCGAGCACTGACGTCGATCTTCCTCGATCAAAATATGCATGATGCGTTAAAAATCAGTGTCGGCTTAGCTTTTTATAGGCCTTATTTAGATGCTATTCATATCTTGACCATTAATAGTGACATTACCACTGACAGGGACTTCGCGAGTTAACATATCTAAAACTGGACAATGGCTCTCAGCAGCTTCAACTAACTTCATAAGTGTGGCGTTATCAGCTGGACTTACAAGCGTGGTTTCATAAGTGATATCAGTAAAACCGGCAGGTACAGATTCATCTAAGCCAAACAGCCCTTTCACATCTAGGTTTGCTTTTAGGTCTACTTTAACCGAATCGAGAGGAATATCCATCACAGAGGCATAAGCTGCGAACATGATTTCTTGGCAAGTTCCTAAGGCTATTAGGATGTGCTCGACGGGGCTTAAGCCTGCATCTTGTCCAGCGAGAACAGGGGGTTCGTCAATGATAACTTCTGGAAGGTTTCTGACTTTGGCTCTACAGCGAACATCTTCCACTAATTCTGTAGAAGCAGTGTACGGCACAATAGATGAATCTGGATTAGCTTGGACATTACCAATCATCTTTATTAAAGCTTCTTTTACTTTCATGTTTACTTCGGACATATCTCTACCCTCTTATTAAAATTTGAGTTGCATACGGTATTAAACCTTTGGGCTACTAAACTTATAGTGTTTACTGTACTGTACGCTGTTCATATTATACCAACCAGTCGGTATAGAATAGATAATACTCTCTATGCTAAAGATGTCAACCATAAAAAAAGGAGGCTGAGCCTCCTTTTTATGGTTGATTTTTAAAGTGACTCCCTAAGAAATAATACCTTTATTTCCTTGCATGTTTTTTAGTTTAGGCACATTCATTTTTTCTATTGAAAATTGTTTTTTGTCACGTAAATAGTCACCGACAACATCCCAAATCGCAGGGCCTTCAGCTTGTGAGTTGACCGTTGCCCAACCCGCTACTTTATAAGTTTTATCAGCCTCAATGACGGTGCCGTTATCTAAAGTCATATTGCTGATTCGATGGCCAAACTGCCCTAGAGGATCACAGACATAATCCATACCCCCTACGCGAACCATATCGCCGCCTTGACGATAGAATGGATCCAAATTGAAAATATTGTCACAGACGTCTTCAAGAATAGCCTTGATCTGTGAACCGGTCATTTCATTTACATAGGTTTCTGGATAGGTTATGCATGTTTGATCCATAACGTGTTCCATCGTGATGCTTTGGCCTGGCAGTACTGTTGTACCCCATCTGAAGCCAGGAGATAGTGAGATATCAGCGCCACCCACTTTACGCAAGGCATCACAAATAACTTGATCAAAAGTCCCGTTAAAGTTGCCTCGGCGATATAACAACTCATCCGAGACAGCAAGTTCTTCAGTCAATTTGTCTAGGTATGGGCTTCTAACGTCATTAATAAAGCTTTCCATTTCTTTATCAGCTTCAATGAAATTAGAAAATACAGGTAATAAGGTATAGCGGAAATCTTTGACATGGCCCTTACCAAGCTCAAGATCTAAGACTCCGACGAATTTACCATTTGAACCAGCGTTGGTAACAAGCGTTTGACCGCCAGCATTTTTTACATGAACGGGCTTTGGTATACCATCATGAGTGTGCCCGCCTAAAATGACGTCAAGTCCTGTCACTGTTGCAGCCAATTTGATGTCAACATCCATTCCGTTATGAGATAGCAAAATTACGGCATCAGGTTGTTCCGATTCGCGAACTTCATCTATCAAGGCTTGTAACTCTTGTGCTTGTATTCCGAAAGTCCAGTCAGGAATAAAGCGCTTAGGATTTGCAATGGGTGTGTATGGGAATGCTTGTCCAATAACAGCTACGCGATGGCCGCCCATCTCTTTAATGGTGTAAGGTTTAAACGCATTGCCGGTATCTTCATCATAAGCTGGCGAGCCTTCGAATAATGCATCTTCGTTAACTTTTACATTGTGAGCGATGAATTCACCATTGAATGCCTCCACATTTTCAAGAACCTCAGTATCTTGATAGGTAAACTCCCAGTGCCCTGTCATGACATCAACACCAAGAATATTTGAGGCCTCAACCATGTCTTTACCGCGAGTCCAATAGGCTGTTGCAGAACCTTGCCATGTATCACCACCATCGAGAAGTAGCGAACGATCATTGTCGCCATAACTTTGTCGTAATTGCTTTACGAGTGTACTTAGGTGAGCATAGCCGCCAACTTTACCGAATTTATGCGCGTTACTCGTAAAGTCTAGAGAGGTGAAAGCATGCGTCTTCATGCCGCTAGATGGCAAGCCATAGAAGTCTAAGAAATGCTGGCCAACGATATGTGGTGGTTTGCCATCTTCCTCATTGATTCCGATATTGACACTCGGCTCTCTAAAATAGATGGGTAATAACTGAGCATGGCTATCTGTAATATGAAGCAATCGTGCATTACCAAAAGTGGGGATATCATACATTTTCTCTTTATCTTCACAATTTTGACCAGAAAAAGCTGTTTTTGGGAAGATATTGGCTGCGCTTGCAATCGCAAGCATTTGGGTAAATTCACGACGATTCATAGTTAACCATTACTTTTAATATAGATCATAAAAAACTGCCCAGAACTAAAGTTTTTAACTATAGTACTGGGCAGTCATTGTTGTAGCTTGTGTGGCTTAAGGGGTTTTATTTAGGTTTAACAGTAGACAGACCTAAAGTTTCCCAGTTTTGCATACCACCACGGTACCATTTGATTTTATGTGCTGGGTAGCCAAACTTTAATAGCGTAAGGATGTTTCTTGGTGATTGACCACACCACATACCATTACAGAACATGACTAATGTTTTAGCATTGTTGTAGTTCCAAAGACCTTCTTGTTCTTCTACACCAAATTTTTCTTGCATAATTTCAGCAATATCAAATGGGCTAGCGCCTTTTGCTGTATCTAGGTGTGTCCAAGGAATGTTGACTGAGCCAGGGATAGTGCCCTTAGCAACCCAATCAGGTGTACGAGAGTCAATGATCATAATTGAATCATCACCATCACTATGCATTTTTACATAATGAATGATTTCAAGCTCACCCAATGTTTCTACGCCTTCAGCAAGCTTAATTGGGCGGATGCAGAACGGAGGACATTTTCTTGAGGTTTTTGCATAATCAGGGTTGATAGTATTTTTTGTGTCCTGATTTCTCATGATGGTAACAGTTTCACCATGATTATTAACATCTACAGATGGAAGGTCAGGTGTAATCTGTACATCAAGAGCTGATGCGGTACCTACTGCGAATAGCGATAAAAACAGCGCAGCTGCTTTAAGGGTTGTTTTATTCATGTTGATTTCCTTTGGTTAATTTGATTGTTCAGCAAGTAAGTAACTTAATCATTTGCCAGGAACGAGTAGTTGCCAATGTTCGTTGGCATAGTTAGCCTGCTCTACGGCTAATACAGACTGGTGTTTCGCTTCTTGGTATAGAGCATGTGCTTTTGCATGATCGCCAGCTTTTTGTGCAGCTTGGCCTTCATCCAATATTGATTGCGTATTACTCCATTCGAACCCAAGTTGGTGTGCATGTGCTTGTGCTTCTTTAGCCTCATGCATTAGTTGCTTTAACGCTGCTTCAGGATCCGCCGATACAGCTGCATCATTGCCTGATTCACTACATGCAGTGATGAACAATGCTGTAAATAGAAGCGCGATTAATTTGTTAGATTTATAGTTAGCCATAATCTTATTTCCTTGAACCAGGGCCATTAACAGGAAGACCATTGCTCATATGTGCATGGTAGTACTCGAGATTACGGTACTCTTCACTTTGTAATTCGAATGGTTTTGCTCTTACTTGTTTGTTACAGCCTGCATAACGATGCTGAATCGTCACTAAGTCTTCCACCGCAAAACGATATGCAGGGAAGTGCGTTGTATGGCCTAGTGCAGGACTCAATATATCTGCTCTAATTTGGCCCCCAGCACTATGAACATGACACGTTGCACAGGCCATGTTTAGTTGACCACGACGCTCATAAAATAATTTTTTACCCGCTTCATATGCTGCAAGTGCTTTAGGATCGCTTGGCACAACAACATTAATTATTTCACCCGCTGAAGTTGTTGCCATATAGGCTGAGATGGCAGCGATGTCACCTCTGCCATATGGAAGCGCTTCCTCACCATTAGCAGTGCGGCATTCATTTATCGCCAGTTCAAGTGTAACAACTTGTCCTGAATCAGCGTCAAACTTAGGATAGCCTTGTCTTATGTTAAGGCCGCCGTTCTCAAAGCAATCTGCATAACTTTTACCATTGGCAAAAGGTGTTTCAAACAAAGTTTGTCCGTGCTCGACCGCATCTTCGTATGGCGGAAAGTCTTCAATCTCTAGCCACTGTTCACGAGCATTTTCATCAAAAGCGTAAACTCCATTAGAGAATTCTGCGAACTCAACATTCGGAAAACGCTTCTTAAAGAATTCATGCATGACTTCGTTATCGGCTTTTGGATCTGCATAAGTTGGTGCTGCAAATGCGCCAGCACCAAGTAATGCAAGAGACAGATAGGTTATAGCTTTCATATAGAAATCCTTATGCCTTCTTATTTTATTACAGCATCTACAACAAGTGTTTCGCCTGTATTATCAGCCCAGCTTAACTCAAGGGCATCACCTTTTTTAGCGCCTGCAAATGAGAATGAAACATAAGGGTTTTTAGATACAGCGCGACCAAAGTTAGCTTCAAAAACCACTTTATCACCATGCTTGCAGATAAGCTCTTGGATATATTTTGCTGGTATGACTTTGTCTGTTTTCTTGTCTTTGCGCAACCCTGTTTCCATTGGGTGCTTGGCAAGCAGTTTGACAACAGCCATGTCTTTTTTCATTTTTGCTTTAACTTTCATTTATTTGACCTCAATATCTTTAATTAACCGCCACAGCCACCGATGGTAACTTTAACTTCTTGTTCAGTTGTATATAGCTTGCCATTGGACTCAACAACGGCTGATACTACTTGCGTTTCACCTAGACGAATACGAATAGAAACGTCTGCGGCTGTGCCTTCAGGGATGATGAATGATGCAGCTAAAGGCTGAGGGTTTTTATCTGCCAGTATGCTGATATTTGTCACGTTTGGTAGGTCTGTTTTAACACTAACTGGAACAACAGCACCATTTTCAGCAATTTCAGGTACTTTTAGTTTGATTTGATCACTTGCCGCCATTTCGTTGCTGCCATAAAGTTCGCCTAAAGCACCGTCAACATTTTCAATGTCAAATGCTTTTGACCACTTAGCCATAGCAAGCTTAGGCATTGCAGCAACAGCTCCTAATACTGTTGTGAACCCCAGCACGCTTTTCAGCAATAATCTTCGTTTTTCTTGCATTATATTTTCTCCAAGTTATCTTTTGTATATTTTGTTATGCGCTACAAAGAGTGGACATAGTCTACGACTTTGTCTAGCTCGTCCTCAGTTAACATTCTGTGCTTTCCATAAGGAGGCATTGAAGTGGCCGGGTTACGGATAGTGGGATCAGCTATTTGTGCTTTTAGCTTCTCTCTATCTGGGTAACGCGCTTCCATCATCATAAGCGGAGGTCCTAAGTAGCCAGGAAGTTGGCCATCATCCATCACATGGCATGCTAGGCAGTTACCTTTTTTGCGATCAAAGGAAATTTCTTTACCTTCAGCTAGTCTGTCATTTGCTAGAGCAGATGATAGGCCAACAGGTAATAGAAGTGCCATTGTGGTAAGTTGAATTAGTTTTTTCATTTTTAGATTATGTCCTCTAATTTTTAGCGGAGCTTATTGACTCTGCTCAACCATATATTCAACAGCAGCTGTCACATCTTCATCACTTAGGCTCATATTGCCACCTTTAGGAGGCATCATACCTGCATCACCCATGTAACCTTCATTAGCACGTTTTGCAAGCGTATCTATTCCAGTAGCGATTCTGTCAGTCCAAGCATCAGCTTCACCCGTTTTAGGGGCTCCAGCTACGCCATGATCATGACACACTGCACATGACTGTTTATAAACCTGCTTACCATGTTCATTAACAGCTTCTCCAGCACTCTCTTCCTCAGCACCTTCTTCAAGGTGTTCTGTTGGTGACACTCCAGCAATCGTTGAAATCACTTTAATTGATGCAGGGTCTTTACAGTCTTTCATGCAAGCTTTGTTCTTAACATCAGGGCGATCATCATGAAAGAACCCGTCTGCATTTGGCATTTCAACTGTCAAAAAGTTCTCTTTAGTCAAAACAAAGTCATCTTCAACAAGCTCATTTAGATAAAGAACATAGGCTGTAATTGCATAGGTTTCATCAACTGTTAAAGATTGTGGCGCAGTAAATGGCATTGCACGACGGGTGTAATCCCATAAGGTGCTAGCATACGGCCAGTAACTGCCGACTGTTTTCTGAGGGCGATCATCTGTCAGTGTGTCGTAACCACCGGCCAGGATCGGCCAACGGCCTTCACCTTCACCGAATAAACCGTGACATGATGCACATTGTGCTTCATATAAACCCTCACCAACTGAAACAGAGCCACTACCTTCAGGTAGTCCTAAGCCATCAGGTCGAACATCAATGTCCCAGCCAGCAATTTCTTCTTCAGTAGCAATGCGGCCAAGCCCGTAATGACCAGGATCTTGTGCATAGGCTGTAGAAGCAAAAAGCCCCTGAGCTGCAGTAGCTAAAACGAGTACTTTGAAATATTTCTTAACCGAGTTGTACATTGTTTACCGTCCCATCTGTATTTAACTGCCATGTATGGATAGCATTCTTATGGTAGATTGAATTTGTGCCTCTAGCTTCACGTAACTGAGCATACGTCGGCTGTACATAGCCTGTATCATCAATCGCGCGACTTTGAAGAAGCCGTGGTTCACCTTGCCAGTTAATTTCCATACTAAAACGAGTCATTGATTTGGTTAACACTAAACCTTTCAGTTTAGCTTGTTGCCAATTCACGCCACCGTCTAGAGAGACATCAACGCGCGTGATTTTCCCTCGGCCAGACCAAGCAAACCCTTCTAACTGCATTATACCTTTACGCTTAGCTGGGCTTTCTGGACATGGGCTAGTAATAACGGAGTTCACTTCCTGAACATAACTGTGCTTACGTGCTTTACCATCGGCCAATAGGTCTGTGTATTTAGAGGTTTCTTCACGGTGCATCCACGGCATGTCACCAACTTCTAAACGGCGTAGCCATTTGACGCTGGTGTTGCCTTCCCAGCCTGGTGTAAATAGACGTACTGGATAACCTTGTTCAGGCCTTAGCATCTCACCATTTTGGGCGAAGACAATCATTGCATCGTCCATTGCTTTTTCCATAGGAATGCTTCGTGTCATACCTGCGGCATCCGCACCTTCGGCCAAGACCCATTTACCTTCAGGCTTAACACCGACTTCTTGTAGGATGGTCGAGAGCTTAACGCCGGTCCATTCAGAGCCACTGATCATGCCATGCGTGAATTGAAGGGCTTCCATTTGTGCGCCACGCCATTCCATACCGCCATTAGCTGGACATTCAAGGAAATGGATATGTGATTCTGATGGGAAGCTCATGATCTCATCCATTGTCAGGATCAGAGGTCGCTCAACCAAACCGTTTATGATAAGACGATGATCGTCAGGATCGACTTCGGGTACGCCACCATGGTAGCGTTCAAAGTGCAAGCCGCTTGGTGTAATAATACCTTTCTGCTTATGAAGTGGTGTCATACTGATAGAGGCGATCTCGTCAGCAGTCAACCATTCAACAGTTCGTCTAACGAGATCTGCTTCATGCTTCGATGGCTGCCCGTAGGGAACAGAGACAACGCCTCGTCCTAGGGTTTTTTGCCATGTTGGAATATTTGGGGGTAGGTTTTCTTCACCTGCTAGAACTTTACCTACACTAGTTGCTAGTGCTGTCCCCGCTGTTAGTTTTAATCCGTTAAGCATGAAATCCCGTCGTTTCTTTTGAGGTAATTCCGCTGCTTCTGTTTTGATTTCTTTAAGCAAATCAGCTGTTTTTTCTTCAGATAAATTTTTCACTATCCACCTGCAAATTAGTACTAATAAAAATGATCGTCGAGGGTATACTTTACTATATTCAGTTATATCTGCTAGTACGTAAAAATCCTTAACTCTTTCTTGTTCTGTTTAGCTCTAACTCTACCGTCGATATCAAAATTATTCTGAATACTAAGATGTACTTCGGCATACTTAATATCTACGATGATATGTTAGCTGGGTATTTATTACGATTTTAAGTGTCAATACTCACTCATTTATCTTGCCAGAATGTCTATCTTAAATATGGCAAGATTTTAAAGCGAGTTTCTAAAGCCAAACTTAGTATGGTAATAGTTACTCAGTACCGTAAACCTTACCACGCGCCATTGTATGATAGCAATAGTTTAATATGACTGTGGCGATGGCAGATAAAAAGTAGGAACTTTGAGAGACTATAGTTCAAGTGACTTTAGTGTTGAATTTCAATAAATAAAATGTACTTATAAACTTTAGTCTAAACATAGCTAATTTTGCATAAAATTATAGTGTTTTTCTTTTATGACGTTAAAGTTAACTATTTGTTTCTTGGTAGCATATTTACAGTTCGACTTAAGATAGGAGTCTTGAAAATCCATTTATCACACTTTTTTCTGGACAACCCAGAATAGACCCTTCTTATCTTTATTCTCCGCGCGTAATTCTTCTTCAATAAGTAAAGAGTAATGGCTTATTTCAACATCTGTCTTGTGTTCAGATGCAGCAATGGCAGAGTAATGTTGAATCGAACCAAAATTTGATAGTAAAGAGTGTAATTGCTCCGGTGCGAGGCTTTGATCTCCATCATAAACAATTAATAGGCCATTAGGGCTTAATTTCTGCCAAGCTTTTGCTAATACATCAGCGGGTTCATCAAAGTGGTTAACAGTACTCAAAGTGTTAATAAAGATAATATTAACGGAGTCTATTTGCATTAAAGCACTGGCTCCAGTGCTTTCTACGGATAAGCCATTTTCAATTTGTGAATTGTGCATATCCGAGGCATCTTGCCAGTCATTAGCAGCGGTCTGCTCAATTGTAGTCTCACTAATGGCTGATGAAATATTAATATAAGGACTTAGCAAGCACTCAATAGCGATTAATGGGTTAGTTGTTTGTCTGCCTAAAATAGCGAGTGAAGCAACCGCTTTTCTACCGAAGTGATCTTGAATTATTCTTTCCAAAATAGCGCTAATATTGGCGCTTTCCCAGTGTGTTAGGTGGAGACTTAGAAATTGCTCAGCAAGATTCGTAGATGTCTCAGTTGACATCATCTGTCTGAATGCCGATTTACTACCTTGTGTAAATATATAGCGTGCATTGCTAGCAATTTGAGGGGCGGGTTTACGGCCAATTCTCATCGACATAACACCATCATTTTCTGCCCAAATATTACTCATGCCCTTCCAGCGACTACGGCTAATGAAAATATTTTCTAGGATACTTCTAGACCAATAATTTTTTTCTGATGCTTGCATCTCCGGATAGACAGGCAATACAACACAACCCCCCGGCTTTACCAAGGTCATCAAGTGACTTAGAAATGCTGCTCCCCAACTATTAGCGAACAAGGGGAAGCTGATGCCGATATAAATACGATCAAGCGATCCTTGAGCAAAAGGAAAAAATAAATTGCCGATTTTTCCATCGTTAAGATCTACATTCAAATGCGTTGAATTAGGGGTAAAACTATATATATCCTGGCCTGGTTTTACTTGACTATGGATATCTCTTTCACCAGAGAAATAATACTCTAAATCTTCTTCTATATATTTCTCTGCTTTGTGGAATACTAAATCAGTCATTTGAATTGTTACGCTAATTTTAAAAGGCGTGACTATACCTGCTTTATCACTTTTTGCCAATTTATGTGCTAACGAAAACTTATTGTAGATAGATGATTTTACAGTGACTTTGTTATTGATTATAACGAATAATTACCAGACAGGTTTTGACTAAGGAGGGATACTATTACTAAGAAATGTATGAGGAAAACGGGAAGTAATCTAAAGGTAGATTACAAATAAAAAAGCCCGACTTTCTAGACAGAAAGTCGGGCTTTTTGAACCGCTTTATTGCTTACTAATTTAGTGAGCGGGTGCTGGTTCAGCTGGAACTGTTAATGTTTGCGTTGTCACATTCATGTTGACAATTGCAGGTCTCGCACCCCAAAGGATCGCTAAGACTTCATTTTGCTCTTGTTGAGCGACATTGTTTTTAGCTAATGCAGCCATAACATCATCAACAATAGCATTAAATTCCATTTCATTGATGTTCATTGGCTTGTGAATAGCCGCTAAATCACCATCATAAGTGACTTCTGGTGCGCCAGTCGCCATTGCAAAGATTTCGTATACACGTTGTTTAACATATTCAGCATCGCTGTATGAAAAACGGTTTTTTACGATAGGGTTTACAGTGTGGTTATGGTATGTGTCTGCAACAATTTGTCTTGCACCAGCTTCACCGCCTAGGCGATCAAAAAGACTTGGGCCTGTTGCTTCTTCAGATGCTGATGCACCTAATGAAAACATTAAAACGGTCGCAGCTAGTAAGCTTTTAAGCATTTTAGTCATAAAATTCTCTCTAAAAAAATAGTTTTATAGTTGATACGAAAAGCCAGGGCATAGGCCCTGGCTTTAAGTTCTAGCATTAACAATTATCAATTATCAATAACTTAACAATTGTTTGTAAGCATTAAAGCTTATTCAAAGTGCCATGTTAGTGCGAAACCAGCATGCCATGAAGATACTTCAGAATTAGTATGGTTAACTGTAGCAGCTCCAAGAGTACCTGAACCGTAGTCTCTATCTTCTTCAAGCTGATATGCAGCATGCATATCTAAATCCAAGAATGGGGCTAAGAAGCCTTTATAACCGACACCCGCTGTGACACGGTGACGATAGATAACTTGAGTTTGCGCTGCTTGGAGGTATTCTGTTACAGCGATACCGACAGCATTATTACCTGTTGGAATAACAGTACAACTGGTAGGTAGGCCAGCACAAGCATTATTTAATTGCTCAAGTCCTTCGACGTTTTCACGGGTAGGATCATCGGCATAACCATAACCTGCACGGAATTCCCATGGGCCTTGTGTTAATTGTGCACCCATTGAGAAGATCCATTGATCAACATAGACATCACGCCAAAACTCAGCATTGGCCCAGTTTTTATACATCAAGTCAGCAGCAAGGTATAAATTACCATCCATTAACATTTCATTACTGATACCAATACCTAAGGTACGAGGTTGCTCAATAATAAGGTTAGTCATTTCACCATCGGTAGCTCCACCTGGAGCTAAAATTGGGCCACCACTGAGTGATGTTTGAATAATATCATCAAAGTCTTGACGCAATTCAGAATGATAGAACAAACCGACTGTTGTAGCATGTGGTAGGTCATAAGTCAGACCTAAAGAGCCTTTAAAGCCGATGTCATGTGTGTTCGCTGATGTCGAAGTTAGACCTAGATCTAACATGGCATAGGTAGTCGTCATCGCGGCACCTAAAGTTAGATTCTCTGTAAAGTCCCAGCTCAAACCAAAGTTTGCACCAACATAGATTAACTCTGCACTCGCACCTAATGAATTAGCTTCTTTACGATACTCAACACCGATACCATTAGTGACTGTGACACCAGCACCCAAAGTACCAGGAATACCTAGTCCACGAAGGTCTTGTGTTACAGCGATTTGAGGAACGATATAACCTTCGTTACGGTTGCTTTGCTTGAATGCGCCGCCACCAGCTGCACCTGTAATAGAACCATTATGCTCTAAAACAGCACTTGGTTTATACCAAGTTGCACCGAAAGTAAATTCTGTACCACGGTAATCAGAAAGACCCGCTGGGTTACCAAATAGCGCTGATACGTTATCTAATGGTTTAGCGATACTTGTACCAGCCATTGAAGCTGAAACAGGCGCTAAAACATTATGTAGGTCATAGCCGTATGGCCCTGCCATTACGCCAGTCGACGTTGCTGCAAGCAGCGCAGTTGACAAGGCTAAGCGATTAAATTTTTTCATTTATATGCCTCATTTGTTGTTTTTCAAAGGTTTAATTTTCAACGTGAAACTTTTAATGAAACTTTCTGCCTAAATGAAACAAGTAGAAAGCTTAATTAAGCAAGCATCATGCTTCTTCTTTATTATTATTTTCGCTATATTATTTCATACTAAAATCAATAAAATAGCGTTAGTCTTTAACACATCGTGTTGAGACCGACTATATAATGATAATGTCGTTTAAGTCTACGTTTTTACTGGTTTTGTCTCAAAAAACCATAAAAAATTTTCTTCTTGTTGTAAAAAAGCAACGACCCGAGGGCCGTTGCTTTATTTTTTACTTATTTTTGAGTGGTTTATCTAAACCATTCGAATGGACGCTCACCAGCAACTTTGAAATAGATTGCCATATTAATCATATGAGTGACTAATAATGCTAAACCTGTTCCTAAAGCCCAAACTGGGTTTCTGAAGTGCTCATGAGCACCAATTGTGAACAAGCCATAACCTGCGATTGCTGTCCAAATTACCATTAATATTATTGCTTTAAATGAAGCCATATTTTCCCCCTATTTTATTATAAAATGTCTTGGCTTTCCGCCATTATTATTTTTAATTAACTGGATGTGTATTACTTTTATCCAAGAACTTATCGAAGTATGTTGCATCACTGCCAATACCATTTTGTTCGAAGACACTGATAGCGGCATCGATCATGCCAGGCGGACCACATAGATATGCTTGTCCAGCTAAACCTGATTCTTCATCAACGATAAACTCAGTACATAAACCTCTGCTACCTTGCCAATCACTATCTTCAGGCTCTTCTGATAAGCAAGGTACATATTCAAAGTTACCCAAGCCTTTAGCTTGCCAATCTGCAGCTAGTTTTTCAATTTCTTTGTTACAGTACAAGTCTTTTTGTGTCCGCGCACCAAAGATAAATCTGACGTCGCGTTTTTGCCCTGCTTCTAGAGCGCCTTCTATAACACTTATAATGGCGCTCATACCACTACCACCTGCTACGCAGTTCATAGTTTGGATATCGTCAGCCAAACCAAAGTGGCCATAAGGGCCACTCATGGTTAAAGACTGTCCGGTACGATCTTCTTTAAATAACCATTCAGTAAATTCACCACCCGGCACTTTCCGGATGTAAAACAAGAATTCATCTTGGCCTAATGTAGGTGCACTAGCAAATGAATAGCTCCTACCTTCTGACAGTTCTGGAATCTTAAGGTCTGCATATTGACCTGCTTTATACAAAAGCTCATCAATATTAGTAACCGAAGGATCATCAATTTTAACGGCAATTTCTTTGATATCATGCGTCAAATCACGAATTTGTGATATGACGGCATCTGTTTCCCAATGATGCTGCCGTTCACTCTCAGATAACAGCTCTACTTCGACTTCTATCTCCGTCTTAAGCTGTGTTTGACAGGCCAAAATATACCCATTTTGTAAATCATCTCCGTCCAACACATAACTGAAATCAGCCAAAGGTTTAATTTTACCCTCGACTAAACGACACTTGCATTGACCGCAACTACCTACTCGACAGTCATGTGGCCATGCTAAGTCGGCCTCAAGCGCTGTCTTTAAAAGGTTATCTCCAGCTTTTACTGTTAACATTTCAGAGCCGTTAACCTTAGCTATTAAATCTTGTTTCTTGTTTTTGAAAAAACCAAACATAGTTATATTTCTTTCTTAAAGTTAGATAGTAATAATAAATCTTAGACGTTTATGCTAATAGAACGTAATTTATTACTACGAATCTCATCTAAAGAAGGAAGTACTGTGTATGCAACATAGTTTTCTTTGCTCATACTTTTTCTTACTTTCATGTTTGCCCACCAAGCTTTAACACCAGGCAATGAGTCGATTAGAGACTCTTGGTTGTGTAGGCATAGTGCATGAACGCTTGGCGCCCAGTGGATATCAGCCAAGCTGAATTCACCAACAATATAGTCGCCACGTTTGTTACGGCTATTTAATTGGGCTTCAAGTGCTGCTAAGCCATTTTTAACACAATCCATTGCACTATCATCACCTTCAGTTAGTCGGCTTACTGCTGGACCAAAATGCGCAGTTGCAATGTGTGACCATTGGTAATGTACAGCACGGATTACACCGTTACGTGGTACTAAAGATGGCCCAAAACCCTTGTCATCTAGATATGACATAATGGCTTCCGTACCATAGATATAGAAGTCAACATCTTTAAGTACTGGAACAGAACCAAAAGGTGAGAACTTTTTAATGTCGTTCATTTCAACATCTGAACTCACATCTACAGAACGGCCGTCGATATCGACACCTTTTTCTGCAGCTGTTAAAAGAACTTTACTTGTATTAGCACAACCTGCAACGCCCCAAAGGACTTTTACATCTGATAAATGATCTCCAATAGCCATTTAACCTTCCTCCACTTAGATTTAATTTATTAAAAAAAACTTGTTACTAACCCTGAATTGACAAAGCGCCAGAAGGGCATTTTGAGACTACGTCTCTGATTTCGGCTTCCGAAGCAGCCTCTTGATCGATGACAAAATTGCCATCTTCAACTTTAAACACATTTGGTAGTGTTGTTACACACACACCGGCATGTGAACATACATTTTCATCCCATTTAACTTCCATCTCAAATACCTCTATAGATCGTTATGTAGACTAGACGTGTACAATTTCAGGTCTTAGCGCCTTTTAAAAAATTATGGGCCTGAAGTTTTCACTTCAGGCCCATATCTAGGGTCGTTTTAGATAACGCCGTAAGAGTCGTGCCCTTCTGGCATTTCATAACCAGCTTGAGCATTAATTTTAGCAGCTAAGGCTTGTTCACCCTCAGTAGCAAAATCTCTGTCCCAAGTGGCTAATTTTTTCTTCATTACCATATGGTAAACAGGTG
>CAJQLA010000005.1 GCA_905479075.1 uncultured Gammaproteobacteria bacterium | reverse complement strand
TTACAAAATAACCACCGTTGCCACTGATATGGGTATCCCATGGGCTATGGCTTTTGTGTCCAATGACACTCTATTAGTTACAGATCGAGATGGCTATTTAACCCAACTTGATTTAACGACCGGAAAGAAAACAGATATTTCTGGCCTACCTTGGGATATTTTAAGTCTTGGTCAAGGTGGTTTGTTAGATGTTGCCTTGCCACCAAATTACGCAAAATCAGCTTGGATATATTTTAGCTACAGTAAAGATATCAAAGGCCAAGGTACCACGACACTCGCAAGAGCAAAATTGGAGGGGCATACCCTAATCGATTGGCAAGATATCTTTGTCAGTAAATCAATTAGTCGTAAATATATTCACTTTGCTGGCAGAATCACTTTTGATGATCAAGGCCATGTTTTCCTATCTATCGGTGACCGTGGTGTTAGGCCTAATGCGCAGGATCTGACTAATCATGCTGGCTCAATTATTCGCTTAAGGCACGATGGTCGTGTGCCTACTGATAATCCATTTGTCGGTAATGACCAGATATTAGATGAAATCTGGAGTTATGGTCATAGGAATCCACAAGGCTTATGGTTTAATGCTCGTACGCAACATTTATGGTCTATTGAACATGGACCAAGAGGTGGCGATGAAATAAACCTGATTCAAAAAGGTCGCAATTATGGCTGGCCTATTATTTCCTATGGTAAAGAATATATGACGCCATTTGCTGTAGGTGAAGGCACTCATAAAGAAGGTATGGAACAGCCAATAAAGGTTTTCACCCCTTCCATCGCACCCAGTAGTTTAATTCAGTACCAAGGTGATGCCTTCCCAAATTGGAAAGGAAACCTATTATCGGGCGCACTCAAATTAAGACATCTGAATAGAGTGGTTCTAGATAAAAACAATCAAGCTATTGAAGAAATACGTTTGCTCGAATCACTTAATGCCAGGATAAGAGCGCTAATAGAAAATACAGATGGCCTACTCTATTTATCAACTGATGATGGCAAAATTTTGCGACTAGAACCTAATAACGAATAGCTAAAACTGCATAAGCCACCTTGCCATGTTCAAGCGTAATGCTCACTTCATCATCGACCTGTTTTCCTAATAATGCTTTAGCTAGTGGCGAATCTAGACTAATATTTTCTTTTTGATGATCAATTTCATCAGGACCAACAATGCGATATTCCACCTCATCGCCTTTCTCATTCTCCAAAGTCACCCACGCGGCAAAAAAAATGGCATCAATGTTATCAGGCGTGTCAGAAATAACACGAAGATCGGGCATCCTCTTTTGCAAATATCTGATACGTCGATCTAAACCTCTGAGTTCTTTTTTTCGATAAATATATTCGGCATTTTCTGATCTATCCCCTTCTGCAGCGGCAGCTGAGAGTGCCTTGACAACATCTCTTCTCCTTGCCCAAATTTGCTCTAATTCATCGCTTAGGATAGCCATTCCGCCAGCGGTAATATAGGGGGAAGATTTCATACTTATTATCGATTTAATTAATGATGTAAAACACGTTGCAATTTATCTTCATCAATATTGGCCGCCAAATGTTCAACTACTAAACGCATATCTTTTTCAGCATTTTCCAAGCAGCTTGATGCACCAGGCGATGGCGTCATATTAAAAACGATCCCTGTACCCGGATTAATTTTAGCTTCCCCCATCATCAAACTGACCTCAGTTTTGTTGATAAGCTGCGGTCTGACGCCACCAAATCCAGGTGCAAACTTAATATCTTTCAACGTCAGTGATGGTACTATTTTTCGTGCATCTTTTAAAAACAACCAACGCCGTAAACCAGGCACTTCGAATAAGAAGTTTTTAAAAATGTAGTTACGAATATCACTGACTTTAAACAAATCCCATAACACTCGAACGACATTTCTATCTAGACGTAAAACCCTGAGAAAATCAAAAAAGCTTTCTCGGTTATATCGTTCTAACATAGGGGTTAATAAGGCGGTAGGGCCAAAACGTGTTTTAGTCGGCACGAGCACATCCGGATCACCATGCACGGCAGCAAACGGTAGTTTATCATTTTGGATTGTATACACTTTGCCATTTAAGACTTTAGGCGTGAAATAAAAACTCCCTGCTACAGGTAGACAAGAAAACTCTAATCCATACCCCATCTGTTGGGCGAGTAATAGGCTATGTCCACCGGCAGAAACAACCACGGACTTCGCTTTTATCAACCCCTTTGAAGTCTCTATATGAAATAGATCATCATGCTGACTAATTTGATCTACTTTCCTATTAAACTCGATTGAGAAGTTACGATCATTATTAAGACTTTGTTCAACGAAAGAAACAGCCAGTTGATTAAAATCAACTGCCGTATATTCATCTAGTACAGCTAATGCGATACAAGGTTCTGGCCGCATTCCATCTTGTACAAAAACAACTTTAGGCTCAACTTCGGCTAGTTGCTCTTTTTCCAATAACTGTATACTCGGAAAAACTTCTTTGAAGAGGTCGTATCGAGCCCTAAGCTGTTGACATTCATCGTCACCGACCGCAATGACCATCTTAGGAAATTTAAAAATAATGTGTTCACGGTCGGTTAATGTTTCGGTGTAATTAACCACCATTGCGGCGGCATTTTTCACCTTCGTCGCTTTTTCTAAATTGTAATTTGTTTCAATATCACCGCAATGTAATGTCTGGCTGTTATTGCGACCATTTGAATTTACTTTTGCCAGTGCGTCGTATTTTTCTACAAGTACAACATCTGAAATATCAGTATATTCAGCTAACAAATGGAACAACGCTGTTCCACAAACACCACCGCCAATTATAGCGGTTTGGTACACCTGTTCCGTCATTTTTTCAGCCACAATATGTTCATCTTTCACATTCATTGATCAATATTGTGTCTATTATATCGGCTATATGATGTTCCTGTTTTATAAAGGCTAATTCTTTATCTCATTTTATTCGTCGACTTTATCTCTATTGATAACTCAACCATTTTCCTGTTGAATTTTTTGTGTTTTTTGACGAACTTGCTCTCTTAATTCCGCCACTTTTTGCTTATCAATGACTCCATCACTGCTAGCCCCATTCAGTTCCTTCTCTGTGAGCGCTTCTATTTCTTCTGCTGTCATAGCGACTGATTCGACTTTATCATCAGCTTTTTCATCTAATTCAGCCTCACTATTTTGTACATTTTTCTGCGCAATCACATTCTCATTCTTATCCAGAAAATCTGAAGCTGACTCTAAATCTTGAGCAATATCAGCCATCATATCAGCTAGTTGCTGTTCTTCATCAACTGGCTGCTCTCCTGCTTTATCTGAAGATACATCCTCTTGCTCAGTTGGTTTAGTCGATGTGTCAGATGAAGCTTGGATAGCTGCATCTTGAAGCTCAGCATTTTCTTTAGTTTCTACATCATCGCCCTCTTCATCTTGATATCCTGCAAATACTGACACAATTTCTTCAACAGCCTCTTCATCACTTTTGGCTAAATCTATGCCATCATTAACCAACTGTTCTGTTTCCAATTCGTCAAGCAGAGAGTCGATATCATCAGCAGAAATCATTTCTTCAGGCTTTTCCTCACCTGTCGTATTTATATCTTCTGGTTCTGGTTCTTCAACTTCTGAACCAGCGACAATATCGATTTCACCCAGATCATCTACTAATTGTTGCTGGGCTTCATCAGTCGTTTCTTCAGGCACATCACCTACTTCAACTGACGAATCACTTTGCTCTTCAACTTCCTCGTTGTCAGTTGTCAGCGTTTCTGGTTCTGGTTCTGGTTCTCTTTCTCGATCTTGTTCCAGTGTCTGATCCAGTGATAAGGCAGACTTTATCTGATTAACACCGTCTAACAATAAATCCATTTTTTGTGTTGTCTGAGCGAGGGTTTCTCTAGCATCATTGGCTTCTGTTTTAGCATCGCTTGCAGCTGCTTTAATCCTGTCTTGCCCAACAGGTAATAGCTCCAGACACATATCAACCAATTTTTCTATTTGTTGCGGTGCTACCTTTAAGGTTTTATTTTCTTGTTCAACGAACAAGGTTATTTGTGATTTATGAATCAATTGCTCTTGTTTTTGTATTGCCTCAGCTTTTTGTGTCAGTGCTTCATCCACTAAACCATACTTTTGCGAAAGAACAGATATTAAATTCTCTAAACGGCGATTCTTTGTTTGTTTTATTTTCTTTACGGATGTATTCGCTTGAGCATTCACTGCTTTTGATTTTTTATATTGCTTATAACCGAGGTAAATAGCTAGAACGCCAAAAATAGCGGCCAACTCATAAGCAAGCATCTGTAGTGCTGGATCTGTCATAGACATTTTAAAGTTGTTCTCCAGGGTTCCTGTTATTAGCTGTCTGCTTACGCCACATAAATAAGCCTAACGCGACTAACAAAGCAAGTATGATATTGCCATAAAGTAATGTCGATGTATTAAGTGCTTTTTGTGATTCATCATCAATACCACCTTCCGCTTCATTCACGCCAAAATCATCTGCAAGTTTGACAACTTTACTTTCTATTTCCGGTAATAAAACATCAGCCTCAATGTCTAGCTCATCTATAACAGGACTGACTTCTTCTATATCTGCAACAGTATCCAACTCATCAGTAACTTCATCAACAACATCTGGCTTTGGTGGCGGTGTTTCATCAAATAAAACAATCGGTTCCGCCTGCAAAAATACCGGTCTTCCTTTTACTGTTTCACCTTTAAATTGCATATTGACCGTATACAATTGCATGGGTTGTAATTCAGCAATTGTAAGCTGCCATGTATCATCCAGCATTTTAATCACTTCGTAAGGCCATTCGTTACCATCATCCGCAGTCAACATAGCTGACACCGACATAGTCTCATTATTAATAAGGCTAGTATCAGGTTTTAAAATCAGTCTATGTGTTCTTACCGGTTCATCCAGTAATTGTGAGACATCTATAATAAAAGGGACATCTACCACATTAATACTTTGTCGACGTTGACGTTCAAATGTCCCACTATTTGCTGTAGTAACAATGTCATTGCGACCTGGCTGAAAAGTGCGCCCCACTGACGTCCGATATATCCCCTCTTTCTTAAGTGGGTTTAAGTTTTCTTCTATCACATCCGTCAGTTCATTTTCGTGTTTTAGCCCCATATCTACCAAACTTAAAAAGTCGAGACGTGTAATGACTTCATTTTTTTCGGTCAGACTGACATCAAAGTCTAAAGTGTCCCCAATAAGAATATTATTCGGTAAATCACTGGTTTTTAATTTTAAGTCTGTCACCACCATCACCCGATTATCAGGATCAACATTGGCATCAATATGCCAAGATCCAGCCTGTGGTTCCGTTATGGTAACCAAATCAAAATTAACCTCATTATGTCGCCAGCGCACATTATCAGACTTTGTTTGCAAACTGATTCTAGCTTTATCGGGGGAGACCAACTCTGTTGCTTTATTATTATCTTTACGAAAAACAAGTACTGTCATTTCGCTGACACTATCATCGATTTGAAAGCTGTTCTGTTTCAACGGTACGCTTTCTGGATTAGCTACTTTTTCAAATAAATGTAAGAAAACACGTTGTAACTGCTCCGCATTATTAACTTGCTCATACCAGCCCTCCGTTGCCAAAGAAATATCCCTCAGTAAAACATGATCAGAACTATCTGCAAGTGCAATAGTATGCACTGCAACATTGGCTTTTTTCAGTCTTGGTACCAGCTTGTTTAGGATGTTTTTTCTCGATGCTATGTTCGGTGCTGCTTTTGGAGAAATATCAACAAGACCGTCTGATAATAAAATAACACTCCGATGCTTTTTAGGATCAGCTTGTTTCTGATTAGCTGTCGCTTTATCTAAGACCTGTTCAATATCCGTAAACAAGCCGTATGAATGAATTTTATTTGATTTTGCTGCAGCTTTATCACGCCATTGATTATTGATCGTTTGGTGAGGTACTAATTGGTTAACGTATTTCGCAAATGTCCAAACACCTGCATTGGCACCTTGGGGTAAGAGACCAACCAACATTTCAAGCGCAGGGCTTCTTAGGTTTTTGGGATCATTCTTTTTCATACTGCCAGAAACATCAATCAGTATTCTGACATCATTAACAGCATCTTCTGCCGCCATAAGCTGCCTGACCGGCAGAAAACTTGCCAACAAACATAACAACAAAACAATTTTTGGGGCACGCACCATAACAATGTAACCTATTGTTTTTATTATCTACACCAGCTAAACGCATGAGGATCAGCGTTGGTTTTTTGGCGTAATAATCCTAAATAATAAGTACTTATGCAGTTTTTATGCCGTGATTTCTACCCTTATAGTCTTCGATATAAATTCGTTTAGCGTGTTGCAACCGCTAATAACCCTAATTTTAATTCTTGCTTGATATCTTCTACGTCTTCAAGGCCTATAGATAACCGAATCAAGTTTTCAGAAATGCCGATTTCATTTCTCTCTTGATCTGTGAGTTTGGCATGCGTCGTTGTAGCTGGATGCGTAATCGTAGTTTTACTATCGCCTAGGTTGGCTGTAATAGATAGCCACTGTGTTGCATCAATGAACTGCCAGGCTGCTTCTCTACCACCCGTCACTTCAAAAGCAACGATACCGCCAAAATCAAGCTGTTGTTTCACTGCTAATTGATGCTGTTTATGAGAATTTAAACCTGCATAATAAACGCGTTCAATAACTGCTTGTCCTTCTAGCCATTGAGCCACTTGCATGGCATTTTCTGAATGTGCTTTCATTCGCAAGTTGAGCGTTTCTAGTCCCTTTGAAAATACCCAAGCATTAAATGGACTCATCGTGGGTCCAGCTGTTCTTAAAAACCCATACACTTCAACAATCAAATCAACATCGTTTGCTACTACAATGCCGCCGACACAACGACCTTGTCCATCAATATACTTAGTAGCTGAATGAACAACGATATCAGCGCCTAGTGCAATGGGTTGTTGCAATGCAGGTGTACAAAAGCAATTATCAACAATCAGGAAGCTGCCATGTTTTTTTGCTAATTCAGACAATGCCGTAAGATCAGCAATTTCATTTAATGGGTTTGATGGCGATTCAAGGAAAAATGCTTTTGTATTATCCTTGATAGCATTCTGCCACGCTGTCAGATCGGTTAAATCAACATGAGAGACTTCAACGCCAAATTTAGCCAGATACTTATCAAATAAGGTTCGGGTAGATGCAAATAGACTACGCGAAGCGACGATATGATCACCTGACGATAGCAATGCCATAAAGGTAGATAAAATAGCTGACATGCCTGATGAGGTTGCAATGGCAGCCTTCCCACCTTCCAATGCTGTCATCCGCTGTTCAAAAGTACGAACCGTTGGATTAGTAAAGCGTGAATATATATTGCCTTTTTGTTCACCAGAAAACCGAGCTGCTGCTTGTTCTGCATTGTCAAACACAAAACTAGATGTAGCAAAAATGGGCTCTGAATGTTCTCCTTCTAGTGAACGAGTTTGTCCTGACCTTACTGCACGTGTCGCAAAGCCTTTATCGTCAAATTCTGTTGTCATTAGTTCTATCGATACATTCTTAATAAGCCCATAAAATAGCACTATCTCTTAATGCAGCATAGTCTATTTATTTGTCACTCTGTTTATCTGCTTAAGGTGACTATTTACTTAGGTCATTGACATTCATCCAATACCCCCCTAACCTTGCAACTCTCATTAGGTGCCTCAGACGTAAAATTTGAGGATAATCGGGAAGTTGGTGCGTTTTAAAAGCACAATTCCAACACTGCCCCCGCAACGGTATTTGAGTGAAATTGACCAATAAAGCCACTGTGTTATTCATAGCATGGGAAGGTGGTTAGTTTCCACACTCATCAGTCCGGAGACCGGCCTAATGGCATACGATCATATTGCGGCGGGCGATATAAGAGTTGATATTATCGACTTTTATGGCGCTATTGACCGTTTTATGGTTATTTTTAATCACTTGATCCCGGGAGGGTATCAAGTATTAACGATAGGCACATTATCATGTCATTTAAACAATTCGTATTACCTTTACTCACCGTTCCCTTGAGCATTTCAGCTGCAACTGGTGAATCAATTACCGAACTTGATCCTCTACTCGTCACCGCAACTAGACTAGATGCTGTTCAAAAACTACCTGCTGCTATCACTATCATTGATGAAAATGATATTAAACTCAGTCCAGCTAAAACTTTACCCGACTTATTAGCCCAACAAGTGGGTATCAATACTCGAAGCTTATATAGTCATGGTAGCCGTGCCACAATAGCGTTAAGAAATTTTGGTGAAACAGCATCTCAAAACACGCTTATATTACTTGATGGCCGCAGGCTGAATGATATTGATCTATCCTCAGTTAATTATGCCGCTATTGCCACTGAAAATATAAAACGTATCGAAATTACACGTGGCAGTGGGAGCGTGCTTTATGGCGATGGCGCGACAACCGGAACTATCAATATTATTACTAAATCACCTCATGAAACAAAAAACTATGGCGTTGTCAGTCAAACTTTAGGCTCTTTTGATCACCGTAAAACCAATGCTTTTGGTAGTTACTCTAATGATGCCTTCGGTATCACAGCTAATATTAATTCGATAAGCGATGATGGTTATCGTGATAACAATCAATTTCGCCAAGATACAGGCCAATTTGATTTACGAGTCCCTGTTAACAACAGCGAAATATACCTCAAAGCAGGTGCTTTTGACCAAGACATTGAACTACCTGGTGTCCGCACAGTTGATCCTTCCATTCACTTAAACGAATTATCGTCTAACCGAACTGGCACAAGTACCCCAAACGACTGGGCAGATGAATACACTGAATTTGCCACGCTAGGCTTTACACATGAACTAAATTCAAATGATAGTTTTGTTATTGATGGAGGCTATCGTCGTAAACAACAACGTTCACAATTTGATTATGGCTTCGGCTTTGGCGACTACAATGAAACTGCATTAAAAACCTTATCTCTAACACCAAGGCTTACGCTGAATAGAAATATTAATAATCATGATATTAATTGGATTATCGGTGCTGATTTATATCTGTATCAATACGATTCAAAACGCTCAAATTTTAAGCAAAACATCGCTCAGCCAGTTCATACAATAGCAGCAGATCAAAAGAGTGTCGCCTTATATACACAGACAACTATCAGCTTATCTAAACAGACTGATTTAACAGCAGGCATCCGAGGGCAAAAGCTAAAACAAAAAGCCCGTGATCGTTTTGATGCTAGCGCACCTGGCGGTGGCTCTGGCTCTGAAGCGGCTGAGTTTAAAGAATCTGACCGTAAAACTAGTTTTGAGTTGGGTGTAAAACATCATTTTAATGAGAAATTAAGTGGCTATGCTCGTATTGGTCGTAGCTCTCGTTTTGGAACTATTGATGAGCTGTTCGAATTCGATCCTATGTTTCAGCAGGTATTTTCTCAACTTAAACCCCAAGTATCTGACGATATTGAACTGGGTATGAACTTCCAGTCCAACCGTTTAGAGATGAGTATGTCAGTTTTTCATCAAAGTCTTCAACATGAAATACATTTTGATCCAATCAGCTTCCAAAACATCAACCTTGAAGATACTCAGCATGATGGGATTGAGTTAGCAGCTGCCTACAAAATTAATTCTCATTTATCAGCCAAAGCAAATTATACCTATCTAAAAGCTGAGTTTACTGAAGGCAATAATAAAGCGAATGATATTCCGCTTATTCCAACAAATAGCTTTAATGCTTCTCTTAGTGCCAAACTGCCTGCAGATGTACTTGCATCAATGAGTTTTAATTATGTTGGTAACACACATTTTGCCAATGATTTAGCCAATAGCTTTGTTAAAAAGATACCTTCTTATAAAACCGTTGACTTAAAACTCTCTAAACAAATTGAACGTGTCGAACTCGCTTTACAAGTGAATAACGTGTTTAACGAACAATACTTCAACTTTGGTGTTAACAGCACAGCGACACAAGGCAGGTTTAATAGCTACCCATTACCAAAACGGACAGCTTACCTAACTGCTTCATATCATTTTAATTAATAATATAGGCGCCCTTTGGGGGCGCCTTTTTTCTTGTGGAGCGTCAAATGCTAGAATCATTATATTGTTCATACATAGGCTTGAATTATGGATAAATCTGAACGTCATGAAAAACGTATGAAACGGCAAAAACAAGTCGTTGATGACAGTATCAAACAGGCTGATAAAGACAAAGGTCTACTTCTTGTCATTACGGGTAATGGTAAAGGTAAAAGTTCTTCAGGCTTTGGTATGGTTGCACGTGCCTTAGGCCACAATATGCGTGTCGGTGTTGTTCAATTTATCAAAGGTGCCTTTAGCACAGGCGAAGAAGCCTTTTTTAGACGATTTCCTGATGATGTTGAATATCATGTGATGGGCGATGGCTTTACTTGGGACACACAGAACTTACAACAAGACATCGCATCCGCCGAAGCTGGCTGGCAAGTATGCAAGCAATTATTAACTGATCCGAAAATAGACATTGTACTTTTCGATGAATTGAACATCGTTTTGAAAATGCACTACTTAGATACAGAAAACGTGTTGGCTGATTTAGCCAAACGCCCAGCTATGCAGCATGTCATTATTACTGGACGTGGTGCACCTCAAGCGCTAATTGACGCTGCAGATACAGTGAGTAAGATTGAAGATATTAAACATGCCTTTCGTGATGGCATTCAAGCACAAAAAGGTATCGAATTATAACTTTGTGGCCTGATAATTGCTCTGTAATAAAATTGTAAAGTTACTCACAATTTCTGTGGATAACTCTGTTATTAAGTCTGTTTAAAACAGCTAAGCTAGTTATTTACTTATGTTCACACAGTTTGGTTAAAAAATAACCACTATAATTAATCTGTTACTTTTCAGCAACTTACATCGCTTGTTTTATTAATCAATAGCTTAGGGGAACTTTATATACTTTGCTTCATTAATCACGAGTAAGAGTGAATAACTTGATTGTTAATGCACTAAAAAAATGTGTCGCAAGTCATCCTAACTTGTGAGCAGCCACTACCAGTAATAAAATCAGTTTAACTATGCAGATTCTGTTTCACAGACAAATTCAAGTGATAACTCACCAGAATCTAAGATAACTCGCACATGGCCACCATCACTCAATTTACCGAACAATAACTCATCTGCAAGCGGTCGTTTTATTTTCTCTTGAACGAGTCTTGCCATGGGCCGTGCGCCCATCGTGACATCATAGCCATGTTCAGCTAACCAGCTTCGAGCATCATTCGTTATTTCTAATGTGACATGTTTATCCTGTAATAACATCTCTAGTTCTAGTACGGCTTTATCAGCTACGCGTAAGATCGCTTCCTGAGGTAGCGCTTTAAATTGGATAATGCCATCTAGGCGATTACGAAACTCTGGTGTAAACCGACGCTTAATAATTTCCATGCCATCGGATTGGTGATCTTGCTGGGTAAAGCCAACGGAAGACCTGCCCATTTCTTGGGCACCGGCGTTACTTGTCATGACCAATACCACATGACGGAAATCTGCCTTACGTCCATTATTATCAGTCAAGGTTCCGTGATCCATCACTTGTAATAACAAGTTAAAGACATCTGGATGCGCTTTTTCTATCTCATCTAATAGTAAGACTGCATGAGGCTGTTTTGTAATAGCTTCTGTTAATAACCCACCCTGGTCATAACCAACATAGCCTGGTGGCGCACCAATTAACCGAGACACTGTATGACTTTCCATATATTCAGACATATCGAAACGAATCAACTCGATGCCTAAATTATGTGCTAATTGACGAGTCACCTCTGTTTTACCAACACCCGTTGGGCCTGCAAATAGAAATGCACCCGTTGGACGTTCTGGGTGACCTAATCCAGAGCGAGCCATTTTAATCGCTGAGGCTAATGTCGAAATAGCTTCATCTTGGCCAAATATGACGTGCTTGAGGTTACTCTCCAAGCTTTTAAGATTTTCTTTATCGCTATTATTGACGGTTTTAGCAGGGATCCGAGCAATCTTAGCGACGATATTTTGAACATCGGTGACACCAATCATTTTTTTACGCTTAGATTTAGACAAAATGCGCTGCGCAGCACCCACTTCATCTAACACATCAATCGCTTTATCAGGAAGATAACGATCATTAATATGGCGATCAGATAACTCCGCCGCCTGCTCAATCGCAGCTGACGTATACCGTATGTCATGATGTTCTTCTAAAGTACTCTTCAAACCTTTTAAAATTTGTTTCGTTTCTTCTACCGTAGGTTCTGGCACATCTATTTTTTGGAAGCGTCTGGTTAAAGCATGATCATGTTCAAAAATACCCCGGTACTCTTGATAAGTTGTCGAACCAATGCATTTCAATTCGCCGCTAGCCAGTAATGGTTTTAATAAATTGGCTGCATCCATTGCTGAATTACCTGCTGAGCCAGCACCAATCAATGTATGGATCTCATCAATAAATAAGATAGCATTTGGTAATTTATTAATTTCACGCAACAAAGCTTTTAAGCGTTTTTCAAAATCACCACGGTATTTAGTTCCTGCTACTAATGCCGCCATATCGAGCGAATAAATAACTGAGTCTTCAAGCACTGCTGGTACTTCATTTAATACTATACGTCTTGCTAAACCCTCGGCTAATGCCGTTTTACCAACACCTGCTTCACCGACAAACAAAGGGTTATTTTTACGACGTCGACATAAGATCTGTAATGTACGTTCTACTTCTTGCTCTCTACCAATCAGCGGGTCAATTTTTCCCTCTTGAGCTAGAGCATTAAGATTAGAGGCATAAAGCGTCAAAGGGTTTTTGCTATCTTCCCCGCCAGATTTAGTTTCAGATTCCTCTGTATCTTCTTCCGCTTGGAGTTCAATAAAATCCTCATCTACACCTTGGCTGATGGCATTGACCACATCAAGCCTCATAACATCTTGTTTTTGTAAGGAATAAACTGCTTGAGATTGTTGTTCTGAAAAAATAGAGACCAGTACATTCGCACCCGTCACTTCAGTACCACCAGAGGATTGGACATGCATGACCGCACGTTGCAATACACGCTGGAAAGCCAATGTCGGCTGAGTTTCACGTTCACTGTCTTCAGATAGCGTTAGTAAATTATCGGCAAGAAAATCCGCTAGCTCTTGTCTAAGAACAGCAATATTGACATCACAGGTTTTTAACACCGCAAGTGCTTGGCCATTCTCCAATAATGCGAGTAGAAGATGTTCAACAGTCAAAAACTCATGACCACTTTTACGAGCATGACTAAATGCCTGGCTTAATGTTTGTTCTAGCTCTTTACTCAGCATGTTTTGTCCCCTTATCTGACAAAATCCTTTCTACTCTTCTTCCATTGTACATTGCAAAGGGTGTCCATGCTGTTGTGCATAGCTATTAGCCTGCTCAACCTTTGCTTCAGCAATCTCAAATGTAAAGATGCCACATTGTGCCAGACCTTCAGTATGGACTTGCATCATCGTTTTGGTCGCACGCTCTCTTTCCATTCGAAACAAACCTTCTAACACCTCGATAACAAAATCCATCGGCGTGTAATCATCATTGAGCATTAGCACCTTAAATTTAGGTGGCTCTTTTAAATCAGGCTTTAATGGCGATACCGTTAACTCATTATCACCATGCCAATCATGATCAAATTCATTACTCATAGTAGCTATTTACCTGCTGTTTCTACCATTTTTTTCAATTCGCCCGTTTCGTACAATTCCATAACGATGTCACACCCACCCACCAATTCACCTTCAATATAAAGTTGAGGAAAAGTTGGCCAGTCCGCATATCGATGTAAATTTTCACGAACTTCAGGTTCGGCAAGTACATTTATATAAGCAAACTCCACACCACATTCAGTCAATGCAGCTGATGAACGACTAGAAAAACCACATTGTGGAAAATCAGGCGTTCCCTTCATAAACAATATAATATTGTTTGCCTCAACTGCTTGCTTAATTCGATCCATTACATCCATCTTTATAACCTCTATTTATTATTGTATACCCGCGTTGACCAAAATGGGGGTAGTTAGTGTTTTTTCAAGTTCTATTTAGATAAAATCGTGTTGCAATATTGCAAGTACACCATCTAAGCCATTGTGATTTATGACTGTGCTCGCCTCTGTTTGAACCTTGGGTTTAGCATGATAAGCAACGCTCAATCCCGCTTCATGCATCATCAGCAAATCATTTGCCCCATCTCCCATCGCAATCACCTGTGAAGGAGAAATAGAAAGCTTCTGACAATGTGCTAACAAAAAATCAGCTTTGGCTTGCGCGCCACAGATATCACCCACCACCTTTCCAGTTAATTGTCCGTGTTGTTCTTCCAATACATTTGCCATTGTATAGTCGAGATCCAGTTCTTTTTTCAAACGTTCAGTGAAAAAGGTAAAACCGCCAGATACTAATGCCGTTTTTATGCCTCGTTCTTTTAGCCCTTTTAATAATGTTTTTGCACCAGGGTTGAGATCTAAACGTTGTTGATACACCTTATCAAGCACATTGACATCCAATCCTTTCAATAAAGACACGCGCTGACACAATGAAGTTTCGAAATCAATTTCTCCACGCATTGCTGACTCGGTAATCGCTGCAACCTGGGGTTTTGCACCAATAAAATCAGCTATTTCATCGACACACTCAATTGTAATTAAAGTTGAATCCATATCTGTGACAAGCAGTGCCGCTTTTTCAACAGAAAAATGAGCAGGGATCACATTGACATCAAAAGTGTAACGCTGACGAAGTACTTGCACCTGCTCTCTAGACACTTCTTGCGTTGTTTCGATGATGAAGTAAAGGCTTTTATCTATTAACTCACCTGCAAGCTCAGTCGCTAACGCTTGTGCTGCCTCCAAGGTTAATTGTTCACCTTGCACTATTAATGTCGTCATTATTCATCCCGTTTAAAAAATATCGGCGAGTCTGGTTAAAATCCCAGCTCGCCGACAGCTTGTTCTCAAATATATTATATGATTAGAAGTGAGGCTTAACTGGTGCCTCATTAAATCGTTTAACACTATCCATAATTTCAGCTTTTGCTTCATCCATGCCTACCCAGCCTTCAACCTTGACCCATTTGCTCTTTTCAAGGTCTTTGTAGTGTTCGAAAAAATGGGCGAGTTGATCAAGCAAGCGAGTCGATACATCATCAATATTTTCAATATGCTCATACATTTTGTCATGTGGCACTGCAATGATTTTGGCATCTTCACCAGATTCATCAGTCATTTTAAGCATACCAACCGGTCGACATTGAACAACTGAACCACTAATCAAGGCATATGGGCTCACCACTAACACATCTACCGGATCACCATCGTCAGACAAAGTATGAGGAACATAACCATAGTTACAAGGGTAAAACATGGCTGTATTCATAAAACGGTCGACAAATAGTGCACCCGTTTCTTTATCTACCTCATATTTAACGGGATCAGAATGAGATGGGATCTCGATGATGACGTTAATATCATCGGGAAGATTTTTGCCTGAACCAACGCGGTCAAGATTCATAGTGAGGAAGCTCCCTAAATAAGCAAGTAAATCGGATAATTATATAAGAAATAACCTGGTGATTAAACTTTAACTATGAGATTTAAGGTAGTTCTAATCTTCCATCACTACCATTTCAAAATCTGATTTGCCTGCAGAACAATCAGGGCAGATCCAGTCATCAGGAATATCCTCCCAACGTGTACCAGGCGCTATGCCCTCTTCAGGCAGTCCTTTCGCTTCGTCATAAACATAACCACAAATTATACAAATCCACTTTTTCACTACTTTCACCCACAGTTAACTAAAAAATAAATCAATCGATACTAATAACAAAACAACAGCAAAAACCTGCCTTAAGCGCACAATAGGCAATTCAGCAGCTAATTTAGCGCCTAAGGGTGCACATAAAACGCTAGTGCTTGTCACGCTTAGAACTGCTTTCCAATCAATAAAACCTGTTTGCCACTCACCAACTATAGATATCTGCTGACCGAAAACCATAAAACCAATGATAGCGGATACTGAAATTGGAAATGCACAGGCAGCCGAAGTGCCAATCGCTTTTTGAATTGGCAGTCTTGCCATCACAAGGTAAGGTACAACCATTGTGCCGCCACCCATACCTACCAAAGCCGAGATAGCGCCAAAAATGCTGCCAGAAGTCAGTAAATAGTTCGATTTTAACAAACTTGTTGAGATACCGCTTATCGACATAGGGACCCATAATCGTATCGACATCAATAATGCGTAGACAGCAAAACATCTTTGCAATAATTCACTACTCAATAAAGTAGCAAAATAAGCGCCTATTAACCCACCAAGCCATAAGCCCGGCAATAAAATTTTTATTAAATGCCAATTAATATTTTGTCTTTTATGATGCGCAAGCATTGATGAGATTGAAGTAAAGATAATAGCCATAAGCGATGTCGTTACCGCAATATGCATGGCATATGTCGAATGCATATCCATTACAGAAAAGACAACAAGCAATGCTGGTACAGTCACAAGACCACCGCCCAAGCCAAGTAGTCCGGCGCTTAGACCTGCAAAAACACCTATAAGAGCAAAAACAAATAACTCAAACATATGCTTGTTAATTTAGCAGATTTTTCAACACTGGCAACACGACTTTACATACCACGGTGAGACGATGTATAAGAACTGTTAGCTTGTCATAGTAAACAGTTAAAAATGTTAGATCTTTGTTACTTTTTTGATAATTAATACGAGGTTATATTTATGACGGTATTGAGTTTCTTTCCTGCCCTGCTAGGTATTTTTGGGCTATATTGCGCCTACCTAGTCTATAAAAAAATCATGGAAGTACCAGCAGGTTCAGGTAAAGTCATCGAAATTGGGGACCAAATACACTTAGGTGCGATGGTTTTCATGAAAGCTGAATACAGCCGCCTAGCTATATTTTGTGCTGTCGTCTTTTTGGCTATCTGGATAAGCGATCTTGGCTTTTCTACAGCATTCGCTTTCTTCGTAGGTGCTATCTCATCTGGTATCGCTGGCTTTATCGGTATGTACGCGGCTACGCAGGCTAATGTTCGCACAGCGACTGCAGCCAATGATAAAGGGGCTTCAGAGGCATTAACTGTCGCTTTTTTTGGTGGCTCTGTTATGGGTCTCACTGTTGCTGCAATGGGACTATTAGGTCTAGGAATTTTATATTTACTTTTCGGTGGTGATCCACACACTGCACATGTCATACATGGTTTTGGTATGGGGGCTTCATCTGTCGCACTCTTCTCTCGTGTTGGTGGTGGTATTTTCACCAAAAGTGCAGATGTCGGTGCTGACTTAGTGGGTAAAGTTGAAGCGGGCATTCCAGAAGATGATCCTCGAAACCCTGGCGTAATTGCTGATAACGTTGGTGATAATGTCGGTGATGTTGCAGGCATGGGTTCAGATATTTTTGAATCTTATTGTGGTTCTATGATTGCCAGTATCGCAATCGCTTCAACGATGACAGCTGCGTCAATAATGACATTAGCTGACAGCCAACAAACTTTAATGTTTATGCCTCTTGCATTGGCATCGCTTGGCTTACTTTGTTCCATTGGCGGTATTTTCGCCGTTAAAGAATTTTCAACTAAAAGTCCAGATGTCGCTTTAAGAATGGGTACGATGGGCTCTTCCGTTTTATTTATTGTTGCATCACTCATACTTATTTTAATTATGGGTGGAACAGCTAGCTTATGGGCAGCAGTTTTGGTTGGTTCGGTGGGGGGTATCATAATTGGTCTCGTCACTGAATATTACACAGGTGGGCCGCCTGTTAGAAAACTGGCTAAAGATGGCGAAACTGGCCCTGCTACTGTCATGATCAGTGGACTTGCTTTAGGAATGCAATCTGTTGCTATTCCCGTTATTACCATTGCTGCAATCATCTTTATTTCCAGTCATTTTGCTGGACTCTATGGTGTTGGTATTGCTGCTGTAGGTATGTTGGCAACCGTGGGTATTACTATGGCAATAGATGCCTATGGCCCTGTTGCAGATAATGCGGGCGGTATCGCTGAGATGGCTGAAATGGGTGCTGAAACACGTGAGATCACTGATTCCCTTGATGAGTTAGGTAACACTACTGCAGCCATTGGTAAAGGCTTTGCGATTGGAGCAGCTGCATTGGCTGCACTGGCATTAATTAGCGCCTTTATTGAAACTATCAGTCTTGGCAATAGTGAGTTTCAGTTATTAATCAATAATCCTATCGTTTTAGTCGGTATGTTTTTAGGTGGTATATTCCCGTTTCTAGTGAGCTCAATGACCATGAAAGCGGTAGGTGATGCTGCCTTTGATATGATTCATGAAATACGTCGACAATTTCGAGATATCCCAGGTTTGCTGGAAGGTACAGCAAAACCTGATACCGCTCGATGTGTTGATATTGCAACAAAAGCAGCATTAAACAAAATGATAATGCCAGGAACATTAGCTGTTTTAGCTCCGGTATTTGTCGGCTTTATCCTAGGGCCTGAAGCACTAGGTGGTATGCTGGGTGGTGCTCTTATCACAGGCGTTATGATGGCCCTGATGATGGCGAATGCTGGTGGGGCTTGGGACAATGCTAAAAAACATGTCGAAAAAGGTAATCTAGGTGGTAAAGGCTCTGATGTTCACACTGCAGCTGTTGTCGGTGACACAGTCGGTGATCCACTTAAAGACACCTCTGGTCCATCTATGAACATTTTGATTAATGTTATGGCTATCGTAAGTTTGGTCATAGCACCATTATTAGTTTAAATTCAACTCCCTTTTAACCTATCAAAGCCACCTGTTTTATCAGGTGGCTTTTCTTTTGGAAAACCAATGACTGCTGTAACCCATCATTACGTATGGAAATTAGCAATGCCAATGATAATGGCAAATATCTCTATCCCTATTCTGGGCATGGTTGATACAGCTGTTGTTGGTCATTTGGATTCAGCCCATTATCTGGGTGCTGTGGCTATTGGGACTTTAATCTTCAGCTTCCTTTTTTGGGGATTCGGTTTTTTACGCATGGCTACGACGGGTCTAACAGCACAAGCTTTTGGTAATCAAGATTCTTCACAAAGCCAACAAATATTATTACAAGCTATTTATTTTGCTCTCCTAATAGCCTTGTTTATATTGCTATTCCAGCAAGCTATTAGCCAAATTGCTTTTCATTATATCGACAGCAGTGAGCTGGTAAAAACAAGTGCTAGACAATACTTTGACATCCGTATCTGGAGTACGCCAGCAATTCTTGTCAATTATGTCATCTGGGGTTGGTTGATAGGTAATGAGGCAACTAAATCAACCTTATACTTAGTACTTACTGTCAACATCACCAATATTATTCTCGATATCTTGTTCGTTAATTTCTTAGGCATGGATGTTAACGGTGTAGCTTTAGCATCTGTTATCGCTGAATACAGTGGATTGCTACTTGGCCTCTTTATGTTGCATAAAAGAGGCATTGAACTTATTAGTTTTAAAAGCACGCTCGATAGTTTCAATAAAAAACAACCTTATGAAGTACTGACACTTCACGGTAATATTTTTCTTCGCACTTTGTGTTTAATTTTTAGCTTCGCATTTTTCACTATCCAAAGTGCAAAGTACGGCGATAATGTACTTGCAGCTAATTCAGTGTTACTCAATTTCATTACTTTTATGGCTTTTGTACTCGATGGGTTTGCAAACGCCACAGAGGTCCTCAGTGGGAAAGCCATTGGACGAAAAAATCATCAACAGCTTTATCGTGTGGTTTTCATTACTGGAATTTTGTCTTTAAGTATGGCCATAGTATTTAGCCTAAGTTATCAACTTTTTGGTCGTCATATCATCACACTTCTCACTAGTATCCCAGACGTCATCAATATTGCTAACCAACACCTAACCTGGCTGGCTATCGCACCACTTATTGGCTTTTGGAGTTATTTGTTTGATGGTCTCTTTATCGGCGCAACGCGAAGTCGTGAAATGCGTAATACCATGCTGTTTTCAACATTCATATGCTATTTACCTGCTTGGTATTTTTTACAAGATATGGGTAATGATGGCCTCTGGATAGCATTACTTATTTTTCTTGCTGCTAGAGGTATCAGCCAAGCGTGCTATTTACCCCTAATTTTCAAATTTAAATCTGTATAAATTGTTGTACTATTTGATAGAGAACTATATGATAATCATTATCATTTAGATTACGGGTAAATAATGAAAACGTTACAAGCTCTCTCCGCGGTGCAGGTAGGCCAATCAGCCACTATACAAGCATTGCATGTCGATACAGGATTTCAGTTCAGACTCAATGCTTTAGGCCTTCGAATAGGTAAATCATTCGAAATAGTGAGAAGTGCGCCTTTCAATGGACCATTACAAGTCCGTGTTGGTAGTACCGATATCATGTTACGCCGCCAAGACGCTAATAATATCGAGGTGCTAATGTGAAACGCATCGCCCTAATCGGCATGCCAAATGCTGGGAAATCAACACTATTTAATAGAATGAGTGGCGCGAGTGCCAAAGTGGCTAATTGGCCAGGTGTCACTGTCGATTTATTAAGTTCAAAACTGTTACTTGCTGGCGATATAGTAGAGCTTGTCGACCTACCCGGTATTTATGATTTACACGGTTTTTCAGACGATGAGCAAGTTGTTCGTCATTTCCTAGCCAATAATACTGTCGATCTTGTATTAATCGTTGCTAACGCCTCACAAATAGATCGCCAATTAAGCCTTGCCCTACAAATTAAAACGCTTAATTTGCCTGCAGTATTAATTCTAAATATGGCCGATGAAGCTAAACAATCTGGCATCACCATTAATACCGAACAACTCGGTCATGAAATTGGTTTTCCTACGTGCTTAATCAGTGCAAAATACGGCCAAGGTTATGCTGATGCTTACAAAAAGATTGAATCTGCATTAAAGACAAGTCATGCGACACCAGCCCAGGAATTACGAGAAGACTTTGCCCTTGATCAAGAAATGGAAACCCAACTAGAAGATCTGGTAAAACATAGTGTCGATTTCCCGACTCAAATCGGTCATTCTCTAACTGAAAAAATAGATAAAATTACCCTACATCCCCTGCTAGGACTCCCACTATTCTTTGGCTTTATGTTCTTGATGTTCCAGGGTGTTTACACTATTGGGGGGCCATTACAAGATGCTATGGCATGGTTGTTTGAATCCTTCCGAGACATCGCTTTAGTTCCCTTGCTGGCTAATGCTCCGCCATTATTAAATGGTTTCTTAATTGGTGGTGTTTATGATGGCGTAGCAACCGTCGCCTCATTTGTTCCCATTATTGTAGTGTTCTTCTTATTTATGGCTATTGTCGAAGACAGTGGCTATTTGTCCCGTGCTGCCTTTTTAATGGATGCATTGATGAGCAAAATGGGCCTAGACGGACGTAGTTTTGTGATGTTGCTAATGGGTTTTGGTTGTAATGTGCCTGCATTAATGGGCACGAGAACAATGCGAAGCCGTGGTTTGCGTCTTCTCACTATGCTGGTGATCCCTTTTTCACTGTGTAGTGCTCGGCTTCAAGTCTTTGTATTTATGACAACTGCCTTGTTCACACCTCAACAAGCGCCTATCGTCTTATTCAGTCTTTATCTAATGACATTTGTGATTGTCATCCTGACCGCACTCATTTTTAAAGGACGCTTTAACAGTCAAGAACCTTTTGCTCTTGAATTACCGCCCTACCGTTTGCCAACAGTCCGTCAAATGTTTCTGCGTGGTTGGCATGAAATCAGCCATTTTCTAAAGCGCGCTACTAAATTTATTACACTTGGCGTAATAATGGTTTGGATCTTAACGAATATGCCTTTTGGTGTTGAACCCGCCAGTTCAGCGAGCTGGTCTGGCATGATCGGCGACTTTATGTCCCCTGTACTATCGCCAGCAGGGATTAACCCCGAACTTACCATTGCACTCATTTTTGGTTTTGTCGCAAAAGAAATTGTAATTGGAGCACTGGCTGTTATTTATGGGCTTGAAGGAAGCGCCTTAATGCAAGGTATTGCCCAACAAATAGACTGGGTACAAGCCTACAGTTTTATGTTGTTTACTTTGATTTATACGCCTTGTCTATCGACTATCGCCACATTACGCGCGGAGGCAAAATCAGCTTGGTTCACCACGCTATCTTTAGTATGGCCGCTGACAATGGCATGGAGTATCAGCACCGCTTTTTATCAGGGTGCTCGTTATTTAGGTTATTAAGGTAAAAAAGGAAGGTCATCTCCGTCGCTAAAAAGATCAAACAGGTCTATCTGTTCCCCATGAAGTGGCTTGGCCTCTTCTATCTTTACCCTTGCGACGATCTTCCTTCTCGAGCTCGAACCTGATCATCTCACGTCTATCATGAGCTACGCGCCTTTCTTGTTCGCGTCTGTCCTCGTTCCCTGTATGATGCCAATGGCCTTCTTCACTCATTGCCTTATGATTTGAGTCTGACATGGTTGTCCTCCTAGCAATATCTTTATGAACAAGTTACTCCCGTCAGCCACAAAATGTCAATCTAGACTAGAAGGTCAAATTCTTTTTTTTGACCTGAAAAAGGGCATAAAAAAGACAGGTAATAAGCTGATAATTGTAAGTTTTCGGTGTGCTTATCACCTCCATACAGCCTATCGCCAACAATAGGAAATCCCAATTCTGCACTATGCCTACGGATCTGATGTTTTCGCCCTGTTTCAATCTGAACATCAAGTAAGGTCCTGTCCAATTCGGCATCATATTCAACAAAACTAAAATGACTGACAGCTTTACGCTCATCTATATCGCTATTGACGGTTATTGGGTTGGATGTAGATGCCTTGTTATCGAACTCGCCTTCCACCCATATTTGATATCGTTTATCTACCTGCCTCTGCTGAAACAACCCGGACAATGCTGCTGCTGCTGATTTGGTATGGGCAATAATAATAATGCCGTTAGCGGCTCTATCTAAGCGATGAACGACAAAACTATTACGCTGAGGCTTTAAATGTTGTTCAGCCCAGCGTGTAATAGTGCAATGATCTCCCCATTTTGATCCTTGCGACAGCATGCCATAAGGCTTATTCCAAACACTATAATGGCTCTCATCTGCCAAGAGCACAGGTTCTGGCGCAACCATAGCCAACACCAATTTATCATAATAGAGGTGAAGTTGATGTCCGCGTCTTATTATTTTTTTAGCGCGACGCAGGCGCTGTGTTTTTTTACCGACCGTCTGCCAAACTGCGCCTTTTTGCATTAATTGCTTAACTAATTGTTTAGATAAGCCAGACTCAGATGCAAGTATATCTATAGCTATGCTAGTCTCGCTGGTCACCGTAATGTGTTTTTCAAAGCGACTTAAACTATCAGACATTTTATGTTCCATTACTTTGGCGTAAAATTATTCTATTTGACTAAGGGATTGTATATGTTGACTTCATTCATACGATATTGCTGTTCTGCTCTTATATTTATGTCGATGACTGGCGTTGTCCATGCAGATGTTTATAAATGGGTTGATGCACAAGGTCAAACACATTATTCACAATCACCCCCGCCAGCTGGTCAGTCTGCTAAGCTTATTGAGACTGACAAACCACCTTTAGTTGATGTAGAAAGTCAGCAAAAAGAGATTGACTCGCTGATACAACAACAAGCAGAAGCCAAAAAAAAACAACAACAAGAACTGGCAGAACAGCGACAACAAGCACAGTTAGCTGAAGAAAGTGCTGAAAAATGTAAATTAGCCCGACACAATTTACAACAATATCAAGACAACCCCGGCAGGCGCGTTATGGATTCAGAAGGCAATGTAACAAGACCTTCCGAAGAAGACCGCCAAGAAATGATAAAAAGATTTCAAGAAGCCCTAACAGAATTTTGCCAATAGGAGATAATAGCGTATGCCTTTTCTAAATATAGTTACTAACAGCCAAATTGATGATGAAGCAGCTTTAATCAAAGCGGCAAGTCAAACGGTCAGTCAAGCTTCTGGAAAACCTGAAACTTATGTGATGGTGACTGTCCAATCACAAAATATGTCCATGTCTGGTGAACAAGGTCCAGCTGCATTTCTAGATTACCGTTCACTCGGACTGCCTAGTGAACGTGCTGCATTTTCTGATGCCTTATGTTCTATGATTAATCAGCAACTCGGCATTAATGGCGATAGAATTTATATCGGTATGACCGATTCAGCGCGCCAAGATTGGGGTTGGAATCACGCTACATTTTAGCCAGCATTACAAGCCTAGTAACCACATCAACCTTTATAAAAAACCCTTTTTAACACATTTATCAATAGGATCCATCCTCGCATATGCGTACTTCACAAGTCTTGATCTCTACTCTTAAAGAAACACCTGCTGATGCTGAAATTGCCAGCCATCAGCTTATGCTGCGTGCAGGCCTTATTCGCCGTTTAGCCTCTGGCCTTTATACATGGTTGCCTATGGGCTTAAGGGTTTTACGCAAAACAGAAGCCATTGTCCGTGAAGAAATGGATAATGCAGGCGCACAAGAATTATTGATGCCTTCAATTCAGCCAGCAGAGTTATGGCATGAAAGCCAGCGCTGGGATAAGTATGGCCCTGAATTGCTTCGCATTAATGATCGGCATAACCGCGAGTTTTGTTATGGCCCAACCCATGAAGAAGTGATTACCGACCTGGTCAGACAAGAAATCCGTAGTTACAAGCAATTACCTATCAATTTTTACCAAGTTCAGACTAAGTTCCGTGATGAAATTCGCCCTCGCTTTGGCTTGATGCGCGCACGTGAATTTCTAATGAAAGATGCTTATTCCTTTCATCTAGATCAGGATTCTTTACAACAGACTTACGATGATATGTATGCCGCTTACTCACGTATTTTTGAGCGTATCGGCTTAGACTTTAGACCCGTTATCGCAGACACAGGTAGTATTGGCGGAAATGCCTCACATGAATTTCATGTATTAGCCAGTTCCGGCGAAGATGCCATCGCTTTTAGTGATCAAAGTGACTATGCCGCCAATGTTGAATTAGCAGAAGCCGTCGCTCCGACAGGTGACAGATCTGCTGCTTCAGCAGAAATGACTGTAGTCGACACACCAAAACAACATACTATTGAACAGCTCTCGGACTTTCTTAATGTCAAAGCTGAGCAGTGTTTGAAAACATTGTTAGTGGAAGGTTCAGAGGAAGGTTCTGTAATCGCCTTAGTGTTACGAGGCGATCACGAATTAAACGAAATAAAAGCTGAAAAAATCGAATCCGTCGCTTCACCTTTGACCTTTATCACGCCTGAACAGGTGCTTGAAAGTTGTGGCGCTAATATCGGTTCTATCGGCCCTGTTGGCTTGGACATTCCTGTCATCGTTGACAGAAGTGCAGCCCACTGTGCTGACTTTATCTGTGGTGCCAATAAAGATGAACAACATTTAACAGGTGTTAATTGGGGACGCGATTTAGTTGAACCCGAAGTAGCCGATATCCGAAATGTCGTTGTAGGCGATCCAAGCCCCGATGGTGAAGGTACATTAGAAATCGCTAGAGGTATTGAAGTAGGTCATATCTTCCAGCTCGGAGATAACTACAGTAAAAAACTCAATGCCAATGTATTGGCTGAATCAGGCAAATCACAAATAATGACCATGGGTTGTTATGGCATTGGCGTATCACGTGTAGTCGCAGCAACTATTGAACAAAACCACGATGACCGCGGTATTATTTGGCCTAAAGCTATCGCCCCTTTCGAAGTCGTTCTAGTGCCTATTAATGCGCATAAATCGGCACGTCTTCGTGAAGCAGCAGAGCAAATGTATCTGCAATTACGTGATGCTGGTGTTGATATTTTGTTTGATGATCGTGGTCTGAGGCCAGGTGTTGCTTTTGCAGATATGGATTTAATTGGTATTCCTCATAGACTTATTCTAGGTGAGCGTGGTCTAGATAGTGGTATGGTTGAATACAAATGCCGGGCAAACGGTGAAGGTGATGAGTTTGCAATCGGTGATGTTGTCGCTGAATTAAGCAAAAGACTCAACGGCGAATAAGGGCGAAGGCACAGACATTATGACTGTTATATCGAAAAATGATTTTATCGATAGCATCGCAGATGCACTGCAGTTTATCGCCTGTTATCACCCAAAAGACTTTATTAAAGCGATGTCGGAAGCTTACGATAAAGAACAATCGCCAGCCGCCAAAGATGCTATTGCCCAAATCCTGATTAACTCTCGGATGTGTGCGGAAGATAAACGACCTATTTGCCAAGATACTGGCATTGTAAACATCTTTATTAAAATAGGTATGGATGTTGATTGGCATACAGATCAAAGCATTGACGATATGGTCAATGAAGGTGTCCGACGTGCCTACACACATCCAGATAATATACTGCGTGCATCTATTGTTACTGACCCACTTGGTTCACGTACAAATACCCGCGATAACACCCCTGCTGTCATTCATAGTGAAGTTGTTCCCGGAGATAAAGTAGACATTCAAATTGCCGCTAAAGGGGCAGGCTCTGAAAACAAAGCCAAGTTTGCTGTACTCAATCCCAGTGATAATTTAGTCGATTGGGTGCTAGATACTATTCCTAAAATGGGTGCTGGTTGGTGTCCACCTGGCATGATTGGTATTGGTGTCGGTGGTACTGCCGAAAAAGCCATGTTAATGGCAAAAGAATCACTAATGGATCCAATAGATATACAAGAACTTATCGACCGCGGCCCTAGAACCTCGGCCGAAAAATTACGCGTCGAGCTCTACACCAAAATTAATCAACTGGGCATCGGCGCACAAGGTTTAGGCGGCTTAACAACCGTGCTTGATGTTAAGGTCAATGACTTTGCAACCCATGCTGCCTCCCTCCCTGTTGCCATTATTCCTAACTGTGCTGCGACCCGTCATGTTCACTTCACACTTGATGGCACTGGCCCAGCAGAGTTTGAGCCACCAGCCTTATCTGATTGGCCACAGATAACCTGGAAAGTAGCCAAAAACACACGCAATATTAATCTCGACACCCTAAGCCATGAAGACATACAGCAATGGCAACCTGGTGACACCCTACTTCTGACTGGGCATTTATTAACGGGCCGTGATGCAGCCCATAAACAAATTGCTGATTTGTTTGCAAATAACCAACCCCTACCCGATAACTTAGATTTTACCAATCGCTTTATTTATTATGTTGGCCCTGTTGATCCCGTTAAAGATGAAGTTGTCGGTCCTGCTGGCCCAACAACCGCGACAAGAATGGATAAGTTTACCGATATGATGCTCGCTAAAACGGGCTTACTCGGTATGATAGGTAAAGCCGAACGTGGACCTAGCGCCATTGCAGCGATCAAACAACATAAATCAGTGTCTCTCATTGCTGTAGGTGGCTCGGCTTACTTAGTCTCTAAAGCCATTAAATCATCACGCATTGTGGCCTTTGAAGAGCTCGGCATGGAAGCGATTCGAGAATTTTATGTTGAAAATATGCCCGTCACTGTCGCTGTTGATAGCCAAGGTGAATCAGTTCACACAACAGGCCCAAAAGAGTGGCGCCTGAAAATTGCAGATATTAAACTTAAATAAACGCTTAAAAGCCTTGGAGATAAAATGACGATTGCTATTCCTTTACATCTATTGGCCGCAGTAATTTGGGTCGGCGGTATGTTTTTCGCTTATATGTCCTTACGTCCAGTGGCAGCAACATTATTCGAACCACCGGTGCGACTCACAATGTGGTGTCATGTCTTTAGCCGCTTTTTCCCATGGGTTTGGATCAGTGTCGTGGCATTATTAGCGACAGGGTTTTGGATCATCAAAATTTTTGGTGGTATGGGTGCAGTAGGCATACATATTCATATCATGCTACTACTCGGCATTATCATGATCTTGATATTCATGCACTTGTTTTTCAGCCCTTATAAAAAACTAAAACGTGCTGTAACAAGTGAAGATTGGCAAGCAGCGAGCGCTGCACTTAATACTATTCGCCACCTTATTGCCATCAATCTAAGCTTTGGTCTTATTGTGGTGGTCATAGCATCTGGTGGACGTTATCTTTAAGTCATTATCATGTTAATTCGTCCCCTTATTCTGACAGCACTGATCCCTATTTTTACGGCATCGGCAGCAGGTATACAAAAAATTGAAGCTGATGATGGCGCCATTGAGTTTACTAATGTGCCAACTAAGAAAAGTAACCGCTCCAGACAAACGACGATTTACAAATATCCACAATCAGGCAATGTCACCGTTTTTACCGATCAACGCCCAACTCATATCGCTAATTATGAAGTTTTAAAATTCGACTGCTTTGCCTGTAACCCAAACTCAACTATCAATTGGAATACAGTTAAGCTCAATCTAACCGCCTTTTCTGCTCCAATTCAGCATGCTTCACAACGACACCAAGTCGATCCCGCCTTAGTCCGCGCGCTCATCCATGCTGAGTCGGCTTTCAACCCTAAAGCTCGTTCTAATAAAGGTGCACAAGGTTTGATGCAATTAATGCCGGCAACGGCAAGAGAATTAGGCGTTAATAATGCCATGGAACCAAAACAGAATATATCGGGTGGCACCAAGTACATCGCCCAATTACTCAAGCGATTTAATGGTAATATAAAACTAGCAACCGCCGCCTATAATGCCGGCCCAAATGCCGTAAAAAAATACAATGGCATTCCACCTTATAAAGAAACAGAGGTCTATGTTGAGCGTGTAGGTATACTCCACAAACGCTACCAACAGGCTAGCTAAATATGAAGTCGATCAAGAAATTTCTTACTGATAATGAGCATTTGGTTCATTCTCAAATGCAAAAAATAGAATCTCATGTACAGCGTCAAAAAGAAGAGTGGTTTCTCAATACTGTGCTGGTTGAAGGTTATGACGTACCTTTCAAATACAAGCGCAAAAAACGCTACAAATCACTACAAGGTGCCTTTGTCGATATCATCTATTACCCAGCAAAAGAAAATATTGCTGGTATGGACTTTGAGTATATGAAAGTCGTCAAAATCAATCTCTCCTAATCAAAATCCAGCTTCTCAAATAAAAGGTCGTTTTCATGGCTAAAACAGAACAAGCTGCAAAACAAGCACGGGCATTATTTTATTCACAAAGCTATGGCGTTTTAAGTACCCATTCAACTGACCTAGCGGGCTACCCTTTTGGCTCAATTACACCCTATTGTCTTGATAGCCTTGGTCAGCCTGTCATATTGATTAGCTCTATAGCACAACACACTCGCAATATTAGCAGCGATAATAAAGTATCCCTGCTCTGTCATGACACGCTAGCTACTGACCCTCAAGCCTCCGCGAGAGCGACTTATATAGGTGATGCAGTTCTATTAAATGACGAAGAAATGGCTGAACGTTATTACCGCTATTTTCCAGAGTCTCGTGACTTCCACAGAACACATGATTTTAGCTTCTATACAATCACCCTTAAACGATTACGTTATATCGGCGGTTTTGGACAAATTCATTGGGTTGAACCAGACAATTTCTTATCAGAAACACCTTTTTCCCATGCTGATGAAAATGGCATGATCGAACATATGAACCATGATCATCTCGAGGCAATTCAACATTACTGTGAGTTATTTAATATCGAAATAGATGCTGATAATCCAGCCACCCTAATTGGCATAGATGCCAATGGCTTTCATCTAATAAGCGCTAACAAAATTAATCGTATTGAATTTGAACAAGCAGTAACTAATGCAATGGAAGTTCGAACAGCCTTAGTTGAATTAGCTAGAAAGCCAAAGTGACTATACCCTCAAAAAAACTAACCTCAGCAAAATACTAAAAACAAATTGGCGTAGAATTGCTTTTAGCTTTATATAAAAGGTAAACCTCTAAATGGAAACATCCTCAGCGTTTCTATTAACCTTAGGTAGTATTCTCTTACTGGGTCTACTCACAGCTGAACTCGCACGGCGCAGCTTTCTACCTCGTGTCACCCTGCTACTCATTTTTGGCATCACTATCGGTCAAAGTGGTTTTAACCTTATTCCAACATTGTTTGCCGATCATTTCGAACTGATCGCTGATATCACATTACTGATGGTTGGTTTTCTACTCGGCGGCAAACTGACCAAAAATGCCTTGGCACACTCTGCCAAGCAAACCATCGGCATTTCACTTAGCGCAGCTATATTCACCACCCTACTTGTCAGTCTAGCGTTAATCTTTTCTGGTCTTAAAGCAGAGATCGCCATCATCTTGGGCTGCATTGCTGCCGCGACCGCACCGGCCGCCATGATTGATGTTGTAACAGAAACCAAACAAAGTAATAAATTTACCCAATTACTCCTTGCCATTGTCGCCCTTGATGATCTCTGGGCATTGATGTTGTTTGCCTTTGGCATCACCTTTGTCAGTGCCTTAAATGGTCATGGTAGCGACATCAACTTCCTATTACTCGCCGTGCAAGAAATTAGCGGCGCGCTGTTACTTGGCCTCGTCATTGGCCTGCCTGCTGCCTACTTAACCGGAAGAATCAAACCCGGCCAACCGATGCTAACCGAAGCGCTCAGTATTGTTTTCCTCTGTGGTGGTCTCGCTATGTACCTCGAGGTTTCCTATTTAATTGCCGCGATGACCATGGGCGCCGTGATTGCTAATACAGCAAAACATCATGATTACCCTTTTCATACTATTGAGGGCATCGAATCCTTATTCATGCTGGTGTTCTTTATCTTAGCAGGTGCATCCTTAGAACTAAGTGCACTCAATACCATCGGCATCATTGGCCTGGTATATATCGTCAGCCGTATCGCAGGCAAATACCTAGGTGCCAAACTAGGCGCTCAAGTAACAAAAACAGATCCAGCGACAAAACGATGGATCGGCCCAGCATTATTACCTCAAGCTGGTGTCGCGGTCGGTATGGCCTTAGTCGCCGCCAATCAATTCCCTGAATACCGCCAAGTCTTGTTACCCCTTGTTATCAGCACCACCATCTTCTTCGAAATTATCGGACCTATTTTTACGCGTTTAGCCATAGATAAAACAAGTTCTAACCCGGCTACTAACGACACTGATCATAAAGCCGATTAAAATGGCTATTTTCTAACAGAAACAACCATGAAAATTTTATTTACGCTTATTGCCTCTCTCATTCTGACTGCCTGCGTTTCTTCACAGGGTATACAAGAAATGGATGGCGATAATCTTCATTATCAGACATTGCTTGTTCAATCTCAGACTAATCCCTCAATCACTACAGTGACGCAATTACGAGAAGTCTATCCGCATACAACACAATATCGACAAAACCTGATTGTTGAAAAGCAATTACACCAACCGATCCTTAATGCCATCACTGACAATGCTTGGCAAGATTGTTTAGCGTATTCTCAGCAACTATTAGAAGGTAACTACACTAGTTTACCTGGTCATTATGGCGCGATGGTTTGTCAGCTCGAGTTAGGCCAAAAGCAACATAGTCTTCAACACCAAAACATGATTAATATGTTGCTAGAAACTATATGGAATGGGGCTAATGGTGAAAGTTTTGAATCTGCTTTTGTAGCACTGTCAGAGCAGGAAATAAGCCAATTTATTGAGTTTCATGCGCTTGATATCATTAAACAACGGACTATTGTTATTGAGGACAAAATGTACAAACAGGTGTCACTTCGCGACTCACGAAATGAAGATTTTTTTGACTGGTACTTTGATATAACTGCTTTTACTGAAAGGAATTAAGGCATTGACTAAAAGCAGCCAATGCCTCAAAAGCATGTGTTTAGGTATGGGCTATCTGCTTATCGGTAAATAAGTAACCTTTTAGTTCTTTATCCATGGCTGGATCTTGTCGTCGTATCCATTCCAACACCATAGCGGCATGTTCTCCTTTTTTTAGCCAGTCTGTTCACAATCATAACCCATTACTGTGATTTTTTTATCGCCAATTTTTCAGTTAATGCTTCGATTATGTTGCCAATCGCTGTTGTTAGTTTCTTAAGATCTTCAGTGTTAATAATATAAGGTGGCATGATGTATATCAGATTTCTAAAAGGCCGTATCCAAACACCTTGATCCACAATAAATTGGGGTAACCAATCCATCTGATCCCATAATTCTTGCTTTAGCTCTACAACCCCTATTGCTCCTTTAACCCGCACTTCTTTGACTAAAGACATCGTTTGGTAACGCATCAATTCTTTCGACAGTTGTTGTTCTATGTTTTGCACCTGTTGTTGCCAGTTTGATTCCGTTAATAAATCTAAACTTTCACAGGCCACACGACACGCTAATGGATTGGCCATAAAAGTTGGGCCATGCATTAAAACACCACTGCCATCTGCACCAATGCCTTTTGCAACCTTGCCAGTACACAGTGTCGCCGCTAAGGTCATATAACCACCTGTTAAGGCCTTACCCAGACAAAGAATATCTGGATAAATATCAGCTTGTTCATAGGCAAATAAGGAACCAGTTCGGCCAAAGCCTGTAGCAATTTCATCTAAAATCAATAACAAGTCATATTGATCACATAGTTGCCTGACTTGTCTTAAATATTCTGGGCAGTAGACACGCATTCCTCCGGCACCTTGCACTAGTGGTTCTAAAATTACGGCTGCTAATTCTGAATGATGCTGTTCTACTAAGCTTTTAAACTCGGCTATATCGCTATCATCCCATTCTTCATCCGTTTTACATTCTGGTGCGGGTGCAAAAAGATGTTTAGCCAAAACTTGTTCAAACACGTTATGCATACCATTTTCAGGATCGCACACGGCCATCGCCCCAAAGGTATCACCATGATAGCCACTACGAATGGTGAGTAGACGTTGTTTATTTGTTTGGCCTTGTGCCATCCAATACTGAATCGCCATTTTGATGGCAACTTCAACAGACACAGAACCGGAATCGGCAAAAAAGACATATTGCAATGGTTCAGCTGTGATATCGATGAGCTTTCTAGCTAAATCAATCGCTGGTTGATGGGTTAAGCCGCCAAACATCACATGTGACATCTGATCTATTTGCTGCTTAGCCGCTTGGTTTAATCGTGGATGATTGTAGCCATGAATAGTCGACCACCATGAAGACATTCCATCAATAATTTCTCGACCGTCTTTTAAGGTGAGTCGAACGCCATTTGCAGAAACCACCTCATGCATGGGCGACGGTTTGGTCACACTACTATAGGGGTGCCAAATATGTTTGGCATCGAAGTTTAAATTATCTGAATTTTGCATAGCCAACATCATAGCAAGAGTGATGCGATAAAACTGCTAAAAATTGGCCAACACAGCAAAAAATCAATCTTGTAAAAGCCACGATAGTAATACCACTGCCAACAGCATTATGCTATAAATAAAACGACAGGAATTGATAGGAAACTAAGATGGGACAGGAAATTTCTCAGACACAGTTTAGTGCAGCAGATTTTACTCGATTTCTTCACCGCCTAAGCGTCGAAACAGAACGGTTAGGCCAGTTTTTTTCAGATGCTTCTCCCAATAATGACAAGCCAATTGCTGGCTTAGAAATAGAGGCATGGCTCATTAATGATGCCATGCGTCCCTCACCTATTAATGAACATTATTTATCAACCATTGATGAACCGCTGGCAAGCGCCGAACTAGCAAAATTTAATATTGAATTAAATACCCACCCTCTTACGCTTGAGGGCACTATTTTTAGTGATCTCCATCGTCAATTGCAATCAACTTGGTCAAATGCAGTTGCACATGCAGAACTGCTGGATAGTCGGCTAATGATGATCGGTATATTGCCTACATTGCTACCCTCTGATCTGACTATTGCCAATATGTCAGATCTGAATCGCTATCGTGCTTTAAATAGACAAATATTAGCTATTCGAGAGCACCCTATTCATCTTGATATAACAGGCAACGAGCACTTAGATCTCGACCATGATGATATTATGCTTGAGTCTGCCACAACGTCGTTGCAATTACATACCAAAGTGCCAGTGCATACAGCCCACCATTATTACAATGCTGCGATAATTGCTTCGGCTGCGATGGTCGCTATTTGTGGTAATGCACCTTATCTATTCCAAAAAGATCTTTGGTATGAATCTCGTATTCCACTGTTTGAACAGGCTGTTGATATTGGTGGCTATAATGGAGCGGCACAAGGTCCTATTAAACGTGTCAGTTTTGGGACAGGCTATGCTCGACATTCGTTATTTGAATGTTTCCAAGAAAACTTAGAGCATTTTCCTGTGTTATTGCCCGAATATCTTGATGAAGACAGTGCTTCTTTTGCTCATTTAAAGCTTCACAATGGCACGATTTGGCGTTGGAATAGGCCGTTGGTAGGCATCAATGACGATGGAACACCTCATATCCGCATTGAACATCGGACACCTGCCGCAGGGCCGACTCTGATTGATACTGTTGCCAACGCTGCATTTTATTATGGGCTCACTCAAAATTTATTTGAGTTAATTAGCAATGATGGTTTACCTATTGAATTTACTGTTGCTCGTGATAACTTTTATCATGCAGCTAAACAAGGCATATCTAGTCATGTAAGCTGGATAGATGAACAAAGTATACGACTTCAATCATTATTGATTTCTGATTTAATTCCACGCGCTTTGGATGGGTTGACACAACTTGGCATTCCAGAGGATGAAAGCCAACGCTATCTTGGTATTATTCAACAACGTATTGAAAGCCAGCAAACTGGCTCTCAATGGCAACGACAATTTATCAAAAAGCATCCTAATGAGTTCAGGAAAATGACTGAACACTATATACATAACCAACAATCAAATGTGCCTGTTAGTGAGTGGCCTTTATCATGACAACTTCCTTACTTCGCCAGCTCGACTATTTACCAGAAGGCCTACTTACTGCCTCACCAGATGAATTAGAATCGTTACTGGAAGGACCTACGCTCATTCATCTGCAAGGAAACCATGCAGAACCGCTTTTTGTATCGGTGTTATTACATGGTAATGAGCCAACCGGTCTATTAGCTATACAATCTCTTCTTCAGCGTTATAAGGATAAAATACTGCCTCGTTCTCTTTCTATTTTTTTTGGCAATGTCAGTGCGGCATCTAAAAGGGCTCGACGCTTGGATGAACAGGCTGACTATAATCGTATATGGCCCGGTACTGAGCTTGCGGAATGTCCTGAAACAAAAATGGCAAGCCAAATCGTTGAAATCATGAGTGAAAAACAACTGTTTGCTAGCATCGACATCCATAATAATACCGGACTCAACCCACACTACAGTTGCGTTAACAAACTCGAGCCAGAATTCCTACAATTGGCCACTTTATTCGGACGCTTTGTTGTTTATTTTATTCGGCCTAAAGGCGTTCAATCATCAGCTTTCGCCCAGTATTGTCCTGCTGTTACTTTAGAATGTGGAAGGCCAGGACAACAATATGGTGTCGAGCATGCGCTAGATTTTGTGAATGCCGCGCTCAACCTAACAGAAATCCCTCAGCACGATGTTCATGCGCATGATATCGATTTATTTCATACCGTCGCTCAAGTTTGTGTCAAAGACGATATCGAATTTAGCTTCGATGATGAGCAGGCTGAATTACTATTAAACAGCGATATTGAACGACTCAATTTTACAGAAATTGCCAGAGGCACCCCTTTTGGAAAAGTAACTAGCAATAAAGGTTTGCCGCTTATAGCTATGAGTGAAACAGGAGAAAATATCACTGAACGGTTTTTCAGCAATGAACAAGGCTATCTTGCTATCAAAAGACCCACAATGCCGTCAATGTTGACCTTGGATGAAAAAGTTATCCGGCAAGATTGTCTATGTTATTTAATGGAACGCTTGGCTATTTAGTTGTACTAAAACTCTCGCCACAACCACAAGATGACACAGCATTAGGGTTATTAAACTTGAAACTTTGATTTAAGCCTTCTTTGACAAAATCAAGCTCCATCTCATCTAAGATAGGTAAGCTCTTTTTATCAATAACAACTTTAGCTTCATCTTGTTCAATTACAACATCATCATCTGAAACTGATTCAGCATAATCTAAAGCATAGCTATAACCAGAGCAGCCACTTTCAACCACACCTATTCTTAAACCAATACCCGAACCTCGCTTTTCAACGATATCGTGAATTCGCTTCACAGCTGAGTCTGTTAATTTAATCATTTAGAGCACCAAGCAATACACTATTGTCTATTGAATTAGACAATAAAATTTGGAAAGAATAACCGCGTCGTTATCTGTTTAAGCGACCTCGAAGTTGATCACTTTATCAGTACCTTCTCGCGAGCTCTGATGGTTTTTAACCACTTGACCAAGCGTAATACTGGCCAAGTAACTTTTAATTTGCTCACTTAAGCTGAACCAAATTTCATGGCTCAAACATTGTTCGTGTCCCTGACAGTTTTCCTTGCCTTCACACAATGTGGTATCCACTTTTTCATCCACGGCGGCAATCACATCTAAAACTGTGACCTCATCAGCAGAACGACTGAGTCTATATCCACCACCTGGCCCTCTTGAGCTGCTGACAAGACCATGCCGACGTAAATGGGCAAATAATTGTTCTAGGTAGGACAAAGAAATGCCCTGTCTCTCTGAGATATCAGACAAGGTGATCGGCTTTAAACCATAGTTCAAACTTAAATCTAACATGGCTGTAACCGCATAACGACCTTTAGTAGTCAAACGCATCCTAATACCCCCTAAATTTATATGGTATAAGGAATTTTTACATTTCCTACTATTTTAGTCAACTATAAATCCCAGTGTTTTACTCGGATTTATTTGATTCCTCTTTTTCGACTAATTCGTCTCTTAATTCGCAGTCGTTTAACTCAGGCATGGCAACGTTTGGTAGTTCCCCACCCAATTGTTCAATTGTGTCGGACATCGCATCAATCCGCTTGTCTAAAGCATGAATATGTTCGATTAAACCGTGAATAGCTGCCGCAACAGGATCTAATGTTTCACTCGATGTACCGTAGGCATCAAACCCCACTTCTTGTGCTAGTTTTTGCTTTTGTTTTTGGTCTTCTGTTTGAGCATTTTTCACTACTCTACCGGGGACACCAATCACACTTTCGCCAGCAGCTACATCCTTAACGACTACAGCATTTGAACCAATCCTTGCGCCATCATGTAAATGAATCGGCCCTAAGACTTTTGCACCAGCACCCACGACAACATTATTTGCTAATGTCGGATGCCTTTTCCCCTCTTTCCACGAAGTCCCGCCAAGCGTAACCCCATGATAAAGTGTGCAATCATCACCTATTTCAGCCGTTTCACCGACAACCACGCCCATTCCATGGTCTATAAAAAAGCGTCGACCAATTTTAGCGCCAGGATGAATTTCAATCCCCGTTAACCAGCGGCTTATTGCTGACAACCATCGTGCTAACCATTTGATGTTTCGTTTCCATAGGCAATGACTTACCCTATGCCACAAAATGGCGTGAACTCCCGGATAGGTCGTGACGATTTCAAATGTATTACGAGCAGCAGGGTCACGGTCAAACACGCATTTCACATCTTCTTGAGCTTGTTGCCAAAATGTTACTTTTTCTGTCATTAAGACTCTCCTCGTCCGTTTTCTGCCGCTCTTAAAATACCGTGTAGAATCTGTACTTCATTTCTATCTAGATCAGCGCGGTTGAATAGACGCCTTAAACGTCGCATTAAATTCTTAGGCTGTTGAGGATCTAAAAAACCTATCGCTGTTAAACTTTGTTCAAAATGTTGGTAAAGGTGTTCTAAATCTTTTGCTTCTATGACTTCACGTTCCTCTCCAACACGTCCAACAACAATAGTAGGGTCAAAACTCATTTTAAACTCATAAGCCAATACTTGTACCGCTGCAGCTAAATTAAGCGAACTGTAGTCGGGATTAGCAGGTACATTAATTAAATGTTGGCATCGATCTAACTCATCATTGGTTAAGCCAGAATGTTCCCGCCCAAACAATATAGCCACATTAGTATCGTCTGGATACTGTTGGATCTGCTCCACAGCCTGTCGTGGATCGACTACTGGAACAGGTAAATGTCTAAGGCGGGCACTCATACCAAAAACCTTATTGCAGCCTTCTATCGCAGAAACTAAATCTTTGTGAACAACTGCTTTTGCTAAAACATCATCTGCACCAGAGGCCCGTGCCGTTGCCTCAGCACTAGGATAATGTAATGGTTCTACTAAATGCAGATTAGAAAGCCCCATCGTTTTCATAGCACGCGCCGCTGCACCAATATTACCGGGATGCGTAGTACCAACTAATATAAAACGAATATTATCAAAACGACTCATTGTTGTTTCCTTGTCAGGAACATAGCATCACCATAACTAAAAAAACGGTATTTCTGTTGTATCGCATGTTGATAGGCTTTCAATATATTTTCTCTCCCTGAAAATGCAGAAACTAACATTAACAGGGTTGACTCAGATAAGTGAAAGTTGGTAATCATCGCATCAATATGACGAAATTGATAACCAGGATAAATAAAAATATCTGTTTCACCACTAAATGGTTTTATTTCACCCGATTGTGCTGCACTCTCTATCGCCCTAACACTGGTTGTGCCAACAGCAATAACACGACCGCCACGCTGTTGAGCTGCTTTTATTTTCCGACACACCTCGGATGAAACTTCAATTCTTTCCGAGTGCATTTGATGCGTTTTAATATCATCAACACGAACAGGCTGAAATGTCCCAGCGCCAACATGTAATGTCACATGGGCGGTCTCAATACCCTGTTCGTTAATTTTATCCAAAATATCATTATCAAAATGAAGACCAGCAGTTGGCGCCGCAACCGCTCCCTTCTGCTGAGCATAAACTGTTTGATAACGATCTAGATCGCCTTGTTCAACACTACGCTCAATATAAGGAGGTAACGGCAAGCGTCCATATTCCTCAAGCGCATCTGTTACCGTACCCTCACCAAGAAAAACAAGCTCGAATAGAGCACCTTGCCTTGCAAGCACTTCCATTTCTACTGCATCTTCTAAAATTAAACGACGGCCAACGCCAGGCGATTTACTGCTTCTGACGTGAGCCAAAACCCTTTCATCGTCAATCACTCTTTCAACTAGGATTTCAATCTTTCCACCACTGTCTTTTTTCCCTAACAAGCGTGCTGGAATTACTTTTGTATTATTAAATACTAATAAGTCTCCTGCCTTTAAAAGCTCAGGTAAATCGGTAAATTGAAGATCGTCAATAACGGCCGTATTTCCATCCAAAGATAAAAGACGACTTGCGCTTCTTTGTTGAGATGGAAATTGGGCAATTAATTCAGATGGTAAATCAAATTGGAAATCTGTACGTTGCATGAACGAGATCATAACAAACTCATCGCTACTTTCATCTAACTCGCTGAAAATTTCTGTAAAAACTAACGTCATTAAGTCTGAGCCACAGCTTATATAACAAATTAACGCTTTCCTAAAACGGCTTGGATAGCTATAATCCTTTGCTTCTTATTGCCGGGGTGGCGGAACTGGTAGACGCGCTGGATTCAAAATCCAGTTTCTTCGGAAGTGCGGGTTCGATTCCCGCCCCCGGTACCAATAAGATACCTATTTACTCTCCAATTATTCTCTAAAACATAATCTTCAGTAATTTAAGTTTTTATCCCATACAAAATTTTTATCTGCGAAACTCGCAAAGATAAAAAGCTTCTGATATCGTTATTGATAAAAAGTTATTTCGGGGAGTACAAGCATGGAAAAACTAGAGCAAATTGAAAAACTCATCATTGATCATTTTCCTTTAATTATCTTCTCATTATCCATTTTCTGGATAGGGCTTGTCTTCATTGGTTGGTTGAATTCATAACTAAACTAGCACGAATTGACCGTAAAAAACTTTAGTTACCCTTTGCTATCTAATTCTGGCAACCTTTTACTATAAAAACTGCGTCAATTCTGCTATGGTTTAGTCATTATTCGGCTAACATAATAACTAATCTAATATCGGGTTAGTTTCAACTAGTAAGGTAGTGGTATATGAGTTATAAGTATATTCGTTTTTTTGCAGATATTAGTATTGGTGATGTTGATACCGTCGGTGGTAAGAATGCTTCTTTAGGTGAAATGTATAGTGAGTTGAGTCGTGAAGGGGTGAATGTCCCGAATGGTTTTGCAACTACGGCCGAAGCCTACCGAATATTTTTAGACGAAAACAACCTTGTTGCCCCCATTACGAAAGCTTTGGATGACTTAGATGTAGATGATACTAAAGCATTAGCAAAAACTGGTGAGTATATACGTACATTAATCAACCAAGCAGCAATGCCCGATGCTATTGTTACTGAAATTGAAGATGCTTATAGCAAGCTAGAAGAAGAATATGGCAGAAACGTTGATGTCGCGGTGCGAAGTTCAGCCACAGCAGAAGACTTACCAGACGCCTCTTTCGCCGGCCAGCAAGAATCACATTTAAATATTACAGGTACAGCAGCGTTAATCAATAGCTGCCGCCAGATTTTCGCATCCCTATTTACTAATCGCGCAATTTCTTATCGCGTACATCAAGGCTTTGACCACATGAGTGTCGCACTCGCCATCGCCGTACAAAAAATGGTGCGGTCTGATAAAGCCTCGTCTGGTGTTATGTTCACTATTGATACTGAAAGTGGTTTCCGTGACATCGTCTTTATCACTGGCGCATGGGGACTAGGTGAAAATGTAGTACAAGGTGCCGTTAACCCTGATGAGTTTTATGTTTTCAAGCCAACCCTAGATACTAAATATCAGCCAATCATTAAACACAATCTTGGTAGCAAAGCTTTAAGAATGGTCTATGCTGAGAAAGATTCACCTTCAGGTGATACCGGTGTAGTCGTCAATACTAAAGTGCCTATAGAGGAGCAGCAACAATTTTGTATCAATGATGATGAGGTATTAGAGCTCGCAAGAACTGCTGTCATTATTGAAAAACATTATTCGAAAAAAGCAGGTCGTCCGATGCCAATGGATGTTGAGTGGGCAAAAGATGGTGACAGTGGTGAACTGTTTGTTGTTCAAGCTCGTCCTGAAACAGTTGAATCAGGCAAATCTTTACAAGCGCTGGAAAATCATGTCCTTGAAGAAAAAGGCAAAGTTATCATTCAAGGTAAAAGTGTCGGTAGTAAAGTTGCAAGTGGTAAAGCGCGCGTTATCCTTAAAACAAGTCAAATGGCAGATCTAAGGCCAGGTGAAATATTAATTACGGATATTACAGATCCTGATTGGGAACCTGTAATGAAAATCGCGGGTGCGATTGTCACTAACCGAGGTGGTCGTACTTGTCATGCAGCCATTATTGCTCGTGAATTAGGAATCGCCGCTATTGTCAGTACCAATACAGCGACCAAAGTCATTAAAACAGGTGACATTGTCACTGTAAGTTGTGCTGAAGGTGATACGGGTACAGTTTATCAGGGTGCGTTAAAGCATCATGTTGAAAATATAGATATAGCAAGCATTCCTGTACCAAAAAATACCGGGATCATGCTTAACCTTGCTAACCCTGAAATTGCATTTAAAACAAGTAATATGCCCAACTCCGGTGTTGGTTTAGCTAGAATGGAATTCATTATCAACAACAGTATTGGCGTCCATCCTAATGCACTGATTGATTATGATAAATTACCTAAGTCGCTTCAAAAAGAAATTGCGCCAAAAATGGCAGGTTACCCTAACCCGATTTCATTCTATGTCCACAAGTTGGCAGAAGGTATTGCTACCATCGCTTCAGCCTTCTATCCTAAACCCGTTATTGTTCGCCTAAGTGATTTTAAATCGAATGAATATGCCAATTTAATCGGTGGACCGCTCTACGAGCCGGAAGAAGAAAACCCAATGCTAGGCTTCCGTGGCGCTACGCGCTACTTAAGCGATTCCTTCAGCGAATCATTCGCTTTAGAATGTAATGCACTCCGCATTGCACGTACGACAATGGGGTTAGATAACATAACTGTTATGATTCCTTTTGCACGTACCGTTGCTGAAACGAAGCAAGTTATTGAGTTGTTAGCATCACACGGTTTAGTTCGTGGTAAAAGAGGCCTCAAACTCTATCTGATGTGTGAGATTCCAGCTAATGTTATTTTAGCTGACCAATTCCTTGACCTCGTCGATGGTTTCTCTATTGGTTCCAACGATTTGACTCAGCTTACACTCGGTGTCGATAGAGACTCTAACTTATTGGGTCATTATGATGAACGTAATGAGGCCGTGCTTAAAATGCTAGAAATGGCTATTTCTGCCTGTAGAAAAGCAGGGAAATATGTTGGTATTTGTGGTCAAGCACCTTCTGATTTCCCAGAAATCACGAAGTTCTTAGTTGAACAAGGTGTTAGCACCGTCTCTGTTAACCCTGATAGTGTAGTTCAAATGGCACATGTTATAGCAGATATGGAAAGCAAATCGTCGTAAACTTTTCGACACTGCTTACTTAAATAAAAAAGCCGTGGGTTTCAACACCACGGCTTTTTTATCTTTGACTTTCGAAAACCCGCTCACTCTTTAATAAATAAGGCGATAGACTCAACGTGGCTGGTATGTGGAAACATATCCATAATACCAGCTGAAATAAGTTTATAACCGTGATTACTGACTAATTCACCGGCATCGCGTGCAAGTGTTGCTGGGTTACATGACACATAAACAATCCGCTCTGCACCTAAAGCCGCCAATTGATGTAATACTTCAAAAGCCCCACTTCTTGGCGGATCAAGCAGAATTTTATTAAAGCCTGGCTTTGCCCACGCATAATTTTTTAATTCTGTTTGGGTTAAATCAGCCTGCTCGAATATGGCATTATCCAATTTGTTTTTAATCGCATTATTTTCTGCATGCTTTACTAAAGCCGCATCTCCTTCTACACCAATGACTTGTCCAACTCGCTTAGCCAATGGCAGGGTAAAATTACCCAAACCACAAAACAGATCAAGCACTCTATCTTGGTCCTTTAGCTCTAACAATTCAATTACGCGCTGAATCATGTCTTTATTGATATCATCATTAACTTGTGTGAAATCATTAGGTTCAAAATTAAGCGTGAGATCGGCTTCCGGTTGATAGCTTAATTGAGGCGATACTGGCCAAAGTGGCGTTACTGTATCAGGTCCACCTGATTGTAGATAAATCCAAAGCTTATTTTTCTGACCATAATCAACTAAAGCTTGTTGATCGGCTTCAGACAAACTATCAAGGTTTCTAAAAATGAGTGCAACATTGTCATCATCCATCGCGACTTCTATTTGAGCAATACGGTTATATGCTTCGAGGCCTGCTATCATTTCTCCCAGTTCTGCTAAACGTGAACCGACTCTTTGATCTAAGACTTCGCACTGGTCTAAAAGCGCTAAATAAGGGGAACCTTTTTCACGAAAACCGACTAACACACGTTCTTTCTTTGGCACATGCTTGACACCTAAGCGAGCTTTACGCCGATAACCCCACAGGGGTCCTTTTAAAGGCGCTAACCATTGTGCTGGCTCTAGACCACCAAAATGGCTGAGATGCTCTGTTAAAGTGTTTTGCTTTAATTCTAGCTGTGCTTCTGGTGATAAGTGCATCAGACTACAACCACCGCAAATACTAAAGTGCTGACACTTTGGCTCTACCCTATCCTCAGCCCCCTGTAGTACCTCTACTGTCTTTCCTTCATCATATTTACTATGCCTGCGGGTATATAGGAATTTAACTGTCTCTCCCGCCAAAGCGCCAGCAATAAAAATAGCTTTACCATCGATTCTAGCGACACCACGACCATCATGCGATAGTGATTCAATTTCTGTTTCTACAGGATCTTTAGGGAGTCTTTGTCTTCGATTACGCCTTGCCATTTAAATACTCTATTTTTTGCAATAAAAAATCCAGTGATGGTACAGCATCACTGGATTATTAAAAGTGTTTTATACAAATTTATAAGCTAATAACTTACTTCTGCTTCCATTGACCACTCGCTTTAAACCACCACCCCTTAGCCGCCTTATCTACCCACCGACGAGAAAAAGTAGCTTGGATATCGTCCTGCCACTCTGGATGGCCATTAGCGCGTGCGATTTCAGCATACAAGGCCATACGATCTTTATTTTCGTCAGCCAATAACCCTTTAACCAAATTGCGGTTTTTTAAAGAAACGGCTTTAGCATTATGCATGGTTAACAGACCCTGTTCAGTTAAGCCTATAGCACCATTATCGTAATAAGGTTTTAGCGAAGTATGTCGATCTTTCATTTTTTGTTGCAGGGTGCTGATTGCATCTGAACTGATATTGAGGTCAGCTTCAGCAGCAGCCGGTGAAATAACCCAGTCCAATACTGTCACTATGAAATTTTGAGGTTGAATGTTATAGCTGTGTTGTTCTGATTCATTAGCTTTACTTTTTTCAGATTCAGGGCCCCAAATATCCTCAATAATCCTATCTGCGGCTTTTTCAGCTGCAGCAGCAGGAAAATAGATATTAATCGTGACACACGATACCAACATCATGGCTGTCACTAAACTCCCACTCAAATACTTAAAAAACTTCATCATATGCTCCTTCATTACCTCACTACGGGGCCTGAACTATTACTGACCGCCTTTAAACGTGCTATTAATTCAGGCCAATTAACTCTTCTTGTATGACCAATAACATTAATTCTAGGCGGTAAGCCACCGCCTCTAACAATATAATAACCACCTTTTATCTCGCCCACACCTGACATTTGGCAAACTTCATTACGCAATTTACAGCTTAGACCTAAGCGTTGGTATGAAAAATCCTCGAAAAATCTTAAGAAACTCCTAGATAACACGCCACCCGCCCCGCCGCCAACCTGCGAGAGATTATTTACAGCTTGTTGGCTAATACGTTTTTTTGTTTTATTTTTTTCTGAGGATAAAAAGTGGGCATCAAACTGCACAGGGTGCCAATTTGATAACCTAAGGTTGTTAATTTTGCCATCTAACTTACCGGTAATTTTGCCGAACTCAAATGTCTCAGTCAGTGTTTCCAAGTCCATATTGAGTAAATCAATATTGGCATATAGCTGTGGTAGAGAACCAAAAGGTTTGGTTAAGCGTAAATCACGAATAATACTTGTTCCTTCAAATAATTTAACCATTAGCGCACCATCAACATTTATCTGCTGATTTTTATAGCTTAACTGAGGAATAACACCTGACAATTTACCATGTAAAAGTGGCCACTCTAATACAGAACTCAGTGATTCCATAGAAATGGGCGTGAGTAAGCCTTCGAAGGCCCACTCTGTCTTTTTATCATTATTCTCTAGATTGAGTGATTCGACTTGTAATTCACCATCCAATACAGGCACCGTTAATGGTGCTAATAAACTCAATTTTGAATCAGCGACTTTGGCTTTAAACCTTGTTTCACCAATTGGGATGGCATAAAGATAGGCACTTTGCCACTTAATATCTGACTGTACTGGTGAAGCAAAGCTTGTCCAGGCAACTTTGCCGTTGAACCCATTAAGTCCAAACCGCTTATTTTCATCATCAATTTTGACATTGTCGAAGCTTAAATCAATAAAATAATTGTCTATTTTTTTCTGAAAATTCACCTCGACTTCACCTTCCAGTGAGACCGTATCTGCAGCTGTTCCGACGAAAAATGGTTGCAGCCAATTTTCATAAAAAGGGGCTATCGCAGTCTGCTCAATATTAACGTCCAATGACGCTAGTACATTAGACTGCATCACTATTTGGGCCTGCCCTTGCAAAACATTTTTATGTTTGAAATCTAGTTTGCTTACTTCAAATCGGTTAGTCTCTGGTTTCCATGTCCCAATGCCATTTATATCGATAGGGTTTTCTGAGAAATCTAAAAAAATAGGGTCACCATAACCTTGACCGACGGTCAATTGCATAGCTGCTTGCCATTGCCATATACCACTTTTATTCAAGGCATCGATATTGATAAGGCTTGTTGCGGCTTCTGTAACAAAATTGCCTTCACTATCACCACCGGTCATATCGTTCAATGCCAAATCCAGTTGCAATTTGTTAAGCCTGGAACCAACACCATAAATATACGAATTAATTGCAATATTGCCAGTAAACTGCCACTGCGTTAAGAGACTTAATTTTTGTTGTGACAAGAAGTGTGAAGCGATGCGATGAAGGGAATCATACGATGTCTCATTCGTAACAAGTGCTAGATACCAACGATCTTTTTTTAGCTCTATATCAACATCAAGCTTTGTCGAGTCTATATTCAAATCTTTAATCTGGATTTGATAATACTGCTGTTCTGATTTTGCGATTATTTTAAACCGTAATCGCTGTTGACCCAGTGTTTTATGATGAAAGTTAAGCTCACCTTTTTTGCATGAACTTTGAGCTGCTAGTAGTTCAATATTATGACAATAAAGTACTACATTATTAATCTTATTTAAGGGCTCTGGTAATGTGATTGTTTCAGCTTTAGCGATTAGCGCTAAACCTTCAGAATCTACAGCTATCTCAAACTTGAGTCCTGACGCATCAAGATCATCAAACTGCCATTTTGCTATTGAAAGCTGAATCGTACTTGCATGTGCTAATGTCAGCCATAAAAAACTAACGGTAAATACGATTAGGTTTCTAACCACTTTACTCGGCCGGAAACACACCTGTTGATAAATATCGATCACCACGGTCACAAATAATACTTACAATGACAGAGTTTTCTAACTGTTGTGATAGTTGTAGAGCTGCTGCTACTGCGCCTCCTGATGAAACACCACAGAAAATACCTTCATCTGTCGCCAATCGTCGCATAGTTTCTTCGGCTAAACTTTGATCCATATCGATTATTTGATCAACACGTTCTGCCTCAAAAATTGTAGGTAAATATGCTTTAGGCCAGCGACGAATACCTGGAATACATGATTCATCTGTAGGTTGTACACCAACAATCCTGACTTCTGGGTTTTGTTCTTTCAAATAACGAGATACACCCATTATTGTGCCTGTTGTCCCCATAGCACTGACAAAATGCGTTACAGCGCCTTGTGTATCACGCCAAATTTCAGGTCCTGTTGTTTCGTAATGGGCTGTTGGGTTATCCAAATTACCAAATTGATTGAGTACAACACCCTTGCCTTGCTGCTCCATTTCAAATGCTAGGTCGCGTGCATTTTCCATAGAATCAGTTAAAACAATATCAGCGCCATAAGCACGCATAGAAGCTCGACGTTCTTGACTCATATTAGCTGGCATAATCAACACCATTTTGTAACCTAATATAGCCGCAATCATCGCCAGCGCTATTCCCGTATTACCGCTAGTTGCCTCGATTAAAGTATCGCCAGGTGTTATATCGCCGCGTGCTTGTGCCAGCTTGATCATATACATAGCCGGTCTATCTTTAACGGAGCCCGCTGGGTTATCGCCCTCTAACTTAACGAGGATGGTATTCGATGTATTGCCAGGCAGCCGTTGTAACCGCACTAATGGTGTATTACCAATACAACTGTCAATTGTTTTATAGGACATCTGTCCGCTCCATTAATATCACATAGGCAATAGCATAATCTTGTTCGTCGCTTAAACTTAGAAACGTTTTGCCTATATTCAGTTCCTCTAATAACAGCTTAGCACGTTGCTGGAACGATAATTCTGGACGACCTAAGCTATTATTTTTTACACTAATATGGCGTAAGCTCAAACCATCTCTAAAACCCGTTCCTAGGGCTTTCGATGCCGCTTCCTTTGCAGCAAATCGTTTCGCTAAAAAAGCAGCTTGATTAGCTGTATCTTCAAAACTAGTGAACTCATCATCACTTAATATCCGTTTTGCAATTTTGTCACCATGTTTAACTAATAATGACTTCATGCGAGGGATATAGACTATATCGGTGCCAATACCTGAAATCATCTGCGTGCTTCTATCATCAGTGTTTTCATTTCTCGTACAGCTGTTTGTAGACCTGTAAACATAGATCGGGCAATAATGGCATGTCCGATATTTAATTCGACGATATCTTTTATTTCGGCAATGGGTTCAACATTATGATAATGCAAGCCATGTCCAGCATTCACCTGCAAGCCGCACTCAACTGCATAATCAACCGCTTTAACGATAGTTTGTCTTTCTTGTTCAGCCTCTTTAGTTGTCTTTGCATCTGCATAACAACCTGTATGTAATTCAATAACTGGGGCACCGCATGCAACAGCCGCATCTATCTGTTTTAAATCTGGTGCTATAAATAACGAAACAGCAATACCTGCATCGGCAAGGCGATGACAGGCTGTTTTCATTCGATCTAGTTGCCCTGCGACTTCCAACCCACCTTCGGTTGTTAACTCTTGTCTACGCTCTGGCACCAAACAACAATCTGCTGGCTTATATTTATCAGCGATGGCTAACATTTCGTCTGTGACTGCCATTTCAAGGTTCATCTTGGTTTGTAATATATCAGCCAGCATAGCGACATCACGATCTTGAATATGACGTCTGTCTTCACGTAAATGCAAAGTAATGCCATCTGCACCTGCCTGTTCAGCTTCTATCGCTGCTTGTACCGGATCTGGGTATCGTGTACCTCTTGCCTGACGTAATGTTGCAATATGATCAATATTTACGCCTAATTGAATTGCCATTGATGTTATTAACCTTGTTATTTTGCTGAATATTGTTGTAGTTGACCAAATAGTTGGCGACTTTGCAATTCTTTACCACCTAAGTAAAAATTTATTACTGTTCGCATTACATGCTTAATCTCATTAAGACTTGTTTTATCAAAGCCTTGCTCATCTATTAAATGCTGCAAACTTCGACCTGAAATGCTGGGTAGACTTAGTCCTTGCCGCCAACGGTATAGTCCTGAATCCGGTTGATAATAATAACGTTGCTGGTCATCAATCAGTTGTCCAGTTTCAACTTCATGATCTAACACTAGGGCATAACCTAGATAATTTAATAAATACTTTTCAAATAATCGAAGTATAATTTCATTATGATTGGCTGATTGCAAAGCATCTAGTGCCTGCTTGTAATTATTAAATAACCTGCTGCTATCAATTTCTGTTATCGGTAAAAAACGAACAAGCAGTTCGTTTAAATATAGACCACACAATGCTGACTCTGCTTTTAATATAAACCGTGGTCCATCGGCTTCACAGGCTGTTAGCGTACAAAGTTCTTTTTGACCGTACCAAGATAATAACAAAGGCTGGTAAAGCTGTAATAATCCGGATTGCCCACGCTTATTTTGTTTTGAACCCTTGGCAACTAGGCTAATTCGGCCAAACTGCTCGCTAAAAATATCGAGTAAAAGACTGTTCTCTCGATAAGGTCTTTGATGAAGAATAAAAGCTGGACATAGTTTTATATTCAATGCTGTGAGTCTTATAACTCGTCGTTATAGCCTAAATTTTTTAACATTCGCTCGTTATCTGACCAGCCATCACGGACTTTTACCCAGAGCTGTAAAAAAACTTTGCTATCGAATAGCGATTCCATTTCTATCCGTGCTTCTCTGCCAACCGATTTTAATAACTCCCCTTTTTTACCGATGACGATTGATTTCTGTCCACTGCGCTCAACATAAATCACTGCGCCAATTCGATATAATTTATTCTCTTGTTTAAACTCTTCTATTTCTACTGTTAAGGAATAAGGTAATTCTTGGCCTAGCTGTCTGAACAATTTTTCTCTTATTAATTCGGCAGCTAAAAAGCGTGAGCTACGATCGGTAAACTGATCTTCAGGAAAAATAAGATCGCCTAAAGGCACGAACTGTTTAAGTTCATTTTCTAATTGCTCAACATTAATGCCTTTTCTGGCAGAAATAGGAACCACTTTGGCAAAGTCAAACTGACTTGATAGTGTTTCTATCTGAGGCAATAGCAAATCTTTATCCGCTAATTTATCCACTTTATTCAGCACTAAAATAACAGGAGCAACCGCATTTTTTTTCAAACGCTCTAAAACTTGCTTATCTTCATCGGTCCAACTTAAGCCATCAATAACAAACAGAATCACATCGACATCATCGATCGATGAAGCTGCGGCTCTATTCATATAACGGTTCATCGCCCGCTTGCTATCAGTATGAAGACCTGGTGTGTCAACATAAATTAATTGGCTGTCATCTGTTGTTTTAATTCCAAGAATTCGATGGCGTGTTGTTTGTGGACGTCGTGACGTAATACACAATTTCTGACCGAGCACCCGATTAATCAATGTAGATTTGCCCACATTGGGCCGACCAATGATGGCGACATAACCCGATTTAAAGCTTTCATTTTCCTGAGTCATACTTTACCTTCTAATAAGGTTAAAGCTCGCTCCGCAGATTTTTGCTCCGCTTTGCGATGACTCGCCCCTGTCGCAATTACCACTTTATTCAGTAAAGCTACCTGACAACTTGCTTCAAATAATGGAGAATCACTTTCTGTCTTAAGCTGATGAACAGAATAAAGTGGTAGCGGCTGTTTTCGACTTTGTAATAACTCTTGCAGCCGTGTTTTTGCATCTTTTATCACTTCATTGACATCGATTGAATTTAAACGCTCTTCATATAATCGCAAAATAACAGTTTTTGTTTCAATAAAATCACTATCTAAATACACTGCACCTATAATTGCTTCAAAAGTGTCCGCTAAGATAGATTCACGGCGAAAACCACCACTTTTTAGTTCACCAGGACCTAAAATCAACACATCACTTAAATCTAGTTCGCGTGCAATTTCTGCCAAGGTTACTCCTTTTACAAGTGATGCTCGCAAGCGACTTAATTTACCCTCTTTGACTTGTGGAAAACGATTAAATAAGTCTTCTGCTATCACAAAACTCAGTATCGCATCCCCTAAGTATTCCAAACGTTCATTATTGTTGGTATCGGCACTTCGATGCGTTAAAGCACGCTGTAATAAAGTGAGATCTTTAAATTGATAGCAAAGCCTCTCACATAAAACCAACTGACGTTTACTTAGCATTTACTTTTCTTGTTCCACATCTATTTCAGTTTGGAAATGTCCAATTAAATCAATTTGAGCGATAAAGGGTTTACGAACTTCATAATCAATCGCTATTTTGGTCACTTGTACATTATTCTTACCACGAGAAATTTCGATATTATCTTCTTTAACACTGAAGATATAGCCAGTATCGAAACGTTTGTACAGCATAAGCAAAGTCTCGTTCTTACCCATTCTATTATTCTTGAGCTCAGTTTTCATACCATCCATAATTTGCAACACTCCATAATACTCTTGGTACATGGGAATAAGACGCATAGCTAACGTGGCAAAAAAAGCAATAATCCCCAACACCAAGACCCAGCCAATCAGTGTCATTCCAGCTTGTTTTTTCATATCAAAAACCCTTTTAGTTAATTGAATTGCCTAACCTGTTCCATGCAATACAAGCCCAGCTCACATTACAATCCCAACTCATCCATATATAAAATGCTTTTCCGACTAAATTTTTCTCCGGCACTGTTCCCCAAAAGCGACTATCGCTACTATTATCACGGTTATCACCCATCACAAAATATTCACCTTCAGGAATAATAATATCGACTTCTTTTCTTTGCATGTTAGGTGCTAAAGCAATTTGATGTCCAAGTGCTCCTAAATGTTCATATTTTAGAGTATGACTTGTTGGCACTATACCTAAGTGCTCAACTGTTTTTTCATGTTCATCTTGTCTTATTGCTTCACCGTTAATATAAATGGTTTTATTAAAATACCCCACTCTATCACCTGGCAAACCTACAACACGCTTAATATAATCAATTCCAGGTTTAGGTGGATAGCGAAAAACAACCACATCTCCACGCTTAGGTTGTTCCATCTCAATTATTTTAGTATTAGTTACAGGCAAACGAAGTCCATAAGAAAACTTATTCACTAAAATAAAGTCACCGATATGCAATGTCGGCACCATTGAAGCTGATGGTATACGAAACGGTTCTGCGATAAAAGATCGTATAACAAGTACGGCTAAAATAATGGGGAAAAAAGATTTAGCGTATTCGACAAACAGGGGCTCAGCCTGGTTACTTGCACGTTTAGGTGCTAATACTAATTTATCTAATAACCAAATCAATCCTGTTATGACAACTAGACTGAGCATAAATGCTGGAAAACTCACTGTCCTTTATCCTTTTACTATTTCTTTGAAAGCTGTAAAACGGCTAAAAATGCCTCTTGAGGGACATCAACTTTACCTATTGACTTCATTCTCTTCTTACCTTTTTTTTGTTTTTCTAGCAATTTACGCTTCCGTGAAACATCACCACCATAGCATTTTGCTAATACATTTTTACGCATCGCTTTCACAGTTGACCGAGAAATAATATGACCACCAATGGCTGCTTGAATAGCGATATCGAACATTTGCCTCGGTATTAACTCTTTCATTTTTTCAACAAGGTCTCGCCCGCGTGACAGGCTTTGTTCTCGATGAACGATCATTGACAAAGCGTCAACACGTTCCCCGTTAATTAAAACATCCAATTTAACCAAATCAGCCTGTTGAAAACGAATAAAGTGATAATCCAACGAAGCATAGCCTCGACTAACTGATTTAATCCGATCAAAAAAATCAATCACGACTTCGTTCATTGGAATTTCATAACTAAGTGATACTTGCTTACCTACATATTGCATCGACTTTTGAACACCACGTTTTTCGACACACAAGGTTATCACTGCACCCAAGTGTTCTTGTGGCACTAAAATATCTGCAATGACAATAGGTTCACGAACTTCATCAATCGTACCCACGTCCGGGAGTAAAGCGGGGTTTTCTATCTTTAGAACTTCACCTTTTGTTGACAGCACCTCAAAAACAACCGTTGGGGCAGTAGTAATCAAATCAAGATCATATTCGCGCTCTAAGCGCTCTTGGATGATTTCCATATGTAATAACCCGAGAAAACCACAGCGAAAGCCGAAGCCCAGGGCTTGTGAATTTTCAGGTTCAAAGAATAGGGCCGCATCATTTAACCTTAACTTTCCTAAAGCCTCTCGAAGCCCTTCAAAATCATCAGAGCTAACAGGGAAAATACCCGCATAAACCTGGGGTGTCGCAGACTTAAAACCAGGCAACATCTCTGTTGCGCCATGATGGGAATGCGTTAAGGTATCCCCTACCGGTGCACCATCTATATCTTTAACACCTGATATTACATAACCCACTTCACCACAAAATAATTGATCACGTTTAGTTCTCTTCGGGGTAAAAACACCCACTTGTTCAACTTGATATTCATGTCCCGTCGACATCACCTTAATCTTATCTCGTGTTTTGATTGAACCTTGCATGATACGTACTAAGGAGATCACGCCAACATAACTATCAAACCAAGAATCAATAATAAGGGCTTTTAAGGCTCCATCTGCATCCCCACTGGGTGCTGGAATTCGTTCAACTAATGCTTCTAAAAGGTCTTCGATTCCAAGTCCTGTTTTTGCACTACATTGCACCGCATCGAGGGCATCAACACCAATAATATCTTCAATTTCTTGTGCAACTCGTTCGGGTTCAGCAGAAGGTAAATCTATTTTATTAAGAACAGGGAGTACTTCTAAATCCAAATCTATAGCCGTATAGCAATTGGCTACACTTTGCGCTTCGACACCTTGCGCGGCATCAACCACCAGTAATGCTCCCTCACAGGCAGCTAATGATCGTGATACTTCATAAGAAAAATCAACATGGCCTGGTGTATCAATAAAATTGAGGTGATAGGTTTCACCATTGCGTGCGTGGTAGTCCAAGGACACACTTTGCGCCTTAATCGTGATACCTCGTTCACGTTCAATATCCATTGAATCAAGCACTTGTGAAGACATTTCACGCTCAGTCAAACCACCACAAACTTGAATAAAGCGATCGGCAATCGTCGATTTACCGTGATCAATATGGGCAATAATAGAAAAGTTACGGATATGATCCATATTTGAAGAGTTCGTCACCTTGCAATAGTAAAAAAACGGCCGGAACAAAACGTTCCGGCCGACTTATGTCTGTCTAACTGATAGATTTTACTGCAAAACTATATTGCTGTCGTGCATCAATGCTAATTAACTGTCAAACACCTTACTTATCAGTTTTCTCAATACGTACTGCTAAGAAAAGCGCACTCTGGCCACGCTGCACTAACACTGGAATAGCTTTACCTTTCTCCAAGGCTTTAGCAACAGCTAAGAAATGTTCACTATCTTTAATTTTCTCATTATCCAGGCTCATAATAATGTCACCTTTACGCATACCAGCTTTACTAGCTGCACCAGCTTCAACATTTAGTATCCGTACCCCACCTGCTTCAATATCTTGAGCTTCACGTAACTCATCGGTGAGATCCGCTACTTCAACAGCTAAACCTTGATCAAATAATTTTTTTGATGCTGGACCACTGGTTTTAATCACTTTAGCTTCGTCTGCTAATTTTTCTATAATGACATTGAGCGTTTGTTTTTTCTTGTCGCGCATGACCAATACAGGCACGGAATCACCTATCTTAGTTCTCCCAACTAACGGAGGAAGACCAGAAGAAGTACCTACCGCTTTTCCATTATATTTAAGAATGATATCGCCCGCTTTGATACCTGCCTTCTCTGCTGGGCTTCCAGGCATTACTCTTGAAACAAGTGCACCTTCAGGTTTTTTCAGGCCAAATGATTCTGCTAACTCACGCGTGACATTTTGAATAACAACCCCTAACCAACCTCGGCTCACATAGCCTTGCTCTTTTATTTGATTGGCTACATCCATCACCACATCCATCGGAATGGCGAAAGACACTCCCATAAAACCACCCGTTCTGCTATAGATCTGTGAGTTAATCCCTATAACTTCACCGTTCATATTGAATAATGGACCACCCGAATTCCCTGGATTAATAGCCACATCAGTTTGTATGAAAGGCACATAGTTATCGCTCGGTAAATTACGGCCAAGCGCACTGACAATCCCAGCTGTAGCTGAAGAATCAAAACCAAATGGTGAACCTATAGCCAGTACCCATTCACCCACTTTAAGTTTAGTAGAGTCTCCCAATTTAACGGCTTTCAGTCCAGTCGCTTGCACTTTTAATAGTGCTATATCGCTTCTTTCATCACTACCTAACACTTTAGCTTCTAACTCATTACGGTCATTAAAACGAACAATAATCTCATCCGCATCCTTAATGACATGATGATTAGTCAAAATATAACCATCTGAGGATAAAACGAAACCAGAGCCTAATGAATGCGTTTCATACGTACCTGAACCACCTTGGCCTGGTTGGCCATCAAAGAAATGCTTAAACAAATCATCAAAAGGTGTACCTTCTGGTAATTGCATACCTGGAGGTAAGCCTGGCATTTGACGACGCTTAACATTTTTAGTCGTACTAATATTAATCACAGCCGCACTATTTTCTGACACTAATTCTGTAAACTCAGGCAAACCCCGTGCTTGCACATTGACACTAAAAAGTGATCCTACAAACAACGCTAAAACAAAAGTAGCCCACATTTTATTTTGTTTCATTCTTTCTCCTCGACAAGCTTGGCTTTAAAGCCTACTTTTCTACTTTCTATAAATTTTCTAACAACTGTAAAGCCACAAGATAGGCCTAATAGCCCTAATATAATTTCTGCAATAGAATTAAACCCTAGCCATCTAGCAACAACAGCAAACAACAACATAGACAATAATGGCAACAAATACATTAATGCAGCACCTTGTAATAGGCTTTGTTCTGGAATAGCTAAATTAACTTGTTGACTAGGAGTTACTTCTGTAGTTTTATCAATGACAATTCGTGAAAAACGTTTGCCCACATGTTCTGCTAATAGGCCTGTTCCACAACCCTTCTTAAGTTGACATTGACCACAAGTAGATTGTCTTTCTACTTCAAGGCTGATCGTACGATCATTAATTTCGACAACTGTAGCACGTTGGTAAAGCATGTCTATTGTCCAGAAAAATGAATAGAGTGACCTATTTTCTCTACTGTATGTTGAGGCGCTTGACCGACTACGGTTACAAAATCATCTCCAACCACAGCGCCATAAGCGTTCACAGCACCCATTTTAGAATGCCCTTTAAAGTGACCGTGTTTAGTTCTACCCGGCTCAATGAAAACGGAAATAGAACTCATGCCATCACTATATACGCGTTGCTCAACTAAATGCTTATTACTCATCTTACGTCTATGTTGCTGTGCAACAAGTCCATATCCCGTCGGCAGCCAGCCGATTGTCCATGCAGACCCCTTATCTTCAATCAGATCTGGATCGACTGTTTCGACACGGTTCCATGTCATCTGATGCCCTGTCATTTCAGGTGCTAAGGCCTCATCAGGAATGGCAATATCTAAATTAACCGAAGAAAAAGAGAATTTTTCTAATACTTCACCTTTTTCTGTTAATAAATCCGACTGCAGTAATAAAGCGCTCTCTTTATCCACCCAAAGATGATAGCCATAACGATCATTATCAACTGGCGTCACCACGAGTTGTTGCGCAATTCGGTTAGCAACCCGGCCTTCTTTTCCTAATGCAACATTGTAATAGGGTGTCGCCGACTTCAATTTTCTTAGTAAATCACTTGGAAAACCTCTACCAAATGGCCTGCGGTTAACATTAACTTTTTTACCTTCAGGGAAAATGCATGTCACGATATCATCGGTACGGATCATCTCTCTCGCAGCACCATCTAAGGAAAGAAGACGTTCAACCTCGCCATTCTCATTCGCTTTATGGATGATTCGGATAGCTTGTACTTTATTGCCTGTTTGATAGGTAAACACACCGTCATAATTGAGCTGTTTAGTTGCCGTAACCATCCTTTCAAGTAACGACATAGCATCGGAATCAGCTTTTACCGTTATTGAAAAGAAAACTAGACATATACCTACAGCAAGTCTAAGCATTTGCTGCATTATTGATTACTCCACTTCATAAGCAATAACACGTGCATTAGAAAAGACATCAGAAACACCTGCATACTCATTATGATCGAGTAAATAAGTATTCAATCTGTCTTGTACTTCAGGCTCAGTGACGGTCCATCGATTACTTGTTTTAGGCTCGTGTGAAACAGCCATAATGGTTGTATTTTCAACATTGGCCATTACAGGAATTGAATCTATCGTAGATTGTGGTTGCTGCGTCATCACACTCACCACGGCAAGTGCCCCAACTGACGCGGCAATGGCCATACCCAAGGCTTGTTGCCAAAACCATTGTGGCATAAAAGTCACGTTCGCTTTTGGTTCCTTACTTTTCTCCACATTAACATCAAATGCCTGATCACTACTGATTTCAGCAGCTATATTTGACGATAAATCAATGGCTTGTGCTGGTATCGAATAACCACGCAGTGAATCGCTACCTCTTTGAAAACGTTGAAACTGTTCACGCGCTTTATCATCGGTGCTTAACAGTAGCAATGCCTGATCTAACGCATCGCCTTCAAGCTCCCCATCAACTAACGCCGACAATAATTCGGAATCATTCATTGTCATCGTTGCTCCCCCTCACCCATCACTTCTTGTATTTTCTTATCTATCGCCTCACGGGCACGAAAAATTCGTGATCGCACAGTACCTATTGGACACTCCATTACTTGAGAAATTTCCTCATAACTCATACCTTCGAGCTCTCTCAACTTTATGGCTGTCGCTGTATCTTCTTGTAAACCTTCGATGGCTTGATGAATAACCAGTTCCAACTCGTTACTCAACATACTACTTTCTGGTGTCTCGAACTCTTTTAGTTCTGGTGCTTCGTAAACATTAGTGGCATCAGCAGCATCCACATCCGTTGCTGGCGGTCTGCGTGCACGCGCTGTTAAGTAATTTTTCGAAGTATTAATTGCAATTCGATATAGCCAAGTATAAAAGGCACTATCACCGCGAAAATTAGGAATAGCGCGATACGCTTTTATAAAAGTTTCTTGTGCCACATCTAAGGCCTCAACTGGATCATGAACAAACCCTGTAATAACATGCACTATTCTTTGTTGATATTTCATAATCAACACGTCAAATGCTTTCTTATCACCCTCCTGCACACGAAGTACTAGTTCGTTATCGACACTCATCCTGTTTCTCGAAGTACTCCGACAAACCGGAGATTATCTATATTGATTGGCATATACGACCGTTGAGTTTCAATTTTGTTCCAAAATACTAACTAAAAATACATCCTTTGTTAACAAATGAATAGTCCATCAGACGATAACATTGAAAAAATGATTAACTTTTTATAAAAACCAATGCGTTTTCAAGCCGACTAAATAATTACTTTTTCCCAACAAAACCCTATCCACTGAGCTATACTGGCAAAGTCATTTTTCAAGAAAATACTTGCTCACTAACCACTATCTACTAAGAGTTTTCTTGAAAAATTATCATTAACATTGGACTTATTTACGTATTTTTAATGACTGAAAATTATCACTTTGAAGTTCTTATAATAGGCAGTGGTACTGCTGGTTTATCTTTAGCGTTACAGTTAGCTGATCATTGCAAAGTCGCTGTAATATCCAAGGACCAACTGGAAGAAAGTGCGTCTCTCTATGCACAAGGAGGTATATCGGTTGTTCTAGACCAATGTGACTCCATAGAGTCACACATCAATGACACGATATTGGCGGGAGCAGGTTTATGTGATCCTTATTGTGTTCGATATACCGTAGAACACGCGCGTGAAAATATTGAATGGCTCATCGAACAAGGCGTCTCGTTTACCAAAGATGGCCTCACCTCTGAAACTTATCATTTAACACAAGAAGGTGGCCATAGTCATCGCCGTATTATCCACTCTGCTGATGCAACTGGCCGAGAAGTAGAAACGACCCTACTAAGTAAAGTAAAACAGCATGCAAATATCAGCTTATTTCCTTTTCATATTGGCATCGATCTTATAACTAGTGACAGCCAAGTTGGCCACCAGCAAGAAAATCAGTGTTTAGGTAGTTATGTCCTAGACATCAAATCTGATACCGTACAAACCTTCACAGCACCTATCACAGTCATGGCCACAGGAGGTGCAGGAAAGGTTTATCTCTATACCAGTAACCCTGATGTATCTACGGGTGATGGCATTGCTATGGGCTGGCGAGCTGGCTGTAAGGTCGCCAATATGGAGTTTGTTCAATTTCATCCTACTTGTTTATATCACCCAAAAGCAAAATCATTTTTGATTAGCGAAGCATTACGCGGTGAAGGTGCTAAGCTGCTGCTTGCCGATGGCAAGCCATTTATGGATAAATTCCATCCTCAAGCGGAACTTGCTCCACGAGACGTTGTTGCTAGAGCGATAGACCATGAAATGAAACGCTTAGGTGATGATTGTGTTTACCTAGATATAAGCCACAAATCCCCAGCGTTTATTGAACAACACTTCCCTACTATTCATAAACGCTGTCTTGAGTTCGGCATTGATATGACACGCGAACCTATCCCCGTTGTACCAGCAGCACATTACACATGTGGTGGCCTTGATGTTGATATGCAAGGCAGAACAAACGTAAATGGTTTATATGCCATAGGAGAAACATCGCATACCGGATTGCATGGTGCCAACCGTATGGCGAGCAATTCCATATTGGAATGTCTCGTGTTTGGTCAAGCCGCAGCAAACCATATTAAGACTCAATTACCTTTAGATAAACAAACTCCAGCTATCCCCGCATGGGATGAAAGTAGAGTTAAACCTGCTAAAGAAGCTATTGCTATTAGCCATAACTGGGATGAATTGCGGCGGTTTATGTGGGATTATGTTGGCATAGTAAGAACCGATGGTCGCTTACATAAAGCCAAGCTACGTTTACAATTATTACAACAAGAGATTGCCGAATATTATAGTCAACACCATATCAGCAGCGACTTATTAGAGTTACGAAACATTGCGGATGTGGCAGAATTAATCATTGATTCGGCATTACAACGCAAAGAAAGCCGTGGTTTGCATTACACCTTGGATTATCCCGATACGGATAATAGTCAACCAGCAAAAAACACACTTATTTCTGGAAGATCTTAGGATCGCGACAATACACACGTAATTGACGAAATAATTCTTGATCAACAGCATCAAACATAATGACAACAGACTTTGAGGAGAAAAAACGTGTTCGTCTAAAATGTAATATGACGACTAAAGCCGATACATAACTTCCTTTTAACTTCAACACTTCGCTTTTATGGCCATCACCATAATGGATAGTCCAGCCACCTTCTATAGTCCGCTCTATTGCTTTGATAGCTAACGAACTTTGCCTTAAGTAATAACAATATCCATAGTAATAAGCACTAGCAGCGACCACCAGCAGCAGCAAAACTTGATATTGAATAGCAACATTAATAGTTAAGGCGGTAAAGACTACAATGATATGTAGTACAAAGATACAAAACACTAAATAATCTGAACGTCCAATGTCCAATTTATAGGCTATCCTAGCCATACTTTACGATTCCTTTCGATAGCAGCAATTTTCTAGAGCCGCTACAATAACGTCCCTTTCCTTTTTAGTCTACAAAAACAATGATGAATGACTTTTGGCAAAAACTAGTTCAACAAGCAAAACAAACAACATTACCCTTTGAAAGCATCTATACATCTCACGTTATGCCTTTGGATCAATTTGCCGTCATAGAAGTGGCGGGTAAGGATGCAAGCAGTTTTTTACAAAACTTGCTAACCAATGATGTTAACTCACTTGAAATTGATCAGTCGCAATACACAGGTTTTTGTAATCCAAAAGGTCGCTTACTAGCACTTTTTTTATTAATTCGTCGTCAAGATTGTTATCAAATTGTTTTGCCAAAAGATGTATGCCAAAGCTTTCAGCAAAGACTAACAATGTATGTACTGCGTTCTAAAGTCACTATCACTAGCCAAAGTGAAAATATTGCCTTTATCGGTTTAAGCCAGACTCATACAGAAACTGACAATAGTATCCAGCCAGCCATCGTTAAAATACCAGACAATAAACGTGGATTATTACTAGCACCTATTGATTTGCTAGAACAGTATTATGAACAAATAATTCAAGCAGGTTATCAACTCGCACCAAGTTCATTATGGGAGTCATTAGATATTAATGCGGGTATTGCCAAAGTAACAACTGAAACGCAAGAAAAGTTCACGCCTCAACAAGTTAACCTAGACTTAAGCGATGGAGTCAGTTTCAAAAAAGGCTGTTACCCTGGACAAGAGGTCGTTGCCCGTCTGCATTACCTTGGTAACCCGAGCAGACGTATGTTCGTAGCCCAAGCAAAATCTGATGTACTACCTGCTATCGGGAGTGACATTAAAACAATAGATGGCACAATTGCAGGACATATTGTTAATGCTATTCAACAAGATGCCAACTCCATTAAGGTCTTAGCCAGCTTGAAATTAAGCGAGCATGAACAGGAGCTAGTGATCAACGATGATAGTCAGCTCGTTATTACCAAACAACCAGAACAAGCGAGTTAAGGTGCAGGGTTTGAATAAGTCTGATGTATTCTTTCAATATCACTCAGTAATTCGCTAGACAATTCAACATCCCCACTCGCGATATTGGTTTCTAGTTGCTGCATCGTTGTGGCACCAATAATATTACTAGTTAAGAATGGGCGAGTATTAACAAATGCCAATGCCATTTGAGATGGATCCAATTCATATTTTTGTGCTAAATCAACATAAGCTTGTGTTGCTGATATCGCTTGTGGATTAATATAGCGGCTATAACTAGGCCAGATAGTCATACGCGCACCCTCAGGTTGGCTACCATTAAGATACTTACCGCTCAGCACCCCAAAGCCTAGTGGTGAATACGCAAGTAGGCCTACTCCTTCTCTATGACTAATTTCTGCACAACCAATTTCATAGCTACGGTTTAATAAACTGTATGGATTTTGTATAGAAGCAATTACTGGTAAATCATATTGCTTTGCTAAAGTTAAAAACTGCATGATTCCCCATGGTGTTTCATTTGATAGCCCTATATAGCGAATTTTCCCAGCCTGTACTTGCTTTTTCAGAGCTCGTAAGGTTTGTTCAATAGGCGTAAGTTCCCGCTCGTCTTGCTGCTGATAGTTCAACTTGCCAAAATAATTGGTATTACGTTCAGGCCAATGTAGTTGATAAAGATCAATATAATCTGTTTGTAAGCGATTTAAACTCGCATCCAAAGCTTGATTAATATGATAAGCAGAAAACCGTGTTTTCCCCTCCCTAATGTGACTCACCCAATCAAAACCACCACCCGCTATTTTACTGGCAAGGACAATATCATTTCTACGACCACGTTTTGCTAGCCATGAACCAATAATCGTTTCAGTGCTGCCATAGGTTTCCGCACCTGGCGGGATAGAATACAACTCGGCTGTATCGATAAAATTGATACCTTGGTCAACAGCATAGTCAAGCTGCTGATGTCCTTCCCCTTCACTATTTTGCTGGCCATATGTCATGGTACCAAGACAAATAGCACTCACTTTAACGCTGGTATTGCCGAGTTTATTGTATTTCATCGTTGATGAACCGCCTGTAATAATATCTATGATTTACATTATATTGATTATTTATATTGTTGTTTTATAAACTATTAAGAACTTCGTCTAAGGATGACAAACATAAGATGATATTTTCTTTCTTAATTATGACATCAAATATAGGTTGCCAAATGCATCTTGCTAAAGGAAGTAATACCCCAGTAATGCATTGGCTTGAATTGTTAGATAGCTAGTCATGTCAGATATAATCACATCGCTTGATCATGACTTTTTTAAGCACTTAGCGCCCAGCAAAGACAATACGCCAGCTATTGAGGATTTATTACTCTGGCGGCATGCACAAAAAGGCCTAAGTTGCTTTTACGCCCCCTTCGATCATGTCAATCAAGACGCCAAGATTGTGATTGTTGGTATTACACCCGGCCGCACTCAAATGAACCGTGCCTTAAATACATTACAAACCGGCTTAGTCAATAATGACACCATCGACCAAATATTAAAAAATGTAAAACAACAAGCCAGTTTAAGTGGTTCAATGCGACCACGTATTATCGAGATACTCAATAAATTGGGTTATGCAAAAGCTCTCAATATAGATTGTACGAGCAGCCTATGGTCAGAAAATAATTATCTTGTTCATTTCTGTTCTTTATTAAAATATCCCGTGTTTATTCATGATAAAGATTATTGTGGACAACCCGCATTATTTAATTCGGGTGAATTAACCCAACTTTTACACCAAGAATTTGTTAAAGATTTGGCGACAATCAACCCTGATGCCACTCTTGTGCCACTGGGTGAAATGGTGGCAAATGTAATCACAATACTTCGTGATGAAGGGTTAATAAAACAGCGCGTTAAAACCCATCAAAACAAAGTGATTGCACCACCGCATCCAAGTGGTGCTAATGCAGAGTCAATTTCTCTATTACTATCTGAGCAGTTTCCTACACTTGTAGACTACCAGCAATCGATGTATGACTCGTATCTAAATAAACAAAGTTGGTCAAAAAAGAAAAATACTAAGCCGCAATCAGAAGACAACTATAAAAAGGCAAGGGCATCACGATGGTATGCTGTATCCAACATACGTCAAGCTTATGGAATATCAAACCAATGACATCAAGTACAGCGGGTAAAACAACAATTAGCATACTCGGCAGTGGTTGGCTTGGTATGCCCTTAGCTCGAATGTTTGCTAATCTTGGCCATACAATTAAATTATCAACACGCACCGACACGAAGTTTGCAGAAATTAATTCGATTCATTGTGAACCCTATCTAGTCGATATAGATACTCATACAATCGATCCTAGTTTCCTGATTTCCGATATTGTGATTATCAATATCACCTCAAAAAACAATGATGCCTTTAAATCACTTGTCAAACAGATTGAAAAGTCCCCTATTAAATATGTACTATTTATTAGTTCAACTTCTGTCTATAAAAACACACAATCATGGGTAACTGAATCGAGTCATTCTGAATTACCTGAAAGTAAACTATTCCAAATTGAGCAGTTATTTAGCGCAAATAATAGATTCGACACGACTATATTAAGGTTGAGTGGCTTAATCGGTTATCAACGTCATCCTGGACTATTTTTCAAACAAGGTAAGCTGGTCCCTTCACCAGATGCTCCTGTTAACCTCATTCATCGCGATGATTGTATTGCTATTATCAAGGCAATCATTGAGCAATGTGTTTGGGGGGAGATATTTAATGCGTGCGCTGATAATCACCCAAGTAAAAAACAATTTTACAGTCATGCTCGCTCACTACTTGGTCAAGAAGCACCTAGTTTCTCGGACAGCAGCGAAAGTCACTATAAAATAGTTAGTAATGATAAGATTAAGCAACAGTTGAATTACCAATTTATTTACCCAGATCTAATGCAGATCCCTTTTTGATTAAAAGTATTACTTATGGCAAAAAATTCCAGTCACCTATGTCTTTGTTTTAGTGGAATAGACTTCGAAGATTGTTGCAGACCCTACCACATGGGTAAGAAAACGGTCGAAACGCCCGAGCGCTTAGTAAAAACCCGTTACACGGCGTATTGTCATGGCGATGTTGGCTATTTAGTAAGTACTATTCACCCTGGCGCAAGGTATTTTGGGATTTCCAGGGCTATCAGGAGAACGATAAAAAATACTCGCTGGGCAGGCTTGAAAATCATCAAGCAATCTATGGAAGAAAACAGCGCTTTTGTAGAATATATTGCCTTCCATTTAACTTCAGAACTTGAACAGTTCCATGAGAAAGCACGTTTTCTAAAATACAAAGATGAATGGTATTTCGCTGATAGCGAAACACTACCACCAATGAGCATTTCCCGTAACGATCCATGTTATTGTGGCAGCGGCAAAAAATTCAAAAAATGTCATGGCACACTGATAGGAAAATCAGATTAACCACCTTCTAGTTATTGTGAAGATAGATAACGTTTATATTAAGGTTTTATGGCGAGTTTGTTTTTAATCAATTCTATCGATTAAAAACAGTAGTTTGAGTTTGGGAACTCTATGCCGCTTGAACAGGAATTGAATGACGCATATGAGTGATATCGTTATGCTCATCCAAATAAACTAATGTTGGTTTAAAACTAGCGATTTCTTTTTCGTCTAATACTGTATAGGCACAGATAATAATTCGATCACCAGGCGATGCTTTATGGGCAGCGGCACCATTGACAGAAATAATGTTTGAACCTGCTTCAGCACGAATTGCATACGTGGTGAAACGTTCACCATTGGCAACATTATAAATTTGGATTTGCTCGTATTCGTGAATACCTGCTGCATCCAACAAATTGGCATCAATAGCGCATGAACCCTCATATTCCAATTCGGAATGGGTAACACAAGCGCGATGTAATTTTGTTTTTAATAAAGTCAGTTGCATATCCGACAATCAATAGTGAACCAATGTCATATTATCGCTTTTTAGCCCTGATCAAGCAAGATTGCACGCTAAATTATCAATTAAACGGGCCTGCCCGAGCCGTGCTGCGATAAAAATGCGTATCTCTTTATCATCACTTATTGCGAGTTCAAGATCATCATCACGGCGAATATCGACGTACTCAGGCTGGAAACCAAAGTGCATTAGTCGATCTTTTGCCTGTTCGCATAGTAAAGAAAAGTCTTTATTACCATTAACCAACTGCTCTACTATCGATAACATCGTAGTATACAATTCACCTGCAACATGGCTTTGTTGATCGGTTAAGTATTGATTGCGTGAACTCATTGCAAGACCATTTGGCTCTCTGCATGTGGGTGCACCGACTATTTCTACTGCAAGGTTTAAATCAGTAACCATTTTCTTAATCAGTAACAATTGCTGATAATCTTTTTCACCAAACACAGCGACATCAGCTTGCACTAAGTTCAATAGTTTTAAGACGATAGTCGCGACACCATCAAAATGTCCCTGTCGGTGAAGACCGCAAAGCTTGTCATCCATATTAGGCACAAAAACTTTAGTCTGCGCATCCATCCCTTCGGGATAAATGCTTTGTTGGTTTGGTGTAAATAATAAGTCACATTGCGACTCAATCAGCTGTTCAGTATCGGCTTTCAGTGTTCTAGGATAGGCAGATAAATCAGATTGATCATTGAACTGTAACGGATTAACGAAAATGCTCACGACCACCTTATCCGCAAGCTGCTGCGCTTTTTTAACTAAAGATAAATGGCCGGCATGGAGGTTGCCCATAGTCGGCACAAAAGCAATTGTTAATCCATGCAATCGCCACTGTGATATCTGCTTTCTTAGTGCTCTAGCAGTTTTAACTATCTGCATTAATATTGCTGCTCTGGCGAAGGAAATGCGCCTGACTTTACATCTTGGACATATTTCGCAATTGCAGCAGGAATAGCACCTGTATCCGCTAAAAAATCATGGGTGAAACGAGGACGTTTACCTGGCGTGATACCCAACATGTCATAGAGTACTAATACTTGTCCGTCACAATCAGCACCAGCACCAATACCAATAACCGGCATATCGACAGCCGCTGTAATTTGTTTGGCTAAATCTGCAGGTACACATTCTAAGACCAACATATCGGCACCTGCTTGCTGTAAGGCTTTAGCATCCTCAATCAAGGTTGCAGCTTCTGATTCTTTCTTACCCTGCACCCGATATCCACCTAAACGATGCACAGACTGCGGAAGCAAGCCTAAATGTGCACAAACAGCAACACCTCTATCAGCCAATTGCTTTAATGTCTCACAAACAACAGCGCCGCCTTCCAATTTGACCATATGAGCACCGCCTTCTGCCATCAAACGTGCAGCATTGCTAATTGCTTGTTCAGGATTGGCGTAACTCATAAAAGGCATATCAGCAATAACAAAAACAGACTCACTACCTCGCACCACATTTCGAGTGTGATAAACCATATCATCCACAGTAACAGGTAAAGTGCTTTCTTGACCCTGCACCACCATACCTAAAGAATCACCGACCAAAATAACATCAACACCAGCCTGATCGAGCACATGACTAAAGCTGGCATCATAAGCAGTTAGAATGGCAATTTTCTCACCGGCAACTTTCATTTCTCGGAGTTTGCTTAGACTTATACGACTCATTTTTTATTCCCAGTTACTGGCAAAGGGTTGTAATAGTGGCGACCACTTTTTATCGTAGTAATTTGAGCAAGTAAATTTTGATAATCATGCTCACTATTAACCAAATCAATTTGTTCCGCATTAACAATTAATAAGGGTGAGGCTTCATAATAATGGAAGAAGTCTGCATAACTATCGGCAAGACGTTGCAAGTAAACGTCCTCAATTCCTCGCTCATAGCCAATACCACGCTGATTAACTCTTGATTTCAGTACTGATAACGGTGCTTGCAAGTAAATGACCAAATCAGGAGGTCTAGTCGACATGGTCAAATTGTCATAGACCATATTATATAAAGCTAATTCATCATCATCTAAGGTAATTTGAGCAAACAATCGATCTTTATCAATCATAAAATCTGCAATTTGGGTATCACTAAATAAATCCCCCTGCTGCATCGCTTTGCTTAATTTAATACGTTGCATTAAAAAGCTAAGCTGGGTAGGCAAAGCTGATTGCTTAGGATGAATATAAAACTTTTCCAAAAAAGGATTTAATTCAGGTTGCTCTAATAAGGTTTCACCAGACAGGCTATCAGCAAGGCGTTTCACCAAATGGGTTTTACCGACACCAATGGGCCCTTCAACAACAATATAACGATGTGACGTTGTATTCATATTTCACTATTTTCTATTCTTATTAATCCATCAACGGGACAATGTTTTAATAATGTATTGATTTCACCCAAATCAGAAATTACTAATTCAGGCGCTATTTCAGCTAAAGGATAAAGCACAAATGAACGTTGTGCTATCCCTGGATGTGGGACTTGTAAACGCGCATCATTTATTCGACTGTCTCCAAAAACTAGCAGATCTAAATCAAGCGTTCTTTCACCCCAATGTCGTTGACGTACTCGTCCATGTTGTAGCTCGATCATTTGTAAATGATCTAATAAGTCATGTGCTGATAAATCAGTCTCTATCTCAACAACTGCATTGATATAATCAGGCTGATCTTGAGGTCCCATTGGCGGACTTTTATATAAGGATGAACAGTTAATCAATTGCACTGCCACAAGTTTTTCAATATCTGCTATTGCCGTTTGAACCTGTACCGCTGGGTTTGCCAAGTTACTTCCTAAACCTATAAATGCTCGCATTAGTCTTTCTTAGTCGTTGGTTTTCTTCGACGACGGCGACGTTTTCGAGGTGCTGCAGGTGATAACTCATTCACCATTTTCTGTTTATCTTCAGTTGAAGCAAACTGGAATACGGTCCACCACTCAGCTAATTCAGTTGGCGCTTCACCCGTCTCTGCTCTGAGCAATAAAAAATCATAGCCGGCACGAAACTTTGGATGCTCTAATAAGCGAAAAGCTCGCTTGCCATTTCGCTGAGTTAATCTTATTTGCATGGTCCAAATATCACGTGTAACGATAGTAAAGCGCTTAGGGACAGCGATACGTTTAACTTGTTCACTAATCACATCGGTTGCAGCCGCTTGTAGCGCTGGGATGGGCGGTAGTTTTTTATTCTGGTAATGCTGCCACCGTTGACGTAGTGGTTCCCACAATAAAGCAGCAATCAGAAAGGCTGGCGTGACCGGCTTAGCAATATTAATACGGGTATCTGTGTTCTCTAATGCTTTTGTAATAAGAGTACGTGGAAAATGATCTACTTCACTGTGCAACAATTTTCCCGTTTCTGGAAATAAATAATCAAAGACACCATAATGCCCGAGCAACTCGTTTGTCACTGCCGCATTGCCCGAAAGATATAGTTTCAGCACTTCATCAAATAAACGAGCGGCTGGGATATCATCTAGTAGGCTTGCTAATTTAGGAATAAAGCGTTCTGTATCTCCATCTAGCTTCAGCCCTAATTTACCAACGAATCGTATGGCTCTTAGCATTCGCACTGGATCTTCACGATATCGGGTTTCGACATCACCAATTAAACGAATTTTACCTTCCTGTAAATCTGCGATGCCACCAGTATAATCAACGATCGAAAAGTCTTTTATATTGTAATAAAGTGCATTAACTGTGAAATCTCTACGCCAAGCATCTTGTTGTAGTGTGCCAAAGACATTATCTCTAACGATGCGACCCTGTCCATCAACATGCTGTTCTTGCTCAGGCGGTGCTCTAAATGTTGCCACCTCGATCACATCACGACCAAAACCAACATGAACCAGTTTAAAGCGACGACCAATTAAGCGACTTTTCCGAAACAAGCTATGCACTTGTTCTGGAGATGCATCTGTTGCGACATCAAAATCTTTTGGTATATGGCCTAATAACAAATCACGAACACAACCACCCACTAAATAAGCTTCATAACCGGCATCTTTAAGACCATAAAGTACTTTTAAAGCATGAGAACTTATCTGTTTCCGTGAAATCGTGTGTTCCGGACGCGGAATAATTAACGGCTCATCCATAAGATCTTCTGATGATAAATTTGAAGCAGAGTTAGGTCTATTAAACATTTTAGTTAGTAACATTGCCACGTATCATAGCATGGTTGGTATCAACGCTATCTACTGCAAAAGCCTATGTAACTAGCGTTCATTACGACTTTAAAGCCAGTTGCACTGGTCGAAATGATCGTCGGTGAATATCTGTAACACCTAAATCCATCAATGCTTGTTGATGAAACCGTGTTGGATACCCTTTATGCTGGGCAAAACCATAGCCTGGATAATGCGCTTCCATCAGCTTCATCTCTCTATCTCTGGCGACTTTTGCCAGTACTGATGCTGCAGCAATAACCGGCTCTGACTGATCGCCTTTAATGATAGTTGTTACTGAACAGTGTAGTTGTGGTGATTGATTTCCATCTACCAAGGCGTGGTCTGGTGCGATGTGCAAATTTTCAACGGCTCTTTTCATTGCCAATAGGGTCGCTTGCAAAATATTAATCTGGTCGATTTCATTCGGTTCAGCCCTACCTAACGCCCAAGCCAGCGCATGCTGCTTAATAATTGGTTCTAATTGTTCACGTCGTTTTTCTGTTAACTTTTTAGAATCAGCAAGACCGTCAATCGGATTAGTTGGATCAAGAATAACGGCTGCAGTCACAACAGGGCCCGCTAGTGGGCCACGACCCACCTCATCGACACCAACAACATAATAGGGTTTGGTCATAGTCTTGTTTATCCAAGCATAGTAATAATTTGTTGTGCCGCATTTTTAGCACCACCAGAGGGTCCCAATGCAGTTAAAACCTTTTGCCTAACCTCTTCGGCAACTTGCTTACTATCTACACGCTCCAGTCTGTCTAACAGCTCTTGCTCAATATGCTCAACGGTAACATCGTCTTGCAGTAGTTCAGTGACTAAGCCTTTTCCGGTCACAATATTACACAGGCCTACGTATGGGATTTTCACCAAGCGTCTTAATATTTTATAGGTGAGCGGAGATACCCGATAAATAATAAAATGAGGCACGCCTAAAAGAGCAACCTCCAATGTCACCGTACCGGAAGCTGCAACAATTGCATCACAAGCTGAGGTCAAGTCATAAAAATCTTCTGATACCACTTTGATAGGCAACTGCGTTTCAGCCAAAATAGTATCTATCACGCTTGTATTTAGGCCAGGTGCAAGCGGTAACACGACCTCAATATCTGCATGTTTAGCAACAAGTCGCTCTGCTGCTTTAATCATCAGAGGTAATAAAACATCCACTTCGCTACGACGGCTTCCTGGAAATAAACCCAGTACCTTCTGCTCAGGATCAATATTTAAGCTTCGCTTTGCCTCTTCCGTAGAAAAATTTCTAACAACAGCATCAACCAGTGGATGGCCTACACAACTCACCGGGATTTGTTGTTCTTGATAAATAGGCACTTCAAAAGGAAATAATACTGCCATATGGTCAACCACTTTTTTAATGGTTTTGACTCGGCCTTTACGCCACGCCCAAACTTTAGGGCTGATGTAATAGAGGACAGGAATACCGAGTTTTTTTGCCTCTTTTGCTAACTTTAAATTAAAACCCGGATAATCGACGAGCACTAACAAATCAGGACGCTGCTGCTTTAGAAGTGCTACGACACGATTAAAAATAGCTTTAATTTCTCTGTAGCGTTTTAAAACTTCTACCAGTCCCATTACGGCTAATTCAGAAAAGTCGACAACGATATCAACCCCTTCTGCACGTAACTTGTCACCGCCTATACCTGATAATTTAATATCTGGCGAAAGTTGATTTAGCGCATTGATAACACGAGCGGCATGGGCCTCGCCTGAAGCTTCACCAGTTACAATAAAAACGCTGTTGCTCAAACTTTACTGTCCATCAGCGTAGCCAACAAGCTCAAGCCCAAACCCAGATAGTCCTGTTAGTTTAGTTGGTGTACCTATGACACGCATTTTCTTGACACCCAAATCCGCTAAAATTTGCGCACCTACACCAAAAGTTCTCATGTCCCAACCCATTTTAGGATTAAAGCTAACATCACCCATATCCTGCTGCTGATAGCGCTCAATTTTTTCTGCTAAACGCTTATTTTGTTCTGGCTGTCTAAGCACAACTAATATGCCTTTGCCAACTTGCTGTATTTGACTCATCACCTTATCTAATGGCCAATGTGCAGGGTCTCGCGTTGCACCCAACAAATCATGCAATGGATCGGCCATGTGAACACGTACTAAGGTCTCATCATCTGCTGTAATTTCACCCGCTACTAGAGCAAGATGGACTTGTCCATTTACAGTGTCTTGAAAACTATAAAGTTGAAAATCACCATGATCTGTAGGCATTTGACACTCTGAAAGTCGTTGCACTGTCATTTCGTTTTCAAGACGGTAGCTGATCAAATCTGCAATCGTACCTATCTTCAATTGATGCGTTTCAGCAAACTGTTCAAGATCTGGCCGTCTTGCCATACTGCCGTCTTCATTAAGAATTTCGACAATAACACTGGCTGGTTCTTTTCCTGCTAATTGAGCCAAGTCACAGCCTGCTTCTGTATGACCTGCTCGCGTTAGGACGCCGCCTAATTGTGCTTTTAGTGGGAAAATATGACCGGGTTGCACGACATCTTCAGGTTTAGCATCTGCCTTCACCGCTGCTTGTACAGTTAAGGCTCTATCGGTTGCCGAAATGCCTGTTGATACACCTTCAGCCGCTTCAATTGATACCGTGAAGTTTGTTGAATAAGCTGCCTGATTATCATTAACCATTAAAGGTAAACGCAGTTGGCGACAACGTTGCTCTGTTAACGTTAAACAAATTAAACCACGGCCAAAGCGAGCCATAAAGTTAATAGCCTCAGGCGTTATACTTTCAGCTGCCATGACTAAATCGCCTTCATTCTCGCGATCTTCATCATCAATGATAATAACCATTTTGCCTTGCTTAAAATCATCAATAATTTCAGCAGTCGTGTTTAACTTCATTTTATAAACCCATGTTTCGACAATGTTTCTTGCGTTATACCTGTTGTGTTATTTGGTAATAACTTTTCTAAATAGCGTGCAATCAAGTCAACCTCTATATTGACCTTGCTACCCACCCGATACGATTTAATAATCGTTTCTTGTAGTGTATGCGGAATAACATTTACTTCAAACCAGTTATTTGCTGCATTATTCACTGTAAGACTAGTGCCATCAATACAAATAGATCCCTTTCCTGCGATATAACGTTCTAAGCCATCTGGCACTTCAAATCTAAACTGTACTGAGCGAGCAGCTTCTTGACACGCCACACATTCTGCCACCGCATCAACATGACCGCTGACAAAATGGCCACCTAAGCGGTCACCAACAGCAAGTGCTTTTTCAAGGTTTACCTCTATATTTACCTGAGCAGACGCTAAGCTAGTTCTGGATAAACTTTCTTTTGAAACATCAAAACTAACACTCGAATTTGTCATAGCGACGACAGTTAGACACACCCCATTGATGGCAATACTCTCTCCAAGGATGACATCGGATAAGTCCAGATCAGCACAAGCTACCTGCAAACGCATATCACCACCCTGCTCAAGCACTTTTTCAATTTTTCCTGTTGCAGCAATAATGCCAGTGAACATAATCTTTATCTTCCTCTAAAACAGCTCATGCTGAATCCTATTTGCAAATTGGTTTTGCTGTAATACGCCAATCGGAACCAACAGCCCTGATATCAGTGATCATCAATTCAATATTCTCTGACATCGCTTGTAAATGAGGCAAATGAAATAAACCCTTAGCTGAATCGCCCATTATTTTCGGTGCCATATAAATAATCAACTCATCCATTAAGCCAGCTTCAAGCAAAGCACCATTTAACTTGGAACCTGCTTCAACTAGTACTGTATTAACTTCTCTTTTAGCTAAGGCCTCCATGACCAGAGTTAAATCTATTTGATCTTCAGTATCGACTATTCTAACAATCTCTGCATCCAAGGCTGGCTGGGCTTTCGATGAGGTGACAATCAGTTTGGGTGCTGGATCATTAAACAATCTCGCTTGTGGTGAAATCTGTAACTGACTGTCGACAATAACGCGAAGTGCCTGTCTCACCTCAATGCCATCAGGATAAAAACTGTCTTCTTGCTCAACTCTGACCGTCAATTCGGGATCATCTGCTAACACAGTACCGATACCTGTCAAAATCGCTGAGCTTTGCGCTCTTAATTTTTGCACATCGTGACGAGCAGCCTCACCTGTGATCCATTTACTCTCACCAGAAGCCATTGCTGTACGGCCATCTAAACTCATCGCTATTTTACTGCGAATATAGGGTCTCCCCCTTCTCATCCTTTGGCAAAACCCAATATTTAAAGCCACAGCGCTTTGTTCTAATAAACCAACGGTAACAGTAATTCCGGCATCCTCTAGTCGCTTTACACCTTGACCAGAAACCAGTGGGTTAGGGTCAACCATGGCTACAAAGGCACGCTTAATACCCGACTGGATTAAACTATCTGCGCAAGGCGGTGTACGTCCTGTATGGCTACATGGCTCGAGTGTTATATAGCAGTCTGCACCCGATGTTTGATCATGACTTAATCCACTTAGTGCATTAATTTCTGCATGTGGTTCACCTGCTTTTTGATGCCAGCCTTCCGCGATAATAGCGCCATTTTTGACAATGACGCAGCCTACACATGGGTTAGGGTCCGTCGTAAAAATGCCCTGCTCAGCCAAGTGTATGGCACGAGCCATAAAAGATTCATGACACATTGAACTAGTAATAGTTTATTCCTTAGAACCAGACTCTGAGAAGTTTTCCATGCGTTCTATTTCTTCACGAAAAGCATTCACATCTTGGAAGCTACGGTAAACAGAGGCAAAGCGTACATAAGCGACTTCATCTAACTGCCTTAGTGCGTCCATCACCCAATCACCAATCAAACGGCTTTCGACTTCTCTCTCGCCAGTTGCCCTCAAACGATGAATAATGCCTTTCACTGCACTGTCTACAGCATCAATACTAACAGGACGCTTTTCTAGAGCACGCAAAAAGCCAGCACGTAATTTATCTTCATCAAATAAGGCTCTTGATTGATCACGCTTGATCAATCTAGGTAAGGTCAGTTCTGCAGTTTCATAAGTAGTAAAACGCTCATTACATTCACTGCAAGCCCTTCTTCTGCGAATAGAATCACCTTCTGCAGACAAACGAGAATCAATCACTTTAGAATCATCAGCACCACAGAATGGACATCGCATAATTACATAGACCTTTAACTAGGTTTTAGTTAGCCGATTAAATTTATGAATAAACTGGATGGCGAGCACAAATAGCTAAAACAGAACCTTTAACCGAAGCTATCACGGATTCATCGCCACGACTATCAATCACATCACACATCCATGTCGCTAAGTCTTTACATTCTTCCTCTTTAAAACCACGTGTTGTGACAGCAGGTGTACCGACTCGGATGCCAGAAGTGACAAATGGTGATTGTGGATCATTAGGTACGGCATTTTTGTTCACTGTAATGTATGAATCACCCAACCATGCATCAACATCTTTACCTGTTAAGCCTGCTTCGATAAAACTCACCAAGAATAAATGATCATCTGTTCCGTTTGATACAACATCATAGCCACGTGTCATAAAGACATCGGCCATTACTCTTGCATTTTTTACTACTTGTTGCTGATAAGTTTTAAATTCCGGCAACATCGCTTCTTTGAATGATACCGCTTTAGCAGCAATCACATGCATCAATGGACCACCCTGAAACCCAGGGAAGACAGCAGAGTTAAGTTTTTTCTCAATCTCAGGGTTTGCTTTAGCTAAGATAAGGCCACCACGTGGACCACGAAGTGTTTTATGTGTCGTTGTCGTTGTCACATCAGCAATTTGTACTGGATTAGGATATTCACCTGCAGCAACAAGACCTGCAACATGCGCCATATCGACCAATAAAAAAGCACCTACTGAATCAGCTATATCACGAAAACGCTGCCAATCAATAATTCGTGAATAGGCAGAAAAACCCGCCACAACAATTTTAGGTTGATGCTCTTTAGCTAGGCGTTCAACTTCTTCATAATCTATCTCACCCGTATCTGCTTTTAAGCCATAGGAAACAGAGTTATATATCTTGCCCGATGCACTGACTTTTGAACCGTGTGTTAAATGACCACCATGGGCTAGGCTCATTCCCAAAATCGTATCACCCGCATTCAATAATGCTAAATAAACTGCCGCGTTCGCTTGTGAACCAGAATGCGGTTGAACATTAGCGTAATCAGCACCAAATAGTTCTTTTGCACGATCAATGGCGAGTTGTTCAGCTTTATCAACAAATTCACAGCCGCCATAATAACGTTTGCTAGGGTAACCTTCTGCATACTTATTCGTTAACGATGAGCCTTGTGCTTCCATTACACGTGGACTAGTATAATTTTCAGAAGCGATAAGTTCTATATGATCTTCTTGACGTTGATTTTCAGCTTCAATCGCTTCAAATAATTCATCATCAAAACCAGCGATGCTCATGTCTTTCTTGTACACAGTATTCCCCTGTTTCTACTGTAAAATAAGGCTGTATTCTATATCACTCAGTGAAGTGCATCCAGCAATGTCACTAAGGGTTTACTTATTTTTGTTCACTTCTATTGGAAACATTAAATTATGAAAGTTACTTTACTCGGTGTTGGCTTGATGGGACAAGCTATTAGCAAACGTTTGCTAAAAAAGAAGCAGACTTTGACTGTGTTTAACCGCAGCAGTGAAAAAACGACAGTAATTACAGCTCAAGGTGCTAGTACGAGCCAATCTGCGCAACAAGCCATAGACGCGAGCGATTACTGTCTTTTGCTTCTAAGTGATGCCCAAGCAATATCGGCTGTGCTTGATACGGTTGAAGCGAATCATTTTGCTGGCAAGTATTTTATTCAAATGGGCACTATCGCACCTGAAGAATCAAGAGAACTAGAGAAATATATTCACCAACGACGAGGATTTTATCTAGAGTGTCCAGTCTTGGGTAGCCTGCCCGAAGCTAGAACAGGCACTTTAATTCTAATGGCAGCAGGTGAAAAAATGACTTATCAAGCCTGCTTACCTGTACTAAATTTGCTTGGTAAGAACCCACAATTTTTCGGCGCATCAGGACAGTCAGCAACAGTTAAACTTGCTATGAATCAATTGATTGCCGGACTAACCTCAAGTTTTTCATTAAGTTTATCTTTGATAGAGAAAGAAGCTGTTGATGTCGATCAATTTATGGAAGTAGTTCGTAGCAGCGCCCTTTATGCTCCTACTTTCGATAAGAAACTAGACAGGATGCTAGAAAGAGATTTTTCGAATCCGAATTTTCCTAGTAAGCATTTATCCAAAGACACCAAGTTATTTTTAGATGTAGCAAAACAACTTGGTTTAAATACTTCGGCATTAGAAGGTATTGATCAGCTATTGGATAAAACGATGGATCTCGATTTAGCTAATACAGATTATTCGGCTATACATGCTGCGATTAATAGCGATAATTAAACCGCGAACAAATCACGTTTGACTATCGTTTCAACACGGTCGGGACCCGTTGAAATAATATCAATCGGTACGCCTGCTAGACTTTCAACTTTATTGATGTAATTGCGGGCATTTTCAGGTAATGCATCAAAATCGGTAACACCCATAGTCGAGTCCTGCCAACCTGGCATATCAATGTATTGCGGCTCACAGCCATCAAACTCATCGGCACTTAAGGGTAATATATCGACAGAAACACCATTACGTTTATAACCAACGCATAAACGAATCGTCTCAAGACCATCAAGTACATCTAGCTTAGTAAGACATAAACCCGTAATACTATTAATCCAACAGGCTCGTTTTAATGCCACCATATCTAACCAACCACAACGGCGATCACGTCCTGTTGTTGCCCCTTTCTCATGCCCAACATCAGCAAGATGTTGTCCAATATCATCGAATAATTCTGATGGGAATGGACCTGCGCCTACACGAGTCGCATAAGCTTTTGTGATGCCGAGTACATAATCAATGTGACATGGACCCACGCCAGAACCGGCTGCACAGCCACCTGCTGTTGTATTTGAAGATGTGACATAGGGGTATGTACCATGATCAATGTCTAATAATGCACCTTGTGCACCTTCAAACATGACATTATCACCTGCTTTTGAATATTGCTCTAACAGATGAGGGATATCTGCAATTAGCGGTAATAATACATCACGCATCGCTAATGTTTCATCGCGTACTTGCTCAAAACTAACGGCTTCAGACTCGTAATAGTTAACCAATGAGAAGTTATGGAATTCCATCACTTCTTTTAGTTTTGAAACGAATTTATCTTCATCCAATAAATCGCCTAAACGCAATCCTCTACGCGCCACTTTATCTTCATATGCTGGGCCAATACCTCTTCCCGTAGTGCCTATTGCTTCTTTACCTCGGCGTCTTTCTCGAGCCTGATCAAGTGCAATATGATAAGGCAATATTAATGGGCAAGCAGCACTAATTCTTAAACGCTCACGGACAGGGATACCATTGGATTCGAGCTCAGCCATTTCCTTCAATAACGCTTCAGGGCATAACACTACACCGTTTCCTATAAGGCATTGAACATGTTCACGTAATATGCCGGATGGAATCAAATGTAAGACCGTTTTTTTACCTTCTATGACAAGGGTATGTCCTGCATTATGTCCACCTTGGAAACGTACTACAGCAGAAACATTATCGGTTAATAAATCTACTAATTTACCTTTACCCTCGTCGCCCCATTGAGAGCCAATCACTACAATATTTTTAGCCACGTATTTGCGTTCCTGTTTCAACCACTAACCAGCGGCCTTCTTGTCGCTCTATCTTTCTAGAAGCATCTTCAGATTGAGTAAGTTGATAAACCACTTGCTCGCCTTCATTTCGTAATTTTTCGATCAGCTGTTGTTGCTCTATATCATCGGTCCAAACTGCAGAGATAGGATCATTTTTTGTTGAGCCACTCAAATTATGCACAACTAAATTTTTCAAATCGAGGCTAAAACCGGTCGCCGGTTGACCATGACCAAACTCTTCACCAATATCATCGTAACGGCCACCCATAGCAATCGCTTCTGATGTGCCAGTTTGATATGCTGCAAAAACCATACCTGTGTGATAGTGGTAACCGCGTAGTTCAGCTAAATCAAAGTTAAGCGTAACACCAGGCAAACGTTGTTGAACAAGGTCAGCAATGGTTTCTAAAGTGCTAAGTGCTTGTTTAACCGAATCATTAGCCTCTGGAAACACGTCTTTAGCACGCGCTAAAACTTCAATTCCACCATTGAGCTCTGCTAATGCCAATAACATGGTGTAACTGGAAGCAGGTAAATCGTAACTCGCTAACAGTACTTCAATATCCGGTAATGATTTTCGTTGTAAAGCTGAAAATAAATGTTGTTCTTGCTCGTCTGTTAAGCCAGCTTGCTCAGCTAGCCCGCGATAAATACCAACATGACCGATATCAAGTAATATCGACGTACCCGTAGCCGAAACTGTTATGATCTCAACCATAAGTTGTAGGATTTCCAGGTCACTTTCTGGACCTCCATGGCCATATATCTCAGCGCCAACTTGAATTGGATTACGTGAGCCTCCTTGGCTAAGCGGCAATGTCTGCAATACATTACCGATATAACAAAGTCGGAGGACTTCTTGTTGGTCACGTAAGCGATGAGCTGCTATACGGGCTGCTTGCGGGGTGATATCAGCACGTATTCCCATCATTCTGCCCGACATTTGGTCTGTAAGCTTAAATGTCTGTAAATCAAGCGTTTTAGCCGTCCCTGTCAACAATGATTCAAGGTATTCGACAAGAGGGGGAATGACGAGTTGATAGCCCCAGCTTTGCATTTTATCAATGAGTGTACGGCGCAATGCCTCAAGCTGTAATGCTTGCTCAGGCATAAGCTCATCAATGCCTTCCGGCAGTAACCAACGTTCTGTTTGACTCATTTAATCAATGTACCCAGTATAGTATTAGTACACCTAAACACATGCTGAAAAAGCCTATGCCTCTAAGGTGCTGATCTTTCATCGTCGCCATTTGTATTAGCGCTTTGCGAAACACCGATGGACTGAGAAAAGGGGTAATACCTTCTATCACTAACATCAGAGCCGAAGCTATAAACAAGCTTTCTAGCAGCGCATCCACAAATGACTATTTTGTTGAACTATTAAAGTTCTCGAAAAACTCGCCTTTTGGCTCAAGTACCAGCATATCATCACCCTGAAAGATATTTTTATATGCTGTCAAACGACGATATAAAGAATAAAATTCACTATTTTGCTGATATGCATTTGCATAGATTTCAGTAGAAGTAGCGTCACCGTTACCACGTAGAATTTCTGCATCACGTTTAGCATCAGCTACGATAATCGTTTTCTGCCTATCGGCATCTGAACGAATTTTCTCAGCTTCTTCGGCACCGCGTGAACGTAAGTCTTTGGCGACCCTTTCACGCTCAGCTTCCATACGTGTATATACAGAAGAACTTACTTCACTTGGTAAATCGATACGTTTAATCCGAACATTAACAATTTCAATACCAAATTCAGAAGAAATTTTATTTGCTTGGGCCAGTATATTGTCGACCATAGTAGCCCTGTCACCTGACACAACTTCCTGGATCGTTCTCTTACCGAACTCGCCTCGTAACCCGTCTTTAATGATTTGCGATAACCGTGATTGCGCGCGATTTTCATCAGCACCCATTGATTTGAAATAGGTCGCAACATCAGAAATACGCCAGAGAATAAATGAATCGACTAATACATTTTTCTTCTCGCCTGTTAGGTAACGTGCTGGTGTTGCATCTAAAGTAAGAACACGTCCATCGAATCGACGAATTTCATTGATGAATGGAATCTTAAATTGTATACCTGGCTCATAATCAGAACGTTCTATTTGTCCCAAGCGAAGCATTAACACCTTTTCACGTTCATCGACATAAAAAATTGCCGAACTGATTGTGATGAAGGCCAATATGCCAATGAATATAATGGTATTAAATCGTGAAGACATATTATCGGCCTCCTCTATTGCGTAAATCTACTCGAGAAGGCGCAGAACTTGTTGACACCTTACCGTCACTTGGATAGTTCGTTAAATCACCCAGATTTAATTTTTTACCCATTGTGTTCCCAGAGCCTGAACGCATTCTATCTAGTGGTAAATACAACACATTATTACTATCTTTTGAGACATCAACCATGACCTTCTGACTTTGAGTGTAAACTGATTCCATAGACTCTAAATAGAGTCGTTCACTTGTTATTTCAGGTGCTTTTTCATACTCCTTCATAACTTGTAAGAAACGACTGGTGTCACCCGTTGCTTGTGCTATAACTTGACTCTTATAGGCTTCAGCTTCTTGAATAATACGGAAAGCGCCACCACGTGCCTTTGGCACGATATCGTTGGCGTAAGCTTCAGCTTCATTTTTCTGACGAACCTCATCCTCACGTGCTTTCACAACATCAGCGAAAGCCGCTTGTACTTGTTCAGGTGGCTGAACATCTTGCATATTCACACTGGTGATAAGCAAACCTGTTTCATGCTCATCAAGCATGGATTGAAGTAACTTTTCTGTCATGCTCGCGATGGCACTACGACCTTCTGTTAATACAAAGTCCATTTTCGATTGACCAACAGTCTCACGTACAGCACTTTCAGTCATCTGACGTAATAGTAAATCAGGATTTCTGACATTGAATTTATAAAGTGCCGCATCGTTAATTCTATATTGAACAGCGATTTTTAAATCAACAATATTTTCATCTTTGGTGAGCATTAATGATTCTGAATGAATGGTACTGCCAGAGCGACCATTTGTTGAACGATAACCGATTTCAGCAGTCCTATTTTCGTCAACATCCACGACTTCAACACTTTCTATTGGATAAGGTAAATGCCAGTGTGGTCCAGGCATTGTAATTTTAGTGAAAGCACCGAAACGAAGCACAACACCACGTTCAGCAGCATCAACAATATAAATACCAGATAACATCCAGACTAAAAAAGCTACGATTAAAATTAGACCAAAGCCAACAGATCCCGAATTGGATGCGTCACCGCCTGAAGATCCGCCGCCAAAAATTCCGCCTATTTTGCGTTGCATATTGCGGACAACCTCATCAATATCAGGTGGGCCTTTATCATCTTTGTTACCCCATGGATCTTTGTTACCATTTTCGGGTTCATTCCAAGCCATTTAGCACTCCAAGCTACGAAAAATAAGATTTGAAAATTTGAAACACGCCTATTTTACGGACATAGTCCGCATTAGGGAACCACTGATTGCGTCTCTGCGTTTCCTTCTAGAAAATAGATGGGGAGTGAATAGCTAAAATACAAGCCCTCACAGGCTATTTATCGTATATTTATCAATGCAACTTAATTGAAATATTTATACCGGTTGTGTTAAATAACTTTCTTGTTCAGGGAAATACTCTTGAAGTACTTGTCTTAGTAAGTCTATACCTTCCCCAGTTTGGGCCGATAACCACACGCGAGTAATATGGCCGTCTTCATTTCTATCAATGCGTGCTTCATGTTCCTCTGATCTATCTATTTTATTACAAACAATCACTTGAGGAACCTCATCGGCATCAATTTGCCTTAACACGTCATTGACATGTTCCATCAATTCTTCTCTGTCACTCGCGCCGGCTTCTACAACATGAAGCAATAATGCTGCATTGCGTGTTTCTTCAAGTGTTGAACTAAAGGATTCGACAAGATCATGTGGTAGTTTTCGAATAAAACCAACTGTATCTGCCATTACTAGGCCTTGCGTCCCTGTTAATTTTAAACGCCTCAGCGTCGGATCTAATGTGGCAAATAACCGATCATCGGCGTACACATCTGAAGTGGTCATCCTGTTAAATAAGCTTGATTTTCCCATATTGGTATAACCCACCAATGAAACAACAGGGACATCGCTACGCTGTCTCGAACGTCCACCTTGTTGACGCTGTGAACGAACTTTACCTAATCGTTTTTTTAACGATTTAATCCGCTGACCTAATAAACGGCGATCCGTTTCAAGCTGTGTTTCACCAGGTCCACGTAAGCCGATACCACCTTTTTGTCTTTCTAAATGAGTCCAACCACGCACTAAGCGAGTCGATAAATGTTTCAGCTGGGCAAGCTCAACTTGGAGTTTACCTTCATGAGATCGCGCTCTTCTGGCAAATATATCAAGGATAAGTCCTGTTCTGGCAATAACGCGACAATGTAATTTTTGTTCTAAATTACGTTCTTGGCTGGGTGAAAGATCATGGTTAAAAATAACTAAAGCTGCGTTACTAGCGACAACTTGTTCACGTATTTCTTCTACCTTACCACTGCCCGCATAATATTTTGGATCAGGTGATCGTCTTTTACCATGCACAATCGTGGCAATTTCAGCGTTAGTAGAATTAACGAGTTCGATAAATTCTTGTTCAGATTCTGCAAAATTTAAGTCATTAAAATTTAAATGAACTAGAACAACAGCTTCTTTCTCTGCAGATTCATCAAATGCAGCATTGCTATCCGGACGATCAAACAATCAAAAAACCCCTACTCATCTTCTTCATTTATCGTTACATTTCTCGCTGGTACAATCGTTGAAACCGCATGTTTATAGACCATCTGATTCACCGTGTTTTTTAATAAAATCACAAACTGATCAAAAGAATCTATTTGGCCTTGTAATTTAATACCATTAACTAGGTAAATTGCAACAGGCACATTTTCGCGCCTTAGTGCATTTAAAAATGGGTCTTGTAATGATTGGGCCTTAGCCATAAATTCCTCTCAGTTTATTATTATTAAGTATCACCTACATTTTATAAGGTCTATTATAGACCATAATAAATGCAAGGTCTTTATCATTACGTATTAATATTTAACTCAGGTAATTTATCACTTAAAAAGTTATTTACCTGATCCATCGGTAGACCAAGTCCAGTATCAAACCATGTACCGTCATTCTGGGCCCTAAGCCAAGTTAACTGTCGTTTTGCCATCTGTCTTGTAGCTATAATCGCTTTATCTATACTGGTTGGCAAATCAACTTCACCAGCTAAATATTGCCATACTTGTCTGTAACCTACGGCACGGATAGCGGGTAATTCGGTATGACAATCAGGATTAGTAAATAAGTTTTGTACCTCATCAATAAAACCTGACGCCACCATTACCTTATAACGTTCTGCTATTCGCTGGTGCAAAACCGCTCGATCAAATGGACTGAGTATCATTTTGGTCACACGATAAGGAATCGTATTGTCCGTCATATTTGTCAGTTCTGTAAGTGACTTGCCCGTTATTTCATATACTTCCAATGCACGTTGTATACGCTGAGGGTCATTAGGATGAATGCGCTTTGCTGAGATCGGATCGACTTCTGATAATCGCGCATGCAGATATGACAGGCCTTTGTCACTAGCCAGAGCGTCTAGCTCAGCTCTTACTATCTTATCTGCTTCTGGCAAATCGGCTAAGCCTTGTTGTAGCGCTTTGAAATAAAGCATTGTGCCGCCAACAAGAAGGGGGATTTTTTTTCTTTTTGTAATATCCGCCATTAAACCCAATGCATCTCGGCGAAAATCACCAACTGAATAGGATTCTGTTGGTTCTAGAATATTAACTAAATGATGAGGGTATTGCTCTAGGACTGCAGGTTCTGGCTTAGCAGTCCCAATATCCATGCCTCGATAAACGAGAGCAGAATCAACACTAATAATTTCAACAGGATAATCCTGTGCCAGTTTTATCGCTAAATCTGTTTTCCCAGCAGCAGTAGGCCCCATAATAAATAAGGCCGGCGGCAATGTTGACAGCGCTGTAACCAGGGTCTTGTTAACCTTGCTTCATTGTTTCAAAAAACTCAGCATTGGTTTTAGTCGCTTTTAAGCGATCCATCAAGAATTCCATCGCATCCACTGGTTCCATAGGTGCCAATAATTTACGAAGTACCCATAATTTATGTAGATCGTCATCACGAGTCAGCATTTCTTCACGACGTGTACCTGAACGTGTCACGTTGATCGCTGGATAAATACGACGATCAGCTAACTTACGTTCTAGTTGTAATTCCATATTACCGGTACCTTTGAACTCTTCAAAGATAACCTCATCCATGCGTGAGCCTGTTTCAACAAGAGCCGTTGCAATAATGGACAAGCTGCCGCCTTCTTCAATGTTTCTAGCAGCACCAAAAAAACGTTTAGGTCTTTGTAAGGCATTAGCATCGACACCACCTGTCAAAACCTTACCTGATGATGGCGCAACAGTGTTATAGGCACGAGCAAGTCGTGTAATTGAGTCAAGTAAAATCACAACATCTTGTTTGTGTTCAACTAATCTTTTGGCCTTTTCAATGACCATCTCAGCAACTTGTACATGTCGAGAAGCAGGTTCATCAAAAGTGCTCGAAACCACTTCTCCTATCACTGAACGTTGCATTTCTGTTACTTCTTCGGGACGTTCGTCGATTAATAGTACGATCAAATAACTATCAGGATGATTTGCCGCAATTGATTGAGCAATAGATTGCAAAATCATTGTTTTACCCGATTTTGGCGGTGCAACGATCAATGCACGTTGCCCTTTACCGATGGGAGCAGCCAAATCCACAATCCTAGGTGTTAAATCTTCAGTACTACCATTACCACGTTCAAGGGTGAAACGATCATTCGGAAACAAAGGGGTTAAATTCTCAAACGGAACTTTATTTTTTGATAATTCAGGTTTTTCGAAGTTAATTTCGTCAACTTTAATTAAAGCAAAATAACGTTCGCTGTCTTTAGGGGCTCGGATTTTACCTTTTAAGGTATCACCTGTTCTTAGATGAAAACGTCTTATCTGGCTAGGTGATACATATATATCATCAGGACCTGCTACGTAAGAATCTTCTGGTGAACGTAAAAAACCAAAGCCATCAGGTAATAGTTCTAATACCCCTGTTGTATAAACTTCGTCGCCTTTCTTAGCGTGCGCTTTTACTATGGAAAAGATTAAGTCTTGTTTACGATTTCGAGCTAAGCCTTCCAATTTCATCGAAATAGCAAGTTCCATCAGCTCTGCAGCTGATTGCTTTTTAAGATCTGTTAGATTCATGTATTACCTAAAATGGGATTTTTTATTGATGTGTAATTTGGCACGCGCATGGTGCAATTAAAAAATTAATGTGGGGGAGTTGGTTCAGAAATTTGGCTTGCATAATAACAACAATTTAATAGTGCGTCTAGCATTAAAAATACTAATTTTCATACTTATTCATCGGCTTTGGGCTATTAAGAATATGGAATAGTCTTTGCATTCTCTCTTATGAAGTAATTGAGTCAAATTTTTGTCTACATTGAGACTACCTAAACCATACTTGCAGATTACTTATTAAGTAGACCCGATATTTTAAAAGGAATTATTATGAAAACAGGTTTTCACATACTCAAAATGTACCTTAAAAATACCTCAAATCATCGAATAAAACATTATTCAGTAATACACACTTGGGATCAGGAAAGTCAGTTATTATCTGGTCGTAACCTAGCACCATCAGCCATGACGCGAAAGTTTAAAAAAATCAAATCTGGTTATGGTGCCTATGATCATTATACTGTCCAAATCACCTTTGATGATGAACCTATAAAACATGAGATTGACTTTTATTACAATAGTTTATGGCGTCATGAAAAAGTCGTTCTGGACGTTCATGATGATCATATAGACTGTCATTATATTCCACACAATAATGAATTGGCACAAGTAGACCACCATTATGAACGATGGGGTTGAATGATAAAGTCTTTAGTGCCTACTAGTTAGTACTGAACAACAACAAATATTGCTGCTATTGGATTTTTATACGGGCAAACTTACGTTTACCAACCTGCATAACAGCCATAAATCCTGACTGCAGAATTTGACGGCTGTCGCCTACGCGCTCGCCGTCAATTTTGACTGCACCTTGCTTAACCATACGATGTGCTTCAGAAGTACTACTAACCAGACCTGCGTCCTTTAATATATTAGCCAGTACAATTCCTTCACCACCGTCGGTTAATTCCACTTCTGGCATATCATCTGGAATTGCATTTTTACTAAATCGGTTAATGAAATCATTCTGAGCATCAGTAGCAGCTTGTTCACTATGAAAACGACTGATTAATTCCTGAGCTAATTTAAATTTGATATCACGAGGGTTACCGCCATTGTCGATTTGCGACTTAAATTCTGCGATTTCATCTAGCGGTCTAAAGCTTAATAATTCAAAATAACGCCACATTAACTCATCTGAAACTGACATGATTTTGCCAAACATTTCATTCGCGGAATCGTTAACGCCAATATAATTATTAAGTGATTTTGACATTTTCTGTACGCCATCCAAACCTTCAAGGATAGGCATCGTCAAAATAGATTGTTGTGGCTTACCATAAGCCTTCTGCAATTCACGGCCCATAAGTAAATTGAATTTTTGATCTGTTCCGCCCAATTCAACATCAGCATCTAAAACAACAGAATCATAGCCTTGTATTAAAGGGTACAAAAACTCGTGGATTGCAATAGCCTGACCACCTGAATAACGCTTTTGGAAATCATCACGTTCAAGCATCCTCGCCACAGTATGATTAGACGCAAGGCGGATCATATCGGCTGAAGATAATTTGTTCATCCACTCTGAATTAAAGACAACTGTCGTTTTTTCAGGATCAAGAATTTTGAATACTTGCTCCTGATAGGATTTTGCATTTTCTTTAACTTGCTCAGGTGTCAGCGGCTTTCTGGTGACATTTTTACCTGTTGGATCACCGATCATACCTGTGAAATCACCAATTAAAAATAGGATTTCATGACCTAGATCTTGAAACTGTTTTAACTTATTAATTAACACAGTATGACCAAGATGCAGATCGGGAGCAGTAGGATCAAAACCAGCTTTAATACGCAAAGGACGTCCTGTTTCTAATTTCTCAATCAGTTCAGCTTTCACCAATATTTCTTCTGCGCCACGTTCTATTTCAGCCAATGCTGCTTGTCCAGCAACCATACTTACTCTCCGCTTAATAATTTTTGATCTGGCGCGAATATTATCACATCATTGCCTAATGAAGGCTTCCATTCCCCGTAAAATACTGAGAGAATGTCACGTTAACTATGTAAGCAGTCGAGCTTCCAGATGAAAAGAAACCGATTAATACGTTCTGCAAACCAAGAAAATATATTTTCTAGCACCGCTAACCGGCTTGCAAAGTATCGGCAACTTGCTCTACTTTCCCTGTTAATTATTAGTGGTATTTTTATTACTAATATTGTTCTGGCAACCAATGAAGCCCCAAGTACAGGTGTCCAATCACAAGTCATCGCGTTACCTGGTCAGCCACTTGAAACTCAGCAAGCCCACTTTTTAAAAACATCCAGTGAGACACTCGTTCTACCTGTCTCCTATCAACAAAAAGCAGTTATTGCGCCTAATTTGAATCAAGTCGAATTATCAGAAATCAACGCGGCAGAACAAGCAACCCTCGCACAAAATGACGATGCTAACATTGATATAAATGAAGAATTTTCTAGTATTCAGTGGCAAGAAATAACGATTGAACCGGGTGATAACTTATCTTTATTATTCCCCAAGGTCGGCCTCAATGCGACAGATGTCTATAATGTTGCCAAATTAAATAAACAAATAAAGCCCTTATTAGACCTCAAGCCAGGACAACTTCTGCGGTTTGGTCTTGATAAGCAAGCAGAGTCTGTTTCTTTACAACAACTCCAACTCGTTATGAGTCCCATTGAGACTTTTCAAGTTAATTTGACTGATGAAGGTTATCAAGCGGAAACGATTAAACGTGATATTGAATTAAGACAAAGACAAATCACAGGCAGTGTTGAGACGTCATTATTTGAAGCCGGACTTATTTCAGGCTTATCTGACAAAGTCATCATGGAATTGGCTTATATTTTTGGTTGGGATGTTGATTTTGCGCTTGATATACGCAAAGGTGATCATTTCAAAGTCATCTATGATGAACACTATCTTGATGGCGATAAGATAGATGATGGTGACATTCTGGCAGCGGAATTTACCAATCAAGGAAAAACATTCAGAGCTGTTCGGTTTGCTGATGCAGAGGGTAATGGTCGTTATTATTCTCCTGAAGGCGACAGTATGCGTAAAGCTTTCAGTCGGACACCTGTACATTTTTCACGCATAAGTTCTCGCTTTAATCCTAATAGGAAACATCCTGTTTTAAAAACAAACAGACCACATCGAGGTGTCGATTATGCTGCAGCGAGGGGGACACCTATTCTAGCTACAGGTGATGGTAAGGTTGACTTTGTCGGCACAAAAGGCGGCTATGGTCGTACCGTTGTATTGTCACACGGTGGAAAATACACAACTTTGTATGCCCATATGTCTCGATACAGGAAAGGTCTTAAACGAGGAAAGCGTATCAAGCAGGGGCAAACTATTGGTTATATTGGCAGTAGCGGTTTAGCAACAGGTCCTCATTTGCATTATGAGTTCCGAGTTAATGGTGTACACCGGAATCCGCTAACAGTTGCCTTGCCAAAGGCAGAGCCTTTACCTAAAAAACATCGTGCTAATTTCAAAAATCAGGCCCAGCCTCTTTTAGCACAATTAGATACATTACAACGCACAGCTGTCGCAATTAACGAATAAAGACCTTGTCCTATTATATTGGAGTTATGTCAGGCACCAGCCTAGATGGCATTGATATCGCTATTGTTGATATTACCGATGATAATGCTTGCCAGTTAATTACAGCAAAAACATTTGCTTTTCCAGAACACCTGCTAGAAACACTTCACCATGTTATTAGCGAACAACACTGCAGCTTTGAACAATTAGGCAGTCTCAATATTGAGCTAGGCCAATTAATTGCTCAGTATATCAACACACTACTTCAAGAAACGACTCTTTCAGCCGGCACTATTTCGGCAATCGGTTGTCATGGACATACTTTGTTCCACTCCCCCGATAGCCAATATCCCTTTAGTATGCAAATTGGTGATGCCCATACTATTGCAGAGCTAACTACAATTCGCACAATCGCAGATTTTAGACAACGTGATATTGCGTCATCTGGTCAAGGCGCGCCCCTCGTCCCTGCGTTCCATGCGTATGCTTTTAGCAGTCAAACAGAATCACGCGCAGTTATTAATATCGGTGGTATTAGCAATATTAGTTATCTGCCTTCTAACAATAATGAAGCTATTATTGGTTTTGATAGCGGTCCTGGAAATACCTTGTTAGATGCTTGGATAAAGCAACATCAAAACCGTAGCTATGATGAAGATGGACAATGGGCAGCACAAGGGCAAGTTAACATGGAATTACTTGAGCAATGTTTAAACGACCCTTATTTCGCTCAAGCTGTCCCCAAAAGTACTGGTCGTGAGTATTTCAATCTGAGTTGGCTAGATAAGCAGTTATCTATTTTTGAACATACGCTATCGGCACAGGATGTACAGGCGACGCTACTGCACTTAACAGCACAAGTAATAGCTAAAGATATTCAATATCATTGCCCAACTGTAAGCTCTGTATTTATCTGTGGTGGAGGCAGCCACAATAAGACCTTATTTAATTTACTAGCGTCTTTATTACCTGAACAAATAGTGACGACAACAGAAGTATTAGGCATTCATCCAGACTGGGTCGAAGCCTGTGCTTTTGCTTGGTTAGCCTATAGAACTAGCAACAATAAACCGGGTAATATTCCTTCAGTAACCGGTGCCAGTCACCCAGTTGTTCTAGGTGCAATTTATTCATCCAGCAATAATTCGTAGGCACTGGCTGACAATAATGAATCGATATCTTCGATATCATCAGCTTTTATCTTAAATAACCAACCGTCACCGAAAGCATCTTCATTAACCAGTTCTGGCGTACCTTCCAATGCCTGATTTACTGCTACCACTTCTCCGCTCAATGGCATATATATATCAGATGCAGCCTTAACAGACTCAAGCAGCATGCAAGGCTCAGCCGCCGTGATATGACTTCCTACCGCTGGGAGTTCAGCAAACACTAAATCACCCAATAAATCCTGTGCATGGTCCGTTATACCTACCGTGAGTTCGCCATTGTCTTCGCGTTTCACCCATTCATGTGTCTTAGCATAGCTTAAAGTCTCAGGATTACTCATCACTTAACACCGCCCATAAAGTTTATTTAAGTTCAATAATTGCGCTTGGCTATCGTCCGTTAACATTTCCCAAGAGAATTGCCATGACCAGTTACCTTCTGTAGTCCCTGGTACATTCATTCTATGGCTACCATCTAAGGATAAAATATCTTGCATAGGTAGCACTGCTAATGCTGCTACTGATTGTAAAGCGATCCTATTTAAGGTCCAAGGCATGCTCACATCATCACGCCCCAAATAACTTGCTATATGCTGTTGTGTGCCCTCATCTACCTCCTGATACCAACCCACTGTCGTGTTGTTATCATGTGTGCCTGTATAGGCAACACTATCTCGGCAGTGTTGGTGAGGAAGATACGGGTTAGTCGCATCAGCATCAGAACCAAAAGCAAACTGTAAAATTTTCATGCCAGGCATTGCATATTTTTCACGTAATACCGTCACTTCATCGGTAATGATGCCTAAATCTTCTGCAACCAAAGGTAATTCACCGAAAACAGATAAAAGCTTATCAAATAGCTCATCACCTGGTGCTTTCACCCAAGCGCCATCAATAGCAGTATCACAATTTGCAGGAATCTCCCAACAAGCTTCAAAGCCACGGAAATGATCTATTCTAACGAGATCAAATAAATCCAGTTGCGTACTTAAACGCTGTTGCCACCAGAGATAATCTTGTTGTTGGTGGGCCTCCCACTCATAAAGTGGATTACCCCATCTTTGGCCTGTTGCAGAGAAATAATCAGGTGGTACACCCGCTACTCGTGTTGCCTGCCCCGTATTGTCTAAGGTAAATAAGCCTTGATTAGCCCAAACGTCTGCACTGTCATGGGCGACAAAAATTGGCATATCACCAAATAATAAAACACCATGTTCATTGGCATAGCGCTTCAATGATCGCCACTGTTGAAAAAATATAAATTGTTCGAAACAACGAATATCAAGCGCTTGTTGTCGATCACACCTAATCCTAGCTAAAGCATCGACTTCTCGATCACGTAACGCCTCAGGCCAATCAAACCAGGCATTTGTAAAATTTAAATGGCGTATTTCACAAAATAATACATAGTCATCCAACCAATAGGCATGCTGCTGACAAAAATCAGAAAACAGCTGCTTTTCTTCATCATCAGCATACGTATCAAATTGATGAAAGGCCTTGGCAATTAGAATAGACAAGTTAGACACGTCTAACTCATCAGCAATAGCCCAGGACTGTTGAGTGACCCAATGAGGACAAATTAAACTTGCGTTAGCAGCATGTGCAGATAAGCATTGATAGGGTGAGTTATCAGCATGCGTCGGCCCCAGTGGTAACATTTGCCATATTGTAGTGCCTGTTGCAGCTAAGAAATCAACAAATCGATAGGCATCTTTTCCCAAATTGCTACTGGGTAGGCTGGTAATATGTAGTAATACGCCAGTACGTCGTTGGTTAAAAACACTAGCCTGTTGGTTCACTTAGCCTCCACGTCGCATTGTCCCGCCCTGCTCAATACCATCACCGCCGCGAGAAACAACCTCAGATAAAACTTGAGGCACTTCTTCGCCTAACATTTGATATAAATTTGATAGATGCAACCTGAACAAACGTTCAAAATCACTCACACTGTCGCCAGAGTTGTAATCGCCAAACCACCAGAACCAGTCCGAACCTTCACAAATAGCTAGCTGTCTTTCTAGCGCTAACATCATTTCATCATCGAAGCTTCTTTTTTTCATGACTCTGTCATAGGTTTTCTTAGCTTGACTTAATAAATCCCAACCTCGATTTTTATCAGGATCACCTATCCAAGTAGAGAATGAACCGTAGACCCAGCTACCAGCAACGATCTCAGGGATCTCAGTCGCTTCGACTTCATTATCTAAACACTCAGAAAATGTCGTGAGTTCAATGTCCGGGTGTTCTGATAATTGCTTGTACAATCCTTGCAAAAAGTAATAGCCATTGTAAGGATAATATTCCCAGGCATTCTCACCATCTAATATCACTGAAACAACGCGATCTTTTTCACCTTTCGTATCTTTATTAATACGTTTTAGATGGCCTATAAAATCAGTAATAGCATGTTCCGCATCCCAGCCAGTGTAGGTAAAGCCAATCAAATCAGACAATCCATCATCACGGAAAAAGCAGGCTGCGCCATCATCAGTCACTTTGAATGGCTTATGAATACTTTCATTTGTCATCTCTGATTTACTAAGGCTGTTACGTAGCACATTCTCACCTGTAGCCGCCCATGTAAAACCATGCTCTTTAACCAGCTTTAAAGTATCCGTTGAGACAGCACCCTCAGATGGCCAGCACCCTTTCGGTCTAAATCCAAAATAAGATTCAAAAACACGGAGGCCTTCTTCCATATGCCAATTCGCACGTTCTTTACCACCCGGATAAACTGTAATTCCTGGTAATTCAGCATCAGGCATTGCATCATAGGTAGATTCAATATCCAGCATTAACGGTATAATCGGATGCGCATAAGGTGTTACAGATAATTCGACTTTACCTGATTCAGCTAATCGCCGATAACGCGGAATAAGGTCATTCAACAACTCACTGATAACCGTCATCAATTTTCGACGGTCATGAAAATCATAGTGCTGGCCTTTCTTCATTAGCCCTTGGATACGTATATCAGTTCGCCTTATTGATTCACCCATCCAAGCTAAGTGATACCAAACAAGAAGGTCAATCATAAACTGATCATTGATATAGGCTAAACACTCTGGCTCTTCTAAAAACCCTCTCGCCATACTTGCTAATTTAGAAAAGTGAGGAAAGGGTGAAATTAACTTTTCTTCGTTTGCTCGAAGACAAGCACTAATCAATGTTTTTCGATCTTCGATATGCATCGGTTGCACAGGCGAGTCTAACGCGAGCAACAGAGGATCCTTTATGCGGCCTGTCCCTCTAAACCGTTCTTTAAGCTGCAGATCATAATCAGAAATTTGCTCTATTAATGTGGGGGCAAAATTCACCACGGCTCTCGCTTCTGGCACATTTTCCAGATGCCAAGCCATATCAGAATAATCTTTTATTGCATGTAGGTATGTCCAAGGTAATTGATACATGCCTCCTAATGGTTCACTGTACTGGGGCTGGTGCATATGCCAGCATAAAACAACTTTTAACTTATCTGACATGTCGGTAATTCTGTCCTAGCATTTCAGGGGTAACTAAAACGACTCCATTCGGCGAAACTTCATATTTTTCTGCATCTGCAACGGAATCTTCACCAATAACTGTACCTGGTGGTATATCACAGCCTTTATCTAAAACCACATTCTTCAACCTGCAATTGCGGCCTATGTTAACTTCAGGCAGCACAACAGCATCTTCAACAATGGCATAACTATGCACTGTTACATTCGAAAACAATACCGAATGACTCACTGTTGCTCCAGAAATCACGCACCCGCCTGATATCATAGAATCAACTGCCATACCGCGACGGTTATCATCATTAAATACAAATTTTGCTGGGGGCAACTGCTCTTGATGCGTCCATATTGGCCAATCGGAATCATATATATTCAGTTCGGGAGTAATGCCAATCAATTCTAAATTTCCAGACCAAAACGCATCAATCGTCCCTACATCTCGCCAATACCCAGGATCATTACCCTGTACATCTTTATATGGATGAGCCAAAACCTTATAATTTTTAATCAAAGAAGGGATAATGTCATGACCAAAATCATGCGTTGAATCTTGATTATCGGCATCTTTAACAAGCTGCTCGTATAAAAATGCCGCATTAAAGATATAAATACCCATAGAAGCTAGCGCTACATCATCCTGACCTGGTATTGGGTTAGGAGAATCAGGCTTTTCATCAAATGCGACTATACGATTGGCTGCATCCACTGACATCACCCCAAAGGCCTTTGCTTCTTCTAAAGATACTGTTAGGCACCCTATCGTCATATCAGCACCCTTTTCTACATGATCCGCCAACATATCGCCATAATCCATTTTGTAAATGTGATCACCGGCAAGAATCAATACATATTCAGGACCATGATTCCTTAAAATATCAAGGTTTTGATAAACCGCATCAGCAGTCCCTTCATACCAACCTTTTTCAGTACGTTGTGATGCTGGCAATAATTCAACAAACTCACCCAATTGACCACCCATAAAACCCCAACCTTGTTGGATATGTTTTACAAGTGAATGAGATTTATACTGAGAGAGAACTCCTACTCGTCTGATACCAGAGTTAACACAGTTTGATAATGGGAAATCAATGATCCTAAATTTACCACCAAACGGTACTGCTGGTTTAGCCCGCCAATCTGTTAACTGTTTAAGCCTTGATCCTCTCCCACCTGCCAAAATTAATGCTAATGTATCGCGAGTAAGACGACTAACAAAGCGCGTGCTATTATTGTCTGACATATGACATCTCCATCGATGAGTTAGGAATATACCTATAAGACTGCCACAAGCACCTTGTAGACATCAATAAATTTTTATATGGAACTTCAACACTATGATTTTAGAAAACAAATTATCTGACGACTTAGTGAAAATCATAGAAGCGCGTCACCATGATCCGTTTTCAGTCCTAGGTGCACACTCTAAAGATGACAAAACAACAGTCACTATTTTCTTACCAGACACGCAAAAAGCATCGCTTAATAATTCACTCATTCTTCAAAGAATAGAAGGCACTGATCTTTTCCAGTGGACTGGGAAATCGAGTGAACTTGAAATACCCTATACGGTAGATCGTCAAATAAATAGTGAACTGACTTCTCACGACTATGATCCTTATTGCTTCCAGCCCCAACTTTCAGAATATGACTTGCACTTATTTGCCGAGGGTAAACACTGGCACGCCTATCGCGTTTTTGGTGCCCATACGCATAATGTAGATGGTGTTGAAGGCGTGTTATTTGCCACTTGGGCCCCTAGCGCTGAACGTATCAGTATTATTGGTGACTTCAACCAATGGGATGGTCGACGTCATCCTATGCGATCACGCGGTGATACCGGTGTCTGGGAGTTATTTATCCCGGGCTTAACAGCAGGTGACTTATACAAGTTTGAGATCAAAAATCGAGATGATGGCTCACTCCACAGCAAAAAAGATCCCTATGGCCAGCAATGCGAGCTTCGTCCTGGTACAGCTTCTATCGTTACCGCCCCCACACAATATGAGTGGCAAGATGGTGATTGGATGTCAACACGTAATCAAGCAGACTGGCTACACCTTCCACATTCAGTCTATGAAGTCCATTTAGGCTCATGGAAACGTAACGAAGCAGGTGAATTTTTAAATTACATAGAGATGGCAGACCAGCTCGTCCCTTACGTCAAAGAGCTCGGTTTCACCCATATCGAATTATTGCCAATCACAGAACACCCCCTTGATATCTCATGGGGTTATCAAACAACAGGCTATTTTGCGCCTACTAGCCGTTTTGGTTCTCCTGACCAGTTACGTTACTTTATTGATAAATGCCATCAAAATAATATAGGGATTATCCTCGACTGGGTGCCAGGACATTTTCCAAAAGATGCTCATGGTTTAGCCCGCTTTGATGGTAGCGCTTTATATGAACATGCTGATCCACGTCAAGGTGAACATCAAGACTGGGGCACACTCATTTTTAACTATGGCCGTAATGAAGTATTTAACTTCCTCTTATCTAGTGCTTTTTATTGGTTAGGCGAATTCCATATTGACGGACTCCGCGTTGATGCCGTTGCCTCTATGCTCTATTTAGACTATTCAAGAGAAGGTGACAACTGGATCCCTAACAAACATGGCGGTCGTGAAAATCTTGAGGTTATAGAGTTTTTACAACATATGAACAGCGTTCTGCATCAAGAATTCCCAGGCAGTTTAATCACGGCTGAAGAATCAACCTCCTACCCGATGGTGTCGCGTCCAGCGCATATGGGAGGACTTGGATTCTCCATGAAATGGAATATGGGTTGGATGCATGACATTCTTGAGTATATGAAACAAGATGCCATCCATCGTCGCTACCACCATGATTCCCTAACATTTGGATTGCTATACGCATTTACTGAAAACTTTGTTCTGCCATTTTCTCATGATGAAGTTGTTCATGGTAAAGGCTCAATGCTCAATAAAATGCCTGGCGATGAATGGCAACGTTTTGCTAACTTAAGATTGCTCTACACCCTTATGTTTACTTACCCAGGTAAGAAGCTACTGTTTATGGGCTCTGAGTTTGCTCAAGGAAATGAGTGGAACTGTGAACAATCACTTGATTGGTACACACTTGATTACCCGCTACATAAGGGTATGAAAACATTAGTATCAGATTTGAATAAGCTATATACAGAAACACCAGCGCTGTATCGACATGAGTTCGATCCACATGGTTTTGAATGGCTAGACTGTAATGATAGAGAACATTCTATTTTGAGTTTTATCAGAAAAGATGGTGAACAGCGCGTGATTTCTATCTTTAATTTTACTCCAGTACCACGGGAAAATTATCGTATCGGCGTGCCGGAAAAAGGTAATTACAAAGCTATCTTTAATTCTGACTCTGAATATTATGGTGGTAGTAACTTTGAAAACAAACCACTAGTACAGACTGAAGAAACACCCTGGTCAGACAGGGCTTATTCCATCGTGATGAATCTACCGCCACTATCAGGTATTGTTTTGCAAAAGGCGGATTAAAACTTATAAATAAAAAAGGCCTGGATTAACCAGGCCTTTTTTATTTTTTTCGTTACGGCTTAATAGGTTCTCAGTTGTTTGATTAAATTAATCAAAGAAGTCGTTGAGCTATCATGAACGGAAACTTCAGCACCTTGCTCCAAGTCAGGCAATATTGCTTTAGCAAGCTGCTTACCTAACTCAACACCCCACTGATCAAACGAATTAATATTCCAGACAACACCTTGTACAAAGACTTTGTGTTCATACAAAGCGACTAGCTGACCTAGCATCTCAGGCGTTAATTTAGGGAATAATAATGTATTGCTAGGTCTGTTTCCTGGGAAGATTTTATGTGGTAATAAAGCCTCAAGCTCCTCACCTTCAAGACCTTCTTTTACTAGCTCGGCCCTTACTTCCTCGGCATTTTTACCTTTCATTAGAGCTTCTGATTGCGCTAAGCCATTAGCCAATAAAATTGATTGATGATCTACTTCCGGGTAGTGACTATTAACAGGCAAAACAAAATCAACAGGAATTATTTGTGTTCCTTGATGGATCAACTGGAAATAAGCATGCTGACCATTGGTACCGGGTGTACCCCAAATGACTGGGCCTGTTCCATACCGTAAGCGTTGTCCTTGTCTATTCGTGTTCTTACCATTACTTTCCATATCCAATTGTTGCATATGACTTGGAAAACGAGCTAGAGAATGATCGTAAGGTACAATAGCATGTGTCTGAGAACCAAAGAAGTTGATATACCAAATCCCTAACAAACCCATAACAACGGGGATATTGTCTTCAAATGGTTGGTGTCTGAAATGATTATCCATCTCATGACCGCCATCGAGTAGGCGCTCAAAATTATCCATCCCAACATATAAAGCAATAGGCAAACCAATCGCACTCCAAAGAGAGTACCGACCGCCGACCCAATCCCAAATTTCGAACATATTGTCGGTATTAATGCCAAATTCAGCTACCGCTTCAGCATTGGTTGAAACAGCAACAAAATGTTGTGCGACATCCTCTTGACTACCTGCTTGTAAAAACCAGGCCCTAGCTGATTGCGCATTCGTCAATGTTTCTTGCGTAGTAAAGGTTTTCGAAGCCACGACAAAGAGGGTTGTTTCAGGGTTTAATTTTTCGAGTGTCGTGCTCAGATCAGTACCATCGACGTTGGATACAAAATGGGCATTCATGCCTTCAACACCATAAGGTTCTAAGGCGTCACATATCATCGCTGGGCCTAAGTCAGACCCCCCAATCCCAATATTGACAATATCTGTTATCTGTTTGCCTGTGTAACCAAGCCATTCGCCACTATGGACTTTGCCACAAAAACGTTTCATTTGTGCTAACACCGCATTAATGGCTGGCATAATATCTTCGCCATCTACAATAATCGGTGTATTGCTGCGGTTTCTTAACGCTATATGTGAAACGGCACGGCCTTCAGTCGTATTAATGGATTCGCCAGTGAACATCTTTTCTATCCATCCAGATAAATCTAATGACTCAACTAAAGCAGCGAGTTTTGATATCGTTTTTTTTGTAATACGATTTTTTGAGTAATCTAAAAGTAAATCACCGCTGCTTATGGACAAACGTTCAAAGCGACCAGAATCTAGTGCGAATTCATCCCGCATTGAAAGATATTTAATATCAGAATAGTGGCGTTCTAATGATTGCCATTCAGATGTATTCAAAGGAGTCATATTTTTCTTCTATATTTAAGATTGTAAATAATTAGCTAAAGCATCCCAGGGAACCGTTTCTTGTTCTCCTGTCGCCATTGTTTTCACACTAATGACTTGTTGATTAATTTCATCATCACCCAAAATCAAGCTCCAACGGGCCCCACTCCGGTCTGCATGTTTAAATTGGCTCTTAAAACTACCACCACCACAGTGAGTAATCAACTTCAAATCGGGAATTTGGTCCCGCAATTGTTCTGCCAAGAATAATGCCTGTTTAGCGGCATTGTCACCAACAGCCACAATATAGGCATCAATGTTTCCAATTTCAGGTAAGGCATCCATCGCTTCTAATAAAGCGATTAAACGTTCAAGCCCAATCGCAAAACCAATAGCTGTCGCCCCTCTCCCACCTAACTGCGCTACTAGACTATCATAACGACCACCGGCACAAACTGTTCCCTGAGAACCTAAATGATCTGTCACCCACTCGAAAACTGTTTTGCCATAGTAATCCAAACCCCGAACCAAACGAGGGTTAACTTCATACTCAATGCCAATTGAGTCTAAAGTTTCACGAAGCGCATCAAAATCTTGTTTTGACTCATCGTCAAGATGTTCTAGCAATGTTGGCGCATTATCATTTAATTCCTGCATTGCGGGGTTTTTACTATCCAAAATACGTAGCGGATTACTTTGTAAACGTCGTTGGCTATCTTCATCTAACAACGTTTGATTTGCCTCATAATAGGTCACTAATGTTTGCCGATAAGCCAATCTGGCTTCAGTTGAGCCCAAGGAATTAATTTGCAATGTTAAACCAGATAAACCGAGTTGCTTCCATAAACGAGCTGTCATTACAATCATTTCAGCATCAATATCGGGACCTTTAAAACCATAGGCTTCAACACCAATTTGGTGAAACTGACGATAACGGCCCTTTTGAGGGCGTTCATGCCTAAACATAGGGCCCATATACCAAAGACGCTGCGTTTGGTTTAGTAAGCCGTTTTGCATCGCTGCACGCACGCAACCAGCAGTACCTTCAGGTCGAAGTGTCAGGCTGTCACCATTTCTATCAGTAAAGCTATACATCTCCTTCTCAACAATGTCTGTCACTTCACCTATGGAGCGACTAAACAAAGCTGTTTTTTCAACAATTGGGAAACGGATCTCTTGATAGCCATAAGCTGTCAACACCTCATTCAGGGTTGATTCCACAGCCTGCCAATAAGGAGTTGTATCCGGGAGAATATCATTCATTCCCCGAATTGAACGGATAGTGTCTGCCACGATTAACTGATGTCCTTTATCGGAATAATTTTTTCTGGGTGAGTAACTTGTTGTTGGCGCTCGACTCTTTGTCTAATCTCTTTTTCTAACTCATCGACTAATTCGTCATCATTAACCTTATGGCTAGGCTTGCCATCAACATATAATAAATTTGGTGTGCCTCCTGTTAAGCCTATGGCGGCTTCTTTTGCTTCGCCAGGGCCATTGACCACGCAACCAATGACTGCCACATCCATGGGTTCTAATATATCTTCAAGACGATTTTCTAATTTGTTCACAGTAGAAATGACATCGAACTGTTGTCTTGAACATGATGGACAGGCAATGAGATTAATGCCTTTATTGCGAATTCGTAAGCTTTTTAGAATATCAAAACCAACACGCACTTCTTCTACTGGATCAGCAGCTAAAGACACACGAATTGTGTCACCGATACCTTCTGACAAAAGCATACCTAAGCCAATAGCTGACTTGACCGCTCCTGAACGCAAACCACCGGCCTCTGTGATACCTAAATGTAATGGTTGCTCTATCTGAGTAGCCAGTTTTCGATAGGCATGGACGGTCATAAACACATCTGAGGCCTTTAAACTGACTTTAAAATCAGGGAAATTTAGCCTATCTAAAATATCAATGTGGCGCATGGCGGATTCAACCAGAGCATCGGGTGTCGGTTCACCATACTTTTTTTGTAGATCCTTTTCTAAAGAACCTGCATTCACCCCAATTCTTATAGGTATATTATGATCTCTTGCACTCTCGACCACTGCTCGAACGCGGTCTTCCCGTCCTATATTACCGGGGTTGATACGTAGGCAATCGACCCCCAACTCAGCAACGCGTAATGCAATTTTATGATCAAAGTGAATATCGGCAATTAAGGGCAAGTTCACTTGCTGTTTTATCTTTCCAAATGCTTCTGCTGCTTCCATGGATGGAACTGAAACCCTCACTATATCGGCGCCTACTGAGCTTAATGCATTGATTTGCTCTACAGTAGCAGCAACATCACAGGTTTCCGTATTAGTCATGCTTTGCACAGCAATAGGTGCGTCGCCACCTACAGCAACATTCCCTACCATCACTTGTCGCGATTTTCGTCGTGTAATTGTGTGTATCTGTGAACTCATTAACTAAGCATCGTATTAATTATTGTGCTCGAAACTTGAAATAAAGGTCGCAACATTTAATGTGGTCTTTTCATTAAATTGGCTATGTAAAATAGTATGGCCGTCCCCCAACCATGCCGCTTCATCATTTTGTTTATTCTCAAATAAAAACTGCCAGCTAAACCAAGCTGAAGCAATCAATAATAATGGCACTATAACAGCCAGTACTTTCACCTTCACATTTGAAGTTTGCTTTTGATTTAAACTCGGAGCCACTTTAGCAGGCTCCGCGTATTGTAAATTAAATAAGCTTAATAAAGTATCTTCGGGTAAACCCATAAATTTTACATAGCTAATAAAATAGCCCCTTGCATAGGTGCGACTAGGCAAAGCGGCCCATGCTTCTTTTTCTATAGAATCAAGCCATACTTTGGCAATTCTTAATTGAGCCGCCACTTCGTCCAAACTTAATTTTTTTGCTTCCCGTGCTTGCTTTAACCTTTCACCTAACCCAAGAGCTTCTCCCTGCTCATTTATCTCTTGTTTAGTTTCAGTCATATTAAAAGTTACCTTTCTCCACTATCAAAGCCTCATCTGAATCTGGGAATTTGCCTTTCAATAACACCCTATAACTTGACACCGCATTCTTATCACCTAGCTTATGTTCAATTTTGATAGCCAATAATAACGCTCTTGGCGTCCATCTTGATTCCGTACGGTATCTTTCGATATAAGCTCTAGCACGCATATAACCTTGCTCATCATAATGTATTTCAGCCATTTGCAATAATGCTTTAGATAAGTTTGGATTATACTGCAACGCTTTTCGTAAGTAGCTCTTTGCCAACACAGCATCAGGTATACGGCTAACGCACAAACCCGCATTTTCATATGCCTGTGCAGTGCTTCTGTATAAAGGATTTTTAACGGCCTCTAAAAAGCTTTGTTCTGCTTCCTTGTAGCGGCCAACCTGACATAAAAAGACACCAAAGTTATTATGTGCTTGTGAATAATCAGGTTCGTATCGTATTGCTTGTTTGAAGTGATATTCAGCCTTATCGTTCACGCTGATACGTTGATATAGCAAAGCGATAGTATTATGTGCAGGTGATAAGCCAGGATCTTGTTTGAGTGCTTTTTCAAGTTTTTCTAAGGCGATCTCATAATCACCACGTTGTAAGTAATTCAACCCCAAGCGCATATTAAGTTCAGCAGCTTTTGCATCAGGGGCAACATAGTTTGGTCTAGAACCATTCATTGATTGGCAGCCCGAGAGGAACAACACTATTGCTAAAACCAAAATATTGTTTCTGCTCATATGGTTGCCACTCCTTTTTCAATGTTAAGCCTTTGCGTACGACGGGTACGATCCTGCACCTCACCCGCTAACTGTCCACATGCTGCCACAATATCATCACCTCGTGTTCGGCGAATAGTCGCCACATAACCACCATCGATCAATTGTTGTTTAAAACGCACCATGACCTTCTTGGAAGAACATTTATAGGATGTACCGGGAAAAGGATTAAAGGGAATTAAATTAATCTTCGTTGATAAACCTTTAAGGATACGCATTAAATCCTGAGCATCTTTAGCAGAGTCATTAATACCTTCCAGTAAAACATATTCTATGGTGATATGCCGTTTTTGATGCCCGTCAACATACCTTTTACACGCCGCTAATAATTCAGAAATAGGATATTTCTTATTGAGTGGAATAATTTCACTACGTAATTCATCATTTGCAGCATGCAGTGATATAGCCAGACTCACATGACAATCTTCACGTAACTTATCAATCATCGGCACCATGCCCGATGTACTCAAAGTAACCCTGCGCCAAGAAATACCGTAGGCTAAATCGTCACGCATTAACTTCATGGCTGAGACAGCACTCTTGTAATTGGCTAAGGGTTCACCCATGCCCATCATCACAACATTAGTGACCATACGATTACCTTTTGGCTCCTTGCCAAGATACTCGTTTGCTATCCACAATTGGCCGATTATTTCGCTGGCACTCAGGTTACGGTTAAAACCCTGCTGTGCCGTTGAGCAAAACGTACATTCAAGCGCACAGCCTACTTGGGATGAAACACAAAGTGTTCCTCTACCGTCCTCAGGTATAAAAACAGTTTCTATAGAATTACCACAAGATAGACGGATGATCCATTTTCGCGTCCCATCTTTTGAAACATGTTCATGCAAAACTTCCGGTAATGTTAACTCTGCTTTATCAGATAAGGTTTGTCGTAATCCTTTACTAAAATTACTCATTTCTGCAAAGTCCACCACTCGATACTGGTGGATCCATTGCATGAGTTGACGCGCACGGAAAGACTTTTCACCTAATTCAGCAAAAAATCCTTCCAGACCTTCAAGGTCTAAATCAAATAAATTAGTGCGCGACATAATAATGCATTACTCACTGATTAACGTGTACGACCGCATAGTTGCTCATAGGTGAAGAAATAAGCAATTTCTCTTGCTGCACTTTCCGCGGAATCAGATCCATGTACAGCATTTTCATCAATACTTGCAGCAAAATCAGCGCGTATAGTCCCTGCTTCAGCTTCCACAGGATTTGTTGCACCCATAAGGTCACGATTTTTAAGTACCGCGCCTTCACCTTCCAGAACTTGTACCATAACAGGGCCAGATGTCATGAAGCTAACAAGCGCATTAAAGAAAGGACGTTCTTTATGCTCAGCATAAAATCCTTCAGCACCGTCTTTACTTAGGTGAATCATTTTTGCCGCTACTACACTTAAACCCGCTTTTTCAAAACGCGAATAAATTTCACCAATCACATTTTTTGCTACTGCATCAGGTTTAATAATAGAAAGAGTACGTTCAATTGCCATGCTTGTTCCTTATAGAAATAAAGTTGCTTAAAAATTTTGTTATTTTATCATCTTATGGCACTCATGATAGAACTATTAGGATAGAATTGATGCTGATTAACTAGGCTCCGATATTTTTTATTATGACGAATATACAATTAGCCCTTATAACACAAGCTACGTGACCCGGTAATTATGAAGACACCTTTTAAACGTATTGGATTATTTATCCGAAAAGATGATCCAATACTAGAAAATGCCGTTGTACAAATTAGTGATTTTTTGAAATCAAAGTCATTATCTATTGTCATCAACGAACCGCTTAACTTTCTAGCCGACTTAGAGGTCGTTTCGAGCAATGATTTTGCATCAAGCTGCGACTTAGTCATCGCTATAGGAGGTGACGGCACTGTACTCTCGGCTTCTCGTGCTATGGCGGGTAGTAATTTAGCACTGGTTGGTATCAATGTTGGCCGCTTAGGCTTTTTAGCTGATGTTACTTTAACTAACCTCGATAGACAGCTTTCCAAAATTTTGACTGGCGAATATCGAGAAGACACACGCTTCCTATTAACAGCCACAATCAATGACTCTCCAATGCCAGTAGGGACTGCAATGAATGATGTTGTTGTTCACGGTCATCAGGGGCTCCATATGATCGAATTCGAAACATACCTTAATGGTAAGTTTCTCAATAGCCAGCGCGCTGATGGACTTGTCGTAGCGACCCCTACAGGCTCTACTGCCTACGCTATGTCTGCTGGTGGTCCAATCTTAGATGTCGATTTAGATGCTGTGGTCCTCGCCTCGGTCTGTCCTCATACTCTCAGTAATCGCCCCCTTATTGTCGCCGCTAGTAATCTGATTGAAATCATAATGAGCGACAAAACAGATAGCACCTGTATGGTGACTTGTGATGGAAGGCCAGGACATATTCTACAGCCGGGCGACACAGTCAAAATTGAACGACATTCGCAAACAGTTAAATTACTGCATTTAGAAGATCACGACCACTATTCTATTCTACGGGCAAAGCTTGAATGGGGACGAAAGCTTGCTAACTAACCTCTGTGTTCGCCACTTAGCTGTTGTAGATGATATTGAGTTAACACTCAAATCTGGCATGATGTCACTGACTGGGGAAACAGGTGCTGGCAAATCAATTTTGGTTGATGCCTTAGGCCTGGTTTTAGGAGATAGAGCTGATTCAAACATGATCAGACAAGGCCACGATCGTGCTGAGATTGAGGCTAGTTTTGATGTTAGCCAAAACGAGCAGCTTCAACAGTGGTTAATTCACCAGGAGCTAGACGATCAGGAACTTTGCCACCTTCGTAGAACGATTTCTCGAGATGGCCGCTCACGTGCTTATATCAATGGTCGAATTGTGCCTTTGAGTCAAATGAAAATCATTAGTGAAAAAAGCATCGATATTCATGGTCAACATGCCCACCAGTCTCTAGTCAGACCAGATACACAACGTCAATTACTAGATACTGTCGCCAACACAAAACCCTTGTTGAATGAGTTAAAAACTGCACACCAACAATGGCATTCATTACAACAACAAATTGACATACAAACACAACAAGCAGAGCAATATCGTTCGCAGTTAGATTTGCTTAATTACCAGATTAAAGAGCTAGAACCGCTTGGTTTAAGTGAAGATAACGTAAAGGAATTAATTCACGAACAACATCAGTTAGCGAATGCATCGCAATTAACCACTACAGTCCAATCTAGTCTTCATCAACTGTTTGAGCAAGAGAATGGGGCTGCGTACACTCAAATCAATACGGCGCTGAACGAATTGCAAAATTTAATTGATGTTGAACCTCGCTTTGCCAATCTTATTGAAATTCTTAATTCAACAGTGGTTCAGCTCGATGAAACGGAAACAGAATTGCGCCATTACTTAAATAATATCGACTTAGATCCGGCCAGACTGGAAGAAATAGAAACACAATTAAGTACATTACATTCACTAGCCCGCAAACATCATGTCGAAATTGAAGCATTGCCAGCGCATTTTCAATCACTTTGCGATCAACTCAGCAGTTTTAACGAAATAGATAACCAAATTGAGCAGTTACAGCAACAACTACTGAGCCAAAAACAACATTGTTTGGACCTATGTAACAAAATCACCGCTAAAAGAAAGAAAGCTGCTAAGCCGCTTGCCAAAAAAATCATGGCAACAATTCAAGAGCTTGCTATTCCAGCGGGTCAGATTGAAATTATTGTATCGCCAATGCAGCTACAGGCATTCAATGAAACAGGTGCCGATCATGTTCAATTACTAGTCAGTACGAATCCTGGACAAGCTGCGGGAGAGCTAGGTAAAGTCGCTTCAGGTGGTGAACTGGCTCGTATTAGCCTAGCGATCCAAGTCGTCACTGCAGGAACGCGTAGTGTGCCAACATTGGTATTTGATGAAGTGGATGTGGGTATTGGCGGTGGTATCGCCGAAATAGTGGGCAAGCATCTACGCAGCCTTGCTAAAACACAGCAAGTTGTTTGCATTACACATTTACCGCAAGTGGCTGCTCAGGCCCATCATCAATTACAAGTGAACAAAAAACAGCTTAGTGATAGCACCCATATTGAAATATCACTTTTAGACGAAAAACAGCGTATAGAAGAAATAGCGCGCATGCTGGGCGGAGTCAAACTCACCGAAAAAACACGCTTGCACGCGCAGGAAATGTTAGAGCAAACAAGTGATAACTTAATTTAGCCGGCTTTTTTCTGACATTCCTTACAGATGCCATAGATATAAAGACTATGCTCAGTCATTTCAAAACCTTTCTCTGCCGCTATAACACGTTGGCGCTCTTCAATGACTTCATCTACAAACTCTTCGATACGGTTACAACTCACACAAAGTAAATGATCATGGTGAGAACCATCAACAAGTTCGAAAACTGCGTGGCCACCCTCAATACTCAACCTTGAAACTAACCCTGCGCCCTCAAACTGGGTCAGCACACGATAGACAGTAGCAAGGCCAATTTCCTCGCCCATTTCAAGAAGCGCTTTATACACATCTTCCGCACTCATATGCCTTTGCGCAGTTTGTTCTAGTATTTCTAACACCTTTAAACGAGGTAAAGTGACCTTTAGCCCTGCTTTTCTTAAATCTTGACTTTCCATTACGATCAATACCTCGTCGAAACAGAGTGTTTAGCGTATCATCGCACTCTGGTAAATAAATTACAGATGTTAAATATAAATGAAAACTCTTCTCATTTACACTTTTTCCTTATTATTATTGTCAATTAGTGGCTGTAATAAAGATAAAATTCCTGGTGTTTATCGGATTGATATCCGTCAAGGTAATGATGTCACGCAAGAAATGCTCAATCAATTAGAGCATGGAATGACAAAAAGTCAAGTCGCTTATGTTATGGGCACACCATTGCTTATAGACACTTTTAATCCGGATCGCTGGGACTACATTTACACTTACCAACCTGGAAATGGCGACCGTGAGCAGCGTCGTATTACCGTTTTCTTCAAAGATGAAAAGCTAAATCGTCTTGATGGAAATACGCGTGTTGTTGCACGTGAGGAATTACCTGAAGTTGTTCGAACAGATAAAAATGTCGTAGTGCCCCTCACAAAACGCAATACCGGCCTTATCGATGATATTAAAGACACGCTTGGGATGGCTGATGAAACAGAAGCAATCGTCGAAGAAGACGTTGAATTACCAGAGCCAGCTGAAGTCCCCATTCCTAAACAAAACACAGGCTTATTAGACAAGGTTAAAGATACCCTTAGCTCTGATGATGAACCTGAAGAAATCTATAGTGAAGACACAGATGAGGAATCAGAAGGCCCAGGGCTTATCGATCGCATTAAGAGTGGTATTGGCTTAGGTGACGAGGAAGTAGAATAGGCTCTATTAACCCCTTCTTTCTCCCAAATTTACCAGTAAAAAGGTGCTATCGGACTATTTCAAAACTATTTGTTTGTGCTTGGTAACTAAATAATTCACCAATCCGAACATCAAAATACCAGCCATGTAAACTGATATTGCCTTGCTCTAAACGTTCTTTGATACATTTAAAAGTCAGTAGATTCTCAAGTGATACCAAAATAGCTTCTTGCTCACAAGCCGTTAATTGCTGTTTACGATCTTTCCCAGCATGCTCCTTTTTAACTTTTTCTCTTGCTTTATCTGCGATGAATACCCAAGGCTGGATAAACTGTGATTTGACTGTGCCATCATCATCCCACAAAGCCTGAATACCGCCACAATTTGCATGGCCCATTACAATGATGTTTTCAACATTCAAGTTATTAACCGCAAATTCTATGGCTGCACTGGTACCGTGGTAATCACCTCCAGTCTCGCAGGGTGGGACTAAATTAGCAACATTACGTACAGTAAACAAATCACCTGGATCGCAGTCTGTCAAAATAGCTGGATCAACACGTGAATCACAGCATGCCACCATCAATGTCTTAGCCGGCTGACCATCTTTCATACTCTCATACAGACGGCGGTCATCACCAAAATACTGTTGCTGAAATCGTTTAAATCCACTTAATAGCTTTTGTTGACTAGCCATAAAAAATTGTTCTCCCGCCTAATATTTTTCTGATTATAATTTATTTATCTGTTTTAAAGCCTTTACTTTAAAGAATGACTTTTCCTATTCTACATAAAAAATAGCTGCAACCTTCGCTGGTTGCAGCTATCTTATATGCTAATTTAATAACTACATAATAGTATTATTATTTTTGCTTATCTCTCACCACTTTAGCATTGGCTTCATGCCATTTTTTCTTGATATTTTTTGTTCTTGCCAACTTCATATTAGCTTCATACCATTTTTGCTTAACATCAGCATGTGGATCTACAGCGATATTAGCTTCATACCATGGTTTATTTTTACGAGACTGCCTTGCAGTCTCTAAGTTAGCCTCATACCACTTCTGTTTAATATCAACTGTTGGATCAGCATTTATATTCGCTTCGTACCAAGGCTTGACATCACTTGTATCGGTATTTTCTATATTTGCTTCATACCACTTCTGCCTATTTTCTCTAACCGATGTCCGCGCAGCCTCTAGGTTTGCTTCGTACCATTTTTTCTTAGTCTCAACATGCTGTTGTATATTGGCTTCATACCAAGGTGTTTCAGAAGGTGTCACATCTTCTTTTGATGCTTCAAACCAGTTTTTTTGGGAAGCACGGGCAGTTTGAGTATTGGCTTCATACCATTTACTCTTAGTTTGTTTAGATTTAACAAGCGCGATATTAGCCTCATACCATTTTTTCTTTAGATCTGCATGAGGGTCCACAGCAATATTAGCTGCATACCATGGTTTAGTTTTACGACTTTTCCGTGCAGTCTCTAAATTCGCTTCATACCAATGTTTTTTAACCTCATTGACATTATCATTGCTGATCTCATACCAATGCGTTTCAGTAGGCGTATTATCTAGATTTGCTTGATACCATTTACTCTGGTTTTCACGCGCCTTTTCTAGATTAGCTTGATACCACTTTTGTTTAACTTCTGAATACGGAGCCGTATTCGCTTCATACCATGGTGTTTTATCACTGTCGTTATCTTTCAAGTTAGCTTCATACCATTTTTGCCGGTTTGCCCTTACAGATGTAACAGCCGCCTTTAAATTGGCTTCATACCATTTTTTCTTTATATCTAAATGTTTTGTCATATTTGCCTCGTACCAAGGTATTACCTGTTCGATATTATCATTGCTATCTATCCTTGGCGTTGTAGATTCAGGTGCCTGAGTGGATTTAAGATTAGCCTGATACCATTTTTTTTTGCCTTTGGTAACCCGCTCTTTCTTAATATCAAACCACTGTTTATTCAAGTCTATTGTTGTATTCATAACGACCATCCTCCCCTCGAGTACGTATATCACTCGTAGCTTGATAGTACATCACTTAAAGTCCTCGGCTCAAGTTTATTGAATTCTTATAACACTAGATATATCCGTTTTCGTTTACTCAAAGCAGTGCTTTTTTGCCTTGAGTCGTTGAAGCATAGATACTTGCTGATTGACTGCTAAAACGCGTCGTTGCTCTTTTTCTTCCAATAAGGCTGAATACCCTAGATAGGCTAAGCCTAGCCAACCTTCGACTATCGGAACACTATCTACCGTGACTAATAAAGCAGCGACTTTGTTTGCTTCATCTTCATAAAAATTAGGTTTGTAACTATATCTATATGGTTGTAAAAAACCAATTGAATTATCCAGCTCGACACAACTCAATTGTTCATATTCTTCACTAGCATGAACCACTGGTGGTTCAAAATAAATGGGTTCTGTAGGGAGTGGTAATTGGGTAAGTGCAAATGCTGATTTCATATATAAAAATAGCGTGAGCATAACAATAACAAAGGATGTTTTTCTATTCATAGCTTGGTACCTCTATGTATTTCATGATTTTACTAGTTATCAACTTAGTTATCGTCATGTTTATCATTTTTATGAATTTCAGCCCAATAATTAATCTGTTCCATCACTAATGCATTAAAACTTACCTCAGGATAAATGCCTTCATCATTGACTTTACCTATTGGCATATCAGTTAACAAGGCCAGAGCCTGCTCAACCGTCTCTATGGCATAGATATGAAAACGCCCTTCCGACACGGCAGTAATAACATCACTTCTTAACATCAAATGTTGCACATTACTGCTAGGGATAATCACACCCTGTTGCCCTGTAAAGTCCAATTGTTGGCAAATATCAAAAAAACCTTCTATTTTTTCATTAACCCCACCAATCGCTTGCACCATGCCATGTTGATTCATTGAGCCTGTAATCGCGATTGATTGTTTAATAGGAGTCTGCGCCATTGATGATAATAAAACGCATAATTCGGCAACAGTCGCACTATCTCCATCTACTTGACCATAACTTTGTTCGAAAGCCAAACTGGCCGTCATAGAAAGCGGTTTATTCTTGGCATAATGACTGCCAAGATAACTACTCATAATCAAAACGCCTTTTGAGTGGATATCACCACCTAATTCAACTTCACGATCAATATCTATCAGTTCGCCATCCCCATAACGGCAGTTTGCAGTCAGCCTAGATGGTTGGCCAAAATTAAAATCGCCAACGGAAAGTACAGACAGTGCATTGATCTGCCCTATTTTCTCTCCTGTCACTTCAATACGCATTACATCACGTTCGATTTGTTTATAAAGTTGTTTTCTTAAACGATCTGTTCTGTTAATTCTACTTTCTATGGCATTGATAACATGAGAGCGGGTAATGACTCTATGTCCCTGTTTTTTTGCCCAATAATCAGCTTCGCGTAGTAGATTAGTCATATTTCCTTGATGAAGTGAAAACATGGCCGCATCATCTACTTCTCGGGCACCGTATTCTATGACACTGGCTATCGCATCACTATTCAAATGCAATAATCCTTCCTGCTGTACCGTGGTTGCCATAAGTTGGGCATATAGTTTTTCATTTTCACTTGTTCTAGGCATTTCCTCTTCAAAGTCAGCAATGACTTTAAAAAGCTCAGCAAATTCAGGATCAAGAGCAAAAAGTTGGTAATACAGTTCTCTATCGCCAAGTAAAATCACTTTCAAATCGAGTGGAATAGGTTCAGGTTCTAACGATACAGTCGAGACAAGGCTATACATTTGTTCTAACACATCAAAACGAACTTCTTTCGATTGTAAAGCCCGCTTCAAACCTTGCCAAGCATAAGGCTGCATCAACAACTGCTCTACATCTAGAATCAAATAGCCGCCATTAGCACGATGAATTGCCCCAGCTTTTATTAAGCTAAAGTCCGTCACTAAGGCACCCATCATCGCCATATTTTCGATGCTGCCTAATAGGCTCTGATGGCTTGGTAAGTTTTCATAAACAATAGGCGCAGCATCTAACTCTTTGTTATCAACGATAAGGTTAATTTGATAGCGACGTAATATAGATTCTTCTGAATGTGTTGAGGCATCATCATGTTCTTCATCTAACTTCAAAAAAGTATCGACGTTATCTCTTAAATCTATTTGCATTGCATCAAAGTAAACTTGTAGCCTTGATGACTTAGGATAGGCATGTTTCAGCTTATTAATTTGCCGACTAATGACTTCAAGCGCTACTTCTTCATTTAATGCCGCGACCTGTTGCTGATTACTACGCTCCCACTCGCGTAACTCAAGTAAGGTATTTTGTAATTCCTCATGTAGACTGGCGATTGCATCTTCGGTTTGTTCTTGCTTATCTAAAGGAAGCTGTTCAAACTCCTCTGACGTCATCGGTTCACCATTGCGCTTAGCGGCAAAAGCATAACTATTATCCTGCATTCTCAATAACAAGATATCTTTACGATCGGCTTCTGCTTGAATAGTGCCGAACATTTGCACGCGATGTTTACGTGACATTTCATCAATTGCACGAATTCTACCGCGGTAATACTCATCGTCAAACGCAGTCGGTAGATCTTCAACAAGTCGCCTAATCAAGGCCTCAATATCATGACGTAATTGCCGACCTTCACCTGATGGCAGTGACACATACCAAGGACATTGGTCATCGGAAAAGTTATGTAAATAAGCCCAATCAACGCCTTCATATTGTGTTTTTTCTATCTGTTCCAGATAACGCTTAACCAGTGTATATTTACCTGAACCAGTGGGACCCATAACATATAAATTGTAACCATCTCCCGAGATATTAATGCCAAAATCTATCGCATCTATAGCTCTTGTTTGTCCAATGATTGTTGGCAGCGTCTTTAAATCCGCCGTAGAGGAAAAATCAAATTGTTTGCTATCACAATATTGATACAATTGTTCTGGGGCAAGGCGCGTATTTTTTGCCATAATCTTCCCAAGTATGATGACTTAGTTTTAGCTTAGGACAGATAAATACAATAGGCAAGCTTAGTTTCTGCTCAAGTATGGGGTATGATCATTAGGTGATATTCTCTTCTAAGAAAAACGCATTCCTCAGAATCAATTTTAACGAAGTAATGACATAGACTTTATCTAATAAACGCGATATCACTTATCTGGGGACAGCACATAAGCGGCAAACTAGATTCGATAACTGCTTTGTGTCATTATTTTTGAAACAAGGCTCATAGCCAATTTGATAGGGGCTGGTAACGCTGCGCCACCAGCCTCTAATGCCATAGTACCGTGATGCAGTTCATCCTCTTTCATTTGTTCCAAAACAGCACGACTCTTCAGATCTTTTTCACTGATTTTAGCCAAATGCTCTTCAAGGTGGTTTACCACTTGTCGTTCTGTTTCAACCACAAAACCGAGGCTCCATTTATCGCCCGCTTTCCCTGCTATCGCACCTAAGGTAAATGAGCCGGCATACCATAATGGGTTTAGAATACTAACGTGCCCGCCATAATGATTGATTCTTTGCTGACACCACACTAGATGCTCAGTTTCCTCTGCTGCCGCTTGCTCCATAGCACGCCTTACATCAGGTAATTTAGCAGTTAGCGCTTGTCCTTGATACAAAGCTTGGGCAGACACTTCACCCGAATGATTAACCCGCATTAAAGCAATTGACTTAGCTTTCTCAGCTTTAGTCATCTCATTTTCTGAGAGATCCGAGCCAGGAATATCTCGACCAGCTTCCACTGATGGCATTGATAAAGTTTTTAACGCTTTATCACATTCAATAATAAGTGTATCAAGTAGTCCGTTCAGCACTGTTTCAACTTTTTTATAACCCTGTAGAAGACTTAATTATTTTAACACTTTACGCCTCGTCATTATCGCTAAAAGTAGAAACCACAAGCAAGGCTTAATGATTGAAAAATAAACTTATATCTAATGATTAAGGTTAGAATGACCATATAAAATAATTAACGCCTAGATTCAAGCTTTTACCAGCTGGTGCAAAAGCAAGTTTTTTACTCGCACGAATAATCACCTCTAAGCACCTGAAGTTAGCGCGTCGAGCCATGTCGCCTCTTCCGGCATCTGAATCATATTCAGTCGGATTTGGCACTTTATTAAGTGGAAAACAACCAATCAATGTCAAAAAAGAAACTAAACGATCCCTATTCAACACGCGAATCAGAAAAGTATGAAAATCCCATACCAAGCCGTGAATTTATTCTTGAGATCCTAAAACAAAATAATCGCCCTCTTACCCAGAGAAAGATATCCCGCTTATTAGGACTTAAAGGCGAGGAAGAAACTGAAGCACTACGACGTCGCCTCAGGGCCATGGAAAGAGATGGACAGCTCCTTCGTAATCGAAAAGGTGCTTATGGTGTTGTCTCTAAGATGAACTTAGTGACAGGTCGCATAGTGGGTCATGCAGATGGCTATGGTTTCCTCATTCCTGATGACGCTAGTGATGATCTATTCCTTAATCAAAGAGAAATGCAAATAGCCTTGCACGGAGATCGCGCTGTTGCCCGCGTGACTGGTGTCGATCGCAGAGGACGAAAAGAAGGCAGTATTGTCGAAATAATTCAACATGCCAATGAACGTATTGTTGGCCGGCTACTTGTCGATGCAGGCATTTATTATTTAATTCCAAACAATCGACGCATTAGCCAAGATATTTTGATTCCACCTCAAAATGTTATGGATGCCAAAGAAGGTCAAATTGTTGAAATAGAGATTACCGATCACCCTAGTCGTCATCGCTCGCCACTCGGTAAGGTTGTTACGGTTTTAGGTGATCATCTTGCGCCTGGTATGGAGATTGATATTGCTCTGCGTGATTTTGAGCTTCCCCATACGTGGTCTGCAAAAGCCTTGGAGCAAGCAGAGTCCTTTGGCAGTGAAATCCCTGATTCTGCCATTGAAAACCGCTTAGATCTAAGACATCTGCCTTTGGTGACTATTGATGGTGAAGATGCGCGTGACTTTGATGATGCCGTTTATGCAGAAGAAATTGAGTCTGGCTGGCGTTTATGGGTAGCTATCGCTGATGTTTCTTATTATGTAAAAACAGGTAGTCCTCTTGATAGTGATGCAAATGACAGAGGGACTTCTGTCTATTTTCCAAGTCAAGTTATTCCAATGTTGCCCGAAGTTTTATCAAATGGTCTTTGTTCTCTCAACCCAGAAGTTGATCGTCTTTGCATGGTCTGTGAAATCACACTATCTAAAGAGGGTGAAATTGAATCCTACCAATTTCACAATGCAGTGATGAATTCTAAAGCACGCCTTACATACAATAAGGTGGCTGCGATATTAGTTGATAATGATGAGGCACTATGTAAGCAATATCAATCAATTCTCCCTGACTTACAGGCCATGAATAAGTTGTTCCAAACCATGTTACTTGCACGCAAACAACGTGGTGCTATTGATTTTGAATTAACTGAAACACAGTTTATTTTTGATGAAAACCGAAAAATATCTTCTATAGAGCCAAGAGAACGTAATGATGCTCATCGCCTAATCGAAGAATTTATGATTGCAGCTAATGTCTGTGCAGCCCGATTTATAATTGAACATGACATCGCTGCTTTATTCCGCATCCATGAAACACCTTCAGAAGAAAAACTGTCAGGATTACGTGAATTTCTATCCGAACTAGGTTTAATGCTAGGTGGCGGTGATGATCCTCAACCTAGTCATTATGCAGCGCTACTTGCTACCGCAGCTAAAAGACCTGACGCTCACCTTCTACAGACAGTTATGCTCCGTAGCATGAAACAAGCGGTCTATAGTCCTGATAATATGGGCCACTTTGGTCTTGCGCTCGAAGCTTATGCCCATTTCACATCCCCAATCAGACGCTACCCAGATCTTTTAGTTCATCGCGCTATTCGCCATATTCTGAAGGAGAAAAATAATAAAAAATGGCCTTATTCTCATGAAGAGATGATTCAACATGGCGATCACTGTTCTATGACCAGTCGCCGTGCAGATGAAGCAACACGTGACGTCAGCGATTGGTTAAAGTGCGAATATATGCAAGAAAGGGTTGGAGAAGTCCACCAAGGAGTTATTAGTGGCGTCACAAGTTTCGGCTTATTTGTCGAATTAAGCGATATTTATATTGAGGGTCTGGTTCATATTACCGCACTAAAAAATGATTATTACCAATTTGATGCAACAGGCCATCGTTTAATGGGAGAAAGGACTCGAAAAACTTACCGCCTTGCTGATAAAGTACAGGTAAAAGTGGTCCGTGTTAATTTAGATGATAAAAAAATAGACTTAGAAATCGTTTAAATCTGAATTACTACTTGACCAGAAAAATAAAGGAAGTAGAATTAGCGGCTTCCCAAATGAACATAAAATTCTTTTTTTATATTAAACGTTCATAATGGTGAGTGTAGCTCAGTTGGTAGAGTCCCGGATTGTGATTCCGGTTGTCGTGGGTTCGAGCCCCATCACTCACCCCATTTTTCGAATAAATTTAAGGTACTTTTCAAAGTATCTGCTTATTCTAAATCCAATTTTTTCAGCTTATAACGTAAAGCACGGAAAGTAATCCCAAGCTTCTTCGCCGCTGCCGTTTTATTCCATCGTACTGACTCGAGAGCCTGAAGAATAATCTGGCGTTCTTGATCTTCAAGATGTGACGCTAAATCATTTGTCATGCCTACATTGATTTGTTGATTATCAGACGAACTATTTAACGAGCTGATAGAGCGCGGGGAATTATTATCTGATAGCATAAGATCGCTTTCGCTGATTTCACTACCTTCCATCCACGTTATGGCTCGCTCTAAAATATTTTCTAACTCACGCACATTGCCGGGGAAATCATAAAGCTTCAGCGCTTTTAATGCATTTTTTGATAACTTGGGTATATCTATGTCATTTTTTTCAGCCAGTTTCTCTAAAATAGAGTCAGCTAAAATAGCGATATCTTCACTACGTTCACGTAAGGCTGGTACAGCTACCTCTATGACATTCAAACGATAAAACAAATCTTCTCGAAATGTGCCTTGAACTACTTTTTCAGCTAGGTCTGTATGCGTTGCACACAATACTCTCACATCGACTGAAATTTCATCATGACCACCCACGGGACGAATCGTTTTTTCTTGTAATGCTCTAAGTAACTTAACTTGCATCATTAATGGCAAATCAGCCACTTCATCAAGCAGTAAGGTACCTCCATTTGCTGCTTGGAATAAACCTTCTTTATCTTCTATCGCGCCGGTAAAAGCCCCTTTTTTATGACCAAAAAACTCACTTTCAACCAGCTCACTAGGAATTGCCCCGCAGTTGATTGGCACAAAAGGCTTATCAGCGCGAACGCCAAGCTCATGGATCAACCTTGCGACTAGCTCTTTACCTGTACCTGACTCTCCACTGATATAGACGGGTGCTTGACTACGGGCTAATTTAGTCACTTTCCCGCGCAGTAATTGCATAGGTTCAGTCTCACCTAATAAACGATGTCGTGAACGACGATCCATTCTCTTTGGATCGCTAGGGGTTAGTTTAAGTGCTGTTTCAATTAAATCACGCAATACACGCAGTTTCACGGGTTTCGAAATAAAATCAAAGGCACCCAGTTTTAAAGCTTGTATGGCTAAATCCATATTGCCGTGCGCACTGATTACAGCGACAGGCAAATCGGGCATGCTTACTTGCAAATTTTTCACAAAGTCCAAACCATTGCCGTCAGGCAATCTCATATCGGTTAAGCAAAAATCAAAGTTGTATTGTTTGAGCGCTTGCTCAGCTTGGGCAATATTTTCCGCGGTAATGCAATCGACAGACATACCAGATAGTGTCATCGTTAATAACTCAAGAATATCTGGCTCATCATCAATGACTAATGCTTGTGGGTTCATGCTAAATTCTCGAATCGGTCTACTGATATATTTATTCTAAAACAAGTTCGCCCTTGCTCATCGGGTAAATAGCTTAAACGAGCACCATTAGCTTGACACAACTCGCGTGCCAAGTATAAACCTAATCCTGTACCACCTTGGCGTTGAGACTGGAAAGGTTCAAACAGACTTTCTCTAATTTTTTCCGAAACACCCGGCCCATTATCAGCGACATCAATGATCACATCATTACCCTGTTGCTCTAGTGTAACGATAATCCGTTCATCATCCTCTGAATGAGAATAATACCAAGCGTTTTCAAATAGATTCAACATGACTTGATGAAGTTGATCAGCATCAATATATACTGTGGCCAAAGGCGCTTTACTCACTAGGTTGACTTCTCGTCTATCTAGTTGATGATAATCACAAAATTCACCAATAAATTGTTCAAGCCATGTTTCTAAAACTAAGACTGATGGTTCAATCGCTTTCATACGACTCATTTCTAAAATCGTTTCTATAATATTATTCACGCGAGAGCTATGTCGCTGAATAATACCTGTTAGCTTTGTAAGTTCTTCATCTTCTGCTTTAGCTTCTGATAAAAGTTCACCAGCATGGCTTATCGCGGCAAGTGGATTACGCACTTCATGGGCTATACTTGCTGTCAGTTGTCCTAATGAGGCTAATTTTAATTGCTGTGCCTGTTGTGCCACTGCAGATGTGTTTTCTATATAAAGTACTGTCTCACCACTTGCTAAGTTCATCGCACTCGCTACAACCTCGGGTAAGTCAGTGCGCGCTTGGAAAGGCTCAAAAGTGTTGGTGCGGCTCTGCTTCCAACGCCACAGCTGAATACCTAATATGGGCACCCAGTATTTTAAGGTATCTTCTTTTTTTGCAGCTTCTATGCCTAATATTTTCTGTGCAGACTCATTGCTTAATTGTATTCTACCTTCCCCATCAATCACTAAAACGCCTGTTTGCATTCGACTAATAATATGGTTATTTAATACTGCTAGATTTGCCAAATCTTCCGCTCTTTCTTGAGCTAATTTTTGACTAGATATAATTTTCTTTGATAGTAATTCTGTCAATATAGCCGTTGCAAAAAAAGTCGCACCCAAAAGACCTGCATAGCTATATTTGGATGAGCCATCACCCAAAGTCTGGGAGAAAGCGGCTTCTGATAGCACAGAAAACGTTGCCAATGCAGCAAAAAAGGCGGCAAAGCGGCCTGGAATTAGCGCACCACCGGAAATAACGACGACCACCAATAAAGAACCTAAACCAGATCGAAGCCCACCACTCGCATGAATAATCAAGGCCAATAAAATGATATCTATTGTTAGCTGTATTTTTACTTGTCTAGTAAATGAGTCCCAGCGATTGAACACAAAGAGCAATAATACAAAAGCCGTGGCAATATAGGTTTGGCTGATGGCGAGGTATAGATCTGGCTTTGATTCACCCAGAAATGCCGGTGGTAAATCAAAGTAAAAAACAATAAATAAGATGAGTGCTAAAAATAAGCGATAGCTAGAAAAAGCAAGAAGGGAACGCCATGATAAAGCATCGGCATTAGTATCCAATTTGCTATTTTTCCCTAGCATTATTTAGCTTGAGTATCTGCCTCAAGGTGGCTTTGCGAGCAATAAAAACTTTGTCCCGACTTAAGCGCTTCTTGTTCAAGAATATGTAAGCCACAATGTTTACAGCTCACCATCTTTTCTGGGTCAGTATCTTCTAGTGATGAAAGTTTATTTTTACGGAGAATATTACCAATAATGATGTACAGTAATAATCCAATCGCAATTAAAATCAAAATCCGCATAATGAAACCTTATACAACTATAGAGCATCCAATTAGCATACCCTGTCTTATTAAAAGATGCTAAGTTCTAGCTTTTTTCTATTCAACCACGCGAAGCACGTTTTCGTTCATGCTCTAGTAACAATTTCTTACGTACACGTAAGGATTTTGGCGTTACTTCAAGCAACTCATCCTCACCAATGAATTCAAGCGCTTGTTCCAAGCTCATCCGTATAGGCGGCGTTAAGGAAATAGCTTCATCAGTACCAGAGGCACGAACATTGGTAAGCTGCTTACCTTTAAGCGGGTTTACAACGAGATCATTATCACGAGAATGGATACCAATAACCATACCCTCATAAACTTCATCGCCATGCCCAATGAACATACGGCCACGTTCTTGTAAATTAAAAATCGCAAACGCAACAGCTTTACCTACACCATTGGCGATTAACACACCATTAGTCCGTTTACCAAAATCACCCATTTTCACTGGCGCATAGTGATCAAACACACTATAGATGAGTCCTGTACCTTGTGTAGCGGTTAAAAACTCTGTTCTAAAACCAATCAGACCACGGGATGGAATCGTAAAGTCTAAACGTACACGGCCTTTACCATCCGGTACCATATCGCTTAGTTGTGCGCCACGTTCACCTAACTTCTCCATGATGGTGCCTTGATGTTCAGTTTCTACATCAGCAGTAACAGATTCATAAGGCTCTTCTTTAACACCATCCACTTCTCGAATAATCACTTCTGGTCGAGATACACCCATCTCATAACCCTCGCGACGCATATTTTCTATTAAAACTGAGAGGTGTAATTCACCACGACCTGACACCTTAAATTTATCAGGATCTTCTGGCATTTGTTCTACACGTAATGCCACATTATGTATTAACTCTCGATCTAGTCGTTCTTTAATCTGACGTGTTGTTACAAACTTGCCTTCTTTACCCGCAAACGGTGAATTATTGACTTGAAATGTCATCGTGACTGTCGGTTCATCGACAGTCAATGGAGGCAATGCTTCCACAGCATTAGGATCACAAAGCGTATCTGATATATTCAGAGGATCTAGACCCGTGAAAGCGATGATATCTCCAGCCTGTGCTGATTCAACTTCTTCCCTTTGCAGCCCCATGAAACCCATGACTGTTAAAACACGACCATTACGCTTGTTACCTTCCGTATCGACGACTGTAACTGGCGTATTGGTTTTAACCGTGCCACGCTCAATTCGGCCAACACCTATAACACCCACATAACTATTATAGTCAAGCGAGGTAACCTGCATTCTGAACGGTCCTTCAGCATCAACTTCAGGGTGCTCCACTTTATCCACCACAAGCTGAAATAGTGGTGTCATATCACCCGAACGAACATCTTCGTCAAGCCCTGCAAAACCATTCAGCCCTGATGCATAAATAACGTCAAAGTCCAATTGTTCATCTGTTGCATCTAGGTTGGCAAATAAATCAAACGTTTGATCCAACACCCAACTTGGGCGTGCACTTGGCTTATCAATTTTATTGATAACGACAATCGGTTTTAGACCAAGAGCTAAAGCTTTTTGTGTCACAAAGCGAGTTTGAGGCATCGGTCCTTCAGCTGAGTCAACTAAAAGAAGAACTGAATCAACCATCGATAAAACACGTTCTACTTCACCACCAAAATCAGCATGTCCTGGTGTATCAACAATGTTGATGTGGTAACCATTCCAGCTGATTGCTGTATTTTTTGACAAGATAGTAATACCACGTTCACGTTCTAAATCATTAGAGTCCATCACACGTTCTTGTAGTTCTTCATGTTCACTGAACGTGCCTGACTGACGCAGCAACTGATCGACTAACGTTGTTTTACCGTGATCGACATGGGCTATGATCGCAATGTTACGTAGCTTACTTATTTCTCTTGTACTTGATGTCATTATTATTTGTTCTTATAGTTAAAGCTGAATCGGAAAAGCGTATTGCATTAAAAATACGACTCTATCGCTTAAGTTCGTCTGTTAAGTGAGGTGAAATTGAATCCAACATTTGCTGTTGTATAGCTATGTTTCCAGCAACAATATTGCCACTCTCGTAATGGTTGTTACCACCAACAAAATCACTGGTAATACCGCCCGCTTCTTCAATGAGTAACATGCCTGCAGCTAAATCCCACTTCTGCAAACCAATTTCCCAATAGCCATCGACTCGACCTGCCGCAACATAAGCAAGATCTAAAGCAGCAGAGCCACCACGTCTAATATCTGCAACTTGAGGGAAAATGGCATTAAATGTGGCTAAATAAGGTGTCAGATGCTCGGGATATTTAAATGGAAAACCCGTCGCTAATAATCCTTCTTTTAATTCTTTACGTTTCGTCACACGAAGGCGTCTGTCATTTAATTTTGCGCCAGAGCCGCGTGTAGCAGTAAATAATTCATCACGTAAGGGATCATAGATAACACTATGCTCAACCTTACCTTTGAACACAACAGCTATCGAGACACAATAATGTGGAAAACCGTGTAAGAAATTTGTTGTCCCATCTAAAGGGTCAATAACCCAAACAGTATCACTTTCACCATTTTGACCAGACTCTTCGGCCAAAACCGCATGTTCTGGATAAGCTTTTTTGATGGTATTAATTATTTCTTGTTCTGCAAGCCTATCAACATCAGATACAAAATCATTACGACCTTTTGTGGTAATTTCTAGGTGTTCGACGTGTTGTAATGAGCGAACAATAATATTACCCGCACTACGCGCTGCACGAATAGCGATATTCAGCATAGGATGCATAGACTAATTTTTCCAGAGCAAAAAACAAAGATGAATTAGCAAGATGGTAGCAACGACCAACCATGATTCTAATAAAGCGCGCTATTATAACAACAAATTGCCCATCAGACAGATTATGTTTTCAAAGGGTTGGACAGCTTAATTAAATCCTGATAGCCTCGTAGTATATTGCTTAATGGCAATGTAATAGGCCGCAAGGTTCATTAATTTAAACAAAGGGGAAAAGAATGAAATCATTAACTAAATTGGGTGCTGTAGTTTTACCTTTAGCGCTTTTAACAGCATGTGCGAGCTCAGGTCATCACCATAGCCTTGATACTGTTGATATCACTGCCATTAAAGACCACTTCGGACGTGTAGAAGCTCACGTTGGTAAAATTGAAACACACCTGTTACAAGTTGAAAATACAGCTAATGTAGCTCTAGAAACTGCACGTTCTGCTCAAGCTTCAGCTGATGCAGCGAATGAAAAAGTAGATCGTATGTTTCATAAAGCAATGAGCAAATAATAACGATTATATAAAAGCGCCGGGGCATCTTATGATGCCCCGGCTTTTTTATCTCTGAAATATAATTTTTTCTACAACACCTCACTCGCCACTAAAGTCAACCACACCGATTCACCCATCAAGTGCGACAATTCATCACTCATCTTCTCAGCTTGTTGTTTATTTTCAAATGGCCCTAATAGCATTTCGCCATGCGCCCCATTGATTGGCCAGAAGTTCTCATTGGCGTTTAAATCTTCTAATGCCTGATTCAGTTTTTCTTTTGAATCTTCTGCTAAGCCGGCGTGCAGAAACCAAACACCTTCTATAACCTCTGCCTCTAGATCATCAATTGGTTTAACGATACCTTCTTGCTGTTCAATCGCAGTTTGCGCAAATAGCCAATCCTCATCATTAATCTGATCCTTTTCTTTCAAAATAGCTGAGACCATTGTTGTCATATTGTTAACATTGGGATCCATGTCTTCTTGATCTGCATGCGCTTCTACATAAAGGATCCCATCTTGTGATGCCGCTTTATAAGGTTGATAGATAATATTTACAGTCGTGTTCAAGTCAACTTTGCCAAACAAATGTTCAATGTCTTCAGGAAATAAGCGAATACAACCATGACTCACCCGCAGACCCACACCATAAGGCTTATTTGTCCCATGCAATAAATAGCCTGGCATGCCCAAACGCATAGCAAAAGCACCTAATGGGTTATCGGGACCCGCGGGCACTACTTTTGGTAATGGATCACCTTCTGCTAAATGTTCGGCTAATATAGAGGCAGGTGGTGTCCAAGTAGGATCTTTCTTCTTTTGAATAATTTTAGTGCTACCCAAAGGTGTTTTCCAACCTTCTCGCCCTATACCTAAAGGATGAGTAATCACTTGCTGAGTACGACCCTTTTCTTTCTTTGGGTAATAGTAAAGCCGCATTTCGGCTAAATTAATCACAATACCTTTTCTTGGTGCATCGGGCAGAATAAAACGATTAGGCACAACAACTCGCTGCCCGGCACCAGGTAACCACACATCAACGCCTGGGTTTGCACTCACAATTTCACTATAGCCGAGGTCAAAACGTCTCGCTATATCAAGCAAGGTATCTTCCATCCTGCTCAATACAACTAAATTATGTCCAACTACACGTGTCTGTTCATCAGCCAAGTCAAATGTTGTCGCCTTGAGAGGCATTGAAAAAGTTAAACCTAACAATATGCCAATAATTAAATGTTGCATCGTTTCCTTAAAACCGTTGTCAAAATTTATCACACTATTGTACATTGATTCGATTTCTTGAAATCCAAAAACATTGACTACAATTTATTTTTCCAAGATAGTACAATCAGCTTTGCCTTCACTCTCATGCTAGCGTAATCTACACACATGAAAAAATATTACATACCGCTTCTCATCACTATTTTCACCTTGTCTGGCTGTTCTATGTTCGAACAGAAAGAGATCAAAAATGTCGAGGATGACTGGACAGTTGAACATCTATATTCTGAAGCTAAAGCTTCTTTAGATGAAGAAGATTATCAAACGGCTTTACGTTATTACAGCCAATTAGAAGCACGTTTTCCATTCGGCGACTATGCTCAGCAAGCGCTATTAGAATCGGCTTATGCACATTACAAAGGCGATGACCCTGAGGCAGCTATTGCCACCATTGACCGTTTTATGCGTGTATACCCGCTTAATGAAAGTATGGATTATGCAATTTACTTACGCGGCTTAATCAACTTTACCCGCGATATCGGTATCGTGGAAAAATACATACCACGTGATGAAACTCAACGTGATCCTGGCTCGGCTTTTTTTGCTCTAAAAGACTTTACGGCATTAGTTAATCGTTATCCGAATAGCCAATATAGTGAAGATGCCAGTCAACGTATCGTCTATTTACGCAATCGCTTAGCACAATATGAAGTCAATGTAGCGCACTTTTATATGCGTCGAAGTTCTTATATCGCTGCTGCTAATCGCGGCAAATACGTTATTGAAAACTATCCTCGTACGCCAGCCATGGCTGATGCCTTATTCATCATGGCTAAGGCATATAAAATACTTGGATTAACAGATCTATCTGACGATGCTTTACGTGTTTTAGAGCTCAATTATCCAGATCATTCTGGCATAACACATGTACGCCAAACAACTGTTGAATAATTGAGAATTTTCGTTCAGCTATTAAACAGCTGATTCACCTTCTTCACCCGTACGGATTCGAATCACTTGCTCAACTGAAGTCACAAAAATTTTACCATCACCGATACGGCCTGTGTGGGCAGCTTTAGTAATTGCTTCAACACAAGCTTCAACTTGCTGTTCAGGCAAAACAATTTCTAACTTTATTTTTGGCAGAAAATCAACAACGTATTCGGCACCACGATACAGTTCTGTGTGCCCTTTTTGACGACCAAACCCCTTCACTTCTGAAACAGTTAAGCCGGTAACACCTATCTCTGACAACCCTTCTCGCACATCGTCTAATTTAAAGGGCTTGATTATAGCTTCAACCTTTTTCATTTTTTCCCCTAATCAATTTTTGAATTTACAGTATAGCCTGAGGTAATAGGATAGCGTCTATCGCGACCAAATGCACGGCTGGTAATTCGAATGCCTGGTGGTGCCTGCCGACGTTTATACTCGTTTCTATCCACCATCTTGATCACCCTTGCCGCCAAAACAGGATCAGCACCTTGAGAAACCATATCTTCAAAGCATAAGTCTTGAGCAATATATTGTTCTAATAAACTATCCAAAACATCATACGGCGGCAAACTATCTTGATCTAGTTGATCCTCCGCCAGTTCTGCAGAAGGCAATCTAGTAATGATCCTCACAGGTATAATTTGACTGATGCTATTGCGATATTCTGAAAGACGATAGACTAAAGTTTTATAAACATCCTTTAATGGTGCATAGCCACCAGCCATATCACCATATAATGTGGAATAACCTACAGCCATTTCGCTTTTATTACCTGTTGATAGCACCATAGCACCTGTTTTATTTGACAAGGCCATTAATAAAACACCACGACTACGTGCTTGAATATTTTCTTCTGTTGTATCTTTCGCTAAGCCTTCAAACTCATCAGACAAGCTTTGTTCAAATTGAGCATATATTGGATCAATAGGAATTACTTTATGACTCACACCAAGATTATCGGCCATTTCGGCTGCATCGTCTAAACTCATCTGTGCCGTATACTTTGACGGCATCATCACTGTTTTTACTCTATCAGCACCAATTGCATCAACTGCTAGAGCCAGTGTAAGTGCCGAATCGATTCCCCCCGACAAACCTAAAACAACGCTTGGAAAGTGATTTTTCTCAATATAATCACGTAAGCCTAGTACTAGGCCTTGATACACCATATCAAGATCCGTTTCCTGCTCAGCCAAATCACCTTTCAATGATACAGACGCACCGACTCGACTTACTTCAACTGGGTAAAGCCCCTGTCGCCAAGCAGGTGCGCGGGCAACTCGTTCACCATGTGCAGCAATAACAAAAGATGCACCATCGAACACCAGTTCATCCTGGCCACCAACTTGGTTGACATAAACAATGGGCAAGCTATTTTCAAGTGCGCGTTGTTTAACTTGTAACTCTCGGGTCGTGGATTTACCTTGTCTAAATGGCGATGCATTAAGGTTTAACAGTATTTCTGCGCCATTATCAGCGGCTAATGCTGCTGGTGACGTAAACCAGATATCTTCACAAATGGTAAGACCAAATTTGAATCCTTTAAAATCAAAAACAGCGGCCTCTTTACCTTCTACAAAATACCGTTTCTCATCAAAGACACTATAGTTAGGGAGACAATGCTTAAAATAACTAATTAATGTTTTTCCGTCATATATGACAGAGGCAGCATTGTATAAATCATCACGAACAGTTCCTGATGGATGGCCCACAACAACCGCTATTCCCTTCACTTTCTTATGTAATTTAGCCAGCCCTTTATCAACGCGTTTTATTAAACCTGGTCGGTGTAACAAATCTTCTGGAGGATATCCCGTCAATGTCAATTCTGGGAAAACGATTAAGTCTGCATTCAAATCATCACGAGCATGTTGAGCAGCTTTAATGATTTTTTTTACATTGCCCGAAACATCACCAACAATTGGATTGATTTGTCCCATGACAAGACATAAAGTTGTCGCCATCAGTTATTCGCCATCGCCTCAAAAATTTGATCGCCCATTTCAGCAGGAGACAACGCTAAGCGGACACCTGCTTTTTCTAAAGCCGCGAACTTCGCTTCTGCCGTACCTTGTCCGCCACTAATAATAGCACCGGCGTGCCCCATTCTTTTACCCTCAGGTGCTGTTAAACCAGCGATATAGGCCACTACAGGCTTTGTAACGTGATCACGAATATAGTCCGCAGCATCTTCTTCTGCTTGACCACCGATCTCACCTACCATGACGATACCTTCTGTCTGTGGATCATTTTCAAATAATTCAAGGCAATCAATGAAGCTCATACCATGTATAGGATCGCCGCCTATACCAACACAAGTACTTTGTCCTAAGCCATTTTGTGTCGTTTGATGTACTGCCTCATAAGTCAATGTACCTGAACGTGACACTATGCCAATTTTACCGGGAAGATGAATGGATCCTGGCATAATGCCAATTTTACACTCCCCTGGTGTAATCAAGCCTGGACAATTCGGACCAATCAAATTAACACCATAGTTATTAACCGCATGTTTTACGCGCAACATATCTAGTACAGGAATGCCTTCCGTAATACAGGCAATTATTCTTATGCCGGCATCAGCTGCTTCTAAAATAGCATCAGCAGCAAAAGCAGCTGGAACATATATCATCGTTGCGTCTGCGCCGGTTTGCTCAACTGCATCATATACAGTGTTAAAGACCGGCTTTCCTAAATGCGTTTGTCCTCCTTTACCCGGGGTCACACCACCGACTAAATTAGTCCCATAAGCAAGCGCTTGTTCGGAATGGAATGTACCTTGTTTACCTGTAAAACCTTGGCAGATAACACGGGTTTTTTTATCAATCAGGATACTCATTTGGCTACTTCCTTTGCAGCGGCAACAGATTGCTTTGCAGCATCCGTTAGATCTTGTGCGACTGAGATCGTCATACCACTATTAGCTAATAACCCACGTCCTAAATCAGCGTTGGTACCTTCAAGCCTAACAATGACAGGTAATGTCAATTCAACTTCCTTCGCCGCTTGGATAATGCCCTCGGCTATCAGGTCACAACGTACAATACCGCCGAAAATATTCACCAATATTGATTTCACTTTACTATCCGATAAAATCAGCTTAAATGCTTGAGCTACACGCTCTGCAGTTGTACCTCCACCAACATCAAGAAAATTAGCAGGACTGCCTCCCTCTTTTTGAATCAAATCCATTGTTGCCATAGCCAAACCGGCACCATTAACCATGCAAGCGACTTCTCCATCGAGCGAAATATAATTTAAGCCATGCTGCTGCGCAACAACTTCCGTTTCATCTTCCTGTGCAGGGTCAAACATTGCAGCTAGTTCAGCGTGCCTAAATAATGCGTTATCGTCTAGGTTCACTTTAGCGTCGACTGCTAACAACTCATTCTGGCCCGTCACGACTAACGGGTTTATTTCCACAAGACTGCCATCATTTTCAATAAATAATTGATATAGACCCTGCATTAAATTCTGTAACTGTTTGAAAGCATCGCCCGTTAAGCCGAGGAAAAAGCCAGCCCTTCTGCATTGGTAACCCTGTAAACCGACAATAGGATCAATAAACAAGTTAAGTATCGCATCTGGCGTTTCATCTGCCACTTGCTCTATATCCATTCCTCCTTGAGCAGAAACCATAAACACGATTTGTTGGCTAACGCGATCAATCACCACCGCTAAATATAATTCACGTTGAATATCAGAAGGCTGCTCGACTAACACCTGATTGATTGGCAAACCTTGCGCTAAAGTTTGATGTGTCACTAGGCGTTGGCCGAGCATGTCATAGGCCGCATCAGCGACACTATCTAAAGTCTCGACTAACTTTACCCCACCCGCTTTACCCCGACCACCACTATGAACTTGTGCCTTTACAACCCATAATTCTCCACCTAGCTGTTCGGCAGCTTGTCTTGCTTGTGTCCCACTTGTGACAACTTGTCCGTTAGGTGTCGGTATTTTATATCGACCAAATAATTGTTTCGCCTGAAACTCATGCAAGTTCATATCGCTTAATTGCCTTTCTTGTTTAACTGCTACTAAATTAAATATACAAGTGAGTCATTTTCTCGCAATCACACCATAATTACCATCATTAGTCATGATATAGTCCCGACTATTTCATTGACGGATCAAACTGATTTAAAAGAATGCGATCAGTTTGTGGTTAAAAATTATTTTTTTACTAGATAAAGTTTTGATAAACATCACAACTAACTAACCATGATTGCTCTACTACAACGGGTCACTGAGGCCAATGTCTCGATCTCAAATAATAAAATTGCCAGCATCGGTAAAGGTGTACTGGTGTTTGTCGGAATCGAGCGTCATGATAGTGAATATCAAGCTGATCGACTTATCAGCCGCATACTTGACTACCGAATTTTTGATGATGCCGATGGTAAAATGAACTTATCGCTTACAGATATACAAGGTGGTTTACTGCTTGTGCCGCAATTTACTTTAGCCGCCGATACTAAAAAAGGCCGAAGACCCAGCTTTACAAGTGCAGCGCATCCATCAGATGCAGCCAAGCTGTTTAATTATTTCTGCACACAAAGTAAACAGGTTTATTCACAGGTTGAGATGGGGAAATTCGGTGCTGATATGCAGGTTTCATTAATAAACGATGGCCCCGTCACCTTTAACTTGACTGCCCCACCATCACAAGAATAAATAACTTCCCATAATGCGCGCTATTTCTATCACGCTGTTCATAGCAGCTGTTTTAACCATACTGGTCTTGTTCATACCGACCAAGCAAATACCAGCACCTGTACCTTGGCAAGTTGAAATGATCGGTGATGGTTACCCTCGTGTGCTTAATTTACACCTAAAAAACTCAAGCTACCGACAAGCACAAAAGCAATTCCATGATTATGGGGATATCGCCCTTTTTACTGAACCTAATAAAAAACCCAGTCTTGAAGTCTATTTTAACAGTATCAATATTGCAGGCTTATCCGCTAAAATCATCCTTACTTTAGCTATCACAAAACAAGAGACTACCTCTTTATTAGACCACTCACAAAAATCACTTCTGCAGGCCAGTGGCGCAAGAAAATATGAAGTCAACAGTCAAGACATAGCCAAACTGCTAGATAAACCCATCGAATCTTTAAGTTATATTCCGGCAGTTCGACTTGATAAAGAAACAGTTCAATTTCGTTTTGGCAAGCCAGAAAAAATCGATTTTGAGAATAAAGAACACACTAAACAAGTTTGGTATTACCCCAATATTGGCTTGACTGTTTTTATACGAGAGCAAGAAAAAACAGTTTTCCAATTCTATTAACTCATTTGTATCCCTGGCTCTAAATAGCTCTCAACTAGGATAGAAAAGTCTGTGAAATTTAAAGGCTTACTAAAGTAAAAGCCTTGGCCTCTTTGGCAGTGATGTTTCTGCAGGAATTCAAGTTGTTCTTTTGTTTCAATTCCTTCTGCTACAACATCTAGTTGCAAGTGATGAGACATCGCTAAGATAGCACCAATAATAGCAGCATCATCTGGATCCCTGGTCACATCATTAACAAAGCTTTTATCGATTTTTAATACATTCAATGGGAATTTTTTCAAATACGATAAGGAAGAATAACCTGTGCCAAAATCATCTATAGCGAGCGTCACCCCTAGTTTTGTTAACTCTGATAAGGTTCTGATCGCAAGTTCAGTATCCTTCATCAGGATACTTTCGGTAATTTCTAATTCCAGATTATCCGCCGACATACTTTCTGCTTCGAGTGTATTTTTAACGAAGACTGATAGTGGTGTACCATGAAATTGACGACCAGATAAATTAATTGCAATTTTAAAATCAGGCCTTAATTTTTCTTTCAACTTCATATAGGCCCGACAACCCTCTTTAATAACCATTTCTCCAACTACACCGATCAAACCAGTATCTTCAAGAATGGGAATAAATTCAGTTGGTGGCACATCACCCCATTTATCACTATGCCAACGTAATAGCACCTCAGCACCTAATAATTGCCTAGTATTAATATCGACTTGCGGTTGAAAATTTAATGCAAAGCTTTCCTGTTCTATCGCTTTTCGCAGCTCAGTTTCCATAGCTAATCGATGCATAGCCTGCGCATTCATTTCTGAAGAATAAAATTGGAAATTATTCCGACCACTATTTTTAGCGTGGTACATGGCAGCATCGGCATTACGAATTAAACTATCGGCGTTACGGCCATCAGCAGGATACAAACTGACACCAACACTCGCACTAATCGTAACTTCTGTTGAGTCAAGTTTATACGGCTTCAAAATCGATGACATCACTTTTTCAGCCACTTTAGCGACAAATTGTACTGACAAAATATCTTCTAAAATAACGGTAAACTCATCGCCACCAAGACGAGCAACGGTATCTTCCTGCCGGACACAATCTTGCAACCGTTTAGCAACCTCCATCAATAATTGATCGCCCGCTTTGTGACCTAGAGAATCATTGATATGTTTGAAATGATCCAAATCCATAAAGAAAATAGCTAAGCGTCCATCACTTCGCATCGCTTTATGAATGGCGTGATTTAAACGATCGTTAAACACACTACGATTAGGCAGGCCCGTTAATGAATCTATCTGTGCAAGTTTCTTAAGCTTTTCATCACTTTCATGTTGCTGCGTAACATCTTCAAATAGCCATATCGTACCGTCTTGAGGTCGCTCTGATGAAATCGCTTTACAAGATATTGCACACCAAAATAATTCATTACTTTTCTTAGATAATTGCATTAAACCTTCATAAGGTTCACCCTGCTCAAGCTGTTTATATGCTTCAAGCCCTAATTGTTCAAAACTTTCATTGTCTGGACATAAATAACGTGTACTTTGACCAATAATTTCATCATTATCGTACGCAAATATTTCTGCAAACTTTTGGTTGACCCTTAATAGCACTCTGTCCTTGATAAAAGCAATACCCACCATCGCATTTTGTAAAATAGTATCAAGTTCAAGGCTGGTTGTTGTGAGCTTGTTTTCGGCTTGTTTTAGGGCTGTTATATCGGAGATAACCGAGAGATAATATTGTTCATCACCATTTTCAACTGTATTCAAGGAAACCCGCATAAAAAATGGGTGCCCGTTATAGTCAACACCTTTGAAATCCCTACCAAGCTTTTGTTGCTCAATAATATCCTCAACATCATTAATTTGATGTTCAGAATCAAAAAAGCGGATGATATTTTCGCCTACTAAATTAACTGCATCAACGGAAAAAACCTCCGATGCATAAGTATTGGCTGACGCAATTTCGCCTGTGGATGTCAAAGTCAACACAGCCTCAGGTAAGCCATTGATTATTATATTGAAATTATTCTCTCGGCTTTGTAATAATGCCTTGTTGTCAGTTAATGCCTGATTTGAGTTTTCTACTTCTTTTTTAAGCTTATCAAAATCGTTTTCTAAGACATTAAAGCCATCTAACGATATTTTTTCAGCAGATAAGCCATCAGCACCATCGCTCAGAGCCAGTAATGAGGTATTTATCTTTTTCGAGATGGTGGAAGCAATCAATAATATCGTCGCTGACACTGCCGCGACGACAAAGATCAAAATCCATAACTGTTCTGATGTTATGGCATTAGCCATGGTAGGCAGTAACTGATAAAAATACATCACTGCCAATAACACTAGCAGTATGACTAAGATAGCAGTAACAGACCAGATCTTAAGTAAGTTATTAATATTGAAAGGTTTTTTCATAAAGTGTTTACTTAACCATTATTTGGCTGGGTTAAATGAATGATAAACTCAATACCTACTTGTTTTTCTCTACATCATTCTGACCGCTATTACTTTCTATCCCTGTAGCGTTGTTTCTCTCCTCTAGATCATCATCCATTAATACACGATTGGCTGCGCCGTCCATATCGTCATATTGGCCATTACGAACAGCCCAAAAGAACAGTCCAACGCCAATAATCCCAAGCAACAACATGCCCGGTAATAAGCCGTATATTACTTCCAATTTAACTAATCCTTATACATTTTTTGTATTCGACCTGCATTAGCAATGACCAATAATGAGCTTATCGGCATCGTTAGCGCCGCCATTAATGGTGTTACTATCGCCATCATTGCCAAAGGCACCATAATTACATTATAAGTAAGCGATAGCAAAATATTCTGTTTGATAGTACGCAATGTTTTTGTTGATAGCTGTTTAGATTCAAACACACTAAAAATTGTATTGTGATTGAGCACAATATCCGCACTTTCAGCTGATACATCTGTGCCCGATGCTAAAGCTATACCTACATCAGCTTGTATCAAAGCAGGCGCATCATTAACACCATCCCCAACCATAGCGACGAGTTTTCCACTTTGCTGCAATGCTGCAATCGCTTTAGCTTTGTCCTGTGGCAACACTTCTGCTTGATAGCCCACATTGTCGAACTGGCGACAAATAGCACTAACCACTTGCTCCTTATCTCCACTGATAACACTAATAGCAATACCTTCTTTCTGTAATGCTTTAACAGTGCTCACAGCATCTGCCCGGAGCGAATCTGAAAAGCCGATCAGGCCTAAAACAAGGTCATCTTCAACAATAAAAATACAGCTAACACCTTCATCTTGATGAGCACCTGCCTCATGTGTCCAATAAGTCGAAAACACAATATTTTGTGCCTCTAACCATTTTTTTGTACCAATAATCAGCTGTTTTCCGTCATACAATCCCTTTACTCCCTGTCCAGGGAAAGAGTTAAAACCACTAACATTTCCTAGTGCTAATGCTTTATCTTCGGCTTTAGCAACTAACGCTTTTGCCGCAGCATGTTCAGACTGTTTTTCGACAGAAGCAGCCATTATCAATAACTCATCTTCTGAAAGGCCTGCTTTAGGCGATATGATCTCTACGTTTAAGTCACCTTTGGTCAAAGTCGCTGTTTTATCAAAAACAATATGATTGATTTTAGAAAGCAACTCCAATGCAATGCCTTGCTTTACTAAAACACCCCGCTTTGCTCCCACCCCTGTCGCCACTGCAATTGACATAGGCGTAGCCAAACCGAAAGCACACGGACAGGTGATGATCAATACTGAGGTTGCGGCTAACAATGCTTTTTCGAAATCAAATTGATTCCAATAAAAAAAAGTGACTGTCGCTAACAACAATGTAATGACAACAAACCAAGGTACTATTTTGTCTGTAGTGCATTGGATAGGTGGCTTAGAGGATTGAGCATCTTCCATCAATCCCAAAATTTTGGTCAGTGCTGTATTACGTAAAACATGTTCTGCCTGAACTGTAAAAGCACCTTCACAATTCAAACTGCCAGCAACTACTTTATCTCCCACTACTTTGGCTACCGCTAATGACTCTCCCGTTAACATCGACTCATCAATTGCACTCTGCCCTTCTACTATCACACCATCTACAGGTATTTTTTGGCCCGGCTTAACCAGTAAATAGTCGCCTTCTTTCACATGCCTTATCGGAACGACTTTACTCTTACCCTCTTCGATTAAAGTCGCTACTTTAGGCTGCATTTCAAGCAGACGATACATTGACGACATCGCATCTTTTTTAGATAAAGCCTCCAAATAACGGCCTACTAAAATAACAAACATAAAGTTAACGACAGTATCAAAGTAGACATGACTACCAGGTAAATTTAATAGCAAGCTGTAGCTTGAATAGCTGTATGTAGTCATCGCTCCGATGGCAATAGGTAAGTCCATCGTCATATAACCGTGACGTAATCCTAATACTGCATTTCTTAGAAAAGGGTAGCCAGAATAAAATAATGTCGGCGTTGCTATGACAAAACTAAGCCAATGAAACCAAACCCTAAATTGTCCCTGATCTGCACCTGAATATAATGCTATTGAAATCCACATTAAGTTCATCATGGCAAAGCCAGCAAAAGCCATACGGTAGAGAAGTGATCGATGTTGTTTTACAGTGCGCGCGTCTGATGTCAGAGGATCAAAAGGAACGGCTGCATAGCCCAACTGACTTAAAATAGTTAATGCCTGCGAAAGCTGAAGTTCATCTTTATTCCAACACAAGCGCAAGCGTTTGTTGGTTAAATTAACTTGAGCAGAAACCACACCTTTTAACTTGGACAGCGCACGTTCAATCAGCCAAACACAAGCAGCACAATGAATACCATTAATAAGTAAATTAATTGTGCGTTCATCACCCTGTTCATCAATGTAATCCTGCTGTACTTCGTCTAAGTCATAAGACGTGAACTCGGATTCCATTGTCGGTGGAGGCTGTAATTGTGTTCCTTCTGGTGTTTTTTGATAAAACCCTTGTAGTCCAGCTTCGAAGATAGACTGGCAAACAGACTGACAGCCCAAACAGCAAAAATCCCTGCTATCACCTGCAATGACAGCTTTAAAATAGGCGTCTGTTTCAACCGCTAAACCGCAATGGTAACACTGTGTCATCAATGTTTTTTCTCAGGCTAAATGATTATTTTTTATGGTTAGTTTAAGCAATTTATAGTAACGAAACAGGTTAAGGATAAACGGACACTCTTCGTGTCAATAAAAACTTATCATCTCCCTGCTTGGCTTCCACGATAACATCCCATACACCAGGAAGAGAGAATTGAATATCCGTCTCATAGTTACCAACAGATTTTTGTTGCATTATTGCCATAAAATCAGCTCTGCTATCCGAAGGTCTATAGGCGTGGAATTCAACTGTATCGAGTGTTAATACACTTGAATTCTTCCCTTGAATAATCACCTCTATATTGTGTTTATGATTGACTCGAATTTTAGCTGGGACCAAGATCATACCTGACCAGCCTAATTGTTTTTCCCTTTCAATCTGTTTCTGAGTCACGTGGTAATCTTGACCACGCTCATAAAAGTCTTTCACAACTAAATTTGGTGGCTGGCGAAACGCAAGATATATAAAGATCGCATTCATTATTAAAAAAACACATAAAAACAGAATGAGCCCCAATACCCAAGGGTTTTTCAGTCCTTCTTTATTATGTTGAGAAATCATGATCTTTTACTTAGGGCCCATAAACATACTTTCATATTCTACAGTCAGTGCCCCATCTGGCAGTGCTTTCCCTTTGAATACGATAGGCGAGATCGTTTGAGTAAATTGCTCGTATGGAACTCGTACAAATGCCGTAACAGGAACAACTTGACCTGGCTCTACAAGTATACGGTCTAGATTATGTAACGTTGCACCCTCTAAGCCTTCAATTCCAAATTTAATTTCTAATGCTTCTTTCGTTTTATTAAGCAATTTAACCGTATATTTATTCTGAATAGCGCCATCGCTTAAGCGGACATATAAAGGCTGTCGCTCATGAATTACTTTGAATTCTGTCGGCGATAAATGACTAAAGCCATACACAACACCTGATAATGCCGAAAGCATAATTAAAGCATAAACCATCACTCGTGGTCTTTTATAAGGTGATTTTGTTTCCGTAGCATGATGAATTTCATTATGCGAAGCATAACGAATCAAGCCTTTAGGCTGGTTGGTTTTATCCATTATCGTATCGCAGGCATCGATACATAGACCACATGTAATACAGCCATGTTGTTGACCATCTCTAATATCTACCCCAGTAGGACAAACGGCCACACACAAGTTACAGTCGACACAACTTCCTTTTTGTTGTTGTGATTGTCCTTTCTTTAATTTTCCTCTCGGTTCACCACGTTCTTCATCGTATGAAGGCAAAATAGTATTCTGATCGTACATAACACTTTGTAAGCGTGCATAGGGACAAAGCCAAAAACAAACCTGTTCTCGCATAAAACCCGCTAAGATATAAGTCCCTGCGGTAAACATGCCCAAAATAACCCATGTAAACAATGGTGCTTGTAGTGTTAGATAGTCATACCAAAGTTGATAGGCATCAGTAAACCAAGCTGCAAAAGAAATACCTGTCAACATTGAAATCAACAACCATAAAGTATGCTTAGCAGCTTTTCGTTTAAACTTATCAACCGTCCACTCAGCCGAATTAAAAAGCTTTACTTGATGAGGCGTACTTCCTTCAAGTTTGGTCTCAATATAAGTGAACACATCTGTCCAAACTGTTTGGAAACAGAAATAACCACAAAATACTCTTCCCGCCACACTCGTTACTGCAGCGAGTAAAATAGCAAAAAATAGCAATGTCAGTGACAACATCCAGATATCTTGTGGATAAAGTGTGATACTGAAAAAATTATATTGTCGATTAGGTATATCAAATAGAATGGCTTGCTCACCATTCCATCGTAAATAAGGCCCTAAGAAAAAGGGTAACCAAGTCAGCATACCAAGCCATTTGAGCGTGCGAAAACGACCTACCATTCGTTTGGCAACTATTTTCAAACCACCCGTATTCAATCGCCATTCAGAAGCCCCCTGATAAACAGCATCATTCTTTTCGGCGGTTTTTTTACTTAATTCGCTCACTGCTTTTGCCTAAAACGAAACTGCTTGATTCATTTATAAATTTAATTACTGGAAAATGTGCATAATGCTTCTATGCTGGTAAAACCTAATAGAAACGTGATGACTACTCTATGACAACAAAGTCATCCAAATTATTCAATGGCTTTTGATGTTCATTGGCTAAGAGACTGGCCGCCACCAAGCTGATGTACATAGATGGTTAATTTTTTAATATCTGACTCTGTGAGACGTTCAGTTTCATCACCTTCAAATACCTTATTCCACTCTAACATCCTAGGATCTTGGTTTTCAGCAATCGCGTTAGCTTTTGCTTGCAACATAACGGCTAATTTTTCATTCCATTGCGGCATGATAGCTTGTCGAGTTTTAGGATCTGAATTATCGTTCACACCATGCAAAATAGTGTAACGAACCTCTTCAAAATCACCTGAGAAACGCCAAAGCTTATCGGTTAAATCGCCAGAGCCAATTTCTGTAATACCCTTCGCATCATTGCCATGACAAACATAACAGCCTTGTTCCATATAGAGTGCCTTACCTGCTTCGTTTAAGACAGCATTAGAACTATCTATAACAAACTGTGTAAGCTGATTCACTTCATCATTTGTCATTGACCCTTCATGAGCGGGCATTTCACCTTGTCGACCATTGGCTATACTCATCATAATTTGATCTGTAGAACCACCATAAAGCCAATCATCATCAGCAAGAACAGGGTAAGCTAATCCTTCTACAGCTTGACCACCAACACCATGACAGGCAGCACAATTATCACCAAACAACACTTTACTAGACGCAGTAACATAATTAAGCATTTCTTGATCAGCTAGCACTTCTGGAACTGTCATTGCCGAAAACTTTTTTTCAAACGGCGCACGACGAGCCTCTATCTCTGCAAGATCCTCTTTATATTCTGTCATTTGTGTCCAACCAAGTAGGCCTTTTGAACTACCATTTATTAATGGTAATGAAGGATATAAAATTAAATATATCAATACCATTAATCCACTTAGATAGAGTGAGTTTAACCACCATCGTGGACACGGATTATTTAACTCTCTTATGCCATCCCAACTATGGCCAGTATCAGATACTTGTTCAGACTGATTCTCATCAGCACTATTATTCTCATCCGCCATGCCACTTCTCCGGATCCGAGCTGTCTTCTTCTAAAGGCATTGTTTTATGCGCTTCTAATTTCTGTTTATTCTTTGGGTTAAATACCCAATAAAACAACCAAATCATCGCCAAAAAAATGATCACCGTCACACTCATTCCAAACCAGTCAGTTGCAGTCATTGCTGCCCAGTCAGTATGGAAATAGGCTTCTAATTTAGTCACGATAATCCCTGCCTGGTTCAAATTGAATCATCGTTCCCAAAACCTGTAAATAAGCCACCAATGCCGCCATTTCAGTTTTACCCTCTACCTCAGCTGCAGCAGCATGAATTTGTTCATCAGTATAAGGAACACCAATGACCTTCATTGCCTTCATCCGTTTTTGAATATCAAAACCATCTACCAATTCATCATCAAGCCAAGGATAACGAGGCATCACCGACTCAGGTACTAATGAACGCGGATCTCTTAAATGTTGGATATGCCAATCATCTGAATATTTACCACCAACACGAGCTAAATCGGGACCTGTTCTTTTAGACCCCCATTGGAAAGGGTGATCATATTTTGACTCAACGGCCAAAGAATAATGACCATAGCGATCTTTCTCATCTCTAAATGGTCTGATCATTTGAGAATGACATAGATAACAACCTTCACGCTGATATATATCTCGACCGATAAGTTCTAAAGCATGATAAGGACGGACGCCAGCGAGCTCTTCATACTCGGGATGAACTTGATCTTCAAAAGTTGTTTTCAAATAAAATAACGGTACTATTTCAACAATACCACCCACTGAAACCACCATCGCTGTTGCTAACACCAAAGCCCAGATATTTTTTTCAAGGCGCTCTTGTAGTGATAAGGTTTTTTTTGAATCATTATTAGACATTACAGCGCCCTTAAATACCTGCTACATGAGACATTTTATTAGCAGGATTAGTTGCTACTTTACGTATCGTAATAGTGATGTTAAATAACATCACAACTGCACCTAAGAAGAAGAGGAAACCGCCTACTGTTCTCAATGCATAATAAGGGTGCATTTGGGCAACTGATTCAACAAAAGTGTAAGTCAAATTACCGTAATCATCATAAGCCCGCCACATTAAACCTTGCATAATGCCTGATACCCACATCGCTATGATGTACATTGCTGTACCTATTGTTGCCATCCAAAAGTGCAAATTCACCAAATTAACCGAATATATTTTTGTATCCCAAAGTCGTTCTACCATGTGATAAATAGCACCAATAGAAATCATTCCAACCCAGCCTAAAGCACCCGCATGCACATGGCCAATAGTCCAGTCAGTGTAGTGAGATAAAGCATTAACCGTTTTGGACGACATCACAGGACCTTCAAATGTTGACATCGCATAAAATGCAAGTGAAACAACAAGAAATCGTAAGGTATAGTCTGTTCTTAATTTGTCCCAAGCCCCACTTAAGGTAAAGAGACCATTAATCGCACCACCCCATGAAGGAATAATCATTGCCAGCGAGATAGCGGCACCAAGAGACCCTGTCCAATCAGGTAAAGCTGTATATTGAAGATGATGAGCACCTAGCCAAACATAACCAAAAGTCAAACCCCAAAAATGGATTACCGATAAGCGGTATGAGTAAACCGGACGATTGGCTTGTTTAGGAACAAAGTAATACATGATTCCAAGAAAGCCAGCCGTTAAAAAGAAACCAACGGCATTATGTCCCCACCACCACTGGATCATTGCATCTTGTACCCCTGCAAAAATGGAATATGATTTCCAAAATGAAACCGGGATTGCGAGACTATTTACTACGTGCAAATAAGTCACCATGATCATCATGGCAAGGAAGAACCAATTTGCCACATAGATATGTGAAACTCTGCGAACAGATAAAGTCATGATGAAATTAAAGGTATAAGCCAGCCACACTGCTGAGATTAAAATATCCAAAGGCCACTCTAATTCAGCATATTCTTTAGATTGTGTAATACCTAAAGGTAAAGTAATTACTGCGCCTAAGATAACAAGGTTCCATCCCCAAAAGGTAAACCAAGCCAATTTATCGCTCCACAGCCTGACATGAGAGGTTCGCTGGACTATGTAAAATGCTGTCGCCATCAACGTGGACCCACCAAATGCAAATATAACGGCATTAGTGTGGAGTGGCCTTAAGCGACCGAAACTAATATAAGGGTTATCGAAATTCAGATCTGGCCAAGCAAGCTCTGCAGCAATCCAGACGCCAATGCCTGTGCCTATAACTAAGTAGACAACGGACATGTAGACGAACCACTTAACTACTTCAAAACTATATTGATGTTGTTCTGCTTGCATAGCATCACACCCTAGTCGACCAATGGGAAATCACTATCTGACTTAAAGAAAACAAAAAGTAAACATACTGAAAACACTATGTTTGTTTACATTTTAAAGTTAATTAAAAATTAACAGCAAGCGCTACCTGTCTACCTTCTGAAATTAACAAGTTATACGTCCTACAGGCAGAACCTAAGGCCATCTGTTCGACACCAATTGCATTTTGAGAAAATGAAATAAGAACATCCGGTTTTAATTGGCTAGCAAGGCTAAAAGTATTGTTTTGAGAAAGCAGTAAAACCTCTATTCCCAAATTGTTGAAATAATTAATATCATCGCTTGTGAAATCAGCAATTAAATTAATCGGCCAATCCTGAATAATTTGTTGTGAATCGACGATAAAATTTTTTGAAACAACGACAAGATCTGAATCATCTCTTGTTTGAATAGTCACCGATTGTTCATCATAAGCATGAATACGGTTAGTATCAGTAAAAAAATCCTGACTAAACTTCATAAAAAGATAATTTTACAAGCCTGCTGCGTTATTGACGCGATCTCTTAGTTCTTTACCGGGTTTAAAATGAGGAACAAATTTTTCATCCAACGTGACAGACTCACCACTCTTTGGATTTCGACCAATACGAGCAGGTCGATGATGTAGTGTAAAACTACCAAAACCTCTTATTTCAATTCGATCTCCGCCAGATAAGCTTTCACTCATTTGTTCAAGGATCAATTTCACGGCTAACTCGACATCACGATAATTTAATAATGATTGTCTTTCTGACAGTATTTCAATCAAATCAGATTTTGTCATATCTCAAACTTTCCTAAGAATAAGAAGCAAATACTTGAATCTTATTTGTATTTCTTCCAGTCACAAAAAACATGACTGCTAAAAACTAAAAACAAACGCCCAGTTCATTTGAATTGGGCGTTTGTTTCACACTATTTAGTCACTCTCTTTTTGATCCATTTGTTCTTTCAACAAATCGCCAAGAGTCGTGTTGTTACCTGCAACATTTGAATATTCTTTCAATGCTTCAGTTTCATCTTGTGAATCTTTTGCCTTGATAGAAAGTGTCAATGTGCGGTCTTTACGAGACATACCCGTAAATTTAGCTTCAACTTCATCACCTACTGATAATACTTTACTAGCATCATCTGTACGTTCACGTGAAATATCTGCTACACGGATATAACCTTCAACGCCTTCAGCAAGCTCAACAGTTGCACCACGAGCATCAACTTCTGTTACTTTACCTTTCACAACAGTACCACGTGGATTTTCAGCCATGTAGGCAGAGAAAGGATCATCTTCAAGTTGTTTAATACCTAAAGAAATACGCTCACGTTCAGGGTCGATAGCCAATACAACAGCTTCTAACTCATCACCTTTTTTGTAATCACGAACGACTTCTTCGTTATCTTCTTCCCATGAAATATCAGAAAGATGGATAAGACCGTCAATACCGCCATCTAAACCAATAAAGATACCGAAATCTGTAATTGATTTGATTGAACCAGAGACTTTATCACCCTTGTTATGCGTCATTGCAAACTCTTCCCAAGGATTAGATTGGCATTGTTTCATACCTAATGAAATACGACGACGTTCAGCATCAATATCAAGCACCATCACAGCTACTTCATCACCTAATTGAACCAATTTAGATGGGTGAACGTTTTTGTTTGTCCAGTCCATTTCGGACATGTGAACAAGACCTTCAACGCCATCTTCGATTTCAACGAAACAACCGTAGTCAGCAATATTGGTCACTTTACCTTGAATTCGGCTGCTATTTGGATAGCGGTGTGCAATATCTTTCCAAGGATCATCACCCATTTGTTTGAGGCCTAAAGAAACACGCTCGCGTTCTTTATCAAATTTCAATACTTGTACCTGGATTTCATCACCAATCGCAACCACTTCAGATGGATGCTTAACCCGTTTCCACGCCATATCAGTAATGTGTAATAGACCATCAATACCACCAAGGTCAACAAACGCACCGTAGTCAGTAAGGTTTTTAACCACACCTTTAACATTTTTGCCTTCTTCTAGGCCTTCTAATAATGCTTCACGTTCAACACTGTTTTCTGCTTCCATGATTGCACGGCGAGAAACAACGATGTTGTTACGAGGACGATCCAACTTGATAAGTTTGAACTCAAGCTCTTTGCCTTCAAGGTGTGATGTGTCGCGGATAGGACGTACGTCAACCAATGAACCTGGTAGGAAGGCACGAACATTTTCAAGTTCAACAGTGAAGCCACCTTTGACTTTACCCGTCATAATACCGGTAACAGTTTCATTGCCTTCAAATGCGTGTTCTAGTTTGATCCATGCTTCAGCTGCTTTCGCTTTTTCGCGTGACAACTGAGTAGCACCAAAACCATCTTCCAAAGTTTCTAACGCAACATCAACAAGATCACCGACTTCTACAGCAACCTCACCTTTTTCATTTTGAAATTCTTCAATAGGAATAGCGCCTTCTGATTTTAAACCAGCATTAACCATTACTACATCGGAACCAACACTAACCACCATGCCAGATACGATTTTACCTGTTTGCATTGGTGTTGAATTTAGACTCTCTTCAAAGAGTTCAGCAAAGCTTTCGCTCATTATTTATATCCTTGATTCTACTCAATGGCAGAATCGCCCATTAGTCCTGTTTATCACAGGAAGTTAAAAAAGCTTATTCAATCTTTTTGAATAAGCACCAAAAATAGCTAACCAGCACATAATGCGCTGACTTGCTTGAATACGGCGTCTATTCCCAAACTGGTTGAATCGAGTTGTAAGGCATCGTCGGCAGGCCGTAAAGGTGCTACAGTGCGATTACTATCTCTCTCATCTCGTTCAGAAATCTCAGCAACAAGATCGGAAAGGTTACTCTCAATTCCTTTTTCTTTCAACTGCTTATGTCGTCTTTGCGCTCGAACTTGTGCACTGGCATTCAAAAACACTTTGAAAGAGGCATCTGGAAATACCACCGTCCCCATATCCCTACCATCAGTGACTAAACCAGGTAACTGTTTAAAGTCACGTTGGCGTTGTAACAAGGCAGCACGTACTAACGGCAATGCAGCGACTTTTGAGGCTGCATTACCTGCCAATTCTGAGCGAATAAGTGTACTGACATCTTCACCCTCAAGCAGCACTTGTATGTCATTTTGTTGTATTGAAAACACAACATCCAAATTCTCAGCTAATTCAGCCACTGCACGTTCATCAGCGAAATCGACACCATGCTTTAAAGCGGCCTGCGCTAAAACACGATAAATAGCACCACTATCTAAGTAGTGCCAACCGAGATCCTTCGCCATCAATTGTGCGATGGTGCCCTTACCAGATCCACTCGGCCCATCAATCGTTAAAACCGGAATATTAGCCATCAATTTCATCCAGCGTTAAGCCTGCTGTTGATGCTAATTCAACAAAGTTAGGAAACGAAGTCGCTACATTGGCACAGTTATTAATCACAATCGTGCCACCTGCTTGCAAGCCTGCCATCGCAAACGCCATTGCAACACGGTGATCACCTAAACTATCGACTTCACCTGAACCAATCGTGCCGCCATGAATGATAATACCGTCATCAGTTGCGACTGCATCCACACCCAAAATTTGCAGTCCATCCGCCATCGCTTGAATGCGATCACTTTCTTTAACACGTAATTCCTCAGCACCCGTCAACACGGTTCGGCCATCCGCACTGGCTGCGGCAACAAAAATGGCTGGGAATTCATCAATAGCTAGCGGCACTTGTTCAACAGGAATATCAATACCTTTTAACGGTGCATATTGAACACGAATATCAGCAACGGGTTCACCCCCTGTCACTGTTTCATTCGATAGACTTATATTAGCACCCATCATACGAAGTATATTAACCACACCGATACGGGTTGGATTAATGCCAACATGTTTCAAGGTAATGTCTGAACCTTCCGAAATAGCAGCACCCACCATAAAAAAGGTGGCTGATGAAATATCAGATGGCACATCAATCGTCGTCGCTGTTAATCTACCACCACCTTCAATACAGACAGTATCGCCCTTCACTTCTACTGGATACCCCATGCCCTTAAGCATACGTTCTGAATGATCGCGTGTTGGTGCTGGCTCAACAATTGTTGTTTTACCTTTGGCATACATCCCTGCTAATAACAAACATGATTTGACCTGAGCACTCGCAATAGGTAATTCATATGAAATAGCGTAAAGTTGATTATCACCTTGTACATGCAAAGGTGGTTTGCCTTCATTACTACCTATAACAGCGCCCATTTTTGCAAGTGGGTCGATGACGCGACTCATAGGCCGTTTTGATAAAGAACTATCACCAGCCAAAGTAGTATTAAAATTTTGCCCTGATAATAGGCCACTCAATAATCGAATAGAGGTACCAGAATTACCCATATCAAGCTCATGATCTGGCTCTTTTAAGCCGTGCATGCCAACACCATGAATCGTGACTTCGCCATTTTCTGGCCCATCAATTTCTACCCCCATGGCACGAAAAGCAGCTAAGGTAGCTAAGGCGTCATCACCTTCTAAAAAACCACTAACCTCCGTGGTACCTTCTGCCAAAGAACCCAGCATAATAGAGCGATGGGAAATAGATTTATCACCTGGCACACGTAGTTCTCCAGATAAACTACCACCCGGTTGTACAATATATTGTTTCTTTTGTTCGCTACTCACGCTTCACCAAACTCCATTTTCTACTGAGATCTATACTTCACTATTATCAATTAGATCAGGATCATTAAACCGAGTATCACGAGCCACTTTTGCACGCTCAAATACTTTTATTAAATAATCACCATCTTTTTGTTTTATTGCTTGCTCCAACAAACCCATATCACGTTGGTATTGTTGTAAGAGGTCTAAAATTGCACCGCTATTACTCAAACAAATATCTCGCCACATCACAGGATCACTGGATGCTATTCGAGAGAAGTCTTTAAAACCACCAGCGGCATAACGTAATACTTCATCGACATCATCGCCTTGAGCTAACATGCCCACTAAATTAAACGCCAATAAATGCGGTAAATGACTTGTTGCTGCAAGCACCACATCATGATGTTCAACCGCCATTTCAAATACTTCAGCGCCTACCGTTTGCCACATTAACTTCACCTGATGAAGTGCCTTCTGAGATGTTTCAGCGAGAGGCGTCAGCACTACTCTATGATCTTGATAAAGTTCAGCAAAAGCCGCTGAAGGGCCACTTTTCTCGGTTCCTGCAATAGGATGACCGGGAACAAACTGACTCACTTTGTCACCCAATGCAGCGCGAGCAGCTTCAACGACTTGCGCCTTAGCACTGCCTGCATCGGTAATCATCATGGTATCTGTTACTAAAGGAGCCAGTTCTGAAAATACATCCGCCATCGCCCCCATCGGAACAGATAACAGCACCATGTCAGCGCCTTTTACTGTTTCAGCGAGTGAACCTTCGATACGATCAGCTATACCTAACTCTAAAGCACGCTGCCTTGTTTCACTTTTTCTTGCATAAGCAACAACTTCATTCACTTGACCCGCTTTCTTCAAACCCAAAGCTAGAGATCCACCAATAAGGCCTACTCCGATAATTGCCAGCCGATTAATCATTATGTTGTCCTAGTGTCACAGCAAGCGCCTCCAAAAACCGTTTATTTTCGGTCTCAAGACCAATACTAACGCGTATGTGATGTGGCAAGCCATAATTTGCCACAGATCTAACTATCACGCCCTGTTTTAATAAAGACTGAAAACAAACTTCACCGTTCATCGCCACATCGACGGTAATAAAATTACCTCGTGATGGAATATACTCAAGTCCTAAGGCTTTAAAACCAGCTTCTAACTGTGCCATGCCTTTATCATTGCATAGCTTCGTCTCTTGAATATAAGCCTCATCTTGCAAGGCCACCATCGCAGCTGTTAAAGCCACGCTGTTCACATTAAAGGGTTGACGTATACGGTTTAACAAATCTGCCACATCCGGAGCAGACAAGCTATAACCCACTCGTAAACCTGCCAAGCCATAGGCTTTCGAGAAAGTACGCGTGATGACCAAATTAGGGTATAAATCTAGCCACTCAAGCGTATTAACATCTTGCTCACCATATTCAAGGTAAGCCTCATCTAACACGACAATAATGTTATTTGATACTTGCTCTAAAAATGTCAGCAAAGAGTCAGAGTTGAGACTTGTTCCCGTAGGGTTATTAGGATTTGCAATAAAAATAAGTTTAGTTTTATCGGTGATTAAACTACTCATTGCATCCAGATCATGGCCATAGTCTTTTGCCGCTGCAATCACTGATTTAGCACCTATTGCTTGTGTCACTAACGGATAAACAGCGAAGGCATATTGCGAAAAAATGACTTCATCATTTGAAGCAACAAATGCCCGCGCGACTAATTCCAGTACATCGTTCGAACCATTACCCAAAGTAATCTGCTCACGTAATAAACCATACTTCTCTGCTAAAGCCGTTTTTAACGCAAAGCCATTGCCATCGGGGTAAAGATGAATCTCTTTGCTTGCCGTAGACAAGGCAGCTAACACATTGGCAGATGGACCTAATGGATTCTCATTAGAGGCTAGTTTAATGATATTGCTAATGCCTAGCTCACGCTCTAATTCCTCAATCGGCTTACCCGGTTGATAAGGCTGTAGTTGTGTAATGCAAGGCAATGCTAAATCACAAGCATTCATTAGGATACGGCCTTATCATCATTATTAATTACCGTATCGATAATTAATAACACGGCACCAATACAAATTGCTGAATCAGCAATATTAAAAGCTGGCCAATGAAAACTACCATAATAAACATCTAAAAAGTCGATCACATAACCATAATAGATACGGTCGATGACATTACCAATCGCACCGCCCAAGATTAAGCTCAGTGAAACAGCTTCTAATTTCGCAGTGGGTTTAAGCTTTGCTATCCAAACTATGAGTACCAAACTGACAACCGTGGCGAGCACAATAAAAAACCATTTTTGCCAACCACCCGCATCGGCTAAAAAGCTAAATGCAGCGCCATAATTATGCGCCATTGTCAGATTGAAATACGGTACAACAGCCACAGTCTCATACAGTGATAGCCATGAGACCATCCACCATTTTGAAGCTTGATCTAAAACTATCATCAAGCCACTGAGCCATAGCCATTTCAGCATAGTATGTCAGCCTTATGCATAAAGACGTTTCTCACCTTGTCCATCAATATTTTCAATACAGCGGCCACATAACTCAGGATGTGTTTCGTCTTGTCCGACTTCTTCTGTTTGATGCCAGCAACGATCGCATCGAGCACTTTCAGAGGCACGAGCAACAAGGGCTAAACCTGCAACATCGCTTGTCACAGCATCAGCTGGTTTTTCTGACATCGGATGTAAATTAACAACAGAAGTAATCAGTACAAACTTCAGTTCATCACCAATTTGTTGCAGTTGCTTAAATAAGTCCTCATCAGCATAAAGTGTGACTTCAGACGTTAAACCACCTTTAATTTTGCCATCATTACGCAACACTTCTAGTTCTTTTGAAACAGCATCTCTTACAGCGAACAATTGTTGCCACAAAGCAAGATTAAATTCAGCTTTCTCAGCTAATGGCGCTAAATCTTCATACCAAGTACTAAGCATGACAGATTCATTACGTTCGCCTGGCAAATATTCCCATAATTCATCTGCAGTAAAGCTTAATATAGGTGACATCCAGCGCGTCAATGCTTCAAGGATATGGTACATCGCAGTCTGAGTAGAACGACGGCCTAAACTGTCTTTCTTCATTGTGTATTGGCGATCTTTGGTGATATCCAAATACAGACTGCCCATTTCTTGAGCACAGAAATTATGAATTTTTTGGTAAATAGAGTGGAATTGATAACTTTCATAATCAGCCAAAATACCTTGTTGACATTGATAAGCTCTATCAACAGCCCATTGATCTAATGACAACATATCTTCAATAGCCACGCTGTCCGTTTTTGGATCAAAATCAGATAAATTTGATAATAAATAACGGGCGGTATTTCGAATACGGCGATAAGCATCCGCCGTCTGTTTCAAAATAGCATCAGATACATTCATTTCTGCGGTGTAGTCTGCCGAAGAAACCCACAAGCGGATAATATCAGCACCTAAATTATTCACCACTTTTTGCGGTGCAATAACATTGCCTTTGGATTTAGACATTTTCATGCCATTGGCATCGACAGTAAAACCATGTGTCAGCACGGCTTTATAAGGTGCTTCCCCCGTTGAAGCTATAGATGTCAGTAACGACGACTGGAACCAGCCTCGGTGTTGATCACTACCTTCTAAATACAAATCAGCGGGACGATTGAGATAATCACGTCGTGCTAATACACAAGCATGAGACACCCCTGAATCAAACCACACATCTAATGTGTCCGAGACTTTTTCATAATCAGCTGCTTCATCACTCAACAGCTCACTGGGATCCATATCAAACCAAGCATCAATACCTTGCTGCTCAACTTGCAATGCCACTTTTTCCATTAACTCATGGGTATTTGGATGTAATTCACCTGATTGCTGATGAACAAATAAGGGAATAGGCACACCCCAAGTACGCTGACGTGAAATACACCAGTCAGGGCGCCCTTCAACCATACCCTCAATTCGACTTTGCCCCCAATCAGGCAGCCATGTGGTATCGCTAATTGCTTGTTGTGCTGCTTTTCTTAAGCCATTTTGATCCATGCTAATAAACCACTGTGGCGTCGCACGGAAAATAATCGGACTCTTATGACGCCAGCAATGTGGATAACTATGTTCAATATCGACATGGTTCAGTAAGGCACCCTTATCCTTTAATAGCTCAATAACATTAGGGTTAGCCTTGAACACAGACTGGCCAGCAAAAATTTCAGTATCCGGTAAGAAACAACCATTAGCTGCAACAGGATTATAGACTTCTAGATCATATTGCAGACCTACTGTGAAATCATCCTGACCATGACCAGGGGCTGTATGAACGGCACCCGTACCAGCTTCCGCAGTCACATGGTCACCTAAGATTAGCGGCACTTGGCGATCATAAAAAGGATGCTGCAGTAATAAGCCTTCTAAAGCCGAGCCTTTACAACGTGTAATAACTTCGCCCGTCATACCATATCGTTCTAGTGCTGACTCATATAAGGCTTCTGCTAATAACAGGCGTTCATCACCACATTGCAATAAAACATAATCGTATTCTGGATTAAGAGATACCGCTTGGTTAGCCGGCAATGTCCATGGCGTTGTTGTCCAGATAGGGACACTGATGTCACCTTGACCATTGGCATCACACGCTTTTTCAAAAGCAGCTTGATCTATGACTTTAAAACGGACATCAATCGCGGGGGATTTCTTATCTTCATATTCAACTTCAGCCTCAGCCAAAGCAGATCCACAATCAACACACCAATGAACGGGTTTTACGCCCTTATGTAAATGACCTTGTTGGATGATCTCGCCAAGCGTACGAATGATATCCGCCTCAAAGCTAAAATCCATTGTTAAATAAGGATTGTCCCATTCGGCTAAAACACCTAAGCGTTTAAAGTCCTCACGCTGGCCATCAACCTGTTTTTGAGCATATTGACGACAAGCTTTACGAAACTCACTAGGGCTCACTTTAACGCCCGGCTTACCGACTTTCTTTTCAACATTCAGTTCAATTGGCAGACCATGACAGTCCCAACCCGGCACATAAGGCGTATCAAAACCAGATAGGTTTTTCGATTTTAAAATAATATCTTTAAGAATTTTGTTAACTGCATGACCAATATGGATATCGCCGTTAGCATAAGGAGGACCATCATGCAGAATAAAAGTAGGCCGTCCTTTGGCGTTATCACGCATTTTCTGATACAAATCATTGTCCTGCCAGCGCTTTAATATCAACGGTTCACGATTAGGCAAGCCTGCCTTCATCGGAAACTTCGTCGCTGGTAGATTCAGAGTATGTTTATAGTCAGCCACAGATTTACCCATCGGTTGTAGATCAACAAAACCGTTAATTATACGGGTTTTTGAAGATGACCTAAATCATTGAATAGTGTTTTATTTTCTTTCGGAAAATTTACATTACTTGATTGATACAAATTGACGTAAAATGGTCATATTTAGAAAATCACTGAGCCCTAAATAACCAACATGACAACAAATGGACAGGTAATCATCCAAGGTATCACTATCGATGGTAGAAAATTCCGACCGAGTGACTGGGCAGAAAGACTTTGTAGTGCAATTGCCACCTATGGACGCGGTGGGCGCGCCACCTTTCATCCTCATGTTGCACTTGCCTCTATTGACGGTATCAAGTGTGTTGTTATTGAAAAGGCTTTAAAAGAAGAAGATGAAATGCTGTATAACTTCCTGATAGATTTTGCAGAAGATAATGCATTGCAAGTCATCAGAGAGGAAGCGCAATAGCAATAAAAAAAGGCGGTATAAACCGCCTCTTAGTATTGTTTTTATTCTGTAACTTGTGGCTCTTCATCATCCGGCCAGTTCTGAATATAATTTTTCAATAATTTATTTTCGAACTGCGCCTTTCTAAGTAACTCTTCCACTATATCTGTAATAGATAACATCCCTTTAAGAGACCCTTTATATACGACAGGTAGATGTCTAATATTATGGTCAACCATTGTATTCATAGCGTCTTCTAGGGAATCATCGACATCACACACATAAGGTTCGGGTGTCATTGCATCTTTAACAGTTAAAGGTGACCACATAGCATGTTTATTGTGCAATATAGTCAGCAAATCATGTTCAGATAATATACCCACTAATTTATCGTCATCAGTGATGACAATTGATCCAATACGAAGATCCATCATCAAGGAAACAGCCATATCTAACGAATCACTCGGTGATAACGTAATAACGGGTTTGCCTTTATTTTTAGTGATCGACCTAACTTTCATTGACATATCCTATATATTTAACACTCAGCGTGTTTTCCATTCTGCTTTAAAATTGGGCATAAAAGCAAGTCTGATAGTCTTAGGTATGTTCTCTAGTAGACTTAAACTCAATATCAGGCCAGCGTTCCATTGTTAAATCTAAATTTACACGTGTTGTTGCAATATAAGTCAAGCCACCCGCACCATCTAAGGCTAAATTTTGAGATGCCTTTTTCTTAAACTCTTCTAACTTCTTATCATCATCACAATAAACCCAACGGGCAGTATGTACTTGTACAGGTTCATAAGCACAATCAACGTTGTATTCACCCTTAAGTCGATGAACAACCACATCAAACTGCAATACACCTACCGCACCTAAGATCAGATCATTATTTTCTAACGGCCTAAATAACTGCGTAGCACCCTCTTCACTCAATTGTTGTAAACCTTTTAATAAGGCTTTCATCTTCAGTGGATCTTTCAAACGTACTCGGCGAAACAATTCAGGTGCAAAATAGGGAATACCCGTAAACTGGATATCTTCACCTTCAGTAAACGTATCACCAATCTGAATCGTACCGTGATTGTGCAAGCCTAAAATATCACCTGGCCAGGCATCTTGCGCTTGTTCACGCTCTGCAGCCATAAAAGTTACTGCATTAGCAATGGTCACATCCTTACCAGTACGTGTTTGCCTAAGCTTCATACCTTTCTTGTATTGACCCGAACAAACCCTTAAAAAAGCCACTCTATCTCGATGTTTAGGATCCATATTGGCTTGGATCTTAAACACAAAACCACTAAAAGGTGCTTCTTTAGCTTCAACCACACGGGTTTTCGTTTCTCGTGATTGCGGCTTTGGCGCGTACTCAACAAATGAATCCATCAACTCGGTAATACCGAAGTTATTCATCGCAGAGCCAAAAAAGGTTGGCGACAGTTCACCTGATAAAAACTTGTCTAAATCAAACTCATGACTAGCACCACGTACAAGCTCAATTTCTTCACGTAACTCATCAGCTAAATCACCAAACAATTCGTCTAAGCGAGGATTGTCCAGTCCTTCAATTACCTCACCAACTTCACTACTGTGCGGCTCAAATATATGCACACTGTCTTTTAAAAGATGAAAAATACCCTTGAAATTTTTACCCATACCAATCGGCCAAGTAATCGGCGCACATTGGATATTCAAAATATCTTCAATTTCATCCAGAACATCAATCGGATCACGACCTTCCCTGTCTAGCTTATTAATAAAGGTCAAAATCGGCGTATCACGCAGGCGACACACTTCCATTAGCTTAATCGTGCGTTGCTCAACACCCTTAGCACTGTCAATCACCATTAAAGCTGAATCAACAGCAGTTAAGGTCCGATAAGTATCTTCTGAGAAGTCAGCATGTCCAGGTGTGTCAAGCAGATTAACTACCCTATCGTGATAAGGAAATTGCATCACAGACGACGTAACAGAAATCCCCCGTTCCTTCTCCATTTCCATCCAATCAGAAGTGGCATGACGATCTGTTTTACGTGATTTAACACTACCCGCCATCTGGATCGCACCACCAAATAACAATAGTTTTTCAGTGATCGTCGTTTTACCCGCATCGGGATGCGAGATGATAGCAAACGTGCGGCGTTTATTGAGTTGTGTTTCTAGTTCAGCCATTGGTAACGCAATGTTTTCGGAAAACCCGCTATTCTACATGACTGATGGTCTGCTGCCTAAAAGGATCAGGCACTTTCGATTAATGAACAAAGAAAATTTTATTTCGCTACAGCGAAGACCCTCATTCCAACCAAGTTATTAAGGCTGTTTTTGTTCCATCCCTTGCATTTGAACCATCGGTGCTTTGGCTTGTACTCTTGCACCATTGAACTCATGCCAGCCCATCCATTTGGCAAAGCCTAAAAACACTAGGACACCAATTGACGCCGCTACACGAAGCGTTAAATTGCGGGCAACCGCATGCTTATCACCTTTACCCGACACCAGAAAATACAACGCTCTAAATAGGCCGAATAAGACAATAAATAATAAAATAAGAACTACTGCTTTAACCACTCAATCACCCTATTCAGACATGCTCATTGGAAAAAATATTATCTATCAGCTTAAATAGACAAATTTATTGTTGAATTTTATCCCCGCATTTTACCATTATTCATAAAAAAGCCCCGATTAACGGGGCTTTTCTTTCTAGCGATAAGGAAAGGTTTTACTCTCCGTCATTTTCCGTAACAGCTTTCATGCTAAGGCGGATACGACCTTGACGATCAACTTCTAACACTTTCACTTTAATACTATCGCCTTCTGATAACTTATCACTGACGTTTTCTACACGCTCGTCAGAAATTTGTGAAATATGAACAAGACCATCTTTGCCTGGTAAAATTGTGACAAATGCACCGAAGTCCATTAGTTTAGCCACTGTACCTTGGTACGTTTGGCCTACTTCTACTTCCGCTGTGATTTGTTCAATACGGTGTAATGCATCTTGGCCAGCATTAAAGTCTGATGAGAAGATCATCACTGTGCCATCATCTTGAATATCAATCGTTGCACCTGTTTCTTCTGTAAGGGCACGAATTGTTGCACCACCTTTACCAATAACATCACGAATCTTATCTGAATTGATTTTGATTGTGATAATACGTGGCGCAAACTCAGACATTTCTTGACGATGTGATGCAAGATTCGCATTCATTGTTTCAAGAATCGTTAAACGACCATCACGTGCTTGTGCTAATGCAGTACGCATGATTTCTTCGTTAATACCTTCAATCTTGATATCCATTTGTAAAGCAGTGATACCTTTATCAGTACCCGCTACTTTAAAGTCCATGTCACCAAGATGATCTTCATCACCCAAGATATCGGTTAAAACTGCATATCCGTTATCTTCTTTGATAAGACCCATCGCAATACCTGCTACAGGCGCTTTAATAGGAACACCAGCATCCATCAATGCCAAGCTTGTACCACATACAGAGGCCATTGAGCTTGAACCATTTGATTCTGTGATTTCAGATACAACACGGACAACATACGGGAATTCTTCTGCTGAAGGCATTACCGCTTGAATACCACGTTTTGCTAATTTACCGTGACCAATTTCACGACGTTTTGGTGAGCCTACAAAACCTGTTTCACCTACGCAGAATGGAGGGAAATTGTAGTGAAGCATAAAGCGATCACGATATTCACCTTCAACTGCGTCAATCGTTTGTGCATCACGTTCTGCACCTAATGTTGCTACAACTACCGCTTGTGTTTCACCACGTGTGAACAAAGCTGAACCATGAACACGAGGTAATACCGTTGTTTCAACAGTGACTTGACGTACTGTCGCTGTATCACGACCATCAATACGTGGTTCACCAGCAATAATACGACCGCGAACTAATTCTTTTTCTAATTTAGCAAATTCGCCCTTAACGTCTTCCGCAGAAAAGTCAGACACCTCACTAGCTAATGCTTCAACTGCAGCTGCACGCACTAAACTTAATTGATCTTGACGTTCCATCTTGTCACTAATCGCATAAGCAGCTTCGATACCTGCATAGGCATTAGCTTTTACTTCATCGTAAATGTTGCCATCTTTTTCAGGCAGAGACCAATCCCAAGCTTCTTTACCTACTTCTTCTTTTAACTCATTAACAAGCTTAATAGCAGTTTGTAGTTGCTCGTGACCAAACATCACTGAGCCTAACATGACTTCTTCTGGTAATTCAGAGGCTTCTGATTCAACCATCAATACCGCACTTTCTGTACCCGCTACAACAAGATCAAGGTCACTTGTTGCTAGCTGCTCTTTATTTGGATTAAGTACATAGTTGCCATCAATATAACCAACGCGTGCACCACCAATCGGGCCATTAAATGGGATACCAGAAATAGCGAGTGCAGCTGATGCACCAATCATTGCTGGAATATCTGGATCAATGGCAGGATCAAGTGCTACAACAGTGGCAATCACTTGAACTTCATTCAAAAAACCTTTTGGAAATAAAGGTCGTAAAGGACGGTCAATAAGGCGACATGTTAATGTTTCTTTTTCAGAAGGACGACCTTCGCGCTTGAAAAATCCACCTGGAATTTTACCTGCTGAATAAGTACGTTCTTGATAGTTAACTGTTAACGGGAAAAAATCTTGTCCTGGTTGAACATTCTTTTTACCAACAACAGTTACCATAACTGAAGTTTCACCAAGGCTGGCAATAACTGCTCCACTTGCTTGACGGGCAATTTTACCTGTTTCAAGACTTAGAATATGGTCACCATATTGAACTGTCTTTTTTACTGAATTCACTGTTTCTTTCCTTTATCTGACTGACTCTGTGAACGGCTTATTCCGGTCACTATCGTTTTTTCATCGTAAAAATGCCCCTGAAGCAAGTTGCTTCAGGGGCATTTTTAAATACTAAAACCTTGCTCACAACATAATGAGAGTTCGATTTGTAAATTAGTTTTTTTCACTATTGCCAATGCTTAACGGCGTAAACCTAAGCTAGCAATAAGATCACGGTATCGTGTGATATCTTTCTTTCTCAAATAATCTAACATTTTACGACGACCACTTACCATTTTTAGAAGACCTTGGCGTGAGTGATGGTCATGCGCGTTATCTTTGAAGTGATCTGAAAGGTTAGTAATACGCGCCGTTAATAGTGCAACTTGCACTTCTGCAGAACCTGTATCAGTTTCTGAGCGGCGGAATTTATTGATAATTTCTTGTGTTTGTTCTGTCGATAATGACATTTAAAAAGCTCCAACTTTCTTGTAGCGGATGCTACTAGTTAAATTCTGGATTACCTCAGTCAACGTTATCGTCGTTAAAACCGAAATATCCAACCATGTAAAGGGTGGCAATTCTACCGAAATTTTGTTTTATAAACAAGCATTTTAGCCACTCTCTTGTATGACAAAAACACGCTTCGGTGCAATATCACCATTTTCTGACATTTCACCTAAACCTAGAAACTGTTTGTCGGTATCGAATAGTCTTACTTGTGGCTGCTGATAGGTTTGTTCTACATGAATACATTGACCATGTCTGAGTGCTACCACCATCTCATCATCAATGGCGATACTCGGCCAATCACTTAAGGCCTCTTCTGTCGGTAATAGCTGTAAATCTAAAATTTCTTGTCCTTGCTCAGCAAACTGTTCTAGCTGTTCAATCGTAATTGCTTGTTCTAGATCATAACCTGCAGCCGCAACTCTGCGCAGCATGGTGACATGCCCCCCTGTGTTCAAAGCATGACTAATATCTTCGACCAATGTTCTAATGTAGGTGCCTTTGCTGCATGTGACATCAAGTACAAAACTATCCCCAGTAAGCTCAAGTAACTGAATATCGTAGATGGTGACAGTTCTAGCTTTTCGCTCAACCTCAATGCCTTTTCTCGCTAATTTATAGAGTGGCTGGCCTTGATATTTCAGCGCCGAGTACATCGGTGGCACTTGCTGTTGTTCGCCTAAAAATTGAGGAATGATATCCAGCAAATTATTTTTGGTGAGGCTTGGAATAGCCTGTTCGCTCACTACATTACCATCAGAATCACCACTGTCAGTGGTGACACCTAATTGGCAACGTACTTGGTAACGTTTATCAGCATCCAGTAGATAACTTGATACTTTAGTGGCTTCGCCTAAACAGATCGGTAAAACGCCGGTTGCTAAAGGATCTAAACTGCCTGTATGCCCTGCTTTTTTAGCATCAAATAAACGCTTAACTTGCTGTAAAACATGATTTGAACTTCGGCCTGTCGGTTTATCTATAACGATAATGCCCGTTATATTACGACCTTTTTTATTACGACGCCCCACTTTTAGAGACTAGTCTTTTGGTAAGTCTTTATTGGCTTTGGCGATCAATTCATCCATATGAAAGCCATGTTCTAGTGACTTATCATAATGAAAGCGTAATTCGGGTATTGTTCGTATCTCAACGCGTTTGGCGATACCACGCTTTAAAAAGCCCGCAGCATTCGTTAAACCAGCAATACACTCGCTCACATCTTGTTCTGATTCAACACCATTTAGCCTTGTTACAAACACTTTGGCATATTTCAGATCGGAAGTGACATCAACATGAGATACCGTCACCATGCCAACGCGAGGATCAGAAACTTCATGTTGAATCATCTGCGCCAGTTCACGCATGATGACTTCACCAATTCGGCTAGTGCGACTAAACTCTCTTGCCATTAGAGTGTTGGTTTAACCAAAACACGATCAAAGACTTCGATTTGATCACCAGGCTTAACATCTTTGTAGTTTTTAACGCCGATACCACACTCGACACCTGATTGAACCTCATTCACATCATCTTTGAAACGACGTAATGATTCCAACTCACCTTCATAAATAACAACATTGTCGCGTAATACACGAATTGGATTCGAGCGTTTAACAACACCTTCAGTCACCAAGCAACCCGCGATATCACCAAATTTTGGTGAACGGAAGACATCATCGACACGTGCTAAACCAATAATTTCATCCTTATAAACCGGTTCTAACATACCTGTCATTGCTTGAGTTACGACATCAATCAAGTCATAAATAATGCTGAAGTATTGAACATCTAGTCCTTTTTCAGCAATCACTTTCCTAGCCGTATTATCAGCACGAACGTTAAAGCCAATTAAGATTGCATCAGAGGCGGCTGCGAGTTGTGCATCGGTTTCATTAATACCGCCAACACCCGTAGCCACTATTTGTACTTTTACTTGGTCAGTTGATAACTTCTGTAAACCTTGGCTTACGGCTTCTGCACTGCCATGTACATCGGCTTTAACAACTACATTTAATGTTTTGACATCGCCCGTTTCCATCTTGTTAAACATTTCATCCAATTTGGCAGCCTGTTGTTGTGCCATTTTGGTTTCACGTGCTTTCGTTTGACGGAATTGAGCAATCTCACGCGCTTTACGCTCATCGGGTGCCACTTGCAATTCATCACCGGATGCGGGTGTACCTGACAAACCTAATAATTCTACTGGTGTTGAAGGACCTGCTTCCGTTAAGGCTTCGCCTAGGTCATTAAACATCGCTCTAACACGACCATATTCTTGGCCTACAACAACGATATCGCCTTTCTTCAATGTGCCGCTCTGAACTAAAACAGTCACTATGACACCACGCCCTTTATCAAGACGAGATTCAATGACCGTCCCTTTTGCAGGACCTGTTGTAGATGCTTTCAACTCCATGACTTCTGCTTGTAATGAAATTGCATCTAATAAATCATCAATACCTTGTCCCGTTAATGCTGAGACAGGAATAAATTGCACATCACCACCCCAATCTTCAGGAATAACATCATGATTAGCTAATTCTTGTTTAACCTTATCTGGGTTGGCCGTCTCTTTATCCATTTTATTCATTGCAACAATTAATGTCGCATCTGCTGCTTTACTATGTTGCACAGCTTCAATGGTTTGAGGCATAACGCTATCATCAGCAGCAACAGCAAGGATTACGATATCCGTCACTTTAGCCCCACGAGAACGCATTTCTGTAAACGCGGCATGTCCAGGTGTATCTAGAAACGTGATTTCACCGCGACTTGTTGCCACTTTATAAGCACCAATATGTTGTGTAATACCACCCGCTTCACCTGATGTCACTTTAGTACGACGAATATAATCTAATAGTGATGTTTTACCATGATCAACATGTCCCATCACTGTCACAACAGGCGCACGGACACTACTCTCGCCAGAATCTTCTTCTGCCACTTGTAACGATAGTTCTAGTTCATTTTCTTGGACTGGCTTAGCAATATGCCCCATTTCTTCGATAACAATAACTGCTGTATCTTGGTCTAGTGCCTGATTAATTGTCGCCATTGTGCCTAGCCCCATTAAGGCTTTAATCACTTCACCCGCTTTGACTGACATTCTTTGTGCTAATTCAGATACGCTGATAGTTTCTGGTACATTAACTTCATGGACAACAGGTGCTGTTGGCATAGAAAAGCCATGCTCTGATGACGTTTCGATTGTCGCTTTCTGTTGGCTTACACCTTTTTTCTTCTTGCGCCGTCCGCCTTTACCATCTTGAACATGAAGTTCTTTTCTTTCATTATCATTTTTCGAGTAACGATGACCTCTACGGCCTGATTTTTCTTTTGAACCCGCATCTTCTTTGACAGCGGGCTTAGCTTCTTTTGCCTTAGCTCGCTCAGCTTTTAATTTCTTGGCTTCGGCTTCGGCTTCGGCTTTTGCTTTTACTCGCTCTGCTTCTAACTTAGCTTCTTCTTTTCTTGCTTTTTTACGTTCTTTAAGTGCTTTCTCAGCATCCACACGCGCTAAGTTAGCTGCTCGACGTTTGGCATCGGCTTCTTCAAGTTTTTGATGTGCAATTTCAGAGGCTGACATTTTCTTGCTTGTTTTTGAAGGTTTTTTAGTCGATTTCGCCTCTTCTTCTAAAGCTTTCTTTTCTGCTTCTGCTGCTTTGCGTGCTTCCTCAGCGGCTTCTTTTTCTGCTTCAACAGCAGCTTCAACAGCGGCGGCTTCGCGAGCGACTTCTTCGGCTTCGTCGGCTTTTTTCTGTTCTTGTAACTGCTGTTGCTGTTCTTCTATCCGTTTTGCTTCCTGTTGAATACGATCAAGTTCTTGTTTCGCTTCAAGTTGCGCTTTCTCTTCTACTTCTTTTTGTTTGAGTGAGTCGCTACTTGTTGATGCAAGATCATTTTCCTTGCGTTTGGCGTAAGTACGCTTTTTACGAACCTCAACGCTAACACTACGTCCACCACTGCGTGACGCTCCGCCCAATTTTATCTCACTGACGGATTTACGCTTTAACGTGATTTTTTTCGATGAAGCACCTTCACCACTTGATGCTGTCTTACCGTGACGTTGTTGTAAAAACCCAAGCAATGTTTGCTTTTGTTCTTCCGTGATTGAGTCACTCGCCTTAGCGACTTCAATACCCGCTTCATTGAGTTGTTCAACCAGTCGTTCTGGTTCGACACCTACTGTTGCAGCAAGGTCTTTCACCTTCATATCACTCATGCTTATTCCCCTGCTCCAGTCTGTTCGTCTGCAAACCACGATTCACGTGCTTTCATGATAAGTTTTGCTGCTTGTTCTGCATTAATACTTTCTATTTCAGTTAATTCATCAACTGACTGCTCACCTAAATCATCAAGCGTCGCAATACCTTTACTTGCCAATAATTTAGCCAAATCATCAGTCATGCCTTCCATATCAAGTAAGTCTTGTGCAGGTTCAGCTAATTCTACTTGCTCTTCATTTGCAATAGCTCTGGTTAACAATACATCGCGAGCACGTGAACGTAGCTCTGTAACAATATCTGCATCAAACTCTTCAATATCGAGCATTTCTTGCTCGGGCACATAAGCAATTTCTTCTAGGCCAGAAAAACCTTCCTGAGCCAAAATCAACGCCACATCTTCATCAACATCCAGATCTTTCATAAACAGTTCAATCAACGCACTGATTTCTGTTTCTGCCTTTTGATCAGCATCAGAAGCAGACATGATATTCAACTCCCAGCCTGATAGCTGGCTAGCTAAACGTACATTCTGACCACCACGTCCGATGGCTTGTGATAATTGCTCATCTTCTACAGCAATATCCATACTATGGGCTTCTTCATCAACTACAATGGAAAGTGCTTCAGCTGGTGCTAAGGCATTGATAGCAAAACGAGCAGGATCTTCATCCCACATGATGATATCAACACGTTCTCCTGCTAACTCATTGGTCACAGCTTGGACACGAGAACCGCGCATACCAACGCATGCGCCAACTGGATCGATACGAGACTCCATTGCTTGTACAGCAATTTTAGCGCGTAAACCTGGGTCGCGGGCTGCGCCACGTATTCTAATTAAGTCATCACTGATTTCTGGGACTTCAAGCTTAAATAATTCAATTAACAGTTCAGGTGCAATACGACTCACAATTAACTGTGGTCCACGACCTTCAGGACGAATTTCTTTCAAATAGCCACGAACACGATCACCAGAACGGAAACTCTCACGCGGCACCATTTCTTCACGAGGAATAAATGCTTCAGCATTACCACCCAAATCGAGCGTCACATTACCACGTTCAACACGTTTTACCGTACCGCCAATCATCTGTCCTACTTTATCTTGGTATTGTTCTACCACTTGAGCGCGCTCAGCTTCTCTTACTTTTTGAACAATAACTTGCTTAGCAGTTTGTGCTGCAATTCGGCCAAATTCAACAGACTCCATTGGTTCGCGAATATATTCACCCACCTGTATGTCTTTTTGCTTTTTCAAGGCATCCGCTAATTCGATCTGCGCATCAGGTAGTTCAAGTTCTTCTTCAGTATCTTCAACCACTAACCATTGACGAAAGGTTTCATAATCACCAGTAGCACGATCAATAACGACTTGAACATCCAGTTCAATATCATGTTTTTTGCTCGTTGCCATTGCAAGCGCAGCTTCAATAGCGCCAAATATAACTTCTTTACCGACACCCTTTTCATTCGAAACTGCATCTACAACTAGTAAAATTTCTTTATTATTCATTTCAACCTCAGTGGATTTCTCCAGCAGTCCTATGCATTTTATATGCTATATATCAACCAACAATGATACTGTATTTTCAGGCAACAAGTCTCGCTTTTGCCAGTTTTGTTAACGGTAATTCATAAACTTCACCATCAACTTCTATCAAAATATTACCGTCACTAAAGCCTTCTAGCATTCCTTTGAAATTACGACGCCCTTGTACAGGCAATTTCATTGAAACTTTTGCCTCTGCGCCCGCAAATCGAACAAAGTCCTTTTCTTTAAATAAAGGTCTATCAAATCCAGGGGAAGAGACTTCCAATGAGTACGCTGTACTAATCGGATCTTCAACCTCAAGAATACCGCTGACTTGATGACTCACACGTTCGCAGTCCTCAATAGAAATACCCTGACTCGAATCAATATAAATACGAAGCACCGTATCACGGCCATTCTTTATATATTCAACACCCAATAATTCGTAGCCAAGCGACTCGATAGGTGCTTCAATTAATTGTTCTATTTGATCACTAACAGCCATAAATGCCTAAAAAAAAAGGGCCCACGGCCCAATTCAAATCTCCAGAAAAGCAAAAACCCCTTATAGGGGTTCCATAACTTTGGTAGCGGGGGCTGGATTCGAACCAACGACCTTCGGGTTATGAGCCCGACGAGCTACCAGACTGCTCCACCCCGCACCGGTAAAGCAGAGAAGTATACTAAATAGACCTATTCCCCGCAAGCTATTTATTACTATCTTTTAGCTTTCTAGTCAGTGTGTTTCGACCCCAACCAAGTAACTTGGCAGCTTCTTGTCTTTTACCTGCTGTTTTCTCTAAAGCCACACCCATTAACAATTGTTCTATTTCAGGAACAACATCGGCTAAAGCACCTTCTTCCCCGCTCAATGCTTTATTCGAGGCCCATTGTTTAAACAATGCTTGCCAGTTCCCCGTTGCTGGAGCTTCTGCATTCTCTTCATTTATTAATTCATTGGGCAAATCGTCCATCTGAACAACTTTAGCTGGTGACATGACTGTCAACCAACGACACGTATTTTCCAATTGTCTGACATTACCGGGCCAAGGTAACTGACTAAGATAGCTTTCCACTTCTGGTGATAGGGCTTTTACTAAAACACTTAATTCAGTTGCCGCCTTATTTAAAAAGTAACTAGCCAATGCAGGTATATCTTCTCGACGCTCTCGCAAGGCGGGACTGTGGATACGAATCACATTAAGGCGATGAAATAAATCCTCCCTAAATTCTCCCCTTTCCACACTCTGTTCTAAATTTTGATGTGTCGCAGCCACAATACGAACATCACACTTAACAGAACTATGTCCTCCTACTCTGAAGAACTCACCATCCGAGAGTACTCGCAGTAGCCGTGTTTGTAGCTCTATAGGCATATCACCAATTTCATCTAGAAATAAGGTGCCACCATCAGCCTGTTCGAAACGACCTTTCCTTGCCGCGTGAGCACCTGTAAAAGCACCTTTTTCATGACCAAATAATTCTGATTCCATTAACTCTTTAGGGATTGCCGCCATATTAAGCGCAATAAAAGGCTTAGATGCACGCGGACTGTGTTTATGCAAAGCATTTGCTATCAGTTCTTTACCTGTACCAGATTCACCATTAATTAATACCGTGATATTGGAACGAGATAAGCGTCCAATCGCTCTAAACACTTCCTGCATTGCCGGCGCTTCTCCGATAATTTCAGTGTTTAGATTAATAGGTTCATCAACTTCTTCCGAATGCTCTTTCCTATGCGCTATCGCTCTTTGTACAAGATCAACTGCTTCATCGACGTCAAAAGGCTTAGGGAGATATTCAAATGCACCACCTTCATAGACCGATACAGCGCTGTCTAAATCTGAATAGGCCGTCATAATAATGATCGGCAAATTGGGGGCGACCTTTTTAATCTCGCCCATCAACGCTAAACCGTCAATACCCGGCATACGAATATCGCTTACTAGGACATCAGGGTAGCTGTTCTCAAGTTCATCAAGAACAGCATTACCGTTATCAAATACACGTACATTGATACCAACAGCTTGCATCGCTTTTTCCAACACCCAACGGATGGAGCGATCATCATCAACAACCCATACTCTTGCTTTACTAGTCACTCTTACCCTCCAAAGGGAAAACAATTGAAAATACAGTACGTCCAGGTTCACTAGTACAATCTATTGACCCGTGATTTCTATGGATAAGACTCTGTGAAATATAGAGCCCCAGACCCGTTCCTTCTGCCCGCCCAGTTACTAAGGGGTAAAACATACTTTCTTGTAACGATGGCTGTATACCTGGGCCATCGTCAATTACTTCAATAGCTGCACCAAGCCGGTAGCGTTGATTATCTATGGTGATATGACGCTTAATTCTTGTTTTTAAGGTAATCGTGCCAACAGCACTCATTGCTTGAACTGCGTTACGCACGATATTAAGAAAAACTTGTACAAGTTGATCAGAGTCGGCATAGATATCAGGGATACTAGGATCGTAATCAATGTGAAACACTAAGCGCCCGTCTACTTCTGCTCTAACTAATTGCCTTACTCGCTCTAACACCTCATGAATATTTACCTGACTCGTTTTACTTTGTTGGTGAGGGCCCAACATACTTGCCATCAGGTTTTGCAGGCGATCCGCTTCACTAATAATAATATTGGTATATTCTTTTAAATCATCAGATTCTAATTGACGCTCGAGTAGTTGTGCCGCTCCGCGTAAACCACCCAATGGATTTTTTATTTCGTGCGCCAAACCAAGTACGACTTGCTGTTGAGCATGTAAACTTTCATCTCGACTGATTCTATGCTGATTATCTAATTGGAAAAACTCTAATAAAATTCCTTCTTTACACTCATCTGTATCCAACATCTTAATTGAGCAATCAACCATTACATCTCCATTTGAGGGAATGTATAGTTTCATCCCACGTTCGATCAAACCTTGCCCTGTTTGTTTAACTTTCTTCAAACTCGTAAGTAAAGCTTCTTCGCTTGGTAAAATGGTTTTAAATGGAATATGAGCTGCTTGGCGTTGGCTAATATCAAACAATACTTCTGCTGCTGCATTAATAAAATGCACTTGCAAGTATTCATCCAAAACAACAACAGCTGTTGTTAAATTTTCAGTGATATTTTGATAGGAAATTCCTGAAAGCATTTCATCCTATTCCGAATGTTATGTAATGAGAATAACAGAGCAATAACTGCTCCAACTAAAGACAGAAAAACAAATAATTTCAAAATAATTATTTAAATCAATATTTTAAAGTCATTATTTTAAATAAAATGAAATTTATTATCGTGGGATCCAGTCTGCTTTGAGTTTACCCTATACATTGACGCACCACAATGGTGCAATTCAATTGATTTCAGGTGTTTATTGTGCAGTCTGTTTATTTATGGCTGCATTTGGTGCAGCTTTGGCAGGACGAACTTGTGGAAGAAGTTGATTGTTTATTGTATTAGGATTATTAAGAAGCGAACGACGTTGTAGGTGAAAAAGTGTTGATTTACTGTTTTTCAAGACATTACCCTCACTATCTATGATAGAAGCAACAATAATGTGACTACCACGGTCAAGATTGCTTAAAGTAAAGTTCGGCGATGACTGGGGGGCACCTACATCTTGGCCATCTAACTTGAATATCAACATATCCCCCCGTTCAGCACTTAATTCTGGCTGCACATCAACGCTCACATTCACTGTCCCATCATTTGACCAGAAACTTTCGTTTTGAGCAGGAGATGCAATAGTCACTCGATAGTTCGGAACTGGGAACTCTTCTTGCTGTTCTAATTCAGGTTCTATCTGTTGTTGTGGAATATCAACAGGGCTATAAGTAGAGGTCGCTTCGACCTCTACCTTTTCCGCTTTGCCATCTGGATTATCGGTGAACATGATATTTCCGTATTCATCAACAGTCCGATATACGTCAGCACTAACAATCGTGGTTGAAAATAACAGTATTAAAGCAAGATATCTCATAGTGAAATCATATGCCAGCTCTTGCTGATGTGCAACTATCAGACATAAAAAAAACGCCCCCAAAAGGAGGCGTTTCTTGTCTTACTTAATTTGTGAATATGATTAGACGCTATAGTACAAATCAAATTCAGCAGGGTGTGTTTCCATACGCATGCGTGTTACTTCTTCCATTTTCAATGCAATGTAACCATCGATCATGTCGTCAGTAAATACACCACCATCCGTTAAGAAAGCACGATCTTCACTTAATGCATCTAATGCTTGATCTAATGAATGACACACTGTTGGAATTTCAGCTGCTTCTTCTGCTGGTAAATCATACAGATCTTTATCCATTGCATCACCAGGATTAATTTTGTTTTTAATCCCATCAAGGCCAGCCATTAACATAGCTGCAAAAGCTAAGTATGGATTAGCAGTTGGATCGCCGAAACGTACTTCGACACGACGTCCTTTAGGGCTGTTAACGAATGGAATACGAATTGAAGCACTACGGTTACGTGCTGAATAAGCCAGCATAACAGGCGCTTCAAACCCAGGGACAAGACGCTTGTAACTGTTTGTTGAAGCGTTAGTGAAGGCATTCAATGCACGAGCATGCTTGATGATACCGCCAATATAGTACAAAGCAGTTTCAGATAAACCACCATATTTATTACCAGCAAATAGGTTTTCGCCATCTTTAGAAATAGACATGTGTACATGCATACCACTACCGTTATCACCTACCAATGGTTTAGGCATAAATGTCGCTGTTTTGCCGTAAGCATGAGCAACGTTATGAACAACATATTTTAGCTGTTGAACTTCGTCAGCTTTAGAAACTAAAGTGTTAAATTTAACACCAATTTCACATTGGCCAGCGGTAGCTACCTCGTGGTGATGCACTTCAGTAGTTTGACCCATTTCTTCTAGTGTTAAACACATTGCACTACGGATATCTTGTAGTGAATCAACTGGTGGTACGGGGAAGTAACCACCTTTGATACTTGGGCGGTGACCCTTGTTACCATCTGCATACACTTTTTCTGTATTCCAGTCTGACTCGTCAGAGTCAATCTTGTAGAAAGAGCCAGACATATCACTGCCCCAGCGAACATCATCAAGAATAAAGAATTCTGGCTCAGGACCAAAAAATGCTGTATCTGCTATACCTGTGGATTTTAGATGCGCTTCAGCACGTTTTGCTACACTGCGTGGATCACGTTCATAGCCTTGCATTGTTGCTGGTTCAATAATGTCGCAAGTAATGATCAAGGTATTGTCATCCATGAATGGATCCATCACTGCCGTTGTTGGGTCAGGCATTAGAATCATGTCTGATTCGTTAATTCCTTTCCAACCTGATACTGATGAACCATCAAACATATTACCTTCAGTAAAGGTATCTTCATCAATAGAATGCGCTGGGAAAGAAACATGTTGCTCTTTACCACGTGAGTCAGTGAAACGGAAATCAACAAAGGTGACTTCCTCATCTTTAATCATTTGAAGCACTTTTTCGACGGACATTAACTTTTCTCCAGTTTTAAATTACTAATTATATTCGGGTGTCTATCTCGACCCACTGTACAACTGCCAGCATAAACTAAGCCAACTTTTATTCATATTAAAAATCAAATAGTTACTATTAAAGCAGCCCCATTACCGCACTACAATGGTGCATAAAGGACTGTTTCGCACTATTTTGATCTATTCATTTACCTGCACAGTGACAACAATATCACCATCCTGCTCAGATGTTTCAAGAACCACATGACCATTGATTCTTGCCCATGCAGGGATATCATTTAATGCGCCAGGATCGGTACAAAAAATATCTAATATATCACCAACAGCCAAGTCTTTGATCTTATTTTGTGCTTTTATTACTGGCATTGGGCACAACATACGCCGAGCATCTAATTCGTAACGCATCAGATATGCCAGTCTTCAAGAACTTGTTCAGAACTCAGCGGCTGAACTTTTAAATTCTGCTTTTCTTGATTTGGGATCGACACAAGGACTTCAACTTCATCTGCATCACGACCCTGGCCATAACGGGCTACTATGCTTGCTGCATGTGAATAATCTTCAGGATCAATATCGCCATCAATCAGTGCTAATGGGCCATTATGACTCGTTGCTTGAATCGAGGTATATTGTTTACGATAACCTTCTAGATATTTGCTCTCGCCCGCATCACGCGCAATAATCAGTTTGTACTCACCTTTAGGTCTTAAATGTCGCCCCACCTTGAGTAACATAATGTCATCCATTTCATACTCACGGCTGCCACGTCCCTTCCATAAATCGACTAATTTATCCGAATAGTTTTTATCGGTTAAAAAGCAACAACCGCCCGCAGGCGAGGCATAATCTGTGAAGCCATACTTTTTAGCTAACGCCATTTGTGGTTTACGACTACGACCACTAAAGTCATGTAATTTTTCTCTATCGACCCAACCTTCTAACTCTGGCTTGGTTGCTGGTAAATTCTTAGCACATAAAGGTCTTAACAAAATATCATCAGCACCCGACTCTGCAGCGACAATCGGCATCGTTTGTTTACGTTGCGACATGGGACGTTGACCAATGACCTCACCCGTAATAATAAAATCGAAACCATTCTTATGATTCTCTTTTACCCACTCAACGGCTTTATTAACCATGAATATCTTGCAATCAAGGCAAGGGTTCATATTCGCCCCGTAGCCATGTTTCGGATTCAATAAAACATCTTTATATTCTTGGATTACATCAACAATATGTAGTTTGATACCGAGCTGCTCAGCCACCCATAGCGCATTATTTCTCTTTTGCTTGTCTTTATCTTTGTTGCGAATGGCATGGGTGTGCCCTTCCACACAGAAACCGGTATAAAAGTTAATCCCTTCTACCTCGATACCCTGCTCTTGCAGTACTTTGACTGCTAACATTGAATCAAGACCACCAGAAATTAAGGCAACGGCCTTATGCTGCTCTTCCACTATGCTGTCCCACCCACGGTTAGACCATCTATCTTCAATGTCGGTTGACCGACACCAACAGGGACAGTTTGACCATCTTTTCCACAGTTACCTACACCAGTATCAAGCTCAAGATCATCGGCAACCATACTAATTCTGCCCATAACTTCAGGACCATTACCAATCAAAGTCGCTCCTTTCACAGGCTGCGTCACTTTACCATTTTTAATTAAATAAACTTCGCTAGTAGAAAAAACGAATTTACCCGAAGTGATATCGACTTGTCCGCCACCAAAGTTAACCGCATAAATACCGTTATCAACCGAAGCAATTACTTCTTCAGGCTTATGTTGACCCGGCAACATATAGGTATTAGTCATCCTTGGCATCGGTAAATGAGCATAGGATTCACGACGACCATTACCTGTACTTTGCGTGCCCATTAGACGTGCATTATGCTTATCTTGCATATAACCAGTTAATTTGCCATTCTCAATTAATGTTGTACTTTCAGTCGGTACGCCTTCATCATCAATTGATAAAGACCCACGAAGATCTGATAACGTACCATCATCGACAACAGTACATAAAGGTGATGCCACCATCTCTCCCATGCGGCCAGAAAAGGCCGAACTACCTCGGCGGTTAAAATCACCTTCTAAACCATGACCTACAGCTTCATGCAACAATACGCCTGGCCAACCAGAAGCTAAAACTACCGTCATATTACCCGCCGGCGCATCTATCGCTTCCAAATTGACTAAGGCTTGGCGAACTGCTTCTTTTGCATACGTTGTAGCTAACTCATTATCCTGAAAATAACGATAATCAAGGCGTCGACCACCGCCAGCGTTACCCCGCTCACGACGACCATTTGACTCAACAATCACACTAACATTCAATCTGATTAATGGGCGTATATCACTTGCAAATGTGCCATCGCTTGCTGCCACTAAAACTGTATCCATTTCGCCTACTAAACTAACCGACACTTGGCTTACTCTAGGATCTGCATCTCGGGCTGCTTGATCCGCCTGATGAAGTAGCGCTAACTTTTCTGTAACAGTAAGCACTTTTAATGGATCACTATCACCATAAAAACGAGGCGTTTCCACACGTTTCCATGCTTGCACTTTATTAGTTTGACCACTCCGCGCTATTGCTCTTGCCGCTTTTGTCGCATCAAATAAAGCGGGTAAAATCAAATCATCAGAATAGGCAAAGCCAGTCTTTTCACCACTACAGGCTCTGACACCAACACCTTGCTCAATATGGTATCCACCATCTTTAATGATACCGTCTTCTAATACCCAGCTTTCTTGTCGTGATTGCTGAAAATAAAGATCGGCATAATCAACACCAGCAATCATCGTCATTGCAATGGCTTGCTCTATATTGGATTCTGTTAAACCAGCAGGCTCTAATAGCTGCTGATTTACTTGATTAAAAATGGAATCGGTCATGAATATATTGTGCTTATTTAAACTAAAGGATCATACCAGAGTTAAGTGAAAATCACTCAAACATATAGCTTAGGGCTGCACTGGTGCGACGATGTTCAACTCGGGGTTTAACCAGGAGCCTTTTAGTTTATAGCTATAACTAATTAAATTAACAATTTGTTTATCAAACAGTCGTCCTGCCAATTTATCGACTAATAAAATTGCCGTCCCGACACCTAGCCCCACAGGACCGCCTGCTACAGCCCCAGCTAAAGGCAATGTTGATGATACATTCGGAATCACTTTGACGACTTGATCATAACGTTGATTGACTAGGTCCACAGGGCCAGATATTTCTATCTTGGCCGCTTCACTATTCAAAGTAAAATCCTGTGTTGTCGCCGTACCATTAGCGATATCAAAACTACCTTTTATCGATGTGAAGTCAAAACCTTTACCAAACAAATCATTAAAATCCAGAGCTAAGCGTCTCGGTATAGCCGCAAAACTGAGTAAGCCAAAAACGCGACCTGCTGCACCTGGCTTCACTTCTTCAAGCTCACCTTTACCAATATCAAAAAATAATTTCCCTCGTAAATTGTGCTTTGAAAAAGATAAGGGATCATTTGGCCAACTTATATCAGCATCAAGCTTGGTATTTCTGGCATCTACAGCTTGCTGGTAACCCAAACTAGCAAGTGCATTGGCTAAATCATCGCTATTTACTTGGATATGTAATTTGGTATTTTCTACTGCACCATCTTTTTGCCAGACGCCTTCTAACACATTAGCTTCAAATGACGGTGCCTGAATGCTTGCCGTCTCTAGAATCCATTTATTGGGCGTTCTTTTTGATTTTAACGACAACTTGCCCAATAAAGATTGATTGAGTCTGAGTGAATCAATATCAAGTTCAATAGCCGGCCATAATGCTGCTGTAGACTGAGACATTTGCTGAGCAGGTTGCTTATCATCTGCAATAGTTAAAGCCACATTATCTAGATTAGCTCTAATCAGCCCAAAATCAGCACTGTCATCAGTAACAGAGAACGAACCATTTGTTTGCTCACTACTCAGACGCCCTGTCCAACCAGTTGACTGTCTGGTTGATTTGAGCTCAATATGAGTTAACTGCTGCCCAAATATATTCGCTTGCGGTATCTTAAACACAACCTCGTCATTAACATGGAAAAAGCTTTCATTATTAGCTGTTTGTAACTCAAGCCAATCTGCTAGATTAAACTTGTTTAAATCTACATTAAATTGTCGGCCTGTATTTTCTGTCACAAGCATTGATGCTAAAGCCTTTCCATCATAATCCAGTGTGTAACGTGATGAATTAACAGACTGATCAAGCGCTGTCTGGAAATCAACTGTTTGCTCCGCTGTCTTATAAAATGGTGCTGGCAATAATACATTTAGACCGCGAAGATTAGATTTAACAGTGACATCTGCATAAAAGTCACCCACTGTCTTTTCTGATATTTCTACAGCAAGTTCATAATCCGTTTGACCGTTTATATATTGACTTAAATCTTCGGAAGAAAGAAGCTCGAGTTGCTTAGCCGAAACACTGCCAGTGGCATTAATAACAGTATTATTATTTTTCGGACCGACATTAATAATAATAGGGGCGTTGAGTGCCTGTGCTGTGATCGATTCAGCTGATACGGATTCATGACTGAAATCTATTTTGCCATTCACATTAGTAATAGGAGCTTGAGGAAACGATGTTTTAAATAAAGTACTATTGATAAAACTGACGTCACCTTTGACTTCTGTTTCATTAGCATAAGATAAAGGCACCATCAGGTGGAGGTTAATATCGCTTCCACCTTGGGCTGTGATTAAACTCGCTACTCTACCAAAACGATGTCTGAGTGGGCTGTTCTTCAACAATTCGACAGCTTGTGCGGTAGTCCCTTTTAATTTGCCATCCAAGGTCAAAATTGGCTCGTCCTCAGTTAATTTATCAATACGCGTATCGACATTTAAAAAGGAAAAACCTGCAATAGTGCCCTGCTGACTTTTAATAACTAGGTCATTACCGCTACCAATGATTGTTCCATTCACATTCACAATATCAGGCCACTCGGGAGCATAATGCAATTGCACACCTTCCACCTGCAAATTCAAATCAAAAGAGCCTTGTTGTTTATCTGCAGGCAGCTGATAGGGAAAAGCCGCTAAATCACCTTTTAATTTAATTTCACCATGTGTGATTTTGCCATCAACAAATGCATTGGCCGACCAGGCCTTAAAATTGCTATGCAATATATCTTTAGGCAGATATTTTTTCCATTGATTGATCATGACATCGTCTAGCTTGATAAATAGATCGTTACGTATTTTTTCATCGTGACCTTGATTAATAGAACCATCAAGCTCAATACTCAAATCATCATTCCATAAACGCAATGCTTGACTTTGAAATTGCCATTGTTGCTCAGACTGTGTGAAATCAAATGCGCCCGAGATAGAATCAAAAAACAAAGCAGATTCATAGCCATTTTGCGGATATAAATTGACATTGTGGCTATCTAAAGCAACCTTAATATTATCTTTATGCCAATTGATATCGGCTGTTAGGCCTGTGATCCCCGGATAATTCTGCCAAGGTAAAACGCCACCATCACGTAAGCTGATACTCGCAGAATTCAATCCTTTTGATTGTGAGTAGTTAATTACAAACTGCTCTATATCTCCTGTCGGTTGTATTTGTTTTATTTCTTCTGGTGTATTTTCTGATAATAAGGCGATACTCAGCAAATCACTGATGGCAAAAAATCCACCACTGGCATCAATATTATCACCCTGCTGCTGATACAAAAAAGAAGTCGTTGGCCAGATATTGTTATCAATATTGACGGCAACATTTTTACCCTCGAGTGACCAGCCATTTTCTTGCCTTATTGCTTGTACCTGACCTTTTAAGCTCGGTATTTGAACGGTGTTAGTAATAGCAGATGATTGAGATTGTAACTTGGCATCAAGTAAGTCTAAGTCGATCGTTAACTCAGTTAATTTTTCCGAATGCCCTTGTCCTCTCAAATTAACATCAAGCTGAGCCCTCGTAAGAGAAACGCCCTGCCAATGTAAGTATGTCGACAAATTATCCGCAATCAAATCATCTGCTTCTATTTGCCAATGCCAATCATTGTCTTGTTGCTGACTATTCCAACTAGCCATAATGCCGACTTTATTACCCAAAGAAGGCGGCAGTATGACCAAGGCATCAGCATTCCATCTTTGCCCTTGATGTTTTACAAGACCATTATTTAATCGATAACGTCCTGATAAGAAAGTTTGCTGTTGATCGATATAATTAAGTGTTATATCGGTTAAATGAAAACTATCTATTATTCCTGCACGTACTAAAACACCAGCAAAGACAGGTGTCGAATCCCCTTTCGTTTCAACCCCTTTTAAAGATAGCTGCCCAGCCCCATTGCGGATGACCGTTAATTTAAGCCCCTTTAAACTGATATCATCCAAGCTAATATCGCGGTGCCAAAGACTTGCAAACAAATCTAAATCGAGCTGAATACTTTCTAGGCTCAGCAAATTATCTGAACGGTCTTGCTCTAAAACTTCGACATCTTCGAGTAATAACTTAGGTGATAATACTGACCAGGTTAAACTCGATCGCCTAATCTCGACAGGATAGCCAACCGTTTCACTTAACCATTCACCTATTTCATGTTGGCGATGCTGCAAGGTGTTGTTAAGCCAATAAAACCCGATTGCTACGACTAAGAGCAGCAGAAAAAGGTTTATTAATATTCGAAAACTGCGTTGAGAAAAAGACATTACTAATTAAACAAGCTTGCTCTGGAAAGGTTCAAAAAATACAACGAAACTAATACTTAACATTGTTTTTTAGATCAAAACAACATTATATTGTTCGCGACCATATTGCTCTTCTCGCTGGAAAGAAATCGCTTTTCCTATAAATTCTTCTAACTCTGCTACATAGGTAGAATCTTCGTCGTTCAATCGATCAATCACATCTTGTGATGCTAATACCAGAAACTCACTACTCTCGTACTGTTTTGCTTCACGTATTATGTCTCTAAAAATTTCATAACAGACAGTCTCAATACTTTTAGCATAGCCTTTACCTTGGCAACAGCTACATGGCTCACAGAGCACATGTTCTAGACTTTCACGATTGCGCTTTCGCGTCATTTCGACAAGGCCAAGTTCGGAAACACCACAAATAGTATGTCTTGCTCTATCAGCTTGCATCGCTTTTTCCAAAGCACGTAAAACTTGATCACGATGACTTTCTTCATCCATATCAATAAAATCGAGAATGATAATGCCACCTAGATTACGCACGCGTAATTGCCTTGCGATGGCGTGAGCAGCTTCAAGATTGGTTTTAAAAATAGTCTCTTCAAGATTTTTATGGCCAACAAAACCACCCGTGTTGACATCAACCGTTGTCATTGCTTCCGTCTGATCAAAAATCAAATAACCACCAGATTTTAGAAAGACTTTGCGTTCCAATGCTTTTTGAATTTCATCCTCAACACTAAACAAATCAAATAAAGGCCTATCACCTTTGTAATGTTCTAAACGAGACGCACATTCGGGCATAAAGCCATTTGCAAAATTACGTGCCTTATTAAATGTTTCTGTTGAATCTATTCTGATACGTTCAATATCCGGCGAGAATAGGTCTCGTAACGCTCTTAACGCTAAAGGTAGATCTTCATACAACGCTTGTTCAGGTTTCACCGTAGATTTTTTGTCTAACAACTTCGTCCACAGTCTGTGTAAAAATTTTAGGTCGGCCTCTAATTCTGTATCACTAGCACCATCTGCAGCAGTCCTCAGGATATAGCCGCCATCTTGCTCTGATAATTTTTGAGATAGGCATTGTTTTAATCGTTCACGTTCTTGTTCATCTTCAATTTTGAGAGAAACGCCAATGCCTTGTGCATCAGGCATATAAACCAAATAACGTGATGAAACTGACAACTGAGTGGTTAGCCTCGCACCTTTAGATCCCATAGGGTCTTTAATCACTTGAACTACTATTTCCTGACCTTCTCTTAATAATGAAGAAATCGGGGGGACTTTAGCTTCTTTTAAATCGCCAGTTTGACCACCCGGGATAGAAATATCAGACGCGTGTAAAAATGCAGCCCTCGCAAGTCCAATTTCAACAAATGCAGCTTGCATACCAGGCAATACGCGGCAGACTTTACCCTTATAAATATTACCTACCAAGCCACGGTATTCAGTTCGCTCAATAAAGACTTCCTGCAATACACCATTATCAACGACGACAGCGCGCGTCTCGCTAGGCGTAACATTAATTAAAATTTCGCTGCTCATCTAATCGTCATTTACCTGTCTCAATAAATCGGCTGTTTCTTTCAAAGGCAAGCCCATAATACCTGAGTAACTTCCTTTTATCTGTTCAATAAAAATGGCAGCTAAACCCTGTACTGCATAGCCACCCGCTTTATCAACACCTTCCCCTGTAGACAGGTACCAATTAATATCGTCATCAGATAATTGTGCAAATTTAACCGTATTCACCTTAACTTGGCTTAAAAGCCTATCATGATAATGAACTGCTATTGAAGTCATGACTTTATGTTCAACACCTGATAGCTGTTTTAACATTATCTTAGCGTTTTCTTTATCTGTGGGCTTACCTAAAATAACACCATTGATAACAACTGAAGTATCAGCCCCCAAAACAGGACGTTTTTGTTTTGATTCGTTGATAAGATTTTGCCAGCCTGCTTTGGCTTTTAAAATAGCAACACGTTCGACATAAGCTAAAGCTGTTTCGCCCTCTAAAACAGTCTCATCGACATCCAAACTCAGCTTTTCAAAGTTGACACCGATCTGACTCAATAACTCACTGCGCCTTGGCGAACCTGACGCTAAATAAATAGCAGGAAATTTCATGCGCGATGATAGGGGTGGTTTTGTAGGACGGTCCAGGATCGATACAACTGTTCAGCTAAAACAACGCGAACCAAAGGGTGCGGTAAGGTCAATGCTGATAATGACCATTTTTGATCTGCACGTTGATTACAGGCTTTAGAAAGCCCATCTGGACCACCAATCAATAAAGAGATATCTCGGCCATCTGCTAACCAGGATTTCATTTGTTGTGCTAACTGCTCAGTTGACCAAGGTCTACCTTTAACGTCAAGGCTAACAACATAGTGTTCTTTGGGTATTGATGCAAGAATTCGTTCGCCTTCTTGGTCAAGCCATTGTTGGCTATGACCGTTCTTTGTACGCTTGGCAGGCGATATTTCATGAAGAACTAGCTGACATTCTCTGGGTAATCGTTTGGCATATTCTTCATAGCCCTGTTCGACCCATGATGGCATTTTCGTCCCTACCGCCAGCAAGTTGATTTTCATTAATCTTCAGCCGATACCTGCTTATCCGGTTCTGGCACCTGCCACAATTTTTCTAAATTATAGGTTGTACGCATTTGCGGTGTCATGACATGAGCAATCACATCACCAAGGTCAACCAAAGCCCACTCGCCTACATCTTCACCTTCAACACCTAAAGGTTGAATCCCAGCAGCCTTAGCTTGCATAGTGACTTCATTAGCTAGTGCTTTTACTTGTCGAGTCGACTTACCCGTAGCAATGATCATGAAATCAGTGACATCCGTCATTGCTGTCACATCTAAAACTTGTATATCTTCTGCTTTTATATCTTCTAGTGCATCAATCACTAGTAACTTTAATTTATCAGCCTGCATTTGGCTCTCCATGACTATGTAATGACATAGTTTATCACTAAGCTATTTTATTTGTGTTCATCTGCAACTTCAGATGGCAACCATTGAGCTGTTTTATCAGTAAAAAAGTAGACCGTTAAACCTATCCATTCCCGCCATGCCGGCTCTAATACTTGCAAATGTTCATAAAGATTAAAGTCCCATCGTCTTAGCATCTCACTATTACTTCTATAATCTACAGGATAAGGAATAACCTTCACAGATTGCTGACGCGCCACCCCAACGGCTCTTGGCATATGAAAAGCGGATGTTACCAGTATGTACTTACCTGCTTCTTTAGGTAAGAGCGACTGTAGATGAACAAGATTTTCATAAGTATTTCTAGCTTGCGTTTCAACGACAAGGCGCTGCTTTTCAATACCCAACTTTGTTAGAACTTGATAAGCAATATGTCCTTCTTTCCCTTCCCCTTTTAAGGTCAGTAGATTATTGCCGCCAGAGAATATAACAGGCACATTGGGATATTTTTTTGCCAAGCTAACTGTAGCAAAATAGCGATCACCACCGTCACCCAGCTCTTGTGTTTGCCAGCTTAACGACTGTTTCAACTCTTCACCACCACCTAAAACAATGATGCCATCAATCTTTGATGGCAAAAGTATTGGTTTAGAGAATCGTTTTTCTAGTGGATACATCAGATAATCACTCACTGGATAGGCTAGCAATAAGACAGTGGCAAGCGATAAAGGGATTAAAATCCATTTAGCCGCTTGTATCTTGTTATTGATCACTAATACAGTCGCTATTGCTAGTAATATCACTATTAGGTTGCTGGGGCTTAAAATGCCCCACGCGAGTTTTGATATAACAAAAAACAACTCATTCACTGCTTCTCTATCTCCTGTATCGCAACGCTATATCAAAAAACATTACCCAACCCTAATGCTAGCTGTTGCTTAGCCTTTTTAGCTGGTTTTGTGTCAAAGCCACTGACTGACACACCAATTAATCTGACCGCAATTCCACCCGCTTCAGTACGATTTAATAATCTGGGCAATAGACTTTTAATCGTCATCAAATCTAAAGCACTGTCATGTGTTATTGAACGAGTGACTTGAGTGAAATTGGCGTATTTAACTTTTAAAGTCAATGTTTTAGCTGTCAGTTTTTGTGATTGCAAAGTCTCCCAAACCTGTTCAGATAGTGAATTAGCATGGTCGCGTAATGCCAAAATAGATTGTATATCTTGCTGGAACGTCGTCTCTTTTCCTACCGATTTTCTCTTACGTGTACTTTGAACAGCACGCTCGTCAATACCGTGTGAAATATGAAAAAAATGATGCCCAGACTTGCCAAAATATTTAACTAAATCCTGTTCGTTCCAAGCTCGTAAATCTGCACCTGTGTGGATGCCTAACTTATTCATCTTGCTTTCTGTTGCTGGACCAATTCCATGAAATTTGCCAATCGAAAGCCCCTCGATAAAAGCAAGTGCTTGATCGGGTTTAATCACATAAAGCCCATCAGGTTTGTCCATATCTGAGGCAATTTTAGCTAAAAATTTATTGTAAGAGACGCCTGCAGATGCCACCAATTGTGTTTCTGACAAAATGTCATTTTTTATCGCTTTAGCTATATAGGTTGCTGACCCATTAAAATCTTGAGTATAACTGACGTCTAAATAAGCTTCATCTAATGATAAAGGCTCTACTTCTGATGCATAGCGCCAGAAAACTGCCCTAATTTGTTCTGACACTTCTCTATACACATTAAAGCGTGGCGGTACAAAAATAGCGCTTGGACATAATCGATAAGCTTGTGAACAAGGCATCGCCGAGTGAATACCAAACTTTCTCGCCTCATAACTACAGGCAGCAACAACGCCCCTGGCGTTGGGCTTACCCCCTACTATAAGCGGTTTCCCACGAAATTCAGATTTATCACGTTGCTCTACAGAAGCAAAGAACGCATCCATATCGATATGAATGATCTTGCGCTGATGAGCCATCAATTAGTCACTAGAGGAATGAGAAGCGGTCATGTATTCAGCACCCGTTTCATAGTTAATCTTGATATAAACCTGTTTGCTCAATTAAACGAAGCACGGCATCAGGCAATAAAAACTCTGGACTTTCATTGTTTGCGATGGACTCCCTAATTGCCGTTGCTGAAATAGCCAGCTGAGTTACCGTCACTGGCCAGATTTTACCTGCGATTAAATCTCGATCAGCCTCAGTGGCTAAATGTCTTTGATACCAGAATTCAAGTGATTCAGGTAACGATAGATCTTCGCCTGGACGCGAGACCACTACAATGTGACTTAATTTGATGAGTTGCCGCCAGTTGTGCCATGTCTGTAGTGCTGAAAAAGCATCTGTTCCCACAATCAAATACAGCGGGTTTTCTACAAATTCTTCACGCAAACTCAGTAAAGTATCAACCGTATAAGACAGCCCATCACGGTGTAACTCACGATCATCAACAACAAACTGGCTGCTATTTTTAATCGCTAAATGCAACATCATTAGGCGCTGTTGCGCTGTTGCTCGTGGTTGTTCGCGATGTGGCGGTGAGGCACTCGGAATCAACCGAATATGGTCAAGCCCTAACTGCTGAGCGACTTCAAGCGCTGAACGTAAATGACCATGATGAACGGGGTCAAATGTACCCCCAAAGATACCAATTGTTTCAGGCATCTTAGTGTCTGATTTGACCACTACCGAGCACAATCCATTTCTGGGAAGTCAGTCCATTTAATCCAACTGGACCACGAGCATGAATTTTATCGGTTGAAATACCAATTTCAGCACCAAGACCATATTCAAAACCATCAGCAAAACGTGTCGATGCATTTACCATCACTGAACTTGAGTCAACTTCTGCTAAAAAGTGTCTAGCACTGGCATAATCTTCTGTCACGATTGTTTCAGTATGAGAAGAACTATGACGATGGATATGATCCATAGCCTGCTCCAAATCATCGACAATACGAATCGAAAGAATAGGCGCTAAATACTCGGTATCCCAATCAGTTTCTGTTGCAGCAACCGCCTCTGGCAAGATCGACTGCGTTCTTTCACAACCACGTAATTCAACCGACTCCGTTTTATATCGACTGGCTAAGCGTGGCAAGATTTGTGAAGCAACATCACTATGTATCAATAATGTTTCCATGGCATTACACACACCATAGCGGTGACATTTAGCGTTAAAGGCAATGTCTTCAGCCATATCTAAATCTGCAGCTTTATCAATATAAACATGACAAATACCGTCTAGATGTTTAATGACTGGCACTTTTGCGTCACTACTGATACGTTCAATCAGGTTTTTCCCTCCACGAGGGACGATCACATCAACATAGTCTGTTGACGTAATCAATTCACCTACAGCTTGTCTGTCGGTTGTTTCTACAACCTGTACTGCTTGACTAGGCAAACCAACTTGCTCGAGCCCTTGACGGATACAAGTAGCAATTGCTTGATTAGAATGAATGGCTTCCGAACCACCTCGCAAAATTACAGCATTACCTGATTTTAAACATAGGCCTGCCGCATCAGCGGTAACATTAGGTCTAGATTCATAAATAATGCCAATTACACCTAAAGGCACACGCATTTGACCTAACTGGATACCAGATGGCCGAAAATGCATATTGCTGATTTCACCAATAGGATCGGCTAAAGAAGCAATCTGCTCCAAACCTTCTGCCATCGCCTCAATACGGCTGTCTGTTAGCTCTAAACGATCTAATAAGGCACTATCCAGCCCTTTCATTTCACCCGCTTCCATATCCAGCTTATTTTGTTGTTTTAACTGGTCTGAATTTGCACGGATCATAGACGCAATAATTCGCAATGCATGATTTTTTGCATTGGTATCTGCGCGGGATAATGCACGACTGGCTTGTTTCGCCTGTTGACCTAATGTCTGCATATACGCCTGAATATCCAAACCCATCTCCTAATCTAATTCCGTAAATTCATCTTAATACCTGCCACTTGCAAGCATAACTCTTCTAATAAAGACCATGGACAATCCGTATTAGCTCCTTTAGCCGCCTGATCAATTCGTGCTACCTTACTTAAAAACAGCTGCCATTGCTGTCTTGTATGCGTTGCTAATGCTTGTTTAACAACAGGCCAACTCTTTTGCCAGACCTGTGGTTTTTGACTACGAAAAACTTGCTCAATATGCTGGCCAGATTCGATTTGCTTCGCCATATCGACCATACGATGTAGTGACCAAGAAACAGCCGAAAATACCGATAAAAACTCTAGGCCTTCAGCTCGCAGTCCATCCACAACCCGCGGTATTTTTCCCGCTTGTCCTGCATAAGCCATATCCATCAAGCCAAAGGCTTGAAAACGTGCATTATCCGCAACAGAATTTAAAACAGTTTGTTCATCTACATTACCATCAGGACAAAGTAGTAATAGCTTATCTATTTCCTGTGCTGCTGCGTATAAATTGCCTTCAACTCGCTCTGCTATTAAAGCAGTAATCGCTTGATTAGTTTGCAAACCTTTCTGTTTCATACGCTGGGCAATCCAGCCGGGTAAGTTAACTGCATCAACAGGCCAAATAGGCAACGTCACACCCAATTGTTCCAGTTCAGTAAACCACTTACTCTTTTGTGAACGCGTATCTATCTTGCCACTGATAATAAGCAAAGTTGTGTCTGCAGGTGGGTTTAGGCAAAATTTCCTAAGCGCTTCGCCACCTTCTTTTCCTGGAGAACCAGAGGGTAGTCTTATTTCCAATAAACGCTGGCTAGCAAACAATGACATTGTTTGCTCTTGCCATTTGATTTGAGACCAGTCAAACCGACCTTCAACATGCCAAACCTGGCGATCATCTGCACCCAGTTTACGTGCAGCTTGCCTTAATAGATCACTGCTTTCTTCCACCAACATTTGTTCATCGCCGTATATTAAATAAACTGGCGCTAAACCTTGTTGTAACTGTCCTGTTAGCTGGTCAGCTCGCAGACGCATAATGAGACATTATTTTATCGCTTCTAAGCGTCGCATAATACTCCGCACTAAACGCTGTTCTAACTCTTCACGCAATACGCTTTCTTCTTCACCCGCGCCCAAGACCTCATCTTGATTAAACTGATAATCTTTCTGTGCTTCTACGCTCTGCTCTTCGGTCAAAACTGCACCTGAACCATCGGTTACTTTAAAAGTGATACGGCCATATAACTCATATTCACTGACCTTAGCACTGGAACCGACTGATAATACTCTGCGTTCATATTTATTTTCTAGGATGTCTAAGACCGCATTGCCTTTTTGATAATCTTCGACGACAACGATGCCATTACTTATCAAGTGACGTTTGAGTGTAAGGCCAACTCCACGCTGTAAATTAAGTCCTTGTACATACATCGTTTTGATACTTTCTGGCAAATTGACTGCCCCACGTAAGTGGAAGCCACAACCAGCTATAATCAATAAAGTAACAATAACAACACTATTTGATATGTAACGCTTCATAAATGTGATCCTTAAATTGCTAAGCTGCAACTACAATATTAACAAGTCGTCCAGGTACAACGATGATTTTACGCACATCTTTACCATCAATAAAACGGCTGACATTTTCATCGCTGAGTGCAGCTGCTTCAATAACGTCTTTCTGGGCATCTGCAGCGACCTTAATCTTAGAACGTAGCTTACCATTGACTTGCACCATCAACTCAACTTTATCTTGAACCAAAGCTGATTCATCAACCTCAGGCCACGCCACATCGACTATTGCTTCTTCATGTCCCAATGCATGCCATAAGCTATGACAAATATGCGGTGTGATTGCAGATAACATTAGCACAACCGTATCCAAAGCTTCATGAACAACGGCTTGCGCCTCAGCACCATCATCATCAAGCTTAGCAATGGCGTTCATTAACTCCATAACAGCAGCTATAGCAGTATTAAAAGTATGACGGCGGCCAATATCATCGCTGACTTTTGCTAAAGTTTGATGCGTTTGTCTGCGCAAAGCCTTTAAGTCATCATTTAAAGCATTAACATCTAAAGCATTGCCATCGAATACGGCCATATGCTCATGAACAGCACGCCATAGCCGTTTTAGGAAACGATTTGATCCTTCAACAGCCTTATCAGACCACTCCAAAGATTGTTCTGGAGGTGCAGCAAACATCATAAATAAACGGGCTGTGTCAGCACCATACTGCTCTATCAATGCTTGCGGATCGACCGTATTACCTTTTGATTTAGACATCTTGACACCATCTTTTAGCACCATACCTTGCGTTAATAAGTTTTTAAATGGCTCATCACCGCTCACTAAGCCTTCATCACGCATTAACTTATGGAAAAAGCGCGCATATAAAAGATGTAAAACCGCATGCTCAATACCTCCAATATATTGATCGACAGGCAACCAATGATTAGCTCTTTCATCTAACATCGCCTCAGTATTATCAGGGCAGGTAAAGCGAGCGTAATACCATGATGATTCAAAGAAAGTATCAAACGTGTCTGTTTCACGTTCTGCGTCCGCACCACATTGTGGACACTGACATTGGTAAAACTCAGGCATTGATTTGATCGGAGAGCCGCTACCATCGACAATGACATCTTCAGGCAATCGTACTGGCAAATCTACCTCAGGAACTGGTACCGCGCCACAATCAGGACAATTAATGATTGGGATCGGTGTTCCCCAATAACGCTGACGAGAGACACCCCAATCACGCAGACGATAATTAGTTTGCCGTTCGCCCTTATTTTGTTGTTCTAATACTTTAGCAATGGCATCAAAAGAATCTTGTGATGTTAAGCCATCAAAATGTTCAGAATTAACTAATAGACCTTTTTCAGTAAATGCTGCTTTAGTTAAATCACAATCTTCATCTTTTGCAGGTGCAATCACTTGTTTAATAGTTAAATCATATTTTTGAGCAAACTCATAATCACGCTGATCATGTGCTGGAACAGACATCACAGCACCAGTACCATAACCCATTAATACAAAATTGGCTGCCCACACCGGAACAAGCTCACCCGAAATAGGATGTGTTGCCATTAAACCGGTCGCCACACCTTTTTTCTCAGCGGTTTCCATCGCAGCTTCACTGGTTTCCATCAAGCGACATTCATCAATAAAAGCTTGTAGCTCTGAATTTGATTCTGCAGCTTTAATCGATAGCGGGTGCTCTGCGGCAACCGCCAAATAAGTCACACCCATCAAGGTATCTGGACGCGTTGTATAAACTGCTAGGGATTCATCACTATCCGCAACGTCAAACTCAATCTGCAAACCTTCCGAACGACCGATCCAGTTCGCTTGCATAGTTTTGACCTGCTCAGGCCAACCATCCAACTGATCTAAGTCACCCAATAATTGTTCGGCATAGTCAGTGATTTTCATAAACCATTGAGGAATTTCACGTTTCTCAACAGGGGTATCACAACGCCAACAGCAACCGTCTACAACTTGTTCATTGGCTAAAACGGTATTATCAACAGGACACCAGTTCACCGCCGCTGTTTTTTTATACACCAAATCTTTCTTAAATAAACGGGTAAATAACCACTGTTCCCAACGGTAATATTCTGGTGTGCAGGTCGCGAGTTCGCGTTCCCAGTCATAACCCAAACCAAGGCGCTGTAACTGACCGCGCATATAGTCAATATTGTCATAAGTCCAAGCAGCAGGTGCGACCTTATTTTTAATTGCCGCATTTTCAGCAGGCAAACCAAAAGCATCCCAACCCATCGGTTGTAAGACATTTTTACCTTGCATTCTTTGATAACGTGCAATCACATCGCCGATGGTGTAATTACGGACATGTCCCATGTGCAATTGACCACTTGGGTATGGAAACATCGCAAGGCAGTAATATTTTTCTTTACTGTTTTCTTCAACAGCGCGAAATGTCTTTTTTTCTTGCCAATATTGCTGTACATCGGCTTCTATGTCGGCTGGACTATATTCTTGTTGCATAGGTTTACTTAAGATACTGAAAATAAAGCTGACAAGGATACATTATGCTCGGCTAAGCTTAAAGAAAATGTATTATTCGCCTGTTAAAAATATAGCTAAGCTTGTTTACTTTAGCAGCTAAAAAATCATTGGCTATCACTTTTAAACTAATCAACATAAAATGATGCTGTAATGATAAATAGAACTTCTAGGATACCCACCACTTATGTGTGAATTGTTAGGCATGTCAGCAAATGTGCCAACTGATATTTGCTTTAGTTTTTCAGGCCTTATGCGAAGAGGTGGCGACACTGGGCCTCATAGTGATGGCTGGGGTATCGCTTTTTATGAAGGTCGAGGTTGCCGAGTTTTCCACGATTCAGCCGCCAGCGCCCAATCACGCTTAGCTGATTTATTAGGAAAATGGCCTATTAAATCCACCACAGTGATATCGCATATCAGGCAAGCGAATGTCGGTGCTGTTAGCTTGGAAAACACCCAACCTTATCAAAGGGAGCTTTGGGGTAGACCTTGGACAATGGCGCATAATGGTCAAATTCCAGATGTGATGAAATGGCAAACTGACTATTATCAGCCTATAGGTAGCAGCGATAGTGAACATGCTTTTTGCTACTTATTAAGTGAGTTACGAAAGTCCTTTCCTTCTCGACCTAATGATCAAGACTTAGCCTACTTCCTAAGAACACACTTTGAGTCATTCTCTGCGCTAGGTGTATGTAATGTGTTGCTATCTGATGGCGACACCATGTTTGCCTATTGCAGCACCAAACTACATTGGATTACCCGTCGTGCTCCTTTTGGAAAAGCCAGTTTGCAAGATCAAGACTTAACCGTAGATTTTGGTACTGAAACAACACCAAAAGACGTCGTCACAGTCATTGCAACACAACCTTTAACCAATAATGAAGTATGGGAAAAAATGGAACCCGGCCAATTACAACTATTTCATTTAGGTGAAGTTATAACCGGATAATGATTCAAAAATTATCGGGTTGCTTCTGAGCTTTTAACAGTTAAATGATTGCTATTTTTACGTTGGAGCTTGCCTCTCTGATGGCATAGTCTCGAATTGAGGTAAGCCATCTGTAATATCAAACCATGGCGCTTTTGAGCCCACGTATAAATGTGCCTGTGGTTTTAAACTCGGAAAATCTACTAGCGAACCCAAACGAATATGCACTAAACCTTTGGCAACCTTGTCTGCAAATAAACTAGAACCACAAACTTTACACGAAGCCATATTAGATGCTTCAGATTTCTTGTAATATCTAATTTCCTCTTCCCCTGACTTGATTAAGAGACTATTTTTTGGCACTCCACCAAAAGCGGAAAATGCTGAACCCGAGAACTTACGACACTCAGAACAATGGCAATAACCAGCATATAAAAGGTTGTCAGGTATTTCATACTCAACAGCACAACATAAATATTGACCTTTAAGAATTTTCATTTAATGTCCTTAATAATTTCATTGTTGTCTGGAACCTAATGACAAAGCTGTGCATTGCAAATAAAGTCCAAGGTAATTTGCATCCGATCAAGCACCTTGTTATGTGAACTGCTAATTCAGGAACTGAAAATTATTGTTCGGCTTTAGTAAAAGAATCAAACAACTCAGTTGCATCATCAATAGTTTTATAGCCGACGAAGCTATTTCGATATTTGAAGGTAGCTGTGACTGTACCTTGTTTTTGACGATTACCTTTAGCTTCTAATTTGAAGCAGGCTTTTTCCTCGTTGATGACTTCTTTCATATAATCACCTGAGAACGTCACCCATTCAGGCTTGGTGTACATATCTTCATTAGGACGTTCAACACAGCGATAACCACAATTTTTAGTGCTGCCTGATGGCCTGCCTTTACATTGGTGTTCAACTGATAGTGTTATTTCGCTATCGTTATAATCACCCATACGTTCTTCAGCATATTGTTTTTTTAGTTTGTTGACTTCCTGCTCATATCTAGCCATTTTCTGTAAAAAAGTTAAGTCTGTTCTATGCTCTAATGAATCCACCAAAGACGTCCATTTGGTCTTATAGATCGCCTGATATTCTTCTACAGAACGCTGCTCGCCCGTTTGTTCTGCAAACGCGAATTGGCTAAACAAGGCTAATAATAAAATCAGATATTTGTGCATATTGGACTTCCGTATAGTTGATGTCGTTATTTTTGAATAAAAAATGCAATAGCCTATTTACCTGCAGCCATTAATACTTCATATTTAGCCATAAGCTGATCTTTGGTTTCGACATTATCCGGATCATTAGGAATACAATCGACTGGACAAACTTCCACACATTGTGGCTCCGCGAAATGACCGACGCACTCTGTACAAAGATCAGGATCTATCTCATAAATTTCTGGCCCTTGTGATATTGCATTATTAGGACATTCTGGTTCACAGACATCACAATTAATACATTCGTCTGTTATAAATAACGACATTTTTTACTCCAACATTCAATATCAAATAATTTTAACGCTTCTTATTCATTTAAACTATGAAAAACTCAGCAGGTTTATTTGGCATACATCTCAGCTAATGCTTTTGCGACTTCTGGTGCCACGAAATCAGAGACATCTCCGCCTAAAGAGGCAATTTCTCGCACTAAGCTCGATGAAATATAACTAAATTGCTCTGCTGGCGTTAGAAACAATGTTTCAACGTTTGGTTCCATTCGCCTATTCATACCAGCTAATTGAAACTCATGTTCGAAATCCGACACTGCACGTAAACCACGCAGAATCACCTCTGCCCCTTGTTGTCTAGCAACATCAATCAATAAGCCATCAAAGCCACAGACATCGACATTATCTAACCCAGCTAAGGTTTCTTTTGCTAGACCAACTCGCTTTTCTAGGGTAAAAGCAGGTTCTTTACTAGGATTAATCGCGACAGCAACAATCACACGTTCAAACAATTTACTTGCACGTATCACTAAATCAATATGACCGTTAGTAATGGGATCAAACGTACCTGGATAGATGGCTGTTACTGTCACACTTATTCCTCGTTATTATTTTGCAATAAACAATATCGTACAGCACCTGCTTTTTTATCCTTAACTATCCGCCATTGTGCAGGCAAAACAGGTAAATTAATATGGCTTGGATATTCAAGATAGATATGAGCATTATCCGATAAAATGGCTTTTTCGACCATCTTCTCTGCTACTTGTGACCACATTCCAGCTTTGTAAGGCGGGTCGACAAATACAATATCGTATTTCTGTGTTGTCCCATCCAGATAATCTATCGCGCTGCGATTATGTATCTGACAGCTATCGGCACTCAGTTTGTGGCTTGTGGTTTCTAGCTGCTTAGCAACCTCTCTATTGGCCTCAACTAGTGTAACCAATTCAGCACCGCGCGAAGCAGCTTCAAACCCTAATGCGCCGCTACCAGCAAATAAATCCAAACAACGTGATTGGCCAACAACTTCTTGTAACCAATTAAATAATGTCTCTCGTATACGGTCTGACGTGGGTCTTAATCCTTCTACTTCTGTAAAAGCTATTTTCCGACCTCGCCATTGACCTGCAATAACCCTGACTTCGCTTGGGCGATTATTTTTGTTCTGCTTTGCCACCGACCAGTACCGTTACCATGGTTTCAGGGTGAACACGTCGTGAAAACGCATCCTTGATTTGAGCCGTGGTGACATTATTTACTTTAGCTTTAAAAGTGTCTAAATAATCCAAAGGCAGACCATAAAAGCCAATCATAGCCAAGTAGCCAGCAATCTTGCTATTACTGTCTAAACGCAATGCAAAACCACCTGTTATATTCTGCTTAGCCGCTTTTAACTGCTCTTCCGTCGGGCCCGTAATAATAAAAGCCGCTAATGTATCCTTCATCACTTTTAATGCTTCTTGTGCTTGGTCATTACGCGTCTGCAAGCCAAGTTGATAAGGTCCTTTTTCATGCATTGGTCGGAAATAACTATAAGCGCTATAAGATAAGCCACGCTTTTCACGAATTTCATTACTTAATAAAGACACCAAACCACTACCACCAAAAATATGATTGCCGACATAAAGAGTGAAGTAGTCTTTATCATCGCGACTTGTTCCAGCTTGCCCCATCAAAATATGGGTCTGGCTGGACGGATGTTCGATAATAACTTCTTGTGACTCAGTCAGACTTGTTACTTGTGGTTTGGGATTAGCCATTTCACCTGCGGCTAAACCTGTCATTAACTGCTCAGCAATCTGCTGCGCCTGTTCTTTCGTCACTGCACCGACAATCACGATTGTCGCGTTGCGGGCGACATAATATTGCCTATAGAACTTTTTAATTGATTTAACTGTTAGATGTGGCACCAGTTCAGCATCACCTGCTGGCATTGAAGCATAAGGGTGTTCGCCATAGATATTCTTATAAAAAGCACGGCGAGCTACAGCACTAGGCGACTGCTTTTCCCCTTGTAAACCGATCAGCATTTGTTTCTGTAGTCTTTCAAATGCATCTTGTGGAAATGTTGGCTTAGTCAATACCGTTACCATAAGCTCTAATGCGGTTTTGAGTGCAGTATCTTCGGTTAAGCTTCGTAGGCTTAAGGAAGCCATATCTCGCTCAGAACTACTACCAAATTTTGCGCCCACATCATCAAATCCAGCTGAAACCTGATCGGCTGTCAAGTCACCCGCACCCTCAGACAACATAGAGTTAGCGAGTAAAGCGATACCTGGCAAGTCTTTATCTTGCGCAGCACCAGCATCAAATACCACTTGGATATCGACCATGGGTAACTCAGGAGCAGAAGCATAATAAACTCGACCACCATTTTCTGTCGTCCAATGTTCAATATTGGGTGCAGAAGAAGCGCTTAGCGACAACAGTAAAGTAACTAAAAATAATGTAAATCTAGTGACCATGACGGCCCCCTGTTGTCATAGCCGGTTTTTTCTTATTAAGAGGTTGCGGTATTAATTTTGCTGTTGTTAAACGCGTATCAACAAAATATTTTTTTGCCACTTCTTGAACCTGTTGTGCCGTGACGGCTTGAATATTTTCTACATAATCATCTGCTAATTGCCATGGCAACCCAACTGTTTCTAACATGCCAATTTGCATCGCTTGATAAAACACACTGTCTCGCTCATAAACAGCGTTTGCGACTACTTGTGTTTTAATACGTTGTAATTCCTCTTCACTCACTAATTCAGTCTGCAATAGTTTTATTTCATCCATCACGGCTTGTTGTAGTTCTTCTACTGAATGACCTTCACTCGGTGTACCCGCCACTAAAAACAAGTCATCTAAACGTGAGAAAAGACTATAACCAGCGCCAATATTGGCAGCGATTTCACTGTCTCGAACTAAGTCTTTGGTAAAACGGGAACTAGCACTGCCATCTAAAATGCCAGCCAGCATTTCTAAGGCATAAGGTTCCCAATCCACTTCTGCAGTTTTAACAACGGGGACTTTCCAGCCCATCATCGTATAAGGTAGTTTTGCAGGTGCTTGAAGTTCTACGGTACGTTTACCTGATTGTTTGACTTCTATTTGAGGCTTAACAACAGCTGTTTCTTCAGCCTTAAGTGGGCCAAAATACTGTTGTGCCAACTTATAAACGGCTTCTGGTTCCACATCACCCACAACAACAACTGTCGCATTATTAGGGGCATACCATTTTTGATACCACTGACGTAAATCATCCGCAGTATAGTGGTTGATATCACTCATCCAGCCAATAATAGGATGGTGATAAGGACTGTTTGTGAAAGCAGTGGCATTAAACACTTCACGTGTTAAAGCCGTTGGACTATCATCTGTACGCATGCGTCTTTCTTCTGCGACAACTTCCTTTTCTTTTAGTAGTTCAGCTTCATCAATAACAAGTTTGCGCATTCGTTCAGCTTCGAGACGAAAGCTCACTTCAACACGATCCGCTTCCATTGTTTGGAAATACGCTGTGTAATCTTTACCTGTAAAGGCATTTTCACGACCGCCGTTGGCGGCAATAATACGTGAGAATTCATTAGGTTTTAAGTTCTCCGTACCCTTAAACATCATGTGTTCAAGCTGGTGTGAAATACCTGTTATGCCGTTATATTCATAACTTGATCCCACTTTATACCAAACCTGTGTCACTGCAATTGGCGCACGATGATCTTCTTTGACGATAAGTTTTAAACCATTATCGAAAGCATATTCATTGACTTTGGCCACCAACAAAGTGGGCATAAATAGTAATAAACCAAATGCTAATTTTATTTTTTTAAGCTTGTGCATTTAAATTTCCATGACATGATAAAATTGACCGTTGAAGTTTAACGACAAGTAGACAATATGTTTAGTTTCCTAAGAAAAAAAGACAAAGCTCCTGCGTCCGAGCCGACAGCGACAGAGTCCATTGACTCGCCTGAAGTTGAGCAAACAACTAAAAAAAATAGTCTGTTTGGCAGATTAAAGCAACGTCTAAGCCGTAGTAGTAACAAACTTACTTCTGGTTTTGCATCTCTCATTCTTGGCAAAAAGACCATTGATGATGACTTATTAGAAGAACTCGAAACCCAATTATTGAGCGCTGATTTAGGTATTGATGCTACTCAAACCATTATCAGCAATTTAACCCAACGCGTTGCTAGAAAACAGCTAAGTGATAGTGAAGCATTATTTACAGCATTGCGCGATGACATGGTGGGTATTCTTACCCCTAGTAGTCAGCCACTTGTTATCCCTGAACAATCAGAACCATATGTTTTATTGATGGTTGGAATTAATGGTGTAGGTAAAACCACAACTATTGGTAAGCTTGCTAAACAATTTCAAAGCCAAGGTAAAAGTGTCATGTTAGCTGCTGGCGACACGTTCAGAGCTGCTGCGGTAGAACAGTTACAAGTTTGGGGTGAACGTAACGATATCTCAGTTATAGCCCAACAATCAGGAGCCGATTCAGCATCTGTTATTTTTGATGCGCTACAAGCTGCGAAAGCCAGAAATATCGATATTCTTATTGCCGATACTGCAGGACGTCTTCATACACAGTCGAACTTGATGGAAGAGTTAAAGAAAGTGAAACGTGTTATGGGCAAAATAGACGGCAACGCCCCCCATGAAATAATGCTAGTGCTTGATGCCGGAACAGGTCAAAATGCGCTCAATCAAGCCACCCAATTTAATGAGGCGGTTGGCATTACTGGCATCACCTTAACGAAACTTGATGGCACAGCAAAAGGCGGTATTATCTTTGCCATCGCTAAAAAAATGCAGCTGCCTATTCGCTACATTGGTGTTGGTGAGACAATTGATGACCTAAGACCGTTTGAAGCTGAAGAGTTTGTCGATGCATTATTAGGGCGTGAAGAATTCTAAATGATTCAATTTACGGACGTATACAAGCGTTATCAGGACAGACATGAAGCTCTTAGCGGATTAAGCTTTCATCTTAACAAGGGTGAAATGGCTTTTTTGACAGGACACTCTGGTGCTGGCAAAAGTACTTTGCTAAAACTAATCGCACTCATCGAGCGTAGTACACACGGTCAAGTCCTGGTTAACCAGCAAAACTTAACGCGAATAAGCAAACGGAAAATTCCTTATTATCGTAGACAAATTGGATTAGTATTCCAAGATCACAACTTATTGCATGATAGAACCGTTTTCGACAATGTCGCTTTGCCCTTAATCATTGAAGGTGAAAACCATCGTGAAGTTGGCAGACGTGTTCGAGCTTCATTGGACAAAGTCGGTTTATTAAGCAAAGAACGAAGCTTGCCGATTGCATTGTCAGGTGGAGAACAACAACGTGTTGGTATCGCCAGAGCAGTGGTCAGCCGTCCACCCATTTTATTAGCCGATGAACCCACTGGTAATCTAGATCCAGACTTATCACGCGATATCATGAATCTATTCGAACAATTCAATCAGGTGGGTGTGACCGTCTTTATTGCTACCCATGATCTTGAACTTATCAGCACGCTACCCTATCGACAAATTGCACTACATCAAGGGCGACTGGCACAGCAGGCGGCACAATGAAGGGACTCTCTTTCAACTTTAAGGGTTATTTATTACGCCATCTGCAAGTGATGTTATTCAGCTTAGGCAGGTTATGGCAACAGCCTTTATCAAGTTTAATGACAGCAACTGTCATTGGTATCGCCTTAGCACTACCTGCTGGCCTTTATGTGCTGTTACAGAATGTAAATACTGTCAGCGATCAATGGGACGATGCCAGTAAAATCACCGTGTTTCTTGAGCAAGGTATCCAAACTAACCATGGCGAAAAGCTCGCAAACGACATTAAAACATGGCCTGAAATCAGCGATACTATCTATCAATCGTCAGACCAGACACTTGAGGAATTCCGTCACCTCTCTGGTTTAAATGATTTATTAGATGCACTACCCAAAAACCCGTTGCCAGCGGTCGTTATCGTTACGCCAGATGAAAATAATGTTACATCGGAGTCAGTTTCAGGTTTATTAGAAAAACTGCAAGCACTTGCCAGTGTTGATCAAGTTCAGCTAGATATGGAGTGGCTGCAACGTCTTCGCAGTATCAACAAACTTCTAGAACGAGGAATCGGTCTATTAGCTGCCTTATTATCACTCAGTGTCTTGCTCGTGATCGGTAATACCATCCGTCTAGCCATTCTGAGCCGTCAATCAGAAATTCGTGTGATGAAACTCGTGGGTGCGACGGATCGCTTCATCCGTAGACCTTTCCTTTATACCGGTTTTTGGTACGGGATTTTAGGGGGTTTATTTGCTTGGATAACATTAATTATAATGATGAGCCTAATTAGTGATCCTATTAATGATTTAACCAGTCGTTATAGCAGTGCTTTTACCTTGCAATGGTTTACAGGCTTTTTATTATTAGTACTTCCGAGTATTGGCACATTGCTCGGTATTGGCGGTGCCTGGCTCGCTGTGGGTCGTCACCTCGATAATATTGAGCCTGATTAGGTGAGATGGGAACTTTATTCCCAAACAGTACTCTCAGTAGTTGCAAAATATAACTTCATGTTATTATTAATATATAGATGTAATTAGGGGTTGGAAATGACAACGAATGTAGCAACATTTGACCTTGCTTTAGCACCAATAGGAAGTTTAGATTCATATACGAATCTAGTGCATACCATTCCTGTTTTAACTGCTGAAGAAGAACATGATCTTGCAACACGGTTGCAACGAGACGGCGATCTCGAGGCTGCACAACGCCTAGTATTGTCACACTTACGCTTCGTTTCTCGTATCGCAAAAGGCTACAGCGGTTATGGTCTACCTGTCGCAGATCTAGTCCAAGAAGGTAATATCGGCCTGATGAAGGCGGTTAAACGTTTTGATCCAGAAAAAGGGGTACGTCTGGTCTCATTTGCTGTTCATTGGATCCGCGCAGAAATTCATGAATATGTCATTCGTAACTGGCGTATTGTGAAAATTGCAACCACGAAAGAACAACGTAAATTATTCTTTAATTTGCGCAGTGCAAAAAAACGTCTCGGTTGGTTAAACCAAGAAGAAGTTGAAGCTGTCGCAGAAGATTTAGGCGTCACACCAAGTAATGTCATAGAGATGGAGCGTCGCTTATCACAGCCGGATACATCATTTGATTTACCTGTTGATGCTGATGATGAAGAAAATAGTTTTTCACCTGCAGCCTATCTTTCTGGACCGGAAAATACAGATCCTTCACTTGCATTAGAAAAACTAGACTTTACTGATTACCAGCAAACTAAATTAACTAATGCCTTAGCAATCTTAGATGAACGTAGCCAAGACATCTTGCGCCAGCGTTGGTTAAATGATGAAGGTAAAGCCACTTTACATACATTAGCTGATCATTATCAGGTTTCAGCTGAACGCATACGCCAAATAGAAAATAATGCACTCAATAAACTTAAAAAAGTAATGGCCTAACACATAAAAAAAGCCCGCTAATTGCGGGCTTTTTTATTTCAACGAATCGTGTTTATCGTTCTAATAACTTTAACTTGTCTGGTTTACCATCCCAATCCTCAGCACCTTCTGGCTGCTCTTTTTTCTCTGAAATAACAGGCCAGACTTGTGATAATTCTTCATTGAGCTCTAAAAACTGGCTTTGTTCATCAGGTAAGTCATCCTCTGAAAAAATAGCTTCTGCAGGGCATTCCGGCTCACATAATGTGCAATCAATACACTCTTCTGGATCAATAACTAAGAAATTTGGACCTTCATGGAAGCAATCTACTGGACAGACATCTACACAATCTGTGTATTTACATTTAATACAATTTTCAGTGACAACAAAGGTCATGCAATTTCTCCAAAGTACAATCTTATTTCAAATATGGTTGCCAATTTTACATGATTTAAAACTAATCAGGGTAAGCGCTAATTTTGCGGTATGATCAATTCTATATCAGAATATAAAATTTAACTCTGTTGAGAAACGTAAAACTATGCAACGAATAATTACTATTGTACTTTTCATTACTGTTTTTTCCACTGCAGCGGCTTTTTCAGCAATCAATACTAATGTCGTCTCTATCAACTATTATCTAGGTGTTATTGAGCTTCCGTTATCCGTGGTTGTTATCGCCTCTATTGTTAGTGGTATTGTATTAGGTGCACTCGCTATTTTCCTTACCTCACTTCGTTTACGCTATGAAAATCGGCGTTTACAAAAAAAATTAGAAGTAAGCACACAGGAAATCAACAGCCTGCGCATTCTCCCTATAAAAGACGAACATTAAGTGTCTACTAGCGTATGGAGTGGCTAGTATTTCTCCTCCCTGTTGCAGCACTTTCAGGCTGGTTATCCGCTAGAAGACATTATAAAAAGCATTTAAACCGTCAACAGAGTCCTTTTGATCCCGATTATTTTAAAGGTCTTAACTATTTACTCAATGAACAGCCAGATAAAGCCATTGATGTTTTTATTCGCCTCCTTGAAGTTAATAGTGAAACCGTTGAAACTCATTTAGCCCTTGCCAACTTGTTTCGCCGACGCGGAGAAACTGAACGTGCCATTCGTATTCACCAAAATCTCATTGCCAGGCCCAGTCTGACCGCAGAGCAGCGCGACCAAGTATTAGTAGAGTTAGGATTAGATTATATGAGCGCGGGTGTACTTGATCGCGCAGAACAATTATTTCTAGAATTAACAAACAGGCCAATGCCACCAGTCGAGGCCTATAGTCAGCTCCTCCGCATTTACCAACAAGAAAAAAACTGGCAGCAAGCTATCAACGTTGCTAAGAAAATTAAATATGACGGTCAAGAGTCACTAGGTCCCACCATTGCACAGTTTTATTGTGAACTAGCCGAGCAAGAACGTGATATAGCCGCACATAATGTGCAGTCACTTCTCAAACAAGCTTTAAGCTATGACGCCAATTGTGTCAGGGCAACATTATTAGAAGCAGAAATGCTTATTCAAGAAAAAAACTATAAAAAAGCGGTTAAAACGCTCAAAAAAGTTGAAAGTCAGGATATTGAGTATTTGCCAGAAGCACTACCTTTACTAGAAATCTGCTATATCAATATGACCAACCTTGATAAATTCCGAGAATATTTACTAGCATTATCTGAACGTCATCCCGCAATAGCGAGCATACATCTAGTATTGTCGTCCATTATAAAACAACAATATGATGAACAAGAAGCACTCGATTACCTACATAAGCGACTGCAACAGTATCCATCATTAGAAGGTTTGAATACAATGATTGAGTTAGGTAATTTCTCATCCGAGAAACTGATTCCTTTAATGAGCGATATAACCAATCATTTAATACAACAAAGTCGTCGTTACGTCTGTAGACATTGCGGCTTTTCTGGAAAAACTTTGCACTGGCACTGCCCTACTTGTAAACAATGGGGTACTATTCGTTCAACAGAAATTAACCTCAATACCTTAGATACCAAAATGGAAACAAGCTAATGGTCGATATTTATCATAACCCTAGATGTTCTAAATCACGCCAAACGCTCGCTCTACTAGAAGAAAGTGGCGTCACACCCAACATTATTGAATACTTAAAACAGCCTCCAACTAGCGACACTTTAAAAAAGCTTCTTTCACAGCTTGAAATACCAGCACGTGATCTACTACGAAAAAATGAAGCTATCTATAAAGAACTGAAGTTATCAGATAAATCGCTTAGCGATAATGAGCTGGTTCAAGCTATGGCAGAAAACCCTAAGCTAATCGAGCGACCCATTGTTATCAATAACAATAAAGCCAAGATTGGTAGACCACCAGAAGCAGTTTTAGATATTTTATAAATAATCATGACCGAAATTCTTATTCTCTATTACAGTCACTCTGGTCACGTTAAAGAAATGGCTGAATATATTGCTCGTGGTGTCGAAACTGTCGAAAACTGTATCAGTAAAATTAGGACTGTGCCTAGAGTTTCAACTGTTTGTGAAGCAACAGAGAGTGATATTCCAAGCGAAGGTTATCTCTATGCCACTCATGATGACTTGAGACAATGTTCAGCATTAATCCTAGGAAGCCCAACTCGGTTTGGCAATATGGCCGCGCCACTGAAATTTTTCTTAGATGGTAGTAGTGACATTTGGCTATCAGGCACTTTAATTGGTAAACCTGCAGCTGCTTTTACCTCTACAGGGAGTCTACATGGTGGTCAGGAATCAACGTTATTATCGATGATGTTACCCTTATTCCATCACGGTATGATCGTCATGGGCTTACCCTATGAAGATGATTTATTGATGAATACAACAGAAGGCGGTACACCCTATGGTGCGAGTCATTTGGCTGGAAGTAATAATGAGCGTCCAATTAGTGATACCGAACGCCAACTGTGCATTAATTTAGGAAAGCGTGTCGCAGAAACGGCATTATCGCTTAATACCTAAGGCTGTGTTTTTCAGATATTTAGCCTTAAGTTCCTATTTTGGCTTATTACTCTCTCTGCTGACTTGGATCATTATTGGTGAACATGCTGACAACTTCCCGACCTATGCCTTAATTATTATCGCCATATTCCCCTTGCTGTTCCCACTAAGAGGATTATTACATGGCAAACCATACACACATGCTTGGTATAGCTTCTTACTCTTATTCTATTTTCTTCATGGTGTCGGTGAGTTATATAGCAGTGATAGTTTTAATTTATACCCATTTTTAGAAATTCTGTTTAGTACAATCAGCTTCATATCTTCAATCACCTATATTAGGGTGAATGCTAAAATGAGCAATAAGTCACAAAAATCATAGCTTTATTTTGCTATAAAGTGATAAACAACTAACAAAACTCAAGGAGATCACCCGTGAGTACAATTCCAGCATTTCAATCCGGTCTTGCAGGCATACAGTCAGGACTGGAACAACTTAATAAAAATGCTGCAACCATTGCCAGCAAAGATGCTATTGAGTCTGGTACTGATCTCACCTCTGCCCTCGTCAGCAACCTCAGCGCAGAACTACAAATAAAAGCATCTGCCAAAGTTCTAGAAACCAGCTTTGATACTATCGGCACAATCATAGACATCACAGCTTAAAAACCATACATACAAGCTTACTTAGCTATCCTCACCCGATAGCAGTTTGATAGAATGAAGTTTTCTACGCTTCTATGCTGCTATTACTTTGACACAATCACCTTTATCTAAAGACACTATACTGTCTGTCCTCCAGCCTAAAACAGTCAATATTCTTGAAGCTGTAGAAATTCATCAAACCGTCACCTCGACAAATGATCGCTTGTGGGAAAGGTTAAGTGAGGGGGGTGAAAGTCCGGCTATCTGCCTGAGTGAGATGCAAACTCAAGGTCGTGGACGACGTGGTGACCGTTGGCAGTCACCTTCTAGTGGCAACCTTTATTTATCTATTTTCTGGCCATTTCCCGCAAACATCACAAAAAGTGGCTTGAGTATTGCTGTAGGTATCACCTTGATAAACACCTTAAAGGCACAAGGAATCAATGACTTAAAGCTAAAGTGGCCTAATGATATTTGGTATAAAAAACAAAAGCTAGCGGGAATTCTAGTAGAATCAAGGTTCGGTAGCAGACAAAACACCGTGATTGGCATTGGCCTTAATTTTAAGCTTCCATCTGCCATTAAAAATAAAATACATCAACCCACAACCAGTCTTCAACAGCTTTGTACCAAGGCGGTACCCTGTAGGAATAGACTGGCAGGACACATTATTCAAAATATGATTGAAACATTAGAGCGATTCCAAACTCGTGGATTACGAGATTTTCTACCCCAATGGACTCAATACGACGCACTTGCTGATTCATTAATAGACTTAATCTATGATGACAAAACAATTACCGTAAAAGCTTGCGGCATTTCAGACACAGGTGAGCTGCAATATCAACATAACAATCAACTACACACGCTAGCCAATAGCCATGTCAGTATTAGGCTTAGCTCATGAAGTTATTACTTGATATCGGCAATACACGCATCAAATATGCCCTTCTTGACTCTGGTCGTTTAACAGATAGCACGAGCTTTGCACGCAGTAAAACAGGAATTAAAGCAGCCTTAAACAGCCAATTTAAAACCACTAAAGATATTACTGCTGTCTTTGTTTCAAATGTTGCAGGTGAAAAAATAGTTCAGCAACTCACCGAATGGACAGAGAAAAAGTGGGGAGTTACACCTAAATTCATCCAAAGTGAAAGAAGAAGGTTCGGTGTGACAAACTCCTACTCTCAAGCAGAACTATTAGGTATTGACCGATGGTTAGCGCTCATCGCAGCACGTCAACATGCCCGGATGGCGACTTGTATTATTGACTGTGGAACAGCCATAACGGTCGATATTGTCACCAAAAATGGTAGTCACCAAGGTGGCATGATATTACCTGGTTTAACACTGATGCGTGAATCGCTCACTAGTAATACCAGTGATTTGAATGACACAGTTGAAGAATCATCCTTCAAAGCATTGGCCGTCAACACGCAAACAGCTATTCAAACAGGTACTTTATATACTGTCACGGCAAGCTTAGAGCGCTTGATTGACGATCTTAAAGCACAATTTAATAATCGCATTCGTTTTATCATCACTGGCGGTGATGCCGAAATAATCATGCCATTGATAGCCGCAAATATCGCTCATTATCCTGATATTGTATTAAAAGGCCTTGCCTACTATGCACGTCAAGGTGACAAGCGTCACCAGCAAAAAGCTGAGGCCGAAAAATCAGATCATACAACCAGTGAAACGGAAACTGTGGAAACTGTGGAAACTGTGGAA
>CAJQLA010000004.1 GCA_905479075.1 uncultured Gammaproteobacteria bacterium | reverse complement strand
TGTTTGTTTTTAATTATAGTTAAATATAACACTTTTCTTTGATATAAAAAAACTTTTGGGCAATTATTTTTATTTAGGGTCCTATTTATAATGATTATAAATTACGAAAGTTTTCACCCTAGATTTTTTTATATCATTCTTTTTTCTTATATTTACTATATAATTAAAACAAACAAACTATGGCATTATTAAAAAACAACAGCGGAGAGTATAACTATCATTTTAACTGGATGGACTGTAACGGTCACACATGTGGTTTTAACGATGTCTGGGCTAAGAATAAGCGTGAAGCTGTTAAGCTGGCTAAGAAGATGGAAGACCCTGCTCACTGGGCTTGGTATGATGGTAAGACTTATATAACTGTCCCGGCTGAGGTTACTACTGGAGGTCATTGCTTCTATAATAAAGGTATGTATGTTAATCCTGCTACTATGCGTAGAGCGACTCGTAAGATCGCGGATGATATGAACCGTTTAGGTTGGATGATGTCTAACTAAAAATAATTTGAAAATAATTGCATAAAAGTTTTTTTATCCCAACTATTATGCTTATATTTAACTATAATTAAAAACGTATATGAAAAAAGCAATAGTAATAATAGGCAAAAAAGATTTTTATCATTCCATAGAAACAGCTTCAATAGAAGTAACATCAAAAGGAAGTGGGTTAACTAAAATACTTCCAAAGAGACATACTAATATTTTTACTGAAGAAGAGTTAAAGGTTTGGAAAAAGTGTTTGAATACTAAATGTGGTGAAGAGTTAGAATTAACTTATGGTGAAATGGAATTAATAATTGTGATGAATGATTTACAATATAGAAGTAATTGGATAAAAAGAATTTGAAAATAATTGCATAAAAGTTTTTTTATCCCAACTATTATGCTTATATTTAACTATAATTAAAAACGTAATCGATATGACAAATTTCAAAAACCTTTCAATTTATTTCCTAGTGATCGTAGCTGGTATAGCCATTGCTGCTTTTATAATCCCTGCTCTTATTAAATTATTTTTCGCAGGTCTATTAGGTATGTTCAATCACCCTGCAATTGCCTTAGGTATTTCAGTTGCATTTTTGATAGGATGTTTTTTCGGTAATTTTGAAACAAAATCTAATAAATCTATATAATAATAAATCAAACAAACATTATGAGCATTCAAACACTATCACAAACCGCAGTAGCAGACAAGAAACAAGAGAGCATCAACGCTCAGTCACTACGCCGTACCCTTCCTTTCCGAGACATTTCAATGATCGACGAGAAAACTATCGAGTATAAAGGCACTCGTATTGGAATTACCAAGCAGGCATTTAAATCCTTACTAGCTCTAGTAGGTATGAGCCAAACATTTGCTGACAAATTCTCTAAGCTGTTTAATCCAGAGACTAAAGCGCAATTCATTAATACTATGAAAAACGCAATGGCATCTAATGCAGGTAAACTTAGCAACGTTACATTGGTATTAAATCCAATTTCTAAAGCTGTGATCTTATTTACTAAAGAAGACAAGCTGCAAATTTCAAACGATCAAATGATTCAAGTTGCAGAGAACATGATCTCAGATAGCTCAATGGGAGTGTCTAGATGGTCTACTGATCCAACAACAGGTATTATCACGATCGATGCACATAATCCCAAGGCTGAGTTCGAGGTACTAGGATTATCTAATGAAGTCTTTACTGGAGGAGTTACATTCCGTAATAGTCCAATGAAAGGTTTCGAAGTTATGCCATACGTTAATCGCCAATGGTGTACTAATGGTCTAACCACAGCTATGGCGCAAGAAGCATACCAACTACACTCTTTAGATAATAAGAGTATGGAAAGCTTTTTCGAGAACATGCAACAATTGAGACGTAACAACTACGCTCCTGAAGGATTTGCTGATCGAGTTCGTCAAGCTAACAACACACCTGCTTCATTACGTGAAATGCAATTTGCACACGGACTAATCAGCAAACACGCTGGTGAAAGAGCAGAACAATGGGTACCTCTACAGGAGAACCTCAACGAATATAATAAAGCCGGATTTGAGAAGCTAACTACTGATCAAATGAAAATGGCTAAAACAAACCAATCAGTTTGGTCGGTAATTAACGGAGTTACGCATTTCAGTAGTCACGGTACAGGTATCATCGACACTAACATGCAACAACACGATGAGGCTGATATCCAAACTCGCATTGGTAACCTAATAGGCAAAAAGAGTTTTGATCATGAAAACACTATGCCAAACCCATTTAGTAAGGAACAGCTTCAACAGACTGGAGCTCTTCTAAACTAATGTTTAGTTTGATTTTAATTATGATTAAAAGGCAGGGGTTGTTTCCTGCCTTTTTTATGCACCTCAACCAGGGGGCCCTTATCTATAATGATTATAAATTACAAAAGTTTTTCACCTAGATTTTTTTATATCAATAAAAAGTGTTATATTTAATTATAATTAAAAAACAAACAAACATGACTTATTCACAAATCGTTTCCCAGATCAACAAAGCCAACCTTTCAACAGCAGAACTAAGTAAGCTTAATTCTTTTGTAGTAGACACTATTAAGTTAAAGCGTAAAATGGACGGTGCTGTTATCAAGCAACAATTATCTAAAGGTTCAGTAGTAATGGTAGATCATCCATCGCATAAGAACTCTACATTCACGATCGATTCGGTTCGTAGAACTAAAGCAACCATCGTTGATAGTCAAGGTCGCAGAATGAATGCACCTCTATCAATGTTAATTCCAATGTAATTGTTAATAACTTTAGGGATATAATGTCCCTAAAGTTTTCCTATCCCATTAAAAAGGTTTATATTTACATATAACATAATAACACCACCACATGAAACACTACACTATTCAAAAAACCGCAAAAACATATACCCTAACTGAGGTACAATCAGGTAAAACCCTATCAATCGGATCATCACATCCTAAATTTAACTATGTCGCTAAGGAAGATTCTAAAGGATCTCGCATTATTAACATCAATGGCGACAAGTTCACCTCATCTAAAGATTACAGAGGCCATTATAATAAGGCGCCTAAGACTACCAAACCAGCCAAGCCACTTAATATTACCTTAACTAAATTAGATGATTTAAATATTAATGCCAACTTATTTATACCTATAGAGACCAATACAGTCTTTGACAAATTCGCATCTACTGCTGGTGGTATTATGCCAGGTACAAACATCATGGCGGCCGGAGCCCCTGGTGTTGGTAAAACTACGGTCCTATTAGATCTATTAAGTACTGCACATA
>CAJQLA010000003.1 GCA_905479075.1 uncultured Gammaproteobacteria bacterium | reverse complement strand
AATCCAGCAATTAACGCAATTATCACGCAATGCAGTGCACAGAAAGCGGATAGAGAGATAGCTATACGATCGAGATTTATCTTCATGTTAATTCGCACAATCCGCACAAACCCCATGAATTTCGACATGAGTCTGTCGCACAACAAATCCCTTACTTTCACTCGTCTCAGCCAAGGCAGAGTTCAGCAGTGGCTCTTGTAACTCCATAACTTCATTACAGCTGTCACAGACTAGAAACTGGCTCTGATGTTGCTCATGTGCGAACTCACAACCTATATAGCTATTACTGCTTTCGATCTTATGGATCAGTTGATTCTCAAGTAGGAACTCTAGCGCGCGATAGACCGTTGGTGGCTTTTCAATGTGATCGGCATCGCTCAGTTTGGCCAAGATATCATAGGCCTTGATCGGCATATGCTGTTCCAAAATCAATGCCAAGATCTTTCTTCTTATAGGGGTAAAGCGAATATTCCGCTGATTACAAAGGCTTTCAGCCCTCTTCATCGCAGTATTCATGCAGTTCGAATGTGTATGATTTTTAAACATCGGCACTTTAGGAGTTGTTATAATATAACATTTCGTTATAACATAACATTCTACAAGACAAATCACTCCAGAACAATAATCGTATTTAGGAATAATAATGCTTCGACTCCCTTTACTTAGCTGTGTATTAAGCTTGGCCTTCATTACCAACGTGACAGCAGATGAACTACCTAAAATAACAGTCCAATCTAATATTTTTAAACCTACGGTAGATCAGCAATTAAACCCTGCTTTGACCGTACTCAATAAAGACGAAGTACAGCGAAACCTCTCAACAACACTAGGAGAAACTCTACGTAACATCCCTGGAGTCTCTTCCACCCATTTCTCAGCCGGTAGTAGTCGTCCCACTATCCGTGGTCTTGGCGCCAACCGGGTACAAATCTTAGACAATGGCAGTGATATCTCAGATGTCTCAAGCCTAAGCGATGATCATGCCCTTACTGCCGATGGTTATGCTGCTGAACAAATCGAAATCCTCCGTGGTCCAGCAGCCTTACGCTATGGCCCTAGTGCTAGTGGTGGAGTTATCAATATCATTAATAAGCGCTTGGTAAAAACGAAAGAACCCTTTTCACTAACGGCGAGCAGTCAATATGATAGCGCTACTAATGGTGAGACTTTTAACGTTGATACTAACGGTAGTTATCAGAATTTCGCATGGCATCTAGATGCACTTAAGCAAGATGCTAAAGATACTGAAATCAAAGGCTATGCCGATAGCGATGAGCGCGAACACAAGGGTAAGATAAACAATACACATCTAGACAGAGATGTTTTTGCAATCGGTACAGCCTATATCACACCAGAGTTTAGAGCTGCCTTTGCCTTCACTAACAATGATAATGATTATGGCCTTCCTTCCAAACATGAAGAAGAGCACTCTGCTATGAGTATCGACATGCGAAAAAAACGTTATGATTTTGAAGCAGAATTCCTCAAGCAAAACCCTTATCTAGCCTCAATATTGCTCCGTAGTTCTTATACAGATTATCAACATCATGAAAAATCAGGTGATGGTGATATAGCTATCACCTTTGATAATGAGGAATGGGAAAATCGAATTGAACTCCGTAGCCATACGATTAAGCACTGGACCTATGCATTAGGTCTTCAAAACAATGCCAGAGAACTCTCAGCTATTGGCGAAGAGTCATTACTACAGCCTGTCGATATGGATCGAACCGGCGTATTCAGCATCATCCAACACAAAGGTGAGCAGTTAAATCTAGAGTTAGGTGCACGCTATGATGATATTCGATATAAAAGTGATCTAGGGGATAAGAGTTTTAACAATTATTCCACCTCAGCTAGTGCAAGCTGGACCTTCAAGCAAGGATTAAGGGCCCATGCACTATTTGCACGCAGCGAACGTGCACCGCAAGAACTCGCGCTCTACGGCTATGGCGAACATCATGCCAGCGGTACTTTCGAGCAAGGAAATCTTAATATTAATAAAGAAGTCAGTCATAACTTTGAGCTAGGTATCCGCCAAGCCTTTAGCAACCATAGCTGGGAGTTTACTGGTTACTTTAATCAGATCGATGATTATATCTATGCCGCATCACAAGACAGTAACAACGATGGCATTGCAGATCGTGTAGAACACGACGGCAGTCTGGATCCAGATGGTGAACTTCTTGCAGTGCGTTACGCCAATCGTGATGCTCGATTTTATGGCTTCGAGGCACAATACAAACAGAAACTGCAATTAGATGGTCGGCATTGGCTTGATATGAACCTTTACGCAGACTATGTACGAGCCCAGTTCACTGAGTCTGGAAATGATAATGTGCCACGTATAACACCTCCAAGTACCGGTGTTAATTTTACATTACCGTACGGACTATGGCTGGCACAAGCAGATCTACGTCATGTCTTTAAACAAACTCATAATGGCAAATTAGAGACAAAAACCAGTAGTTATAACCAGCTTAATTTAATGCTGTCACGAGAGATTAATCTAAACAAAGGTGCGGTTGATGCCTACTTTAAGGTAAACAATCTTTTCGATACCAAGGCCCGGGAACATGGCTCATTCAGCAAGGAATATGTACCTCTAACAGGACGTAACTTGCAGTTAGGCTTAACCTTTCGCTACTAAGCAGTAACGCTCAGGCACTAATACAGTGCCTGAGTAAACAATGAAATTGTACAACTTGTCAGGGCTAACAAAGCCTGACTAAATGCAACATTATAAAGTTGTTATATGGAAGTAATACATGCGTTATCTTTCTCTCATTGCCCTATTCTGGTTTAC
>CAJQLA010000002.1 GCA_905479075.1 uncultured Gammaproteobacteria bacterium | reverse complement strand
TGGAAGCGCGCAGGAAATTCCGCCTGCTGTGCTGCCCTTGATATTGTGATTTTTCCTGATTCGATGGGCTCTCTTAATACTTCCAACACCCGTCGATCAAACTCTGGCAGTTCATCAAGAAATAACACACCATTATGAGCTAATGAAATCTCACCTGGTTTTGGTTGACCGCCTCCACCCACCATAGCAACAGCTGATGCCGTGTGGTGAGGTGCACGAAAAGGTCTTTGACGCCACTGGCTAGGTTTAAAGCCATAGGAAGAAATTGAATGAACCGTTGCCGTATCAACTGCTTCATCTTCTGTCATTTCACCTAGAATCCCCGACAACCTACTGGCTAACATTGTTTTACCAGTGCCAGGTGGTCCCGAAAAAAGAATGCTATGCGATCCTGCAGCTGCGACTTCCAAAGCTCTTCTAGCCTGAGCTTGGCCTTTTACATCAGACAGATCAGGATAATTAATTTTATCGGGTTTACTCACCGATTCAACAGTCAATAAATCTTGTTGGCCATGTAAATAACTACACACGGCTAATAGGTGCGGGGCGCCGAAACTTTGGCTGTTGTTAATTAGCGCTGCTTCATCCATATTCACTTCTGGCAGAATAAGTACCCTGCCATTTTTACTCACCGCCAGCGCACTCGGTAACACACCCCGAACAGAACGCAATTCACCTGTTAAGCCTAATTCCCCAATGAATTCTTTATCCCGTATAGACTCTCGAGGAATTTGACCTGATGCAGCCAAAATACCAATGGCAATAGGTAAATCAAAACGGCCACTCTCTTTGGGTAAATCGGCAGGCGCTAAATTAATAGTGACGCGACTTTGGGGGAAATTGAACTGAGTATTGATCAGGGCTGAACGTACTCGGTCTTTACTTTCTTTAACCGCTGTTTCTGCCATGCCAACGATGGACATACTAGGCAAACCATTCGATAAGTGTACTTCGACTGTAATAACTTGGGCTTGCGTTCCAACAATAGCCCGGCTAAAAACCGTTGCAATACTCATTAGATATCCTTATCTATTTTTGTCAGCTCTAATAATACACTAGACAGCTTCACATAAAACAAAAAGGCCGCTTACACAGCGGCCTTTTTGTTCAACTATCCCATGCCTCTTAATCGAGGTAAGAGCAACAGTAATCAACAAGTTTGGCTATTTTTAAATCAAACGATGACTTGCCCGGCACATTAAATGATTCACCGCCTTTAATAGGTAACCAGTCTTGTGTTCCTTTCACTCGATACGTCAATTCGCCTGCTAAGATTTCCATTAACTCAGCTTTTTCGGTACCAAAGGTGTAATCACCTGGCATCATAATACCTAGTGTTTTTACAGTGCCGTCTTCAAAGCTGACAGCACGGCTAGTAACATTACCATCGAAATAAACATTGGCTTCACGGGTCACCGTGACATTATTAAATTCTGACATGGGTAAATTAATCTTCCGTCGTAGGTTGTTCTAGTGCGGCAACACGCAATTCTAAAGCTTCTAACTTCTCACGCGTTCTTTGTAAAACTTGTGTTTGCACATCGAATTCCTCGCGTGTCACTAAATCAAGCTTAGCAAACATACCACTTAAAGCAGAACGGAAGTTCTTTTCAACATCAGCCTGCATAGCCACTAGGCCTGGTGGTAAGGCACTAGTGAGACCTTGTACTACTTCTTCAATTTTTTTTGGATCTAACATCAGTATGTCCTAATTCGTTTTGATGGCACTATTCTACGTTAATCTGACATAGACTCAAATACGGCTATATCCCAACAAGATTAAGCGAATTAATAAATTAGTCTGTTTGAGAAATAGTACTTAACCAAGTCTGTAATTGCTCGTGTTTCAACATGCCACTTTTTTTGATTTTATTGTTATCGTGATCGATCAAATAAGTTAATGGCAACTCGCCTCTCCAACGCTTATCAACATCGAAATACAGCGTTTCTGGATAGTCACTGGCAAATACCCATTTTTCTACATCCTGTAAGCCAAAACTGGCCATTTTACTTTGGATAAACTGTTCATCTAAAAATGGATCAGTCGCTACCGTCACTAGAACTAAATCAGGGTGTTTTTTTAACACACTTCCGAGCATCTCTAGTTCTTTCATGCAATAGGCACAGTCTTGACTCCAGAACACGATTAAATGTGGTGTTTTTTGATGTTGCTGTTGTATCGCAGTAAACGAGCCTTTAACAAAAGGGTTAACCGTTTGTTCAGCAGATTTAAAACCACAGAGACCCAATAATAGTGCGAGTAAACTTATTCTTAATAAGGTCATCATTTACTCTCCAAGAATAATTCTCTCACTATGAAGTACATGTGGTTTTCTTTCTTTACCTTCAGTCCACAGTAATAAAAAGCTATCTTTCATTGCAATGACTCTTGGATGTGATGCTCTAACACCTGATTGCGAAATTTGAATAGGCGCTTGCCATGTTTTACCCTGATCAGCAGAACTTGCATAAACCACTTGGAAACCTTTATCACTGATATAGTCCCATGCAGCAAGTAAGTTCCCATCTTCTGTTACTGCAACATCACTATGTACAGCTGTCTCATCTCCCAACTGTACAGGCTCACTCCAGCTCTGACCTAAATCAGTCGAGTTTAAATAAAATGCGCCACTGTATTTATTATGACCTGTTCCCACTGTGGCATGGAAAAGCTTGTTTTGATCATCAAAAACTAAACTACCGCCAATATGTGGGCAACCTTGGAAGTCCCAGTTAAATTGACCTACTGTGCTTAACCGTTGCCATTGTTGTTCACTATCAACTCTACCTATAGCCATATCAGAAGGATCTTTATCACGATATAGCACATAAAAATCATCGCCATTAAAATAAGCGGTATTCCAGCAGCAAGCACAGCTACGATCATCTAATGTTTTATTCTTAGACCAAGTCGTCCCGCCATCAAAGCTCGTTGAGTATTGCAACCCCTGGGCAGCACCCTTACCTGCATCCTTTCGACTGTCTAACCAAGCTAAACTGATTGATTTGTCGTTAGCATCCATTGCAAAAAAGCCATGAGAACCCTCTCGCCAATCTGCTGGTGAGTCAATCTCATTCCAACTTTGCCCCGCATCATTCGAAACCATGGCAACCATGGGTCCAGAGTTATGTGGTGCGCCTTCTTTCTTACTCATCCACACGACAACAATATTGTTACCTTGCACAGCGAGCCTTGCATCATTACCACGATGAAAACGAGCTTCTATTTTCAAGCCTTTTGTAATATTGACGGCCTCAGACCAAGTTTTCGCTTGATCATGTGAATACTGATACCAAAGACTATCTTTACCTCGTATCTTTTTTCCTAATAATAGATGCAACGTGTCATCGACATATTTAGCATCAACACTCGCTACATTCTCAACTGAATAAGCATCCTGCTTCTCTACATTGCTTTCTGCCACAGCCATAGCACTGTTGAAAATAAGACATAAGCTAATAAGCCGTGAAGTGAAAAATCGATGTGTATTCATAATATCCTCTTATAAAACAGGGCCTAGCTGTTAATAACAACTAGACCCTATCATCTTTCTAAAGTTTTATTAGTTACGAATTAAAGCTTGTACTCGATACCAACAAAAGCTTGTCTCGGTGCACCAGGTGTGTAGTTTTCACCGAACCGCAGTTGTGCACTTTCAGCATAAAGACGATTAGTAATATTATTAACACGTCCGAATACAGTCAGATGAGAATTAATTTCATAATTCATCTTGAAATTAGCAATATCATGACCACCATAACGCATTGTATTACCATCATCCATCCAAGAAGAACCAATATGTTCCCATTCAAGTACGGTAAATAGGCCTTTTACTGCTTCAGGTGTATAGATCAAACGAACATTTGCTAGGTTTTCTGGTGCTCTAGCTTGTTCATTATCCCCAAAACTATCACTATCTTCATACTCATGTTTTGAGAAACTATAAGCCACTTTTGTTGCCCATTCATCAGTCCATTGTGATGCTAAGGAAAATTCAACACCACTATGCAATGTTTTCCCTGCGTTTGTGTTGACACTAAAAACCCCATCGCTTGTCGATACAATCGTATCATCGATAACCAGATGATAGAGAGCAGTTTCAAATTGGTGCTGCTCAGTTCTTAATTTATAACCAATTTCAAATGTATCTGTTGTTTCTTCGTCAAAACTACCTGCTCTTTCATCATCCTTTAACGAATATAGAGTACTGACTTGAGGGATACGGAAGCCATTAGCATAACGCGCATAAACTGTTTGATTGTCAGTGACACGATAAGTGATATCAGCTTTTGGACTGAAATGATTATAGGTATTGTCTTCTCCAGAATCAGGACGAAAATAAGTATCTCCATAAACACCATTTGAAGTCTTGTTGGTATAGTCAAATTGATTGATGTCATATCTAGCACCTAAACCAATAGTTAATTTATCAGACAAATCCATTTCTAATCTTGCATAAGGTGCTAATGCCTTGTAGTCAACCTCATAGTCAAAAATATCGCCCGTAGGTATCAATACAGGCATACCAAAACCAACTAGAGCGTCAAATTCCTGCGTGGTTTTACGTTCACCTTCAGTGTATTCAACATCAACACCCGAAATGACACGATAATTCCCAAAATCCATATTCGCTTTAAATAATAGTCCTAACGTTTTTTCTTCATTATCATTTTTTGAGACATTTTGCTCCCACGTTGCTGAATAACGATTACGATTATTTCTATAATAAATAATCGTGCTTAAGTCGGTCATGTCATTTAGCTGATGCTGCCACTCAGCACTTAAACGTGCATAATCAAATTTTCGAATAGGGTCAATACCTAACGCAAGAACGTTTTCAACATTCCGTCCTGCCGATGAAGGATTATCTCTAAAATTTCTAAATCCTCTAATATCACTGGTCATTTCTGATTCAAACTTATTAGCGCTTAGAGATATCTTGATAGTGTTGTCATCATTTAAGTCATTAACATAATTAAGTGCAAATTCTTGACGATCAAACTCTGAGTTGTGACGAAAACCATTACTGTCAGCATCACTCATATGCACTGAAATAGCCGAGTTTTCATTAATTTCACTACCAAATGTAGCAGCGTAACGTCTGAAACTATCACTACCAATTTCTGTAGAAATCTTGGCACCCAAATTATCCATTGGATTATTTGATATAACGTTAATTGTTCCACCTACAGCATCAGAACCATACAGTGCTGTACCTGCACCTTTTAATACTTCAACTGAACCTGCTGAACTGAAATTGCTATAAGCAAGACCGTTATGGTTAAAAAAGCCAGATGACTGAAGAGGAACACCATCTTGCAAGAACAAGTAGTGTGCTTTAGTACTAGTAGGTAACCGAATACTCGTCATATGTCCAATATTAGAACCCGTTTGGGTAATACGAACACCTGCTATTGAATTCAATAACTCTCTTTGTGTTACAGCCTTGTCTGCTGTAACTTCATCACCAGATTTACTGCTGATACTTGCTGGCACATCAAGTGCTGATTGAGCAGAACGAGTTGCTGTTACAGTCATATCATCAAAAACAACATTATGTTCAGCGTAACTAGCAGTTGCTGCACTTAACAGAACACCAGATAAAACTGGCTTAAAAATGGACTTCATCAACTTTCTCCAGAACTAAAATTTCGTGCAACCGCTTTTATTAGTAGTTAGTTACACATGAAGCTCTGCGAATATACAGATCAAAGTCCATAAAAAAAGCCCTTTCGGGCTTTCATTTTCAGATGAGTCATTGTTTAGGTTTTATGCCTTAAATGACTCACCACAAATATGTCATATAACACAATTTTTAACCAATTGAGTCCAACTTTCGGGCAAGATAAATTTAACAGAATTAACTTTTGCGCAAAAAAATCATGACATGAAACTAGATGATTTTAGTTCGATACTGGCTTCACCAAACGGAAACCAATACCACCACTTTTTGCTTCTCTAGGGAATCTAAACCGATAGGCTGAACGCATATAACTAACTGTTCCGTGCCATGCACCACCTCGCATCACATGACGTTCACACTCACTCGCTTTCCCTGTCCAAGGACTGCCATCAGCAGGCCCATCTTCGTAAGACCAATGCCAGCAATCCTCAACCCACTCCCACACATTGCCATGCATGTCATGTAAGCCAAAAGCATTAGGAGCAAAGCTGGCGACAGGAATCGATTGCTTTCTGTACTCTCCTTCTTCCTTACAACCGGCTGGTTTAAAAGCATTACCTTCAAAATTAGCTTGCCCAGCAGTTATACAATTACCTGTATTAAATGGTGTCTTAGTTCCTGCTCTCGCTGCATACTCCCACTCAGCTTCAGAGGGCAAACGATATTCTTCACCAGTTTCAGCATTAATCCACAGTATAAATAACTGCACATCATCCCAAGATATATAAGATGCCGGCATATTACCTTGCTCCCCCCCTCCACCTTCCGGCTCAGGGCACGCTTTTGCCTTAACACAAGCGTACCAAGCATCAACTGTCATCTCTGTTTTAGACATCATAAAACTAGGAATCTTCACAGTATGAACAGGTAATTCACGTGCTTTACAGTCAATACCACTAACACAGCCCATTTCAAATTCACCCGCAGGTATTTTCACCATTTCAGGTAAAAGTGTGTCCACTTCAGAGCTGGCATTGGCTAATGAAAAAATCAAGGCAATAAAAGCTGTTATAAAAAACCGTTTTAATAAGTACATCACTATCCAAAAAAAACACCGAACTCATAGTAATCGTATAGAGCGAACCTCGCATGGTCAATAAAACCCTATAGGCAAGTAAACAAACTAAACTCAATTAACCCTTGTGACCAAGTTCACAAAACTTATAGATTCATCACTTTTTTTGATGTTATTGGCAGCAGAAATAGATATAGTAAAACTGTAATAGGTACTGTAACGATATAAACCCCTAATCGATACATCTTCGATAGTACCTCTCAAAGATAGATTAAACCTGCCTCTATACGCTTGGTCTTTTGACCAGGCGTTTTTTTGTTTAGCGTTATACTCTCAATTTATATTCATCTTGGGCAAACTTAATGAATAATGACTAGCACTCATAAACATAAACATCAATATGATTTAACCAGACATCGTGCTTATTACACATACTGACCACATATAAACGACCCGTATATTGGCCTAATGAAAATTCGGATACGGGTACTGCATCTTTGCTTGGATCAAACATGTGTTCTGCTATAAATTCAAGATCTTGATTTAACAACATGTGCTTAACAATATAATGATTATAACCATCCATTGGGTGACTGGTGACTACTTTCACTTTAAGATCACTACTATCAGAAACTAATTCGGCATTAGGTAAATGGCCAGCTACTTTTTCTTTCCATCTACCCGGCGCATCTTCAGTATAAAACAGGCCTCCAGCACCTATAATTGGTGTGTCACAGATTTCTTTACTCGCAAATGCTGTTGTTGGCAGAATGACACCTGCTGAAACACCCAGCGCCGCTGACTCAATAAATTTCCTGCGATCCATTTTTATCTCCTCAATAACGGTTGTGATTGTGTATATCCAAATTAACACATTGATGGCTTTAGCAGCCAATCAATATAAAAACCAGATTCATCTTGTTCAATACAGACCACCGCAGCATTAGTAAATTTCACAATATCTGAGTTTTCGTCACCGACAACTAAATAAGATACCAATTTACCAAGCTGAGGCAAATGACCAACAAACATCGTTCCATCATTTTTTAAAGCCTTAGCAAAACTTTGCACTTCATCATTGGGGCCCATACCTGTGCGTGCGTTCACATCAGAGATGCCTAAGCGATCTGCAAAGATTTCTGCGGTTTGTTGTGCCCGTGTTTTACCACTATGACAAATAGCACTGGGCATCACAGACAGCTGCTGCAATCGTTTCGCTACAGAAAGCACGTCCAACCCACCCTCATTCGATAATGGTCGATCAGGGTTCTGTTGTTTAGATAAAGCAACACCATGTTGTACAAAATATAGTGCCATTGTCGACTCTCAATTTATTCAAAATATGACGAAAAACCCATCTCTCGTTGATGCTGACTGATTACAGTCTGCCTGATGATATTCTCAGTAGCCAATAATACCACTCGTTCTTTAGCCCTTGTAATTGCTGTATATAATAATTCATGACTTAATAATGCGCTGGGCTGTTCTGGTAATAAAATACACACCTTATCAAATTCAGAACCTTGGCTCTTATGCACCGTCATCGCATACGCTGTTTCGTGTGCAGGCAAGCGGTTCAATGCCAACCAACGTAAACCCTCTCCATCCTCAAAACAAGCTGCTAAACGGCCTTTGTCATCATAAAGTATGAGCCCTGTATCACCATTAAATAAACCTTGGCGATAATCATTCTGGGTGACCATAATAGGCCGTCCATGATAGAAGCCTTGGTGTGTTCGCCATGCTTGTTTTGCCAAAGCACGTTCTATCAGATAATTGACTGTTTCAACCGATTCAGGGCCTTGTTTTAAAGCGCATAGTACCCGGCTTTGTTCAAACAATTCCAAACATTTTTCAGCTGTTTGGTTTGCTTTTATAGCCTCAAAAAATGCTTGATATAGCGTCATAACTTGTTGAATTATCATGGCTTGATCGACTTGCTGCTGCCATGCTGCATCCGAATGAGAAACTAAGTAGCGAATAACACTATCGTCATCGCCATGTTTAACTGCGTTGGCTAGCAGTCCAACCTGACTTTGCTCATCAAATCGATAGCTATGCTGTAGTTGTACAACACTATCAATTAATGAAGATGACTCAAAGTCGTTCACTAATTCCAAGCCAGTGAACGTTGTCACTTGCTGGTTAAACGTGTCAGAAAAGCTAGGTTTATCCCCACATAAACTGGCTAAAATCGCCCCTGATTCTACCGATGCTAATTGCTGACTATCGCCCAATAAAATCAATCGTGTTGACTTTGACAAAGCCTTAATGAGTTTGGCCATCAAAGTAATATCAATCATCGAAGCTTCATCAATAATCAATACATCAATAGGCAATGGCCTATCCGCACTATATCTTCCTTCTGGCCTATTCGATGTAATGCCCAATAAGCGGTGTATCGTCTTAGCTTCGATTGTCTGTTGTTCAATCGCTGATACAGCTTGTTGTAATCTGGCGGCCGCTTTCCCAGTAGGTGCAGCTAAGGCAATACGTAGGTCATGAGATTGGTTAAAAAATAACGCTAACAACTTCAAGACAATGGTTGTTTTACCCGTACCAGGCCCACCTGAAATAACACAAAATTGGCGTGTCAGGGCCATCAATACCGCCACTTTTTGCCAATCGAAGCTCTGGTTTGTACTCTGCCATTGAGAAAAGTCTTGTTTTAAACGCGGCTCATCAATAATCGCCATAGCCTGCAAACGCTGTTTAATGGATAGTGCTACTAGCTTCTCATCTTGCCAATAACGATAAAGGTATAACAAGCCCAAATCAGTCAGTACTAGCGGCGTAAAATCATCAGGCTGTCCGACTAAATCACTTTGCCTTAAACGACTGACCCATTCATCGACACTTTCTGGCAACAATTCATCTAATATTGAATCTTGTTGCCCTACTTGAGCTAAGTTCAAGCAAACATGACCATGTGATACAGCCTCGCTTAATAAAGCTGCTGAATACACAATTAAATCATCATCAGTATTATCCTTTCGCTGTATGAACTGAGCAAACTGACAGGCTAACTCGCCAAAAGCGGCTTGCCTTAGTTGCATTAGAACAGATTGCTTTTTCATCAACTCAGCCATCTGTATGTCCTTGCAGACAATTATCTAGTGCATCTAATAAGGCAACACTTGGTTTGTCATAAAATACACCCGCCTGCTGCCAATCAGGTCGCATACCTCTAATGAATAAGTAGTAAGCACCGCCCAAATGTTTTTCTGGGTCATAATCAGGCAGCCTTAAACGCAAATAACGATGTAAAGCCAAACTATAAATCAAATACTGCAAAGGATAATCATGGCTGATCATCGCTTGTTCTAAGGCATCTATTTGATATGCCTGCTCGCCAATACCCAACCAATTAGATTTGTAATCAACAATATAGAATTGGCCTTGATGCTCAAAAACTAAATCAATAAAGCCTTTCATAAAGCCAGTAAGATCTGAAAATCGTAACTGCGAAATGACCCTAGCCAGTGGTGATGATTCATCTAATAATGGCAGTAAAGCCTGTTGGATAGACTCAACTGTTAAGCTAGCCACTGGAAAATAAAAAGATAATTCATCTAAGCGTTTTGGCTGAGTTAATTCCGATAACGATAAGCCGGAATGAACCAAAGCAGTGTCTAAAACCTCGCTTAACCACTGACAAACAACGGGCGTCCAGCGTTCTTCAAAACCATATTGCAATAAAGTCCGATTGACTAAGGCTTGCATCGCTTGTCTATCGTCACTGGCAAAATCCCAGTACTCAAAAATCGCATGCAAACAGGTACCTGCTTGTGCACCGCGAGGGAAACTAAAACGATCGTTGACCGATGATTGTTCAAGTGAGGCAAGTGCCTGTTGACTCGACTGAGCGTCATAATCAGGCAACTCTGCATCATGTCCACTGGTTAATGCACTAAAGCTGCCAATTCGCCAAGGCGCATGAATGGCACCCTCAAATTGTCGTGCAATGAGTGAACTCCCAGACGTTTGCTGTGCTTGATATATCACTTGTTGTTCAATATCCATATTAGACAGTGCCATGATATTGGCATTAGCACTCACCAACTTCATTAAGTCGGCTAACTGATCTTTATTATTCAACTCACTGATATCGGGATGTAACAAACTAAACAAAGCAGATTGTTCGACACCTTTTACATGACCCCAACAGATAACACACTGTTCGCGTGCTCGGGTCAATGCCACATAGAGTAAACGACAATCTTCAGCTCTCTCTTCTATGCTCACTGTCTCAGCAGCGACAGTCAATGCTGGCTCAGCAAAAGCCACATGCGATCGATAATCATCATCAGGCTCATGAAAACGAATCACCTCATCTTTAGCCGCACGTAAATTGCTATCCCATAAAAAAGGACAAAACACGATGGGATATTCCAAGCCCTTACTTTTATGAATGGTGATGATTTTAACTAGCTGTTCATCGCTTTCTAGTCGAAGTTGGCCTGTCTCATCATTAGGGTCAATAGATTGAATACGACCAGAAAACCATTGTAAAACTGCTTCTATCGCACTATTTTGTTGCGTACTAAACGCTTGGATAAGCTCGGCTAGATGCAATAAATTAGTTAATTTACGTTCGCCATCAGGCAAACTCAATAAATGATGTTGGCCAGAAATGGTTTTTAATAACTGTCGAAAAGCTCTGATAAAACCATGCTTCTGCCAAAGCTGATGTAGTTCATAAAATAAATCTAGCTGCTGTGACCACTGCACTTCATCGTGTTGTAACTCATACAACTCAAGAGCTGTAAAAGCCCATAAATCAGTCGCCAATGCTGCGGTGATACGTTGCTGATTTTGTGGCTCAGCCATGGCCAACAATACACGTTGCAACATCAATGCTTCGAGAGAAGCAAACACATTGTCCCGTCCTTGTTGCACACTATTAATACCGCGGATTTGTAAGCATTGTTGAATGGCAAAGGCTTGACGATGATTCCTGACTAAAACAGCAATATCGCCACCAGAAACAGCATTCGCTCTGTTTTGGTCATCAAGCAATGTCGCCTGCCCTACATCGGATGAATTTAATAGATCCGCTATTTCATCAGCTGTCACACTGGCTGCTATCGCCGTCATGTCTTTCTTAGACATGGGCTTTTCACACCCTGCCCACAACAATTGCAATGCACTTGGCATTTGCCCATTGATCGATAAAACCGCTTTATTTTGTCTTTCAGCTTCAACAATATGAAACGGAATGTTTTGATAAATGAAAGGCGTGTCTTTTCTCATAAACAACTGATTAACGGCGGCAACCAATTTAGGATGTGAACGCCAGTTCGTCTCTAAGCTATATTCATTTTGAGCCTGATCTTTAGCTGATAAATAGGTGAAAATATCAGCACCACGAAAGCTATAAATCGCTTGTTTGGGATCACCTACCAAAAACACCGGCAAACCACTATCTGTATAAATTCGGCTAAAACTGGCGTATTGCACAGGATCGGTATCTTGAAACTCATCAATCAAAGCTGCAGGGTAACGCTCTCGTAATCGTGTCACCAGATCATCGCCACAATCGCCAAATAAAGCCCTTTGCAGATTCAACAATAAATCGTCATAAGATTGCACTTGTGACTGTCGCTTACGCTCAGGCATGGTCGCTTGCAATTCACTTAATAAATCCAACCGTAAACGTTGATATTGTAAATCTTGAGCTGATCTTACGGCTTCCAACGCTTCTATCAATTTTTCACAAGCAAGCCAAAATTCAAGTTCAGGCAAAGACTGATCTTTTTTCAAAGCATCCATCAGTTTTGCTGGCGTAAACCGTTCAAATCCATCGAATAAACTTGTCGGCACATTTTCTTGCAGCAATGTCTCAGCCAACAGTAATAACCATTTTTCAACACTGGCTGTTCGGTATTTATTACCATTTAATAAGGCTTTGTTTTGCAAAGTAGCAACCACTGCTTCTTGCTCTTTTTGCCAAGCCCTTTTGACTTGATCAAACTGCTGTTCCGCTTGTTGATAAACTTGCTCAACATCCTGTTCTGGAATGGGTAAAACATGCAAGTAAGGTTGACCTAATAAACTACGAATTGATTGTAATAAACGCTCCGGACTTTGCTTTTTATCCAGTAAATAACGCACTAATTTCTGATCAGCCGTAGTGATATGTTGTCGCCAAAAATCATCCACCACTTCTTGTAAAAAGACCTGATCATCACCAATTAATTCAAGGTCAAAATACAAACCGCTTTCAAAAGCAAAATCACCCAATACACGCTGACAAAAACCATGAATAGTAAAAATAGCGGCTTCATCAAAACTCTGTATGGCTAAATTCAGTCTTTGACAATGCTCGCTATCATGTTCGCCTGACGCTATAAAACCATCTCGTGCAAGCACCAGCTTTTGACGTAAACGGTCGCGTAATTCTTCTGTCGCTGCTCGGGTGTAGGTCACCACCAAGATTTGATCGACGGTTAAGTGATTTTCTAGCAATAAGCGCAGATACAATTCAGCCAAAGTATAGGTTTTGCCTGTCCCTGCACTGGCTTCAATTAAATTAAGATCCGCCAGCGTGACTGTTTTAGCATCAAAGCGACTCATAATTTCTCACTCGCAAGATGATCATAAATCGGTTGGTATATTTCTAATGCTAAGGTTTTAAACGCATCATCAAGCGGTGGTGTTTGATAAAGTTGTTGATAATAAAGATCATCCATTTCCCCTGTTACACGCTGATTACCCTGCCAAGTATTCCACATCGCATTATCTGGATTAGCACGACCACCGTTTAATGCAGCTTTTGCATAGGCAAAACTAGTATTCGCAAACAGAGGCAGCGCTTGTTGCAAACCTTGCCAGTAATAATTCAATAATTCCGTTAATAAAGATTCAGCATTATCAATCGGCATCAGGTGAATATCACTGTCCTCTGTGATCCAGCGACTTTCACAAACCACGCCCTCAGGTTTAAGACAATTCAACACCAAATGACGACACCACACAGCCAATAAATCACCGCCTTTGGCTTTTGCTAAACGATATTCAAATAGGCCTTGTTCACTACAGCCTTCCAACTGACCCATCAACGTGAATTCGCCCAAGCTTAATTCAAAAGGCAGTGCTTCAATAAAAGTCTCGGGATAGATCGCTTCTAATGTGTCGGCAAAAGTGTTGACTGTACTTGCCTGATCATAAAAGGCCTGCTCACCCATTAAACCCTGAGGCAAAATGCCTGTTGCTTGAATCAATGGCAAACTGTCAGCTAACACCTTGCCTTGCAAACGTTGTGATAATAATTGCTGACGTAGTTGCCACGCTTCCAAACCACCTAAAGAAAATGGCTCTCTTGGGTCAAGTTGCGCCTCGTCTGAATCTAAGCTCAAACCAAGACGTTGTTGAATCCAATAACGCGCTGGATGACGATAAAATTGCGTTAATTGAATTAAGCTAACTTGTCGCTCAGCCGCATCTGGCTCAGGCAATTTGTCACTAAACCAATCTACTGACTCAGCCTGTTTCTGCTCAGGTGGACACTGTGCATGTTGATAACTAAATAACGCCGCTGACGAGTGATCAAAATAACGTCGACTAAACGCTTGTAAAGGATGGCTTGTTAATATTTGTGACCAAACATCCTCGCCCTCAGCGGTTTCAAAACTTTGGTTTAATACATCCCGTACATCACTCACCAATACAGAAGGTGGAATCGCCACATTATCAACAATACTCGCCCCCACATAACTCATATAAAGATGTTGGCGAGCTGACAGTAAGGCTTCTAAAAACAGATAACGATCATCATCTCGTCGTGAGCGATCACCTTTTCTAAAATCAGTCGATAATAAGTCAAAACCTTGTTTAGGCTGGCGACGTGGAAAGCTCTCATCATTCATGCCGATCAAACAGACCACTTCAAAGGGAATGCTACGCATCGGCACCATGCCGCAGAAAGTCACGCCATGTCCCATAAAACGAGGCATTGCCTCTGCACTATCTAAATGGCCTTTTAACCATTCTTTGAGCAAATCAATCGATAAGTTTTGCTCAAAGCCCGCTAATTGTGTTGTTTCGACAAAGCTATCAATAGTCTGAGTAATTTTGACAATATCAGCTTGATCCTGAGCATTGTCATGACTCGGTTTAAAGAAAGCCCCTAACACAGCCAACAATTGCTGCTGCCAATCTGCTGCCTTGTACTTTCTTTTTAATTTTTTTCTAAATCGGTCTAAGCAATCTACAAAAGCGCATAGTTGTGCCATCGTCGTAGCCTGTTCGCCAGTCATACCATCAAAGCCTAACTGACCATCAAACAACTGCCACTCACCCTCGTCTGAGGTTAATGGTAAGGCATAGCCCAATAACAAACGGTCGAGCCCTGCCCGCCAGCTATTCGCTTCTATTGCAGGCAAACCCAAAGCCGCTTTATCTTGTGCTGACAAGCCCCACCGTATGTGTATTTCCTGACACCATTGCCTAATTTTAGCGACATCTTCGAAGGTCAAAGCAAAGCGATTTCGAATGGCTTCACAATCTAATAACGCGACAATTTCATCAACATAAAACCGTGATTCTGGTAATGATAATAATTGGTTAAACGCAGATAAAACGGGACTTTGCTGCTGTCCGCTAGCACCAGAAATGCCATAAGGAATAAACTGGCTAGCATCGGCAGTGCCAAAAACAGCATCAATCGCCCCAGCATAGATATCCACATCAGGTGTCATCACCACAACATCAGTCGGTGATAACTCAGGATGACGTTCAAACAAGGCTAATAATTGGTCATGCAGAACTTCAATCTCACGAAGCGGACTATGACAGGCATGACAGAGAATAGAGTCATCATCACCATCAATGGCACGCTTAATCTGTTGCGTGTCAGGATTATGTAATTGATAAATATCACGCTGTAACTGAGCTAATATGCTGCTACTTTCAGGTAAGCTAAAAAACGAATCAGCCTCATGTTCACATTGTTGTAACTGCTCAAAGAAATCTTGACCCTGCTTCCCAAGACTCGCTAATAAAGGATGTCCGTTCTCAGCGTCAGCATTAAGCTGCCCCAAACTCAGGGCTTGCTTAGACTGTGCCTTATGATCTAACAAATCACCCCAATACTCTTGGCTTGGTGATAAGAAATACAAAGTAATATCACAGTATTTCGCCATTAATTCATACAAAGACAAATACACAGGCGGCAAGGCTGACACACCAAAAATAGCGAGTCGTGTTGGCAAACCAACTGGTCTTTCAGTACAAGTTTGTAAATAATGTTTCAAACGCTCAAGCAAGTTGGCGCGATGCATGGCAGGTTGAGTCACATCAGCTGTTAAACGATGCCATAACTTAGCCTGCCAATGTGGCAAATTTGTCCCGTCTTTCTCCCAAGCCTGCACCCAATCGGGCCGATACATTAGGTATTGGTCAAAACTATCAGCAATACGATGTGCCAATCCATAACGTTTTACCGCTTCATCACCCGATCCTAAATACCCAGCAACCGCTTCAAAACCTGCTTGCTGACTACACTCAGGCAATAACTCAAAAATTCGCCATGTCATCGCATCTTTACTAAACGCTGATTCTTTAGGAATATCAGGTAACACACGTCGAAATAATGCCCAGATATAGGCAGAGGGATAAGGAAAGTCTATATGGCTAGCAATGCCATGATGTGTCGCTAAATACAGTGATAACCAACGCGACAGCTCATTACTCTGAACAATAATGGTCTCTGCTTCCAAAGGCGGCAATGGTACTGATCGCTGTTGATCGGCCAGCAAGCTTGCCAACTGCAACATATCATTACTGTAGACCACTTTAAGCATATAACAAGGCGTGTCCGTTTGTGAGTGAGTTAGCAAAACCTAGGACTTAAAACTATACCTAACTTAAAGATAAATGCATCAATAAATAAAATAGTCGTATAAGATTTTATGGCCTGATATAGGCATAACCTTGTTCTTGTAATTCCATAATCCGAGCTACACCAGCATTAACCGTTTGTACGCCTTCTAACAGCACGGGCAATTTGCCCGTTTTCTTCATCACAGCATCCATCGTGTTTTGACATGCACTAAACGTAATATCCTGTGCGGCTAGACTCTTTACTCGACTCGCTGCTGAACTTTCTGTAGTCAATAAGTTAAGACCAGGACCATATGCAACAACTTCAATTATCACATTATCCATACCATAGAGTTTCTGTAAATTGATGGCGTTATTCAATGCGATTGTCTGAGTTCTGACCTGATCAGTGCTCACTTGGATGACTAGTCTATGTGGGAGGTCTTGTTCTGCAAATACATTCGTTACCACCAATAATGGTAAGAGCAATACAGTAGCTATCTGTTTTATTAGTTTTCTCATGTTTATGCGCTCTTCTCTTTACCGCAAGATAAAAATTTTACTAATTAAGAAAAAATCCCAATAATTTGATCTGAGCCTATTTATCTTTAGTGGGCAAAATCTCCGACTGCATATGCTTGTTAGGCGCATCACACATTCACTCTAAATACGTACTCATTATTAGTGTGTCTCCTACTAGATCCCCATTTCGCTCTGTAATTCTGATAAACAAAGAATGGTCTTCCAGAACTTCAATCTTCACTATACCGCTCTGAGTAGGTGTTGGTTGATCTAGTGAATGTACATTTTCAAAGATTACACCCGAAATATGGCCGATATTAGCGTCTGGGCCGTCCAACATGAAGTCAATTTTATGTAGACGTATGTGTACATTATTAATTTATACAATCAGATCAACTTGTGTTTCAAGTACATCATCATGCTCAGTAAACACCATCGAAACCTGTTCAGCCTGCTCGGGTGACATTCGGCGGAAAAGGCCATCTGAATCATTATATTTATAACCAGCAATATAGAATTGCGTCGTTAGTAATTCTTGTTCTCTATCCCAAACTTTGACATGAATATGGGGCGCTCTGCCGGGATATACCGTAGGCTTAATAGTTCTGAAACGATAATAACCATTAGCATCTGTAATATCATGTCCAAATCCTTGGAAGCCATTATCATAGGTGACTCTGCGTCTATCCCCGGTGTGTAAATATATTCCGTTGACATCGCACTGCCAGATCTCAATTCGGTGTCCAGCTAAAGGTTGACCCTCTTTAGATAGAATCTGCCCTTTGAGCAGGATGATTTCACCACCAGCTTCTGTCACTGCGTCAGCCACTTTAACTAGGTTATTATCAATATCATCAAAACGCATTGATGGTTTTGGATAGAATGGGCCTTCTGATGCTCTGGGCGTTAAAATACCGGCTACAGCAGCGGGTGAAATTGCCGTTAAACCAGCAATAGCGGTCGAATATTTAAGCAATGCTCTACGTGTGATGGGTTTCATTTCAACATCCCTTCAATGATTATTTGATCCGAACTAACTTTAAGCTCATCAAATCACTGCCTTTCATTAGGGTGTCTTGATCGACAATTTTCCAGATATCTTCCTCTGTGCCATTTTTAAAGATTAAATAACGATCACTGCCTGATTTACGGACGAAGATATCTTCAAACTCAGTTCGACTACCTTCGCTATCGATGTAATTCGGGCCAATGACAATTTTATGGGAACTGGCTACTTCAGCAAAGACATCCATCAGTTCAATTGATGATCCTGCTTTGGTTTCATATTCACCTTCAAAGCCATGACCACAAGCTGACAGCATGGCCATTAATAACAACATTGTGGCTGGTTTAAGCCATGTCATGAATCTATCTCCTAATTTAGTGATTAGCTTATAACTTAAGCCATATTAAGCCGCGAATCAATTCAGCTAATAAACTACCTATTAATGCCTATATGACTAAAGTTAAAGGAGATAAGTTTATTTTGTCTTGGTCACACCCAATAATTTAAGTATTGATTTTTCATACACGGGTTCAGGTGAACCGACTTTTATTTTGTGTAGGAAATATTTTTCATAAGCTATTTTTGCCCAACGCACCCATTTACCCTTTTTCATCCACGCGGTATTACGGGGTGGAATTTGGGGCATGGCAATAAATGCTGCACCTGTATCACCCATATCAGCGAGACAGATGGCATTCCATGTTGCAATACTCTCAGGTTCTTTACCTTCGATAGCGGTCTTAATATTTTGCACTGCTGCAGTGGCCATGCTTTCAATCATATAACCTGTTTTAGGCGCACCTACGGATAATGGCGTTTCTTCTATTGGCGGAATAGCAATACAGACACCAACGCCATAAATATTGGAATATTTAGGATTACGTTGATAATCATCTACTTTTAAAAAACCGCGTGGATTAACGGCTTCTTTACCCAAGTTCGCCACACAATCTACACCTTTAAAAGCTGGCAACATCATTGAATAGTCAAAAGATAATTGATGTGATTTGATAGTTTCAGCCTGATCATTGACCTGCTCAACCATCATCATGCTTTGTTCTATTTTGGTGACTTTGGCATTGGTGAGCCACTTAATATCATTCTTGCGAAATTCAGATTCTATAAGCCCTTTTGAATCCCCCACCCCTGCCATACCGAAGTGACCGAGATAGGGTTCTGCAGTCACGAAAGTGATTGGCACTTGGTCACGAATTTTAGCTTTTCGCAGTTCGTGACTCATCATCAAGGCATATTCATAGGCGGGGCCATAACATGATGCACCTTGCACTGCGCCAACGACGATTGGCCCTGGGTTTTGCATAAACTTCTGCCAAGCAATATTGGCTTGTTCCGCGTGATCAATAGTGCAAATAGACTCTGTAAATCCTTCTGGACCTAGCCCTTCAATTTCATCAAAAGCCAACTTTGGGCCTGTTGCTACGATCAAATAGTCATAGTCAATCGTAGACTCATCACCTAAAACGAGTTGATTTTGTTCTGCATTAATTTCCACGACACCCGCGGATGAGAAAGCGATGTTTTTAGCTGTAAGGTGTTCTTCAATATCAAAGCTGGTATCAGAGCGACGACGAAAACCTGTTGCTATCCACGGGTTGCTTGGCACAAAATGAAACAGCGGTGTATTGGATATCACTGTCACTTGATGTGAATCATCCAATAAGGCACGCATTTCATACGCAGCAGGTAAACCACCTGTACTTGCCCCTATGATAACGATATGTGCCATTGGTAGCCTATGTCCTAGTGAATAGTATCTGAACTAAAGATTGGACAGCCGCTTGTTTGATTGAATATTAAGGCAACATCGGCTTGATCAAAATAATAATGTTCATTGCAAAACTCGCAAGCGACTTCGACACTACCCTGTTCTTCTAACAGTTGCAGTGCATCATCTTCACCTAATAAAGAGATGGTGTTAGCAACACGTTCTCTAGAGCAGTTACAGGAAAATTCTAGTGATGTCGCCGATAATAACCTGCACTCTTCTTCATGGAATAAGCGATGTAATAATGTGCCTGCGCCTAAATCTAATAATTCTGACTCAGTCACTGTTGCTGATAATTGACTAATTCGAGACCAATGCTCTTCCTCAGATTCACTATGGTGATCTGCTGAAGGTAGTTGTTGTATCAATAGTCCAGCAGCAGATACTGTATTTGCTGCAAGCCAAACACGTGTGCCTAGCTGTTCAGATTGATTAAAATAAGTTTCTAATAATTGGGCAATTGAATCAGCACCTAAGCTGACAATACCTTGATAAGGTTGTTTAGAACCTTCGACTTCGATAGTAATCGCTAAAGTACCTTCGCCAGTGATTTCAGTTAGGTTAGCCTCATCATTAAGGCTTTGTTGCTCATCCCATTGAGCAAAAGCACGTAGCGTATTATCGCTGGTACATTCGACCATCATTAAACTAACGGGGCCTGTTGATTTTAGCTGTAATACCAAACGGCCTTTTATTTTAACTGTCGCAGCTAATAGACCTGCTGCCGCCATCATTTGACCTAATACGTTTTGAATAGCGACTGGATATTCACGACGCGATGTGACTTGTTGCCATGCATCATGCAAATGCACCCACTCACCACGAATTTCAGCATTATCAAAGATAAAGCGCTGTAAATTATCTGATTGAAATGACAAATCGTCATTAGCTTGTTTCATAATACTTCCAAAAAAAATGCTGGGTATAACGCTATACCCAGCATTTTACATTAAGTCCTAACCTTAAGGCACTTTGACTAACAAAACATCAAAAAGCCTTTAAGCTACTGATAATAATAATGTATTCAATCGCTTCACATAGCTAGCAGGATCATCTAACTGACCACCTTCAGCCAATAAGGCTTGATCAAACAAAATAGAAGACCAATCTTCGAACTGTTCATCGTCTGATTTATCTTTAAGGGTGATCACCATTGGATGGTCAGGATTGATTTCAAAAATAGGCTTAGTACCACCAACGTCTTGACCGGCTGCCTTAAGCATACGTTCAAGGTTGGCACTCATATCCATGTCATCGACAACAAGACACGCTGGAGAATCAGTCAAACGATGCGTGATACGGACATCTTTCACTTTTTCACCTAAAGTCTTTTTCACACGCTCAACCAAGTCCACGAAATTTTTATCTGTTTCTTCTTGGGCTTTTTTCTCTTCTTCATCTTCTAAATCACCAAGATCAAGATCGCCTTTAGCCACAGATTGTAGTTGTTTACCATCGAACTCAGTCAATGAATTTGTTAGCCATTCATCAACACGGTCTGCCAATAATAAAACCTCGATACCTTTCTTACGGAAAACTTCAAGATGTGGGCTGTTTTTCGCAGCAGCAAAACTTTCTGCTGTGATGTAATAAATCTTATCTTGCTTATCTTTCATGCGCTCAACATAATCAGTCAGCGTCACTGTTTGTTCTTCGCTGCCTGTCTCTGTTGTTGAGAACAACATCAATTTGGCAAGTGCTTCTTTATTAGCAAAGTCTTCACCTGGCCCTTCTTTGATGACTTGACCAAACTCTTGCCAGAATGTCGCGTATTTCTCAGCGTCATTCTTTTGCATTTTAGCAAATTCACCCAGTACTTTCTTCACTGAAGCTGCACGAATGCTATCGATTGTTTTACTGCCTTGCAGAATTTCGCGAGAGACATTCAATGGCAAATCATTGGTATCAATCACACCGCGAATAAAACGCAGGTAGCGCGGCATCAATTGTTCTGTATCTTCCATGATAAAGACACGTTTTACATACAATTTTAAGCCATGTGCTCGTTCGCGATCCCATAGGTCAAACGGGGCTTTTGATGGAATATAAAGCAGAGAGGTATATTCAGTTTTACCTTCAACCTTGTTATGACTCCAACTTAAAGGATCTTGGAAATCATGGCTGATTTGCTTATAAAATTCTTTGTACTCATCTTCACTGATGTCGCCTTTAGATAATGTCCATAAAGCAGTTGCTTTATTGACCGTTTCATCTTCAAGCTCAGCATTTTCGTCAATATTGCCTTCTTCATCAGGCACTGGCTCTTTGGCCATCATGATCGGCAAATCAATGTGATCTGAATATTTAGTGATGATGTTACGTAGTTGCCAGCTGTTTAAAAATTCATCCTGATCTTCACGTAAATGTAGGATAACTTCGGTACCACGTTGCGGCTTGTCGATATTTTCAATACTAAATTCGCCCTTACCTTCTGACGTCCACTCAACACCATGTTCTGATGTCAGACCAGCACGACGCGTACGTAATGTGACCTTGTCAGCAACAATAAATGATGAGTAAAAACCAACACCAAACTGACCAATCAACTGCGAGTCTTTGGCTTGATCACCCGTCATTTTATCGAAGAATTTACGAGTACCTGAGTTGGCAATAGTACCAATGTTATCAATGACATCCTGACGGCTCATACCAATACCATTGTCAGTAATAGTGACTGTTTTTGCCTCTTTATCAAAAGCAACGTGAATTTTTAGTTCGCCGTCATTTTCATATAAAGCATCATCAGATAACGCTTCAAAACGTAATTTATCAGACGCATCAGCTGCATTTGAAATCAGCTCACGCATAAAGATTTCTTTATTACTATATAAAGAATGGATCATCAGATCCAACAATTGGGTTACTTCGGTTTGAAAACCTAAGGTTTCTTTATGTGCATCAACACTCATTTGAATTACTGCCTCCATCCGGCTTTATTTATCTTAAAGTCACCAAATGGGGGCGTAGTTTTAAAGTTCAAGGGTTAAAAGCAAATCCTTCAATCCTATGCATTGATTAAATAGTTAAGTTTTAATTTAACAAATCAGATAACCACTTTTAAATCTTCTATATACCACTCTTAAACAAACTTACGATTGAACAGTTGGCAAAATACTGTAAAAATGCAAATTGATAGATGTTATTTTTAGGTTACAAGCTTGTTCGTTCAGATCTACCTTCATTAGGTAGTCAAAAAGACATAAACAGGGGGAAGTATAGAGAATGACTGTCAGTACTAAACTTGATGTAGCCGAAGGTTACTCAGTTCACCATGTTGTTTGCCCTCATGATTGCCCCGACTCATGCTCGATGTTAGTTACCCGCGATGACAAAACGGGCAAAGCTATCCAAATTCAAGGCGATCCCACTCACCCCATCACACGTGGACACCTGTGTAATAAGGTGAATCATTATCTTGATTTCGTCTATAACGATAATCGCGTGTTATATCCTCATAAGCGCGTTGGTCCAAAAGGTCCTGGTGCTAAATTTGAACGTATCAGCTGGGATGAAGCATTAGAAAAGATTACTAATAACTTCAAACAGACCATTGACGAATATGGCAGTGAGGCCATTCAGCCCTACTCCTACTCCGGCACTATGGGTATGGTCGGTTATTGGACAATGGATACCCGCTTCTGGAATAAGATGGAAGCGGCACGATTAGAACAATCTATTTGTATCTATGCCGCTATGTGGGCTGGTCTTCACACTTATGGCCTAGCTCATTCGAATGCCTCTATCCACGAAGCAGCACAAGAAGCTGACCTTATCATTCTCTGGGGAGCCAATCTCGTTAGTACAGGTGTTCATGCGATTCCCTTTATCCGTGAAGCCAAGGAACGCGGTGCTAAATTGGTGGTCATCGATCCCAGAGAAACGCGCACGACCATGATGGCTGATTGGCATATTCAACCTCGCCCTGGCACCGATGCTGCTCTGGCTTTGGGAATGATGAAAGTCATTGTTGATAACAATTTGCACGATCTTGATTTTCTAAAAGAACAAACGGTTGGCTGGAAAGCACTTATCGATAACAAGCTGCCTGAATACACGTTAAAAAAAGTCGAGGAAATAACTGGCGTACCTGCTGCTGAAATTGAGAAGTTTGCTCTAGAATATGGCTCAACCAAGAAGTCTGTTATCAGAGCCAATTACGGTCTTAATCGCCATCAAAATGCGGGCCAAATGTGTCGAGCTGTTCTAACCCTACCCTGTATTACTGGCTCATGGCGGGAACGCTGTGGCGGTGCTGGTTTTGGTAATTTAGAAGAAATGTGGTTGCGTCATGATATGTCGAGACTCCATCGACCCGATTTAGGAGAGCGTGCTTCAAAACGACAAATCAGTATGGTTCAAATAGGCCGCGCTCTATCTGAAAACATTGGCTATGACGGCGAGCAACTCGACCCACCCATCAAATCCATGTTTATCTATAATTCTGATCCCGCTAACTGTGCACCCAATACACAAGGTGTCCGTGAAGGTTTGATGCGTGATGACTTATTTGTAGGTATTCATGAAACATTTTGGACTGATAGTTGTAACTACGCTGATATTGTCTTGCCTGCCGATACTCAACTAGAACGCACGGATCTAGTTGCTACTTATGGCAACTGGTATTACGGCATGAATGAGCCTGTTATAGAACCATTAGGTGAAAGTGTCCGTAATTCAGAATTGTTTCGCAAACTTGCTGACAAAATGGGTTATGTTGAAGATGAAGATAATGCCTTCACCCAAACTGATGAAGAAATCATTAGAGATATTCTAGTTGATGATACAGTCAATCCATTGATGGAGGGCATTGATTATGATGAACTCAAGAAAAATGGCTGGGCACGGGCTAACACTGAAACCAGCCGCCGTGACTTCTTAAATAATGGCTGGCCAACACCTAGCGGTAAAATAGAGATTTATAGTGCTACTTTAAAAGAACAAGGTATTGATCCGCTGCCCAGCTATGTACCTGAGATTGAAGGCCAGGAAGATCCAAAACGCAAACAATTCCCACTGCAAGTTTTGAGTTGTGCTCCTCACTACTTTATTGGTGATTCCTTTCAATCAGTACCAAGACTACAGGCAATGATGTCACGTCCCACTGTCGAACTTAATCCGAAAGATGCAAAAAAACGTGGCATCAAAGATGGTGACTTATGTCGTCTTTATAATGATCGTGGTGAAACTTATGTTCATGCTGTCATTATTAACAAATTACTACCCGGCGTTTGTAATACGCAAAAACAATTCAAGGGCAGTAATACCTATGGTGGCGTCAACGTTAATGCCCTCAATACTGAAATGCTCACCGACTTTGGTAATAGCCCTACTTTTTATTCTTGTTTGGCTGAAATTGAACTTGCCAGTGATGACATTAAGAAAACCATTTTGAAGCAATGGGGTGGCAAGAAAGGCTTTGTTAAAAGGTGGCGAGCCGATCCGCGAAATAAAGATATCAAGGCGACAGAAAAGGAAATTATTGAGGCGGCGAAAAAGGTTTATCCGGGGGTATTTGAATAATGGCAAAATCAAAACTTACTGTGTTTAACGATCCTTTTGACACCTTATTACCACAACCTAATCCGACCATTCAGCGTCGACGAGTCGATAGTCATCCAGGTACCATCAACCAAGTTAAACAACTGACTTATGATACTTTTGAAGTCACTGTCAACTACACTGCTGATCAAGGCTTTATCAATGCAAAAGCAGGCCAATATGGCACGCTACAAGTACCCGGTATAAAACGTCCAAGAGCCTATTCCTTTGCAAAAACACCCGAATTGGAAAACCCAAATGAAGTGACTTTTTTTATTCGTTTGGTTGAAGGTGGTGAACTATCCGCTTGGTTGCAAGATAAAGATCGTACAGGTGAAAAAGTGACTGTCAGTGGCCCAATGGGACATTTTGGCTTAGATAATTCACACAAAACAATAGTGTGTATTGCGGGCGGTAGCGGCATGAGCGCTATCAAAGCTATTGTAGAACACGCTTGCCAGCAATCATTAGCACGCGACTGCTATTTCTTCTATGGAGCTCGTACCCAAGCAGACTTATATTGTCTTGATGAAATGGCCGATTTAGCTAAAAAGTGGAATCCTAAACATCATTTTGAATTCATCCCTGTTTTATCAGAAGAACCCGAAGACAGTAATTGGCAAGGGCCAAAAGGTTTTGTCACCGAATACTTCAATGAACATTACCTTGCCAATAAGAAGTTTGATGTTAACAATGTCAGTGCTTTTTTCTGTGGTCCTCCGCCAATGATAGACCACGGAGTTGAAGTATTAACAGAGGTCGGCTTATCGAGTCGTGATATTCGTTATGATAAATTTGAAGACGTTCGTTCTCCTGCACCCGTTGTCGATAATACAAAGTGTGTACTTTGTGACGAATGTTTATTAGTCAAGCCTGTTGAAAACTGTATCGTTGAGGCAACCGGGTTCACCCTTTCAGGCATCGGAAAAAACCGAAAAGTCAGTGAGTTCAAGACAATTCAGCCAGGTCAAACTTCAGGCCTGTATTACAACAGCTTATTTATCGATGACAGTGAATGTATCCGCTGCTATGCCTGTATTGATGCCTGTCCTCATGATGCCATATCACCTCAAAACAAGGCTATTCCTAAAACATTAAAGGAATTATAGCTTGTTCATTTTCGGTTAAGCTTCAAGCTATATACTCAAAGGTTGAACACACAGTATTTTTTATACCTACTTTAAGGAGAATATTATGTCCGTAGCAAGAGTCACTGAAATTATTGCCAGCTCACCTAAAAGTTTCGATGATGCCATTGAAGAAGGTGTCAAACGTGCCACAAAAACCCTAGAAAACGTTACATCTGTTTGGGTCAAAGACCAGTCTCTTGATATCAAAAAAAATAAAATCGCTGCCTATAAAGTTGCTTTAAAAGTCACTTTTATCCTTAAATAATATCTGGTAAACGACGCGCTTTCTACAACCAACTATAGCCGCTACTCAAAACGAAGCAGTCATTAACCAAAAAAATAAAATCCTGAGTAATAAAGTTGTATTAAAATTTGTTTTACTCATCTAACGTCATAACACTTACTCATACTCAATAAGGAAAGACCATGAATATAATCGCTTTTTTAGCCGTAGGTGCTATCGCCGGTTGGTTAGCCGGTAATTTAATGAAAGGTGGTGGCTTTGGTTTGATCGGAAATATTGTCGTGGGGGTTATTGGTGCTATTTTCGGCGGGTTTGTATTCAATCTCGTTGGCATCACAGCCAGTGGCATGATCGGTTCTATCATCAGTGCAACAGCGGGTGCAGCTCTATTACTCTTTATTATCGGCGCTATTAAAAAGTAAAATTTTGTGGCAAAAAAGCATCAAAAACCCATTAGATGCTATTCAAAAAATGGGCTAGAATTTAAGCTAAAAACTAAGTCTTTTTAGCATTGTCTGTTAAAGTGACAGAGTACGTGTTGAGCGAGTATCACTTTATGCCTCAAAATCAATTACGCATTCTGACCTACAACATCCATAAAGGTTTTAGTGCCAGCAATCGGCGCTTTGTCTTACATCGCTTGAGAGAAGCCCTCGTTGAATCAAAAGCCGATATTTTGTTCTTGCAAGAAGTGCAAGGTGAACACAAACAACATCAAATAACACACAGAGATTGGCCCGAATTATCTCATGCGGACTTTCTTGCTGAAGATGTATGGCCACACGTTGCCTATGGCAAAAATGCCTTGTATAGCTTAGGCCATCATGGCAATGCTATCCTCAGCAAGTACCCTTTTATTCGCTGGGAAAATATCAATGTTTCTTCTATGTCTTGGGCAAGTCGTAGCTTATTACATGGTGTACTTGATCTACCCTCAATCGAGCAAGAGTTACATATCATCTGTATTCACTTAGGTTTAATAAATACAGAGCGTAAACAACAGTTTAAAATCCTATGCGAACGGATCGAAGAACACGTCCCTAAAGACGCACCCTTAATCATTGCTGGGGATTTCAACGACTGGTCTGAGAATGCAGAACGTTATTTTTCAAAACATTTGCATCTACGTGAAACACATCAAGCTTTGCATAATAAACATGCTCGAACATGGCCAGCCTGGCTGCCTATTTTAAAAATGGATCGCGTTTATTATCGTAAAATAAGACCTGTCACTTGCGAGCGACCACGCTACTCTTCATGGCGAAAATTATCGGATCATGCACCTTTAATTGCGACATTTGAATTTGAAAAGAATGACAATGAAGAGCACATTCAGCTTAAACAGGCGCATCGATACAGCTAATCGTGATCGCGAATGAATACCCAGTTATCACCTTCTGTCATTTCAGCACTAAATCGATAACCTTCACTATCAAATTCTTTTAACCGCTCTGGATCATTGATTTTATGATCAATAATATAGCGGCTCATAAAGCCACGTGCTTTCTTAGCGTAGAAACTAATAATCTTATATTCACCATTTTTCCAATCTTTGAAAATTGGTGTAATAATCCGGGCATTTAATTTCTTTGCTTCTAGGGCTTTAAAATATTCATTTGAAGCCAAATTAACCACAATCTCGTCATCCGCTAAACTTTCTATTTCTTCGCGTAGCTGACTACCCCAAAACTGGTATAAATTAGTCCCTTTGCTATTAGCAAATTTAGTGCCCATCTCCAAGCGATAGGGCTGAATTAAATCTAACGGTTTCAGCACGCCATAAAGTCCAGATAAGATCCGTAAGTGTTTTTGAGCAAAATCAAAGCCCTTCTCATCCATAGTCTCAGCATCCAAACCTGTGTACACATCGCCCTTGAAAGCTAAAACAGCTTGTTTTGAATTTTCAAGATTAAATGGTGCTTGCCAAGTTTGAAATCGTGCCATATTAAGGCCAGCCAACTTATCACTTAACTTCATCAAACTTGCAATAGCTGGCGCAGTTAGCTCACGTAGCTCATTGATTAGCTGTTGTGATTGTTCCAAAAATTGGGGTTGTGTGTGATCTTGCGTGCATGGCTGACTTTCAAAATCTAAGGTTTTGGCAGGTGAAATAACAGTAAGCATAATTTAGTTATCCTAAATGTTGTTTTCAAAACAAAGGAGTAAAAAGAATCAACAAGCACTTTACCATTACTTGTTTATTACACCAAGTAGTCCAGCTCAAACCGTATACAAAACTAGAGCTAGAACCCATTTTATGGGACACTCTGAGACCTCTTTATAAAACAAAATAACAAATCGCTTATGAAAGCCATTATCTCTGTCATTGATGCCATTAACGAATGGATTGGCCGAACCGCATCATGGCTCGTATTAGCAATGGTTTTATTAATTTGTTATGACGTTGCCATGCGTTACTTTTTCCATCAAGGCTCAGTGGCTTTACAAGAGTTAGAATGGCATTTATTCGCACTTGTTTTCCTTTTAGGCGCTGCCTATACCTATAAACATGATGACCATGTACGCGTTGATATCCTTTATCAGAGTCAATTTTTAACTGATAAGCATCGTGCGCTCATAAATATTGTTGGCATTTTACTGTTGTTGTTTCCTTTTTGTACCCTTATTTTAACAACCGCTTGGCCTTTTGTAGAAAATGCCTTTTATTATCAAGAAGGTTCGCCTGATCCTGGTGGTCTACCCTATCGTTATCTACTCAAAGCCAGTTTACTGGTTGCCTTTGCACTGATTATTCTGCAAGGCATTAGTGAGTTACTCAAAAATATTTTAAAACTTAAACATCAGGAACACAGCTAATGGAAGTCTGGGCTTTAGTGATGTTTGCTGTGTTGTTCCTGCTTTTACTAGCAGGTTTTCCTGTCGCCTTTACTCTCGGGTCAGTTGCTCTCGCTTTTGGTGGTATCTTTTTAGGTTTTGGTTTTTTCGATTTATTGCCGCTTAGAATTTGGGGCATTATGACCAACTTCACTTTGTTGGCTGTGCCTCTTTTTGTGTTTATGGGCGTTGTATTGGAAAAATCGGGGATCGCAGAAGAACTGTTGGAAACCATGGGCCGTTTATTTGGCAGAGTCAGAGGTGGTCTTGCTATCTCCGTTGTGCTTGTTGGTGCTTTACTAGCAGCCACTACGGGTGTCGTCGGTGCTTCCGTTGTCACTATGGCAGTCATTGCTTTGCCTGCAATGCTTAAACATGGCTATGCACCCACATTGGCAGGTGGGACTATCGCTGCATCTGGCACCCTAGGTCAAATTATTCCGCCCAGTATTATTTTGATTTTATTAGGCGATGTCATCGGTGTACCTGTTGGCCAACTATTCATTGCTGCGGCGGTTCCAGGCATGATGTTAGTTTTAGCCTATATGACCTATATCGGTTTTATTGCTTGGCGAAACCCAACTATCGCTCCTGCAATTAAAACTGAAATTGCTAACAATGAACATCTCGGTTTTAAAGTTTTAAAAAGCCTATTACCACCTCTGGCATTAGTGCTCGCCGTGTTAGGATCTATCTTCTTTGGTATTGCCTCACCTACAGAGTCAGCTGCTGTTGGTGCCTTAGGTGCCATGCTTCTTGCAGCCCTGCATGGCAAATTAACACTCGATAATCTCAATCTAGCCATGCGGCAAACCACGCGCCTAACTAGCATGGTATTTTTAATTTTAATCGGCGCTACTGCCTTTGGCCTTGTCTTCGTTGGAATGGGTGGTGATAACCTTATTTTCGATATCTTCAATAACTTACCCGGCGGTAAGTGGAGCTTCTTGATCCTGAGTATGCTGCTTATTTTCATACTGGGATTCTTTTTAGACTTTATCGAAATCTGCTTTATCGTAGTGCCGATCATTGCACCTGTTGCTATTCACATGGGGCTCGATCCTCTCTGGTTTGCCCTGTTGATTGCTTTGAACTTGCAAACCTCTTTCCTAACGCCACCATTTGGCTTTTCATTGTTTTATCTAAAAGCCAGTGCACCCACACTTAAACTACAAGATATCTATAAAGGCATTGTGCCATTTATAATTATTCAGCTAATCGTGTTAGCTGTGATCATTAGCTTCCCAGAAATTACGCTTTGGCTACCAGGCTTAATGGAATAATTCTTCGCTTTAAAAGTTAAGACATGCAACGCCAAAGACAGTTATTACCACTCTACCTGATCAACAGTTCCGGTCTGGAAAACCATTTATCAACCTTAATACGAAAACTACTTTATTGATTTTAAAAATGTATTTCGGCTATTTTACTGTCATTTTCCTTAATTTTAGCCTCAAGTTGTACAATTATCGCTTGATAATCAGCACTAATTTTTTCCATTTTTTTAAATAAACCATGTTCGGTAGTCGCAACCTGTGTATCCGAATAGCGATAAATTTTTTGCTCAAAAGCTTTTAATTCCTCATCTCGTTGTTGATATAGCTGTTGAATTTGTTTTTTTAAGTTTTCATTATGCTGTCGCAATGCCAATAAATCATGGTATTTAGATTCTTCTTGATATGACTCAGTGATACGTTGTTGCGTTTCGATATCTTCAGCTTTAGGTGTATAAACCTCTACTTTAATTTCCTGTGCATTATCGGCACAGGGCTTATCACTGTAGATAACCTGTCCAGTGTCGCTGCATTTATAAACTTGTGCATGAACTGAAGTTGCTAAGCAAAGAAAATATACACTTGTGATAAGGCGCACATCAATTAACCTAGAGAAATCCTTTTCCATTATTCTAAAGCTTTTTTTAATAGACAAAACCTAGCTGAAACTTTGAACCTCATCAATAGCCTTTTTATCAAGCACTATCATTAACAATCTATCTAAACCTAAAGCCACACCTGTACATTGTGGTAAACCTGCTTGCATAGCGTCCAATAAGTTGTCATCAACAGGCATGATTTGTTTGTTTAATCCGCGTCGTTGTTGATTATCTTGCTCAAATCGTTGTCGTAGCTCATCAGCATCAAGCAATTCATCATAGCCATTGGCTATTTCTATTCCTCTAATATAGAGCTCAAAACGCGCTGCAACCTGATGGCCTTGTTTATCTAATTTAATTTTAGCTAACTGGGCCTGAGAGGCAGGAAAATCAAATATAAAAACAGCTTGGGCCAATTCGGCTAATTTAGGTTCAATTACTTCGCTCATCAATAATTCTAGCCAACCATCACGATCAAGTTGTATGTTTTCTGAAAGATTAGGTAAGTGTTGTTTCGCTAACTGCTCTACTTCACTATCGGAAATTGCAAACACATCTATATTTAAACTTTGTTTGAATACTTGTTGATAACTTAGGCGTGTACTACTAGTAATAGCAAAAATACTCGCCAGTAATTCATTAATTTCATCCATAAGTTCATCAAGTGACAATTCAATACGATACCACTCAAGCATGGTGAACTCTGGTAAGTGGTACTTTCCCCGCTCTCCATTGCGAAACACTTTGGCAATTTGATAGATAGAACTACTACCCGCCGCCAGCAACTGTTTCATGGCGAACTCAGGTGATGTCTGAAGGTAATAATCCTGTTTTTGATCTGTCCCTAAAGGAATATAGTGAGTCTTGAAACTATCTAGATAAGGTGCTGTTGGTGCAGCCCGTGACAAAATAGGTGTGTCGACTTCGAGCATGCCTTTTCGTGTAAAAAACAAACGGACATCAGCAATAAACTGTGCCCGTTTTTTTAATGTTTCCAGATCAGCTGAAGGTTGCCAATTATTGTTCATAACTACATATCAAATACGACATGCTATTCATCAAATGATTTTATTGTAGTACAAGGCTTTTCACACAGAGATGAATTAGGATTTAGCTCTCTCGACGTACTCACCACTACGCGTATCAATACGCAGCACATCGCCAATATTCATAAATAAAGGCACACGTACTACCGCACCTGTTTCTAATGTAGCTGGTTTACCGCCTGTACCTGCTGTATCACCTTTTAAACCTGGATCAGTATCGGTCACAGCTAAGTTAACAAAATTAGGCGCTGTCACAAGCAGTGGCGTGCCATTCCATTGCGTGACGGTATAAACATATTGCTCTTTTAACCATTGTTTGCAATCTTCAATGGCATTGGCATCAGCTGCATGTTGTTCATATGACTCTGGATCCATAAAGTACCAAAACTCACCATCTGTGTAGGAATACTCTAATTCGACTTCAACAACATCAGCACTTTCAACGCTTTCACCAGACTTAAAAGTCCGCTCGTTGACCCGGCCCGTTTTTAAGTTACGAAATTTAACGCGATTAAATGCTTGACCCTTACCAGGCTTAACCAATTCATTTTCGATAATGCTGCAAGGATCCCCATCCAGCATAAATTTGAGTCCAGATTTAAATTGATTTGTACTTACACTTGCCATAGCAACCTCTTTTGGGTGACGATCATCGTCTGTTTATTTAGTTAGGCGCAATATGATACCTCAAACACAGCCCCTCGTACCAAAACAAGCTTGGCAAATAGCGCTGTCAAATGCGATCAATGATCCAGAGACGTTATTGTCACAGTTAGGACTAAAGGACAAGCTTGAAGCTATTGACGGTGAAATCCTCAAACAATTCCCTCTGCGAGTCCCCCAAACTTATGCCAATAAAATGCGCTATGGGGATGTCAATGACCCCTTATTAAGACAAGTTTTTCCTTTGTCGGATGAAGGGAAAATCGACACGGACTTTGTCAGCGATCCTGTTGGTGACAAACTGGCCATTACCAGTCCAGGTTTACTACAAAAATATCATGGTCGTGCTTTATTATTAACAACAGGCGCTTGTGCAATTCATTGTCGTTATTGTTTTCGGCGCCATTTTCCTTATGGTGATAGTAATCCCCTAGCTAGCCAATGGCAGCAGACTATGACCACTCTCAAACAAGATACGTCCATAAAAGAGATTATTTTAAGTGGTGGCGATCCATTAAGCTTAAGTGATACAAAACTCGAAGGGTTGATAACTGAACTTGGAACCATTTCTCATATTAAACGCCTACGCATTCATAGTCGCCTACCTGTTGTGTTGCCAGGTAGAGTCACTCAATCATTATTAGAGACGCTTATGAATTCTCGGTTTCAAATAGTGATGGTCATTCATGCCAATCATGCTAATGAACTTGTTGATGATGTTATTCCTGCCCTAAAAGCATTAACAGATATCAATGTGCAGTTGCTCAATCAATCGGTACTGCTAAAAGACATTAACGATACTGTAGTCGACCTTATCAATTTAAGTGAACGCCTAAGTGAACTCAATGTTATGCCCTACTACTTACACTTACTTGACCCTGTACAAGGTGCTGGTCACTTTGATGTGGCTGAATCGATTGGTATTTCGTTAATACAACAAGTACGTAAACAACTGTCTGGTTATCTTGTACCGCGTTTGGTTCGAGAACAACAAGGTCAGGCCAGTAAAACGATTATTTGCTAGCTGTTAAACACGATCCGACACAGATACATATTCTCTAGTCTCACTACCTATGTAAATCTGAGTAGGTCGATAAATACGGTTATCCGAAATCTGTTCACGCCAATGCGCTAACCAACCAGCAGAACGGGCTACTGCGAATAAGGCCGTGAATTGATCAGCAGGGATACCCATCTCTGCATAAAGAATTCCCGAATAGAAATCGACATTAGGGTAAACACCTTTATGACCTAGCCTATCTTTACAAACTTCTTCGACTTTCATGGCTGTTTCAAAGGTACTATCTAAGCTGCTTCCACGATCTTCGATGAGTTCAGTAACCAATTTATGCAAAATGGTCGCCCGAGGATCTTTCACTTTATATTCACGATGACCCATACCCCAGATCACTTCTTTATTAGCGAGCGCATTATCTACCCATGCTTCTGCGTTATCGGCTGAGCCAATTTCTTTTAACATGTCGACAACGCGGGAATTGGCACCCCCATGTAATGGGCCAGAAAGCGTACCAATAGCGCCAGAAATGACACTATAAGGTGTAGCTAAAGTTGAACCAGCTACTAGTGCTGAGAAGGTTGAAGCATTGAGCGTATGTTCGGCATGCAAAATCAGACAAACATCCATGATTTTAGCGAGCATCGGATCAGGTTCTTTACCTGTAAACATATACAGTAAATTTTCAGCGACCGATAAATCTTCACGAGGTTCAATAGGATCGTAGCCTTGTCTCATATGCTCCCACATGGCTACTAATGGTGCCATCGAAGCAATAATATTCACTGTCATATTACGGACATAGTTAAGATCTTCACAGATATCAGCATCAGTCAGGCATTCTGTACCCGGATAAAACATACCAAGACTTGAAACAGCCGTTTGCAACATGTCCATCGGGTGACCTGTTGCTGGGAAATGATGCATCATTTCACGAATATGATATTTAATTCTGTAATGACGACGTAGCTTTTTGGTAAAGCCATCTAGTTCTTTAGCTGAGGGTAATTCACCATCGAGTAATAATAACGTTGTTTCCTCAAAGCTACTATTTGCAGCTAATGTTTCTAGAGAATAACCACGATAGGACAATAGACCTTTCTCACCATCAATAAATGATATGGCAGATTTTGTTGCGGCAACGCCTTCTAGTCCAGGTAAAAAATCACTCATCTATAAACCTCATGTTTTATTTGACTGTCGAGCCTAATATAAATTGGGCCTGTCATTATACTGTAAACAAGCAGGGATACACTGCTAAGTTAATTTCACCCAAAAACCTAACAGGACTTTTCCTAAGAAACGTGTTCACCTTTTGCTTGTAAATCAGCATGATATGATGATCGTACCATTGGACCACTGGCGACATGCTCAAAGCCCATTTCTTTGGCTACAACAGCTAATTCGTCAAATTCAGCAGGCGTCACGAAACGCTCTACAGCTAAATGATGACGACTAGGCTGCAAATATTGTCCTAAAGTCAACATCCGGCAGCCATGATCACGTAAATCTTGCATCACTTGTTTAATTTCATCCAATGACTCACCAAGCCCTAGCATCAAACCAGATTTAGTAGGGATTTCTGGGTGCATTTTCTGGAAATTTTTAATTAAATCCAAAGACCATTGATAATCAGATCCTGGACGCACTGCTTTATACAAACGTGGAATACTTTCTAAATTATGATTAAAAATATCAGGTGGGTTGTCAGCTAAAACTTCCAAAGCCACATTCATCCTACCTCGAAAATCAGGCACTAAGACCTCTATATTGGTCTCGGGTGATTGTTGACGTATTTCTTTAATACATTCTCTAAAATGTGCCGCACCACCATCACGAAGATCATCTCTATCTACTGATGTCACAACGACATGTTTTAATTTCATTGCAGCGATAGTCTTAGCCAAATGACTCGGCTCGTTTTCATCAAGAGGATCTGGCTTACCATGGGCAACATCACAAAAAGGACAACGTCGCGTACAAATCTGACCCATAATCAGAAATGTCGCTGTTCCATGCGTAAAACATTCTCCTAAATTAGGGCACGCTGCCTCTTCACATATTGTATTTAAATCATGTTCTCGTAATAGCGCCTTTAACCTAATCACCTCTGGACTACTAGGTACTTTAGACCTTATCCATTCGGGTTTACGCTTAGGTGTACTTGGTTCTACTTTAATAGGAATGCGTGAGACTTTAGACTCCCCCCTTAGGGCATTCACATCACGCTTACTACTCGTTGAATCGGTCATTCGGTATTGCCTTTAAAAATAGGTAATCAATGAATCCAGATATTATGTGTTCAGACTCATTTGTGCTTGTAATGCGTTCACAAACTGCTGCTTTGCTTGTTCCATCGTCATTGAGATACCAAGATCAGTTAAGTTAATCATCTCCATACCTTGATACCCACAGGGGTTAATCGATAAAAATGGTGATAAATCCATATCAACATTGATGCTAATACCATGATAACAGGCTCCGCGTTTTACCCGTAAACCAAGTGATGCCAATTTTCGATCCTCAACATAGACACCAGGCGCATCAGAGCGTGACTTCGCAGAAAAACCATATGCTGACACCATATCTATAACACTATTTTCAAGTATAGACACCATGTTACGGATCCCTAAACGGTAACGCTTCAGATCAAACAAAGTATAGGCAACTAGCTGTCCAGGCCCATGATAAGTCACTTGGCCTCCACGATCAGACTGCACTAAAGGGATATCACCTAAACCAAGTAGGTGCTCTTTTTGACCATTAGTGCCCTGAGAAAATACGGCGTGGTGTTCCAGTAGCCATAGCTCATCTTCCGTCTGCACTTCGCGATTTGAAGTAAAATCCTGCATAGCCTGTAGTGTTTCACTATAAGGCTGAAAGCCTAAATCTTTTACTTTCATTGCCGTGTTTTACAGCACGTATTTAATGAGTTCGTGACTACTTAATTCTCGGTAAATAGTATCCAATTGAACTTGGCTATCGACGTGGACTGTCACTGTAACAGAGGTATATTTTCCGCCTGAACTTTGCTTAGTACTTACTGCCGCTTCATGGATAGTCTCGACATGTTTGCGAATAATACTAACAACGAGGACATCGAATGAGTCGCTTGATTCACCCATCGCTTTAATCCCAAAATCACAAGGGAATTCAATTAAGGTATCTCTTTCATCAGCTGCCATCAGAATGCCCCGTGTTTTAGCTGCTGATATAAAGCATCCATTTTCTGCCAAACGGCACCTGGCACTCCCTCACCAACAGCTTTATTATTTAAAGTAGTTATTGGCAAAATTTCTTTGGTAGAACTGCTGACCCAAATCTCATCAGCAGTGGCCAGTTGGGTTTCTGACACAGCTTCTTCAACAAGGTTGATCCCCGCTTTTTCTGCCGTTGTAATCACTAAATCTCGGGTAATGCCTGGGAGCACTTTTTCATCTTTCGGAGCAGTATAAATAACGCCCTTAATTACGGCATAGGCATTACTTGCTGAACCTTCTGTTAAATAGCCATCACGAATCAACAATGCTTCCTGAGCACCCGCATCCTGTGCTTGTTGTTTTAACAAACTATTGGGTAATAATGTGATTGCTTTAATATTACAGTTTTGCCAGCGGATATCGGGGACTGTAATAGCTACAATACCTTCTCTTTTATATTTTTCTGGGACAGCTTTTAGTGGATTACTCATTACAAATGCTGTTGGTTCAACACCCTCTGGAAACACATGATCACGCGGTGCAACACCACGAGTAACTTGTAGATAAACAGCTTGGTCACCACCGCCATTACGTTCCACTAATTTCTCAATAAGATCTGTCCACTGTTCCAGCGAATATGGATTCGCCATACGGACGCCATCAAGGCTGTTTTGTAGTCGAAGCAAATGGCCGGATAATTGAAAACAGTGTCCCGCATAAACCGGGATAACTTCATAGACACCATCACCAAGCAAAAAGCCACGGTCAAGCACTGACACTTTTGCTTGTTCCGCTGGTAAGAAATCACCATTTAAAAAAACATCTTTCACGCATTACCCCCAAATAAGAAGCAATATTGAGTCTAATATTCTACGCCACCAACTACCTTGTTCAATCGCTTGTAATACCACTAGCGGTTGCTTAGCTACTAATGTATCAGCAAGATGAATTTCCACTTCACCAAGTTGAGTACCCGCTGTTATCGGTGCGATGATGGGTTGGTTGATATTAGTTGTTGCTACCAACTCTTTATAACGTCCACGCGGCACAGTAATAGCTAATGATTCAGCTAAACCTAAGTCGACTAGATCAGTTGCACCCTTCCATACTTTTGAATCAGCAATTTTGGTGCTAGCTTGGTATAGATCATGTGTTTCAAAAAAACGAAAACCATAATTGAGTAATTTCTGTATTTCTTGTGCACGTGCATTTTCACTTTTAGTTCCCAAAACAACCGAAATTAAGCGCATGCCACTACGTTCTGCTGATGCTGCTAGGCAATAACCAGCCTCCTCAGTATGACCAGTCTTAAGGCCATCTACACTGCTATCACGCCACAATAATTTATTTCGGTTATGCTGAGTGATATTGTTATAGGTATATTCTTTTTCAGCATACCAAGCATAGTGATCAGGAAAGTCACGAATAACAGCGGCTGATAAAGTCGCAATATCTTGTGCTGTTGTGTAATGGTCTTGATCAGGTAAGCCTGTGGCATTTCGATAATTTGTATTCACCATGCCAAGCTGCTGAGCGTATTGGTTCATCATTTGGGAAAACGTTTCTTCGCTGCCAGCAATATGTTCTGCTAAGGCTACAGCCGCATCATTACCCGATTGAATAATCATACCGCGGAGCAATGCTTCTACTGGCACTTTGCTATTGACTTCAATAAAACTGCGTGAACCCACCATCCGCCAAGCTTTTTCACTAATTAACACTTCATCAGATAGGGAAATGTTGCCCGCATCTAACTCATGTGACACCACATAAGCTGTCATTAATTTAGTAATACTGGCAGGTGGTAAGCGCTGCTGGGAATTTTCTTCAGCTAGGATAGCGCCACTGGCGTAATCTACAAGAATATAAGATTTCGCAGCCACAGGCGGTGCTTTAGGTGTTGGCGTAATCGCCGCGAATGATGTGGAAACAAGTAACAATAACGTGACTGACAAAAGGGTTTTTATTCGTTTTAACATCAATACTTCTCTAAAATAATTATTCAACAACAATATGGGTATCATTAAAGCCCAAATCCATTAAACGTGTAGCTAAATCATCGCCATATTCAACTGTAGTTAAAGGGCCAACTCTCACTCTGTACAGCCGGCCTTCAGGCTTAGCAAAAGGCATAACCAATACCTCATCCTGTATTTTATCAGCCAAGTTGTTTTTAAACTGCTCAGCGCGAGATGATGTGTTAAATGTGCCGACCTGCAAATACAATTTCGCTGGGCCTGCTGGCTTTAATGTACTTTCAGCCACCTGTGTTGCATTACGACTTGTTGAGGCAGTATAACCAGCACCCACTGTCCGTACTTCAACTTGACCTGTTCCATTACCTATAATGCCTAACTTCGCAGCGGCACTATAAGATAAATCAATAATACGTCCCCGATGAAAAGGTCCACGGTCATTCACCCTAACAACAATCTTGCGACCATTATTCAAATTAGTCACTTCAACATAACTTGGTAAAGGCAATGTTTTATGCGCCGCCGTCATCTTGTACATATCGTACCTTTCACCCGTCGCCGTTGGGTTGCCATGAAACTTTTTACCATACCAAGAGGCAATACCTCTTTCACGGTAACCTGCAGCAGTTTTCAGTGGATAATAACGCTTACCTAATACCTTATAGCTTTTTTGATTCTGTGGTCTGATAGGCTCATATTTAGGTACTGCGTCTGGAATGTTTGCAACATTAGGTGGGAAACGATCCGGCCCATCTTCTTTTTCAAACAAGCTGCTACAAGCGGCTAGGTTTAAGCTAATGAAGGCTATAGAAACCCACTTTAAATAGCGTACTGACATCATTGTTCTTTGTATTGCGCTTTAATTGCCTGAGCCAATTGTGTCACTGCCATGGCATACATTCTACTGTGATTATATCGAGTGATACTGTAAAAATTTTGTCTGGTTAACCAGTATTCCTCACCTTCAGGTTGGGTCAATGTAATTAAACCTACTTTTTTAGCCGTTTTGGGCAAATCCGCCGTTGAAACAGATGCATTTACTAACGCACTAACCTGAATAGACGGCTTTACCCCCTTTTTCAGCAAGGCTGTCGGAACACCCTTTCTGACACGTGTTTTATGCACAATACTTTCACCTGCAATCCAGCCATGGCGATGTAAATAATTGGCGATACTGCCAATTGCATCAGTTGGGTTAGTCCAAATATCTCGGCGACCATCCCCGTCAAAATCTACCGCATATTCACGATAACTGCTCGGCATAAATTGACCTAAACCCATGGCGCCAGCGTATGAGCCGACAGGGTTAAGCGCAGACATTTGTTCTTCTCGTGTCAATATAAAGAAGTGCTTTAGTTCACTACGGAAGAATTTACTTCGAGGAGGATAACGGAATGCTAATGTTGATAAGGCATCAACAACACGATAACCACCTGTAATTCTGCCATAAAAGGTTTCGACACCCAGAATAGCTAAAATAATTTCTGCTGGAACACCATATTTTTGTTCCGCACGCGCCAAGGCTGGTGCATGTTTCTTCCAGTAATCAGCACCTTGAGTGATACGCTTATCCGTAATAAAAATCTTACGGTAATCATACCAAGGCTTACTTTTCTCAGCAGGTCTTGATATCGCTTTCAGTATACTATCTTTAATCTCAACTTCTTTGAACACTTTGTCCAATTCTTTTGGGTCAAACTGGTATTCCTTTGCCATTTCATTAACAAACTCATCAGCACCTGGCAATGCGGTATTGGCATACAGCCTTGGTGCAAATGAAAGCATTAACATAGTCAATGATAGTAAAATTTTCACGGTGACATCATCCTTCGGTGAGTGTGAATAGACATCAGGATACCGAAGCCAGCTAATAAGGTCACCATTGATGTCCCTCCATAGCTCACTAACGGCAGCGGTACACCAACAACAGGTAATAAACCCGTGACCATCCCAACGTTAACGAATACATAGACTAGAAAAGTAAGCGAAATACTCCCAGCTAATAATCGCGCAAAACTGGTTTGTGCATTACTGGCGATAAAAAGCCCTCTGCCAGCAATCATTAAATAAGAAATCAGTAGTAAACCAACACCCATAAGGCCAAATTCTTCAGCAATCACTGAAAAAATAAAATCTGTTGACCGTTCAGGTAAAAACGCGAGCTGTGACTGTGTGCCTTCTAGCCAACCTCGGCCAAATAAACCACCTGAACCAATAGCAATTTTCGATTGAATAATATGATAACCCGCACCTAAAGGATCACTTTCCGGGTTTAAAAAAGTTAATACCCGTTGTCGCTGATAATCGTGCATTACATACCATAAAACAGGTAATGCTGATGCAGCCGCAATGATGAAACCTATTATCAGACTCCATGATATGCCAGATAAAAAAATCACAATTAACCCTGAACTTGCAATCAAGATAGAGGTGCCTAAGTCAGGTTGTTTTGCAATTAATAAAGCTGGAACAATAATCATCGCCAGACTGACGACTAGCCGAGTGAAAGTGGGCGGTAAAGGTCTTTCAGCAAGATAAGTCGCCACTAAAATGGGCACTGCGAGCTTCATCAGTTCAGAAGGTTGAAAACGAAAGAAACCTAAATCAAGCCAACGCTGAGCACCTTTGCCTTCATGGCCAAAAAACAACACAGAGATAAGCAAAATCAATCCAGCGCCATAAAGCCAATAAGCCATATCCCGCATTCTATCCGGATGAATATTGGCAAGGATCAGTAGACCAACGAAAGCGGTGCCCATACGCACTAATTGACGTATTAACAATGCTGTATTTTGATCGCCCGCACTATATAAAATCATTAGACCTACGCCTAATACGGTCAATAACAAAATAAATAATAGAGCATCTATATGAATAGCAAAAAGCGACCTTGTCAGGCTCCAACTTTGTGGGTTTCGACGATCTGTTATATCGCTATTCATCTGCGTCTATTTCTTCAACTCTGATACCGAAGTATTGGTCAATCATTTTACGAGCAATCGGTGCTGCTGTCTTACTACCACTACCGCCATTCTCAGCAATAACAACGACCACAAACTCAGGATCATCTTCTGGTGCAAACGCAATAAATAAAGCATGATCATGTAGTCTTTTCTCTAATGTTTCAGCATCATACTTTTCATCTTGTTTAATACCGAACACCTGTGCTGTACCTGTTTTTCCTGCCACTTTAAAAGGTAGGCCTTCACCTACTTTTCGAGCGGTTCCACGCGGACCATCGGTGACTTCAACCATGGAATCAATAATTAGCTCCCAATTCGCACTATCCACAATCGGTAAACCATCTTGTGTTTTTATCGGCATTAATTCCAAATCGCTCCCTGCTGTTTGTCGCGTTGCACGAGCTAATTGAGGCCTAATATTAACCCCTCTCATGGCAAGCGTTGCCGTAGCCTGAGCTAATTGGATAGGTGTCATTTGATTAAAGCCCTGACCAATACCTGATATTAATGTCTCACCTGGATACCAAACTTGATTACGACTAGCTCTTTTCCACTCACTTGAAGGAGATAACCCTCTACTTTCACTTGGTAAATCAACACCCGTTCGCTGGCCAAAACCGAATAAATCAAGGAAGCCATGCATCCTGTCTATACCTAACGTATGCGATAAGTCGTAAAAATAGACATCACATGACTGTGCTAGGGATTGTTTTAAGTCAACGCTGCCATGACCATGGTTTTTCCAGCAACGATAACGATGATCTTTACCTGGTAAGGTATACCAGCCAGGACAAAAAGTTTTTGATTTTTTAGACACAATACCAAGTTCAAGACCAGCTAAAGCAACAAAAGGCTTCAAGGTCGATCCGGGCGGATAATGCCCACGCATAGCACGATCAAACATGGGTCTATCAATAGAATCTCTCAACACACTATAATTTTTAGTGCTGATGCCCGTTACAAATAGATTAGGATTAAAATCAGGCTTACTTATCATCGCGAGTATGCCACCAGACCGAGGATCTAAGGCGATAACTGAACCGTTGAAATCGGCTAGTGCTTCTTCGGCTACTCTTTGTAAATTTACATCTAAATGTAAATAAAGTGCTTGACCCGAAATAGGTGATTGACTACTTAATTCTCTAACGACACGACCTTGCACATTGGTTTCGATTTGTTGATAGCCTACTTGACCATGTAAAAGACCTTCGTATTGTTTTTCAACACCCGTCTTACCTATCTGCAAGGTGCCTTTATAATTTTTTTCATCGATAACTTGTTGATCACGTTCATTAATACGACCAACATAGCCCACAGCATGGGCGAATAATGCTCCTTGGGGATAATGTCGAATTAATCTACCCACGACATCGACACCAGGAAAACGATGACGGTTAGCAGAAAATATGGCGACTTCTTGTTCTGTTAGACGCTGTCTAATCACTTGGTTTTGAAAACGTCGCTGTTGTTTTATTCTTTCTTTTATCTCTGATAAATCATCATCAGATAACATAAACAACTCAGCTAATTGTCCTAATGTCGTCTCAATATCTTCCACTTTTTCAGGTATAAGCTCTAGACTGAAAGTTGGGATATTTTCAGCCAGAACAACACCATTTCTATCATAGATTAGTCCACGTTGGGGAGGCAAAGCCTCAATATCAACACGATTTCTATTCGATAAAAAATCAAAATGTTCATGCTCGACAACTTGTAAAATGGCCAAACGAACCATAACAACGGAAAATAAAATGCCGACAAAAATAGCCGAAAAAATCAACCTATCATTAATTAAACGGCTCTCGCGAGCAGGATCTTTTAAGGTAAAGCGTGTCGACATCTAACACTCACCTGACATGAAAACTACGGCGTATACCACGTAAAAAAATATAAAAAATTGGCCATAATAAAGTACTTGTTATCGCGGGTAACCAAATATGCAATCCAGCTTGTTTGCTCGTCATCAACACAGAAATAAGCTGCACCAATAAAACTAATGACATCAAACTTAATGCTTGTTGCCAAACTGGAAATTGCCTTAACTGCAAATGGAAATGTAACACCAAGTAGATGACCAATGCATATGAAAAAGCCAGCACACCTAACGGCCCACCCGTTAATACATCCATTAACAATCCAACAAACCAAGCATAGCCAACACCCATACGGTAAGGAAGTGCTAGAGCCCAATACATTAAGGTCAAAAGTAACCATTCTGGCCTGACTGTACGAAGACCTTCCGACATGGGTATTAACATCACCACCATTGCAACAATGATAGTTAGTAATATAACACCACCGCCCTGCGTTTGATTACTGCTCGCCATTATCTAGCCTCTCATCATCAACTTGTTCTGATTCCGTATTAGATTCTAATGATCCTGCATTATCGAGGTCTACAGACTCGAAATTTTGGGCACTGCCTCCGAGCTCTTCAGTTATTGGTAATACCAATAACACCTCTCTGCTCGTCGCTAAATTTGCAGCAGGTTCAACAGTGATATTTGCGAAGGCCTTACCTTGTGGATGACTCACAGAAATTACCGTTCCCACAGGATAACCAACAGGGAAACGACCACCTAGGCCTGAAGTCACTAATAAATCACCTTCTCTAACATCGGTATTTTGGGGTAAGTGCTCGAGCTGCAATGGTTTACCTAAGCCACGTCCTATCGCAACAGCTCGTAAACCATTACGATTTATTTGTACGGGTACGCCATGACTAGGATCAGTTAATAAAATGACTCGACTAGAAAATTCGCTTATCTGGGTAACTTGCCCCATCACACCGGTTGAATCAAGTACCGCTTGTCCTTCAAAAACACCATACCTCTCACCTTTATTAACCACTACCTGCTGAGAAAAAGGGTCAAGATCAATAGTTAATAATTCTGCTACTAATACCCTTTCTGGTAGACGGAAAGAAGAACCTAATAGTTCATGTAAACGCATATTTTCACGTTCTAATGCTTGCAAGCGCTGTAGGCGAACAGAATTTAACAGATTGGTTGCTTCTAGTACTTTATTGCGTTCTTTTACCTCTGCTCGTGTTTGAAAATAATCGCTATACCAATCCCCTAGATCACTTGGGAATGATGCAACTAGCTGCAGCGGATACACTAAGGTAGATAATGCAGTTCTAACTGGCTTGAAATAATTAAAGCGTGTATCTACAAAAAATAGCGTCAACGAAACCACTAACGCCAAGAACAGGCGTGTATTTAAAGAAGGTCCATTTGAAAATAACGGTTTAATAATCTAACGCCTAAAACTAAAAAACCTTTGCAGACATACAAGATTATCTACAAAGGTTATTTTTAACTGCAAGGTCCTATTCAAACGTGAAAACGTCTGTGCCTTTCTCATCTATCATTTCTAATGCGCGACCACCGCCTCTCGCGACACATGTCAGCGGATCTTCAGCAATAATAGCTGGCAGTCCTGTTTCTTCAACTAATAATCGATCAAGGTCACGTAATAAAGCACCACCACCGGTCAGCACAATACCACGCTCAGCAACATCTGAGCCTAATTCTGGTGGCGTTTGTTCTAAAGCCGTTTTAACAGAAGCAACAATACCTGACAAAGGATCTTGTAGTGCTTCTAAAATTTCATTGCTATTCAAAGTAAAACTACGTGGAATACCTTCAGCCAAATTACGACCGCGTACTTCCATTTCTTTTACTTCGTTACCAGGATAAGCAGATCCTATTTCTTTCTTAATTCTTTCTGCAGTTGATTCACCAATCAAACTACCGTAGTTACGACGCACATAATTCACAATGGCTTCGTCAAATAAGTCACCACCAATACGAACTGATGCCGAATAAACAATACCGTTTAATGAAATAACTGCGACTTCCGTAGTACCACCACCGATATCTAATACCATAGAGCCGCTGGCTTCCTCAACGGGCATACCAGCACCAATTGCCGCAGCCATTGGTTCCTCTATTAAGAAGACATCTCTGGCACCCGCACCGGCTGCTGATTCTCTGATAGCGCGACGCTCTACTTGTGTCGAACCACAGGGTACGCAGACTAATACGCGCGGACTTGGTTTTAAAAAACGTCCTTCATGTACTTTACGAATAAAATGCTGCAACATTTTTTCGGTGACCGTAAAGTCAGCAATAACACCATCTTTCAAAGGGCGTATTGCTGTAATATTACCAGGTGTTCTTCCTAACATTCTTTTTGCTTCTACACCAACAGCGGCAATAGAACGAGGACCTCCGGGACCTTTATCTTGGCGAATAGCAACGACAGAGGGTTCATCAAGGACAATACCTTGACCACGGACATAAATCAGCGTGTTAGCTGTACCGAGATCGATCGAAAGATCATTAGAAAACATTCCGCGTAGACGTTCAAACATTAATTAAAACCATAAGCCAAGATACAAAAAAAGATACTTTATAATGCAATGGACTGTTGAGCAAGCGACGAATCATTTAAACTTCACACTTTTAGCTAAAAATATCGATTGGAACCATCAATGAGTTTAGATAAAGCAGATGTAGAAAAAATTGCCCATTTGGCGCGATTGGCAATAGATGACAACGACATTCCAGAATATGCGCGAGACCTAAGCAATATTTTCGACTTAGTTGAACAAATGAACGCGGCTGACACCACAGATATTTCACCTATGGCACATCCCTTAGATGCCGTACAACGTTTGCGTCCAGATGTTGTTAAAGAATCAGATCAACGCGAACAATTTCAATCGATTGCACCCAAAACTGAAGCCGGTGTTTACCTGGTCCCTCAAGTCATCGAATAACAGGTTAAAACATGCATACAAAATCACTATCTGAATTATCTACATCATTACATAATGGTGAAATCTCAAGTGTTGAACTCACACAACACTATCTCGATCGTATTAATGCCCATAATACTGAACTTAATGCATACATTACGGTATCTGAAGACCATGCCCTACAACAAGCTCAACTGGCTGACCAACGCCTACAACAAAAAACAGCGGGTAAATTAACAGGGATACCTCTCGCACATAAAGATATTTTTTGTACTAAAGGTATTCGTACAAGTTGTGCTTCAAAAATGCTGGATTCTTTTATCTCACCTTACGATGCTACTGTCGTTGAAAAAATTAATGATGCAGGCATGGTGACATTGGGTAAAACCAATATGGACGAATTCGCTATGGGTTCGTCTAATGAGACGAGCTTTTATGGCAACGTAAAGAATCCTTGGGATAATAATAAAGTCCCAGGTGGTTCCTCAGGTGGCTCTGCTGCTGCTGTTGCAGCAAACCTTGCGCCGATTGCCACAGGAACCGATACAGGCGGTTCAATCCGCCAGCCTGCCTCACTATGTAACCTAACAGGCTTAAAACCAACTTATGGCCGTATTTCACGCTATGGAATGATTGCTTTCGCTTCAAGTTTAGATCAGGCTGGTCCAATGGCAAAAAGTGCCGAAGATGCCGCTCTACTCCTTAATGAAATGGCAGGATTTGATCAACGTGATTCAACCAGTGTCGATCGCGAGGTTCCTGATTACACAGCATCGCTTAACGATTCACTTAATGGATTGAAAATTGGTCTTCCGAAAGAGTACTTTGGTGAAGGTCTCGATGCTGATGTGGCTAAAACAGTTGAAGAAGCTATCAAAAGCTATGAGTCTCTAGGTGCCACAATTAAAGAAATCACATTACCAAATACTCACCTAGCAGTGCCAACCTACTACGTTGTTGCACCCGCAGAATGTTCATCTAATTTATCTAGGATGGATGGCGTCCGTTTTGGTCATCGCTGTGACGATCCTAAAGATTTATTGGATCTTTACCAACGCTCTCGTGGTGAAGGCTTTGGTGATGAAGTCAAACGCCGCATCATGACAGGGACTTATGCTTTATCCGCTGGTTACTATGACGCCTATTATTTAAAAGCCCAGCAATGTCGCCGCTTGATTAGTGATGATTTCCAACAAGCATTTAATGATGTTGATGTCATTATGGGTCCAACAGCACCGACCACCGCATTTAACTTAGGTGATAAAACCGACGATCCTGTTTCGATGTACTTGGCTGATATATATACTATAAGCACCAATTTGGCAGGTCTACCAGGGATGTCTATTCCAGCAGGTTTTGTAGATAGTTTGCCTGTCGGGTTACAACTGATTGGTAATTATTTTGATGAATCGAGACTATTAAATGTCGCTCATCAATACCAACGACAAACTGATTGGCATAAGCAAATTCCGAACGCTTATAAATAAATTTCTCTCAATCAAATTGTAATTTGTGGCGCTTCGTTTAATACTGAGTGCTACAAAACCACTATTCGTTATATGAGAACACACTATGAAAGCCGCAGAGCTATTTATACGTAGCTTAGAAAATGAGGGTGTTGGCTATATATTTGGCATACCAGGTGAAGAAAACCTGGATGTCATGGATGCTATCCTTGATTCCGACATAAAGTTCGTCACCACACGCCATGAACAGGGTGCCGCCTTCATGGCAGATGTCTACGGGCGTCTAACAGGTCGTGCTGGGGTATGCCTCTCAACATTAGGGCCTGGCGCTACCAACCTGATCACGGGCGTTGCTGATGCTAATATGGATCATGCGCCCTTAGTCGCCATTGCTGGACAGGCAGCAACCAATCGTTTACATAAAGAATCGCATCAAGTACTCGATCTTGAAGCCATGTTTCTACCCATTACTAAATATGCCACTCGTATCGTCGGGCCAGAAGCTATTCCTGAAATCGTTCGCAAAGCATTCAAAGTAGCTCAAACAGAAAAAACAGGCGCCAGCTTTATTGAGTTTCCAGAAAATATTGCCGAAATGGAAACTGAGGAGAAACCTCTCCATGTAAAACATACTGTGCCGCCAGAACCAGCAATGGAACAAATTGAACGCGCTGCCGAATTAATATCGAAAGCCAAAAACCCAATTATCTTAGCTGGTAATGGTGTTGTGCGAGCCAATGCATCACAAGCACTGGCTGACTTTGCCAGTGAACTATCCATTCCTGTCGCCAATACTTTTATGGCCAAAGGTGTCGTCCCCTTTGGTCATCCTATGGCCCTGGGCAGTGTTGGTTTGCAATCTAATGATTATGCTAACTGTGGTTTTGCTAGTGCTGATGTCATTATCTGCATTGGTTATGACATGGTGGAATACCACCCTTATCTATGGCATCCATCATGTGATAGAACCATCATTCATATTGATACAAGCCACGCCGAAGTCGATGCCTATTACAGCGTCCTCATAGGCGTTATAGGTAATATCAATCATAGTCTTAACCGAATTGCTCAACGTAGCACTCGCCATCAAGGTATCGCAATGCGTACATTACGCGATAGCCTTATTGAGGAAATGAAACAGCATAGTAGCGACAATGAATTCCCAGTAAAACCACAGAAAATCATCTGGGATCTACGTACAGCGATGGACTTAAAGGATATCGTTATATGTGATGTGGGTGCGCATAAAATGTGGATGTCACGGATGTTTCGTTGTGAGCACCCCAATACTTGTATTATCTCTAATGGCTTCGCCAGCATGGGTATTGCTGTTCCCGGTGCCATTGCTGCAAAAATAGCGCAGCCAGAACGTAATGTGGTTGCTGTCACGGGTGATGCTGGTTTCCTAATGAATTCACAAGAAATAGAAACAGCAATGCGCCTCAATATTGCTATTGTTATTCTAATCTGGAATGACGAGAGTTATGGCTTAATTGAATGGAAGCAACAAAACCAGTTTGGTCGAAAAAGTCATGTGGAATTTACCAACCCAGACTTTGTCCAATATGCACAATCATTTGGTGCTGTCGGTGTTAGAATTGAGCAAACTGAACAGCTTATGCCTTGTATTGAACAAGCATTGCAACGTGACACTGTCACTATCATCGATTGCCCAGTCGATTATCGTGAAAATATGAAATTAACCGAAACTTTAGGCCAATTAACAATACCCAATTAATTATGAAAACATCGAACCCTATTCTGTTAGTAGCCGTAGTTGTATTCGTAGGATTTTTCGCCATGAACTGGTTAAATCCTGGACAAAATCAACTTGCTCCCGAAATCTCCTTTAAAGATATTGATGGTCAACAACACGCACTGACGCAATATAAACAAAAACCTGTACTGATGATTTTTTGGGCGACTGATTGTCCAGGATGCGTCAAAGAAATGCCTGAATTAAATGCGCTCTATCGTGATTATGCTAATCAAGGCTTAGCGATGATCGGTGTCGCTATGCCTCATGACACACCAGAACATATAACTGCTATGCGCGAGCAACGTCAACTCCCCTACACGCTAACTTGGGATAAAGAAGGTGTCATCGCACAAGCATTCAATAATGTTCGTGTTACACCTACGCATTTTCTGATCGCACCAAATGGCGAAATTGTCATGCGCAAGATAGGCGAACTGAATTTTGAGCAACTCCGTGAGAAGCTACATGATATGGGACTTACGCCAGCTTAGTTACAATTCAATTACACATCCAATTTTATATATGGTATAAAGTCTGGCTTTGTAGTCTTAGATGGGTCACATTTGTGTCCCAAGTTAATAGTAAAAATGTTCATCAGGAGCAGCATCTAAAATGGCCAGAGTATGTCAGGTAACCGGTAAACGCCCTATGAGCGGTAACAACGTTTCCCACGCCCACAATAAAACACGTCGTCGCTTTCTTCCTAACCTTCACCCGCATCGTTTTTGGGTTGAGTCAGAAAATCGTTGGGTTAAGCTTCGTGTCAGTAACCACGGTTTACGTATCATTGATAAAAAAGGTATTGATGCCGTTCTTGTCGATATCCGTGCACGCGGCGACAAAGTCTAGGAGAATAGAACATGCGCGAAAAAATTAAATTAGTGTCTTCTGCTGGAACGGGTCACTACTACACAACAGATAAAAACAAACGTACGATGCCTGAAAAATTGGAAATCAAAAAATTTGATCCAGTTGTTCGTAAACACGTTATGTATAAAGAAGCTAAAATCAAATAATATTGAAATAGCCTTCGTAAGAAACCCGCTATCGCGGGTTTTTTTATGTCTATCATTTACGGTTTGTGTCAGGACAAAAATAACAAATCGTTGTACACTACGTGCAGGATTTTATTAGCTTCGTCAAAGGCTTGAAACAAGCTATTACAGCATAATACTCAATGAGCGAATCACCCTTACTAACCGCATCATCATTATCACGTTATTACGGCCCACAACTGGCTGTTAACAACGTCGACTTTACTGTTCACAAAGGTGAAGTACTTGGCTTTTTAGGCCCAAATGGTGCAGGTAAAAGTACCAGTATGAAAATGTTGAGTGGCAACCTCGCACCTAACCATGGTCAAATTACTATCAACGGTTATGACCTATTGAGCGAATCTCAAAAAGCCAAAGCACATATTGGCTATTTACCTGAACAACCACCACTTTACAAAGAACTATCCGTCTCTGAATTTTTATCCTTTTGTGCCCAACTCAATAAAATCCCCAGCTCGAAAAGAAGAGCTGCTATCCAAACAGTCATTGAACGTTGTGGTTTGACAGAAGTGACTAACCGCCTGATCGGTCATCTATCAAAAGGCTTCCAACAACGTGTCGGCATCGCCCAAGCTATTATTCATACTCCTGCTGTTGTCATCCTTGATGAACCTACTTCTGGTTTAGACCCAATCCAAATTCGTGAGATCCGACAGCTTATTCGAGACATAGCCACAGAACATAGCGTCATCTTATCGACCCATATTCTTCCTGAAGTTCAGATGCTGTGCGATCGCGTACAAATTATTAACCATGGCAAAATTGTTTTCAGTGATACGACAGCCAAGCTTAGCCAGAAAATGGAATCGTCTAGTCTGTTAATCACGCTTAATGCAGCGCCTATGCTTGAAGAGCTTATGCAAGTCGATGGTATTTTAGCCATTGATGAACTCAGTAAAAATCGTTTCCGGATTAAATTCCAACCCGATAAAAATCCGAGCCAAGCACTATTAGAAAAAGCGATTTCACAACAATGGCAATTAATGGAGTTAACGTCAGAACATCACTCCCTGGAAGATGTATTCATGAATATAATCCAGCAAGAAACGGCACTAAGCGAGCGAGAAACTTAAATGTTAACTATCGCACGTAATGAACTCTATCGCCTATTCTTATCCCCATTAGCATGGTTAATTCTGGCATTGGGCCAGGTGATTCTTGCTTATCTATTTCTAACTCATATTGATCGTTTTATGCAGCTACAAGCGAGCATATCTGCCATACCTGGTGCGCCAGGTGTTACTGAGTTAATCATAGCGCCCTTGTTTAGTAATGTAGCCACCATCCTTCTATTACTGAGTCCAGCGATTACGATGCGTTTGATAGCTGAAGAACGACGTAATGATAGCCTCCCTTTATTAATGTCAGCACCCGTATCAGTTATGGATATTGTTTTAGGCAAGTATCTAGGCACGCTGATTTTCATGATCATTTTCTTAATTATGGCTAGCTTAATGCCCTTATCACTCTCCCTAGGTGGCGATCTTGATTATTGGCTAATCGCTTCATGCTTACTCGGTCTGTTATTACTAGTAGCTAGTTTCTGTGCTATTGGCTTGTTTTTTTCTTCCCTGACAAAACAACCGACTATTGCGGCCATAAGCACATTTAGTATTCTATTTTTACTTTGGATTATTGACTGGTCTGCTGGTACTACTACAACGGGTACATCATTCAATATGCTGGGTTGGTTATCGTTATTAAGCCATTTTGAGCCTTTACTTCAAGGCAACGTTAATACCAGTGATATCACCTACTACCTCATCTTGATCGTGGCTTTTCTGAGCTTTACTGTGCGCCGCTTAAATTCACAGCGACTGAATTGATATGAATATTAATTCTAAAACTCAACAATGGATGAAAATACAAAACATCATATTCTATGTTTTAGTCATTGTTGTCATTGTCCTAGTGGCACAATTTTCACTTAAAACCAATGTCCACATGGATTGGACAGCCAATAGCCGCAATAGCTTATCTAACACCACTAAAACGTTTTTAGCACAGCTAGATAAACCGATCACTATTCAAGCTTTCGTTAGTGAAAATAATGAATTCAAACCCTCGCTGAATACACTGTTAAATCGTTATTTAGAACACAATAAAAATTTAATTATTCACTATGTCGATCCTGATTTTTCTCCCGATTTAGTTCGCACGCTTAAAATCCAACAGCAAGGCGAAATGGTTGTTTCTTTTGAAGGTAGGCAACAACATGTATTTGACTTATCAGAGCAATCTCTAACTAATGCCCTGATCGCGGTATCCAGACAAAAACAACAATGGTTAGTTTTTATCGAAGGTCACGGTGAACGCACACCATTACATCAAGCCAATTTCAATTTAAGCACTTGGGGAGAAACACTTAAAAAGAAAGGACTTAGCCTACAATCGCTAAACTTGATTAAACATGGCGACATTCCAAGTAATACTGCAGCCATTGTGATTGCTAGCCCTGAGACACCTTGGTTAAAGGGCGAAGTTGCCATTATTAAGAATTATATTAGCGATGGTGGTAATTTATTATGGCTAGCAGATCCTGATAATCATCACTATCTTTCGACGTTAGCAGAACAACTTGGCATCAACTTTATACCAGGTACAGTCATTGATCCCAACACTGAATCATTAGGCATTTCAGATCCTAGATTTGTCTTAATCACTGATTATGCTGATCACCCCATAAGTAAAGCTACGACCAGTGCTACCCTGTTCCCACAAGCCACTGCGATAGAACAAACAACTAATAATGATTGGCAATACCTGCCTTTATTAACTACAGCCGCAAATGTATGGAATGATTCACAGGCTAATTCGGCAATACTATCCACGCCTAGCAACACAGTATTCGATGAGGGTGTTGATACCATGGGTCCCCTCAATCTGGCTTATCTTCTGACTAGAACCAGTAACATTGGTAACCAAGATAAAGAACAGCGTATCGCAGTGATTGGAGATAGTGATTTTCTATCCAATAGTTTTATTGGTAACGCATCCAACTTAGAACTTGGTCTCGCATTAGCGAACTGGTTAGTACAGGACGATGATTTGATATCAATCCCTGTGAAAACAACCATTGATAATCAACTAGAATTATCACAAAGTGAATCACTTATTATCGGCCTCGGGTTTCTTGCGGTACTGCCTATCTTATTACTGAGTATTGGCCTAATGATTTGGTGGCAACGCCGGAAACAATGAAATCACGCTACCTTACTAATCTCGCCCTAATAGTTCTTGCCATCGCATTGTATTGGTTTAATAACCAAGCTGATAAAGTAACATCAACTAATATCACAGTCAGCCCCATTAGCCTTGATACCATCAATCACATCATGATAGAACGTGCTGATCGAGACAGTATTATTATTAATAAACTGGAAGATGAATGGCGTTTAATTTCACCATTAAAGGCAAGAGCAAATCCTACACGTGTGGAATTGATTTTATCATTGGTTAACACACCATCTAATAAGCAACTTACTATCACACCCAATACTGAACTCTACCAATATAATATTACTGCTGATAGCACTAAACTTACGCTAAATGACTCGCAATTTAACTTTGGTGGTGTTGAAGCACTGAGCAAAGACCGCTATATCTTGGCGAATAAAACTTTGCACTTAGTTAACGATCGAATCGCTCCTCTACTCAATGCTAATGCCACTAGTTTTGTTGATAATCGTTTGTTTCCACCAAAGGCAAAAATAAGCAAACTAGATATTCCCTATTACGACCAATCTAGTCAGGGCCTCGATAACACTCAGCGTATGGTTATACAAAATCAAAAGGGGCAATGGACTAGTCAGCCACATGAAAATGCTGATTCATTATTCGAATTCATTGAAAATTGGCAACACAGTCATGCCTTACAAATCCTACCCTTATCAAGAGTCCGCCAATTAGAGGAATCTAAACCTCTATCGCTATATATCACCTTAAATGATCAAGATAATAGCCATGAATACAAACTGCTTTATTCGGACAACACTTTAATTATTATTGATGGCCGCCAACAATTAGCTTACCAACTTGCACCAGGGCTAATCCATCAACTATTCCCAAAAAATAAACCATAGAATGCCTGAATTACCAGAAGTTGAAACAACGCGTCGAGGCATTGCGCCCTACCTCGAAAAAGCAACTATTTTGGATGCTGAAATTAGACAGTTTTCTTTACGCTGGCCTATTGAACAAAATCTCGCCAATATCCTCAAAAATCAAACCGTATCAACAGTGCAACGTCGTGCTAAATATCTGCTGATAAATTGCGACACTGGCATTTTAATTATTCACCTAGGTATGTCGGGCAGCCTTAGAATAGTTGATGCCGCTCTAGCCCCGCCCCCTGAAAAACATGATCATGTGGATATCATCCTGAATAATGGTTTTATGTTGAGGTATACAGATCCAAGACGTTTTGGTGCTATTTTATGGACAGAACAAACTATAGAAGACCACAAACTATTTTCACACCTAGGTCCTGAGCCACTAACACAACAATTTGATGCTAATTACTTATTAACACAGGCTAAGTCACGGAAATGTAGTATCAAAACATTGATTATGAATGGTCAGATTGTCGTAGGTGTCGGAAATATTTATGCAAGTGAAAGCCTATTCTTAGCAAAAGTTCATCCAAAAACAAGTGCTAATAAGCTAAATAAGCAACAAGCCAATCAGCTGGTTGAAGCCATTAAGGTTATTCTGGATAAAGCAATTTTAGCTGGAGGAACTAGCCTAAAAGACTTTACCAAAAGCGATGGTAAACCAGGCTATTTTTCCCAAGAACTAAATGTCTACGGCCGTAAGGGCGAGACATGTTTCCATTGCGGAAACACAATTGAGCATTATAAAGAAACACAAAGGGCAACATATTATTGCCCTGTGTGTCAGCAAATCTAGACTAGCTTACTGCTACTACGTCTTCAGCTTGCCAGCCTTTATCACCTTTAGTCACTGTGAATTCAACTTGTTGGCCTTCATCTAAGGTTTTGAAACCGTCTCCTTGAATGGCACGAAAGTGAACAAAAACATCATCCCCACCTTCACGCTCTAGAAAACCAAAACCTTTTGCTGCGTCGAACCACTTGACGCTTCCTACTACCCGTTCAGACATAAAAAACTCACTTAATATAATTAAAATTCAGAAAGTGCATTTATATACGGCACCCCTCTATGACTGATATTTTAAACACCAGACGTGACACACTATCAGAGTTAAAATTTATTTGCAAGATATAGGATGTTAATTTTTTATATCTATAAAACCCAGCTAAATACCCGTTATTATTAGAAATAATTTTTTATTAATACTAGTTAGCCACCATTTACATTCTAAAATATTTATTATGTTTTTGAGCTATATCATCTCGTATTAATAAATAAACTAGCTAGCGCTAGCTACGTTATAATCCCCTTTCATTTTAAACAAGATAAGCCATGTCTAAATCACAAAATATTCAACTTGAAGGCATCATTCCCGAAGAGTCTGCGGGCCTTCGACTCGATCAAGCTCTTGCTCAACTCTTCTCTGATTACTCTCGCGGTCAAATAACGAAATGGATAAAAGCACAGCATGTCCAAGTTGATCAAAAAGTTCTGCGCCCGCGTGATGCTGTTTCTGGTGGCGAACACATTGTTATAGAAGCTGAAATAGAAGCTGTTGATGACACATGGCAAGCAGAAGCACTACAGCTCAATATCATCTATGAAGATGATGATCTTATTATTATCAACAAACCTGCCGGTATGGTTGTACACCCAGGTGCTGGTAATCATCAAGGTACGCTCGTTAATGCTTTATTACACCATGCGCCTCAACTTGAAGTTGTTCCTAGAGCGGGTATTGTGCATCGTATTGATAAAGGCACAACAGGCTTATTAATGATTGCAAAGACCTTGCAAGCACACAATTCACTGGTCAACCAATTACAAGAACGCACGGTAAAGCGTGAGTATCAAGCAATTGCCATGGGTGTGATGACAGCTGGTGGCACAGTTGATGAACCGATAGGCCGACATCATATTGAACGTAAACGTATGGCGGTAACCAATACAGGGAAACCGGCTATCACGCATTACCGCGTTGAAAAACGCTATCGTGCCCACACCCATATTCGCTGTAAATTAGAAACCGGTCGTACTCATCAAATCCGTGTCCATATGGCACATATTCGCTACCCTCTACTAGGCGACCCTTCCTACGGTGGCCGAATTCGTTTACCAAAAGGCGCAACGGAATCGTGCCGAGAAGCGCTACAGGATTTTAAACGACAAGCCTTACATGCCGGTTCTCTTGGATTTATCCACCCAACGACCGAGCAAGAAGTCTCATGGCAAGTTGATATGCCACAAGATATGTTGGATATCCTGGCAGTATTAGAATCTGATTTAGCACAAAATAGTTAGATAGTCGTCAGGCTTCATTGCCAATTATGATAAGTGACCCATTTTGCCAGTCTGATAATCCATTCTCGCTTGGTGTATTTCTTCTGCGGTATTCATCACAAATGGACCACTCCCCACTATGGGTTCATTGATTGGTTCTCCAGAGAGTAATAACGCCTTAACATTAGTCATAGCCTCCAAGACTAGTTGACTACCAGCACGTTCAAATATCGCGACTTCAGCACTTTTAAGCAAATTTTTCTCACCAGCAATGCCAACAGTCCCTGAAAGAATAACTAAAACCGCTGTATCTTTTTCAGCTAGCTCAAAATGAAACATATTGTCGGCTTTTAACTGTAGATCCCAAATATTCATTGGTGAAAATGTCTGTGCTGGGCCGATAACATTATCATAGTGACCTGCAATAACACGCATTTGTCCACTGTTGTTAGCAAAAGAAAGTACTGGAATCTGCTCATTTTCAATGCTTTGATAGCGAGGCTTAGTCAATTTATCTTTTTGAGGTAAATTGACCCACAACTGAACTATTTCAAGTAATCCTCCTTGTTGGGTGAAATCACTACTATGAAATTCTTCATGTACAACTCCGGATCCAGCAGTCATCCATTGTACGTCTCCAGGGCCAATATGACCGCCTCCACCTGCTGAATCTCTGTGGTCGATCTCACCCGAATAAACAATAGTGATAGTCTCGAAGCCTCTATGAGGATGTTCTCCTACGCCACGTTGTTCATCCGCAGAATCAAACTGTTTTGGGCCAGCATAATCCAACATCAAAAACGGACTTAATAAAGGACCTAAGTTAGGGTAGGCGAATAACGTTCTCACAGGAAAGCCATCGCCCACCCAATATATCTCTTTATCACCCAGAATAGAATGTATTTTCTTTAATGTTTTTTTTGCCATAAATTCTATCCCTCTTTCACAAACTAATTTAGCATATATAAAAAAACCAGTGCCCCGATTAATGAGGCACTGGTTGTTATTTAACGCAATAGATCTAAACTAAATCAAAACGATCTAACTCCATCACTTTGACCCAAGCAGCTACAAAGTCATTAACAAATTTCTGCTCTGAATCGGCACAAGCATAAACTTCTGCTAAAGCACGTAACTGTGAGTTTGAGCCAAAGATCAAATCAACGCGTGTTCCGATCCATTTAAGCTGACCTGTTGTACGATCTCGCCCTTCAAACACATCATCATCTTCAGACACCGCTTTCCAAGTCGTACTCATATCAAGCAAGTTAACAAAGAAATCATTAGTCAATATTTCAGGTTTATCTGTAAACACACCATGTTGTGATTGTCCCGTATTTGCATTCAATACACGCATACCCCCTACTAATACGGTCATTTCAGGTGCAGTTAAAGTCAATAACTGTGCTTTATCAACTAACATTTCTTCTGCTGACACACTGTATTTTTCCTTCATATAGTTACGGAAACCATCGGCTTCTGGCTCAAGTACATTGATTGAATCAACATCAGTCTTATCTTGCCTTGCATCGCCACGTCCAGGTGAAAAGGGCACTGTCACATCATGACCCGCTGCTTTCGCAGCTTGTTCAACACCCACATTACCCGCTAATACAATCACATCTGCAAGAGAAACTGCCTTACCATCGGTAGTTGAACTATTAAATGCTTGTTGAATCGCTTCTAACACAGTTAACACAGCAGTTAACTGTTCAGGACTATTCGCTTCCCAATTCTTCTGGGGCGCAAGACGTATACGAGCACCATTAGCACCACCACGCATATCAGAACCTCGGAAAGTAGATGCTGAAGCCCAAGCTGTTGAAACAAGTTGAGAGACTGTCAAACCAGATGCCACAATACTGGCTTTAATAGCTGCTACATCTTGCGAATCTACTAATTTAGCCGTCACAGCTGGAATCGGATCTTGCCAACTCATCTCTTCTGCTGGTACTTCTTTACCTAAATAGCGTGCACGTGGTCCCATATCACGATGAGTCAATTTGAACCAAGCTCTTGCGAAAGCACTTGCAAATTGATCTGGATTTTCGTGGAAACGTTTAGAAATTGGTCCGTAAATCGGATCCATACGCATAGCCATATCTGCAGTCGTCATGATGGTGGTTACTTTACTAGACGCATCATGCGCAGCAGGTGCTAAATCTTTTTCATCTGGATTAATAGGAACCCACTGCCAAGCACCCGCAGGGCTCTTGACCAAGTCCCAATCATAACCAAACAACACATCAAAATAGCCGTTATCCCATTGAATAGGATTCGCAGTCCAAGCACCCTCTATACCACTACTAATCGTGTCTGCACCATGACCTGTTCCAAAGCTGCTTTTCCAACCTAGTCCCTGTTCTTCGATGCTAGCAGCCTCAGGTTCAGGGCCTACGTGCGCAGCAGCATCACCTGCACCATGACATTTACCAAAAGTATGTCCGCCAGCCACCAAGGCAACGGTCTCTTCGTCATCCATGGCCATACGAGCAAATGTTTCTCGAATATCTTTACCCGAAGCGAGTACACTCGGCTCACCATTCGGGCCTTCAGGATTCACATAAATCAAACCCATCTGTACAGCAGCGAGTGGATTTTCGAGATCACGATCTCCAGAATAACGGTTATCTCCAAGCCATTCATGTTCATTCCCCCAATAAATATCTTGTTCAGGTTCCCAAATATCTTCACGTCCGCCAGCAAAACCAAACGTCTTAAGTCCCATTGATTCAATGGCCACATTACCCGTTAAAATCAACAAATCAGCCCAAGAGATACTTTGACCATATTTCTGTTTAATCGGCAATAACAACATCCTTGCTTTATCAAGATTGACGTTATCTGGCCAGCTATTTAAAGGTGCAAAACGTTGATTACCTGTGCCAGCACCACCTCGACCGTCACTAGTACGATAAGTCCCAGCTGCATGCCATGCCATTCGAATAAATAAGGGCCCATAATGACCATAATCAGCAGGCCACCATTCTTGAGAATCTGTCATCAAAGCTTTAATATCTTGTTTAAGTCCATCAAGATCCAAACTTTTAAATGCGTCTGCGTAATTAAAGTCTTCATCAAGTGGATTAGATTGTGCCGAATGCTGATGTAAGATATTTAGCTTTAATTGATTAGGCCACCAATCATTGTTAGATGTCCCGTGACCAGCTGCTCTACTACCATGACCCATTACTGGGCATTTACTAATATCGCTCATTGTCCTATCTCCCGTTAAAGTTATTGAAGTACGACTACAGTATTACTCCATAACAAGTGTTTGTAAAAACGATTGTTTAGATTCTTATGATAGAAAGTATCGATTAGTCCGTATTGGTTCATTTTAAAGGTAAAGCTTAGACAAAAGATAAGACAAGTAGTTTGTCAGTCAGATATTAATTGAAAACCACACCTCTTTGTTTTTAGAAGTTTTCCAGTTCGACTTCCTGATAAACCGCATTGATAACTCAGCCTATCTCAATAAAATTATGTCAGTCTTTGTATTCAGCAAGATTGTTTACAACCAGTTTTTTCATCCTTAATCGGTGCGTTAATCTCTATTTTGTTATAACAATTTCCTATATCTCCACCCCCAACTCGATAATACAGCTTTACACAAAATGACAAAGCGGACAGTTAAATAGGTGTTTTTTTGATTATGCGATGATTTTTATACTATGGCAAGAAGATGACAAAGCGTAGAGATCTTTAAAAACTGTAAAAAAAAAGGCTGATAGAAATCAGCCCTTTTTATTAACGCAACTTGGAATCAGCAAAGTTATTTCACATCATCCTCGCGTTGTTCGCTTTTTTGTTAAACAGGGCGAACCTTGTTTGCACACGGACCCTTCTGGCCTTCACCCACTTCAAACTCAACAGCTTGGCCGTCATTTAATGTAGCGTATCCGCCACCTGCTTGAATTTCTGAATGATGAACAAATAAATCTTTACTACCATCTTCTGGCGTAATAAAACCAAAACCTTTATCTGCATTAAACCACTTTACTGTACCTGTACTCATACTAACCTCTTTATTTCATAGTGAAAAAATAGTGTTCTGTTTTTGCTATCACTATTACACAAACAGATTTTGAACTTTTAATACTGAAAACGTTAAGTTAATAAATAAAAAAGGGCTGATAAAAATCAGCCCTTTTCATTTAACTCATTTAGAATCAGCAGTTATTTCTTCGCGTCTTCTTCACGTTGTTTCGCTTCTTTAATGACTTCTTCAGCCACATTACGTGGACATGCACTATAGTGTAAGAACTCCATAGAGAACTGACCGCGACCTGATGTCATTGTACGAAGTGAACCAATATAACCAAACATTTCACTTAGTGGCACTTCACCATTAATACGCACACCTGTTGGTGTGGCATCTTGTGATTTGATCATGCCACGACGACGATTTAAATCACCAATAACGTCACCAACATGATCTTCAGGTGTAAATACATCCACCTTCATAATCGGTTCCATTAATTGTGGGCCCGCTTTTGGCATTGATTGACGATAAGCAGCCATCGCCGCTAATTCGAACGCTACAGCTGATGAATCCACCGCATGGAAACCACCATCGTATAAATTAACTTTAAAGTCTAGACATGGGTAACCCGCTAAAACACCACGTTCCATCATTTTCTTAAAGCCAGCTTCTACTGCAGACCAGAATTCACGTGGTACTGAACCACCTGTGACAGTTGATTCAAATACAAAACCACTGCCTGTCTCACCAGGTTCAATGATATAGTCGATCTTACCGAATTGACCAGAACCACCTGATTGTTTCTTATGTGTGTAGCTATCTTCAATACGTTGTGTAATCGTTTCACGGTAAGCAACTTGAGGCTCACCAACAGAAACATCAACACCATGAGTACGTTTTAAGATATCAACTTTGATATCAAGGTGAAGCTCACCCATACCTTTGATGATAGTTTCGCCACTTTCTTGGTCTGTTTCAACGCGGAAAGAAGGATCTTCTTTAATCATTTTACCTAAAGCGATACCCATTTTTTCAGAGCCACCTTTATCTTTAGGCGCGATCGCGATTGAGATAACTGGATCTGGGAATACCATTGGTTCTAATGTTGCTGGTTTCTTAGGATCACATAGTGTGTGCCCTGTTTGTACATCTTTCATACCTACTACAGCAATAATATCACCGGCTTGTGCTGAGTCTAATTCAGTACGATCATCGGCATGCATTTCTACCATTCTGCCAACACGCTCTGTTTTACCGGTAAAGGTATTCAGAACGGTATCACCTTTATTCAAAACACCTGAGTAGATACGGATAAAGGTTAATGCGCCGAAGCGATCATCCATAATTTTGAATGCCAATGCACGTAACGGCGCATCAGGCGTTACAACCGCCATCTCTCCCGTTTCATTACCTTCTTCGTCCACTTCAGGTTGTGGATCAACTTCAGTTGGGCTCGGTAAGTATGAAACAACCGCATCCAATACCATTTGAACACCTTTATCTTTAAAGGCAGAACCACAGTATGTTGGGAAGAAGTCCATAGACAATGTACCTTTACGGATACATTTGTGAAGATCTTCAAGAGAAGGCTCTTCACCTTCAAGGTAAGCTTCCATCAAATCATCATCTTGCTCTAGTGCAGTTTCGACCAATAGCTCACGATATTCTTCGACTTTATCAGCCATATCTGCAGGCGGCTCTTCGATACGGAATGCGGTAGTATCTTTCTCGTTATCCCAGATCCACGCTTTACGCGTCAATAGATCAACAACACCTTTGAAATCATCTTCGATACCAATTGGCAGAACCATCACTAATGGGTTCGCACCTAAAACGTCTTCAACTTGCTTAACAACACGGTAAAAATCAGCACCCATACGATCTAGTTTATTAACAAAGATAATACGTGATACTTCAGACTCGTTCGCATAGCGCCAGTTAGTTTCTGATTGAGGCTCAACACCACCACTACCACAGAAAACACCCACACCACCATCAAGTACTTTTAGAGAACGATAAACTTCGATTGTGAAATCAACGTGCCCTGGTGTATCGATGACATTTAAACGATGACCATCCCACTCACAGCTTGTTGCAGCTGATTGGATTGTAATCCCACGCTCTTGTTCTTGTTCCATGAAGTCAGTCGTTGCTTCACCATCATGTACTTCACCTGTTTTATGAATTTTACCGGTGAGTTTCAAGATACGTTCTGTTGTTGTGGTTTTACCCGCATCAACGTGAGCAAAGATCCCAATGTTTCTATACTTAGATAAATCGGCGGCCATTTTCCTGTCTCTAAAAATAATAAATGTGTTGCATTAACACGAAGATAAACCAGAGAATTTTATACTAGTTTAAATATCTATGCACTGATAAAAATGATTAATTGACTAAACCTAGCTTAAAAGCAGCTATTCTCGTCTCTAAAAGCAATAACGCTAAGTTATGTTTGGAAGTTTATGCGGTAAATGAAGACAAAAATGATTTATTTTTGTTTTAAAGCTAACCATTGGTAACGGTAAACCACACCGGGCACTGCCAGTACAAGAAAACCGGAAAATGTAGTGACATAAAATTCCCAGTTTTGTGGATGGATACCTCCATCCATATTTTTTTCTGTCATGACAGCAATGGCCAGACTGATAAAATAAAAAACAACTAACTCAAAGAGCCTCAACCAACTCGACTTACCTTTAGTTAAAGGAATGGCTAGAAACAAACGTTCGCTAATCCAAGGTAAGTTAGCAATAATTGTAATCAATAAGATCAGCGACAACGAAGACATAATACTAACCTAGGAAAAGACAGTGGCACAAATTGCCATTAATGAACCAGGGAACAAGCCTAAAGCAAGCACACCTAAAGCATTGGCGCTCACCACAACTCGCATATCAGCAGGGGCATGAAGTACTTCCGTATCAGCTGGTTCGTCGAAGATCATTACTTTAATGACTCTTAAGTAGTAAAACGCACCTATTACTGACATTAAAACAGCAACAATAGCAACTGACATTAATTCCACATCGATAATGGATTTTATCACTGCTAATTTGGCATAAAATCCAACCATAGGTGGAATACCTGCCATTGAAAACATCACAATTAGCATCATTAATGCATACCAAGGACTCTTTTTGCCTAATCCTTTGAAATCCTCAATATTCTCAGCTTCAAACCCACGACGGCTCATCAAGATAATCATACCAAATGCGGCTAAAGTCATTATTGTATAAGTAATGGCATAAAACATCGATGCCGCATATCCTTCACTATTTGCTGACAATACACCTAGTAAAATGAAACCAACATGAGAAATCGTTGAGTACGCTAACATTCGTTTTAAGTTTGTTTGAGCTATCGCGACGATATTGCCAACAATAATCGATAGGACAGACAGCATAATCAGCATATCTTGCCAATATTGTTGAATATCAGCCAAACCATCGACTAATAGCCTGATCATCATCGCAAAAGCAGCAATTTTCGGTGTTGTAGCGATAAACAAAGTAACAGCTGTTGGAGCGCCATGATAAACATCTGGCAGCCACATATGAAAAGGAACTGCACCTAGTTTGAAAGCAACACCAATAACTAAGAAGACTAAGCCAAAGCTCATTACCGTATCATTCAAGCCACCTGTTTGGATGGCTTCAGATACGCCCGACAAACTCAAGCTGCCTGTTACGCCATAAATAATCGACATGCCGTATAGCAACATACCTGATGCCAACGCACCTAAAATAAAATATTTCATTGCTGCTTCGGTAGCGACACCTGAATCACGGTGCATAGCAACCATGGCATACAAGCACAATGACATTAGCTCTAAACCTAAATACAAGGTTAGGAAATGATGCGCCGATATCATGACAAACATACCTAGAGTCGAGAACACCGCAAGGACGTAGTATTCTCCTTTAAACAATTCTCTCGCTTTTAAATAAGACACTGAATACAAAAGAACAGCCACATTAACAATACTGACGGTCAACTTGAGCACATCGCTTAAGGTATCTTTTATATAGCTATCACTGAATGTAAGACCACCCATACCCGTAACCGAGTCATAGACAATATAAGCAGTTCCAATCATAGTAACTTGGCTTAACCAATATGCAGCACCTGCCCCTTTCTGACCCATGAAAGCAACAACCATCAAAATCACACCAGCCATTCCAAGTAGGAACATCTCAGGTAAGGCAAAAGACATATTTATTACTTCAAACATCATAATTACATCATCACCATTAAAGCTTCGATTGGGAAACTTGCGTTAATAAATGTTCAACTGAACTGTGCATCACTTCAATTAGTGGTGCCGGCCATATACCTATCACTAAAACAATGATTGCTAAACTCGCTAGCATCCAAAATTCACGCCTATTAATATCTTTCAGAGTGGCTACATTATCATTGCTCACTTCACCAAACACGACTCGCTTAATCATCCACAAACTGTAAGCAGCACCTAAAATTAGGGTTGTAGCCGCCAAAAAGGCATACCAGAAGTTCGCTTGAAATGCCGCCAGAATCACCATGAACTCGCCAACAAAACCCGAAGTACCGGGCAAGCCTGCATTTGCCATTGCAAAGAAAACAGAAAAACCAGCAAATACTGGCATCGTATTAATGACACCACCATAATGAGCTATTTCACGAGTGTGCATACGGTCATACAACACACCAACACATAGGAACATTGCTGCTGCAATAAAACCATGTGAAATCATTTGTACCATTGCACCTTCAACCGCCAGTACTGCTCCACTCCCTGTTGCAGAATTGGCAAAAATACCGAAGACGATAAAGATCCCCATGGTAACAAAGCCCATATGAGCGATACTTGAATAGGCGATTAATTTCTTTAAGTCCGACTGAACTAAAGCAACAAAGCCGATATAAACGATAGCAATTAACGATAAGCTAATAACTAACCAGTCCAGTGCCATGCTGGCATCAGGTGCGATAGGCAAAGCAAAACGTAATAAACCATAACCACCAATTTTCAATGTGATTGCCGCTAATATCACTGAGCCGCCCGTTGGTGCTTCAACGTGAGCATCTGGTAACCATGTATGCACGGGCCACATTGGCACTTTGACCGCAAAGGCAATCAATATTGCTAATAGCAACCATGTTTGCTCTGTCATCGACAAGCTCACCTGGTGATATTCTAAAATATCAAAACTGCCTGTGACGTGGCGTAAATAAAGCAAGGACAATAATAAAAAGACTGAACCGAAGAAGGTATACAAGAAAAACTTAATCGTCGCGTAAACTTTGTTCGGGCCACCCCATATACCAATTACTAAGAATAAAGGGATTAACATCGCTTCAAAGAAAACATAGAATAGTATGGCGTCTAATGCTGCAAATACGGCAATCATCAAACCTTCCATTACAAGGAAAGCAGCCATGTACTGTGCAACACGATCTTGAATCACTTCCCAGCCTGCAATGACTACTATCACCGTCGAAAAGGCAGTGAGGATGATCAAAGGCATTGAAAAACCATCAATACCTAAATAATAGTTAATATCAAATACAGGTACCCAAGGCATATGTTCAACAAATTGCATCTCGTGTGTTGACATGTCAAAGTCAATATATAGGCCAATAGACAAAACTAAGGTCAATAAAGAAACAATCAATGACAAAGGTCTTGTCATTGCATTATCACCATTGAATAAGATGGCAAAGCCACCCAATATGGGTAACCAAATAACCAAGCTTAATAATGGATAATCAACAAACATAATTTTCTCTCGATCCTCAGGCTACAAAATAAGTCAGTAGTAGCCATACGCCCAAAATCATCGCAAAGGCATAGTGATATAAATAACCAGACTGAATATGACGCACAACTTTCGATATCATGCCAATAGTTTTAGCTGAACCATTAACCATAGCTCCATCGATGATAGCTTGATCACCCCCCTTCCATAAGATGCGACCAATTAACCGTGAACCACCAGCAAATACTTTTTCATTAAAGCTATCAAAACCGTATTTATTTTCTAAAATTCGATAAACCCAATTAAAGGCTTTTTGAATTTTAGCGGGCAACTCGGTATTCACCATATAGAGGTAATAAGCGGTTGAAACCCCAGCCATAGCTAACCAGAAAGGTGGTGTTTGCAAACCATGGGTGATAAAGCCAATAACGCCATGGTAATGAGTCCCTAATTGAGCCAAAACATCATGCTCAGCTGCAACAAATATTGCATCTCCAAAGAAGTCACCAAACACCATGTCACCTATTAACAAGCCAGCAAACACAGATGGAATTGCCAGTAATATCAAAGGTAACGTTACTGTGATAGGTGATTCATGTGGTGCATGACCACCATGACTATCAAAACGTTCTTTGCCATGGAAGACAATAAAGAAAAGTCTAAAACTATATAAGGCTGTGATAAACACACCCGATAACACAGCGTAGTAAGCGAAATCACTACCCGCTATGGTAGAAGCATGTACTGCTTCAATAATCGAATCTTTTGAGAAAAAGCCAGCAAAACCTGGGAAACCGATTAAGGCAAGTGAACCAATTAACCCTGTCCAATAGGTGATTGGCATGTATTTTTTCAAGCCACCCATTTTACGAATATCTTGCTCATGGTGCAGCGCCATAATAACCGAGCCCGCCCCCAAGAATAACAATGCTTTAAAGAAAGCATGGGTCATTAAATGGAAAATACCAGCCGCATAAGCTGATGCCCCAAGTGCGACTGTCATGTAACCTAGCTGCGACAGTGTTGAATAAGCAATAACCCGCTTAATATCATTTTGAATAAGACCCAAAAAGCCCATAAATAAGGCAGTAATAGCACCAATTACCAACACGAATGAAAGCGCTGTTTCCGACAACTCATATAATGGCGACATACGTGCCACCATGAAAATACCTGCTGTTACCATAGTTGCGGCATGAATCAAGGCTGAAATAGGTGTTGGGCCTTCCATTGAGTCAGGCAACCAAACATGCAATGGTACTTGGGCCGATTTACCCATTGCACCGATGAATAGCAAGATACAAACAACCGTCATCACTGACCATTCATAACCTTCAAATATTGTCATTGTTTGACCAGCCATCGTATTCGCTTGTCCAAACACTTCGATATAATCCAAGCTGCCAGCGTACATCAGCACACCCGCAATACCGAGTAAAAAGCCAAAGTCACCTACCCTGTTAACTAAAAATGCTTTGAGGTTGGCATAAATAGCGGTTGGTTTTTTATACCAAAAACCAATCAACAAATAAGACACTAAACCAACTGCTTCCCAGCCAAAGAATAACTGCATAAAGTTATTCGCCATAACCAGCATCAGCATAGAAAAAGTAAACAGGGATATATAACTAAAGAAACGACTATAGCCGTCATCTTCCTCCATATAAGCAATGGTATAGATATGTACCATCAAAGATACAAAGGTCACTACAACCATCATCATGGCCGTTAAGGAATCAACCATAAAGCCTACTTCAAGGCTTAAGGAACCAGCTTGTAACCATTGATAAACTTGAGCGTTATAACTCTGACCCTCAAAAATAACTAATTTAAATACAATAACTGATAACGCAAAGGCAACCGCTACGCCTAATATGGTGACACGATGAGACCACTGCCGGCCGATACGACTACCAAATAAGCCTGCAATAATGCTACCGACGAGAGGTGCCAGTGCCAGTGCTAATAATAGTGGTTGATTTAGTGTATCCATCTTAGCCCTTCAAGTGATCGAGGTCTGACACATTGATCGTGCTTAGATTACGGAATAACACCACTAATATAGCTAAACCAATTGCGGCTTCAGCGGCGGCCACTGTCAAAATAAAGAATACGAAAATCTGTCCAGCTATGTCACCAGAGAAGTGTGAAAAAGCAATAAAATTGAGGTTAACAGCGAGTAACATCAACTCAATACACATTAATAAAATAATGATATTTTTCCGGTTAATGAAAATACCTAAAACCGATAAACTAAAGAGTAAAGCACCCAAAATCAAAAAATCAGACAAGGCAATCATGATGTTGTCTCCTGCTCAGGCTGTTGCTGTTGCTTTTTCTCTGACGCCATTTTGACAACTCGCACTCTATCTTCTGACCGAACCTTAATTTGCTCAGATACATTCTGAGCCTTACTGGTTTTAGCCCGCAGTGTTAATGTAATAGCAGCAATAATCGCTACTGTTAAAATAACGGATGCGATTTCAAAGGGGTAAACATAAATCGTATACAGTAATAGACCAATTTCCCTAGTATTACTATATCCAAGAGGGTGTTCTGCCGGTGATGGCACAATATCTAATCCAAAGTGGGAGGCACCCAATACCGCTACCATTTCTACTGTGATCAATGCAGCCACAATGATGCCTAGCGGCAAATAACGCGTAAACCCTTCTTTTAAATGAGTAAATTTGATATCCAACATCATAACGACGAATAAGAATAAGACCATGACAGCGCCGACGTAAACCAAAACTAATGTTAACGCTAAGAATTCCGCTTCGAGCAATAACCAAATACCTGCACTCGTAAAAAAGGCCAGAATCAAAAATAAGGCAGCACGGACTGGATTACGTACCGTGATCACCATTGTGGCTGCAAATAGCAGCACAGCGGCAAAACAGTAAAAAATAATATGTTCCATAGTTCTCTATATGCCTTTATCGATATGGTGCATCGGCAGCTCGGTCAGCCGCGATCTGACTTTCTTGCTGATCACCAATCGCCAACAATTTATCCTTGGTCATTATATTTTCGCCACGCTCTTCAAAGTGATAATCAAATACACGTGTTTCCACAATTGAATCAACGGGACAAGATTCTTCACAAAAGCCACAATAAATACATTTAAATAAATCAATATCATAACGAGTAGTACGCCTTGTACCATCATCACGTGGCTCAGTTTCGATCGTAATAGCCAATGCAGGGCACACGGCCTCACACAGCTTACAACCAATACAACGTTCTTCACCGTTTGGATAACGGCGTAGCGCATGTAAGCCTCTAAATCGAGGTGATTGTGGTGTTTGCTCTTCTGGATATTGCACCGTTATTTTTTTTGCAAATAAATAACGCCCAGTCAGTTTTAAACCGAGCAATAACTCCCACAATAAAAAGCTTTTAAAGAAGTGCCGTACTGCTTTCATCACAACACCCCTGCTTTAGTCGCTATCACAGCATTTTCAACTGAAGACATCACGACTTCTGTCTCTGTAAACCATGGACCGATATCCATCACTTGTGCTGTCGCAACAACAACAAGCCAAACAAGGGTGACCGGAATAAATATTTTCCAGCCTAATCGCATGATTTGGTCATATCGATAGCGCGGGAATGTTGCCCTAAACCATAAATAAAAGAAAAGGAAAAAAGATGTTTTCAATAGTAGCCATATCAAACCTGGCACCCATGCAAACATTGATTCAAGCCCCGTACCTTGGAATGGTGATAACCAGCCACCCATGAACATGACTGCGGCTAACATTGAAATCAAAATCATGTCAGCGTATTCCGCCAAGAAAAATATCGCGAAAGCCATACCTGAATATTCAACATGGAAACCTGCTACGATTTCTGACTCACCTTCAGCCACATCAAATGGGGCACGGTTAGTTTCTGCCACACCCGATAGGAAATAAACAATAAATAATGGGAATAAGGGGATGAAATACCAATGCAAAATACCGCCTTGTTGTCCCAGTACTATTTGACCTAAATTCAGGCTGCCTGCAGCAACTAAGACACCGACTAAAGCAAAACCCATCGCAATCTCATAAGACACAACTTGTGCAGCCGAGCGTAATGCACCTAAGAATGCATAACGAGAATTTGAAGCCCAGCCAGCAACAATAACGCCGTACACACCCATTGACGTAATCGCCAAGATATAGAGTAAACCTGCATCTATATCAGCTAATATCAACGTGGCATCAAATGGCATCACTGCCCATGCAGCTAATGCTGGGCCTATGGCTAAAACAGGTGCGACTAAAAATAGATATAAATTGGATTTTGCCGGGAAGATAACCTCCTTAAACATCAATTTAACGGCATCAGCAATGGGTTGCAACCAACCACGAGGTCCAACACGGTTGGGGCCAATCCTCAATTGAATATAACCAATAACTTTACGTTCTGCGTAAGTCAAATAAGCCACTGCGATCATCAACGGCATGACGATTAAGATTATTTTGCCTACAATTGGCAATAGCGTATATAAAACCCACTCAAGCACGATTCGCTACCTCGACAACGGCTTCAACAGTCACTTCTGCAAAGCCAGCTGAAAAATGGGAGGCTTCCTGTGTAGCTATTTGCATATAGATACAATCATCTGCAACTGAGTTATCAATTTCCAATCCCAGTGTCACTTGATTATCGCCATTACGAATAATAATTTGTTCAGCAGCCATTAGCTCGTATTTTTGTGCTAATGTTTCATTCAGCTTAGCAACATCGGTCATTTGGTTAGCTTCTGTTTCGCTCAAAGCCTCACTTCTTCTCACGATACTGTCGCACTGATACATTGCGACTTCAGACACGGTTGTTAAGCCAGATTCTGTTGTCAGTGTGTCAGGGCAATACGCTGCAGAGGCCTTATTAAGCTGAACATTAATTTTATCACCAACTTCAGCGCTAACATCCAATGAAGAGACATAATCAAAGTCACTTAATTTAGCCAAATTAGCTAAAACACGTAATACTTTCCAAGCAGGACGACTATCACCTTTTGCAGTAGCCGCACCCGTGTAGCTTTGCCATTGACCATCGACACCGACAAAAGTACCAGCACTTTCAGCAAAACTAGCGATAGGTAAGATGACATCTGAATAAGACAGCATCTCATCACTTACAAAACTATTAATAGAGACAATAAAACCCGCTTGCTGTAATGCATTTCTCACCAAAGCCGGATTATCACAATCTAACTCTGGCTCGATGCCAAATAAGATATAACTACGTAATGTATGTTGCCAGCACTGTTGTGCATCAAAGCCTAAGCTATCTTGTTTACTATCGAAGACATCAAATGGCACAGCACCCGCTAAGGTGGAGGCGGTAGAATTAGCAGTTGGTAACACAATTAAATCACATGATGACAAGCGAGCAATTAATGCCGCTAACGCTCTGATTTTCGCTGCATCAGGGTGGTTATTTGCTAAGGCACCAACAAGAATGGTGGCTTTTTGCGGGTTTGAAAATTGTATAGCGATTGTCTGTTCTACTGCCGTCGGCACAATTTCATCTAGCAGTTCATGCCACTCAGGTTCAACATCAGCCAGTTCAATTAAGGCTTTGGCAATACCAGATAGGTGTCTCAACATACCATCAATATTGACGGCCAATTGTTTGTCTGTTGGCATTAACAAGTCACTGGTGAAGAAATTAATTTCACTTACGGATGTACCCGCCAATGCCGCTTGTCGAACGCGATGTGCAATGATCGGTTGTTCAGCACGAATATTACAGCCAATCAACAAAATAGCGCGAGTTGTATCGAGTTTCTCGAGTGACCAATCCTTCGTTTGATAATGTTCAAATTGATCGGAGAAATCTTGCTGGCGAAGCCGGTGATCTATATTGTTCGTTCCTATTCCACGCAATAGTTTCTGGAATAAATACGATTCTTCGAGGCTGGCTGTCGGTGAGATCAGTCCTGCAATTTGATCAGCACCGTGACGTTCTTTGATATCTTTTATGCCATCAATGGCTTTTTCTAATGCTGTTTGCCAATCTGTTTCACGCCATTGCCCATCTTGTTTAATCATCGGCTTTGTTGCACGCTGCTGATGATTTAAACCAAGATAACTAAAGCGGTCACGATCAGACAACCAAGTTTCATTGAGTGATTCATTTTCTCTTGGTACGACGCGCAGAACTTCATCTCGTCGCGTATGTAACTCGATATTTGAACCAACGGCATCATGAGGCGCAATGGAAGGATGAGCAGTTAACTCCCAAGCACGCGCTTTATAACGAAAAGGTTTAGATGTTAATGCGCCAACTGGACAAAGATCGATAATATTGCCTGACAGCTCAGAACCCAAACTACTTTCTATATAAGTGCCAATTTCCATATGCTCGCCACGACCTGTCGCACCTAACTCTTTTATTCCGGCTATTTCTTGTCCAAACCGAACACATCGAGTGCAGTGAATACAACGTGTCATATCGGTGTTGACCAAAGAACCTATATTTTTATCTTTAACAACACGTTTATTTTCACTAAATCGGCTGATACCTGTGCCATAGCCCATTGATAAGTCTTGTAATTCACATTCACCACCTTGGTCACAAATTGGGCAGTCGAGTGGATGATTAATCAGTAAAAACTCCATCACGCCACGCTGAGCTTCAATCGCATTTTTCGATTGCGTGAAGACTTTCATTCCTTCTGTAACGGGTGTTGCACAGGCTGGCAAGGCTTTTCGTGATTTATCGACATCAACAAGACACATGCGGCAGTTAGCCGCGATAGACAGTTTTTTGTGGTAACAAAAACGAGGAATATCAATACCTGCCTCATCAGCGGCTTGAATAATCATTTTTGTCGAGTCCACTTCGAGTGGAATACCGTCTATTTCTATATTAACCATAACGTCTTATTCAGTCATATCTCGCTGTTATACCATGCAACACTTGTGATCGATGTGATGCTGAAATTCTTCTTTGAAATGTTTAATAAAACTTATTACCGGTGCTGCAGCTGCATCGCCTAAAGCACAAATCGTATTGCCATCAATATTTTCTGCAACGTCTATCAGGCGATCTAAATCTTCTTGTTTACCTTGACCATGTTCAATTCGTTTTATGACGCGATATAACCAACCAGTTCCTTCACGACAAGGCGTGCACTGTCCACATGATTCTTCATAATAAAATTCTGCAATACGTTCCAGCGCTTTTACCATACAAGTCGTTTCATCAATAACAATAACAGAACCAGCACCCAACATTGAGCCTGCTTTCGTTATACCGTCATAACTCATCGCAACATCCATCATGACATCACCTGGCACAATCGGGGTTGAACTACCACCCGGAATCACTGCTTTTAACTTTTTGCCATTACGCATGCCACCAGCTAGCTCTAGTAACTCTGAAAACGGCATACCCATTGGTACTTCAAAGTTACCTGGTTTATTGACGTGACCTGACACACTGAAAATCTTAGTGCCTCCATTATTCGGCGTACCAATTTCATGAAACCATTCACCACCCTTCTCTAAAATCATAGGAACTGATGCTAATGTTTCTGTGTTATTAATGGTTGTAGGCTTACCATAGAGCCCATATCCTGCAGGGAACGGTGGTTTATAACGTGGCTGACCTTTTTTACCTTCGATAGATTCTAGCAATGCAGTTTCTTCACCGCAGATATAAGCACCCGCACCAGGTTGAGTATAAAGTTCAAAATTAAAACCTGAACCAAGAATATCTTTACCCAAATAACCAGCTTGTTTGGCTTCTTCTATCGCAGCTTCAAAGCGGTCAATAGGCTCACAAAACTCACCTCGAATATAGTTATAGCCAGCTTGGGCTCCAATGGTATAACCAGCAATAATCATCCCTTCGATAAGCTGATGCGGATTAAACCGCATTATGTCTCTATCTTTACAAGTTCCCGGCTCACCTTCATCAGAATTACAAACGATATATTTATCGCCTGGCAAATTCCTTGGCATAAAGCTCCACTTCAAACCTGTTGGGAAGCCTGCACCTCCACGGCCACGCAAATTCGATTTTTTGATTTCGTCAATAATTGACTCTGCAGATGTTTTCTCTTTTAGGATTTTTTCTAGTACTTTATAACCACCAAGGCTTAAGTAAGACTCCAGAGACCAAGGCTCATCTAAGTGCAAAGTTCTAAAGCAGACTTGATTTAATTCAGCAGCCATTATTCAAGTCCATCCAACAAATTATCGACTTTTTCCTTCGTCAGGTTTTCGTGATACTCACGACCTAACTGCAGCATCGGTGCCCCACAACAAGCACCTAGGCATTCGACTTCTTTTAAGGTGATTTTGCCATCTGCCGTTGTTTGCCCGAACTTAATACCTAAACGGTTTTCAAAATGTTTAACAATTTCTTCAGAGCCATTCAGCATGCAAGAAATGTTAGTGCAGATACTAATCTTATGTTTACCGACAGCTTCCAATTCATACATGCTGTAAAAAGTCGCGACTTCATAGACACTGATTGCAGGCATATCTAGATAAACAGCTAAGTCATTCATCAATGCTTTAGTCAGCCACCCACCATTCTCTGCTTGTAAGATATGCAAAGCAGGAATAACAGCCGATTGAGCTTGATCAATCGGATATTTAGCTACCCATTTGTCCAATTGCTGGCGTATACCTGCATTGAATAATTGTTCTTTTATTGTTTTTTGCTGTAATTGGCTCATCGATCTATCTCACCGAATACAATATCCATCGTACCAATAACGGCTACAACGTCTGCCAACATATGCCCTTTCACCATCTCATTCATCGCAGCGAGATGAGGGAAACCAGGCGCTCTAATTTTCACACGATAAGGTTTATTGGCACCATCAGAAACCATATAGACACCAAATTCACCTTTTGGATGTTCTACCGCTGAATACACTTCACCCTCGGGGACACAGTAGCCTTCCGTAAACAATTTAAAATGATGGACCAAGGCTTCCATGTCTTCTTTCATTTCAACACGACTTGGTGGAGCGACTTTAGCATCGTCAGTAATAACTGGACCGGGATTATCACGTAACCAATCTACACATTGTTTAATAATGCGATTTGACTGACGCATTTCTTCGACACGTACCAAATAACGATCATAACAATCACCTTCTACGCCGACAGGAATATCAAAGTCCATACGATCGTACACTTCATAAGGTTGTTTTTTTCGAAGATCCCACTCGATACCAGAACCACGTAACATCGGGCCACTAAACCCTAATTGCAAAGCACGCTCAGGGGAGACGACACCAATACCTACCGTGCGTTGCTTCCAAATGCGATTATCGGTCAACAAGGTTTCATATTCATCAACACAACCCGGAAAGCGCTGTGTAAAGTCATCAATGAAATCTAATAGACTGCCTTCACGGTTTTTATTTTTTTGTTTTACTTCTTTTTCACTATGCCATTTTGATGCTTTGTATTTGGCAATCGAATCTGGTAAATCTCGATAAACACCACCTGGACGGTAATAAGTCGCATGCAAACGTGCACCCGATACAGCCTCATAGCAATCCATCAAATCTTCACGCTCACGGAAGCAATACAAGAATATTGTCATCGCACCAATATCAAGGCCATGCGTTCCCAGCCACATTAAGTGATTCAAGATCCGTGTGATTTCATCAAACATAACGCGGATATATTGGGCGCGTTCTGGTACTTGCACACCGAGTAATTTTTCAATGGCCATAACATAGGCATGTTCATTGGATAGCATTGATACATAATCAAGCCTATCCATATAACCAATGCTTTGGTTGAAAGGTTTTGACTCAGCTAATTTTTCTGTCCCACGATGTAATAGGCCAATATGAGGATCAGCGCGTTGTATAGTTTCACCTTCCAGCTCAAGAATAAGACGTAATACACCATGTGCCGCTGGATGCTGTGGGCCAAAATTCAATGTGTAATTTTTGATTTCAGCCATTTTTTATACCTCGTTTTCATCTATATAACGATTATCATCGCGGATAACTCGAGGTACTAATGTTCTATTTTCGATACTTACAGGCTCATATATAACCCGCTTTTTCTCTGCGTCATAACGCATTTCAACATGGCCAATTAATGGGAAATCTTTTCTGAATGGATACCCAATAAAGCCATAGTCAGTCAAAATACGACGCAAATCATCATGACCATCAAACAAAATTCCAAACAAATCGAATGCTTCACGTTCAAACCAGTTTGCACTATGCCAAATTGGCGTAACACTATCTATAATTGGCGTATCAGAATCTAAACGGACTGTGACACGAATTCTTTGGTTATGTTGGATAGATAGCAGGTGGTAGACAACTGCAAACCTCAAACCTTCTCTCTCATCGGCTGTAAAACTAGCCGCTTCAACCGCACGGCTAAAGCCCTTATCTGAAGCAGTTTTTGTTCCCCATGCTGAACCGCCATATTCTGAATAATCGACACCACAAATATCTATCAGCTGTTCGAAGCCGAGCTCATCTCTTAACTTAGTGCAGACATTAACAATATTTTCAGCAGAAACCTGAATAGTCATTTCATCATGCTGGCTTTCGATGTCCAGTATCAAATCAGGTAATTGTTGCTCTAACTGAGCCTTCAAATCGTATGTCATTATTTATTAACCAGCCGCAATTACTTTTTTCCTTGCAATCGTTTCGGTACGCCGGATTTTCTTTTGCAACTGGATAATGCCATACAACAACGCCTCTGCTGTAGGAGGACAACCTGGTACATAAATGTCTACAGGCACAATTCGATCACAACCACGCACAACCGAATATGAATAGTGGTAATAACCACCACCATTAGCACATGAACCCATTGAAATAACCCAGCGTGGCTCAGACATTTGGTCATAAACCTTACGCAAGGCGGGTGCCATTTTATTCACCAATGTTCCTGCTACAATCATGACATCTGATTGACGCGGACTGGGTCTAAATACCACACCAAAACGGTCTAAATCATATCGGGAGGCACCTGCTTGCATCATTTCCACCGCACAACAAGCTAAACCAAATGTCATTGGCCATAAAGAACCTGTACGAGCCCAGTTAATTAATTTATCTGCAGATGTGGTAACAATACCTTCTTCTAAGATGCCTTCTATTCCCACTCTAACGCACCTTTTTTCCACTCATAAATGAACCCAACGACCAAGATAGCTAAGAATAAAAACATGGCAAATAAACCGAATAAGCCAATATCATCTAAGACGATGGCCCAAGGGAATAAGAATGCAATCTCTAAATCGAAAATAATGAATAATATGGCGACAAGATAAAAGCGCACATCAAACTTCATATGAGCATCTTCAAATGGTTCAAAACCACACTCATAAGGTGATCGCTTTTCATCATCTGGACGACGTGGCCCTAGAACTACCCCAGCTAGTAAAGGCATAACACCAAAGCCGATGCCTATAAATATGAATATTAAAATTGGAAGGTATTCCGCTAACATCTATTCTTCTTCTAATTCTAGAAAATACACTATGGCCAAACTTAGGTCTTGCCATTCGCCAATGACGCTAAAATAGTAACTGAGATTTAAACTCAAGGGTACGATGCAATACTACACAGAATGAGTTATAAAGAGAAGTAGGCTTTAATAACTTATTGAGCTTAAAAAACAAACAAATGTGTTCCTGTCCTTGTGATGACTCGAGGACTCCAAATGACCGCAAAACTATAGATCATTGAAAATATAACTATTTTATACCTCCCACAAACCATTTTATAACCGTTGGCAATTTGTTTTTAACTTTACTACCCCGTATTTCATCTTAAAAATAATCTTTATTTATTCATTATCACATTGACATATAAATAGTACAAACGAGCTAAGTTCGCGTCATTTCACGGTTATCAGACAGCTTCAGACTCCTTAAGCCACTTACTAAAAACCAGCCCGTTTAATTCAAAAATAGCATCTCATTTCAAGCAAGCATAAAAAAAGCTCTATCATAAATAGAGCTCAATATTTAATGGTGCCGACGGGCGGAGTCGAACCGCCACGGGCTACGCCCACCACCCCCTCAAGATGGCGTGTCTACCAATTTCACCACGTCGGCAATTATTTTTATGGTAAATCAGGTAAGTCAGCAGGGGCTGGTGTTTTTCCGACCTGTTCAGTAACTGCTGCTGGTTCAACAATTTCTGTAACACTCGTAACACGTTCAGTCTTACCTGCAAAATAAGCTAAGCTTAGGCTCGTGATGAAAAATAAAGTGGCTAAAATAGCACTACTTCTAGATAAGAAAGAAGCGGAACCTTGACTGCCGAAAAGACTCGATGAGGCTCCGCCACCGCCGCCACCACCACCACCTAGAGCAGCTGCGCCAGCATCAGCACCTTTACCATGTTGAATTAAAATTAATCCTACCAGTAATAAGGACACCACTATATGTGCCACTAAAATCATTGTACCCATTTTGATAACCTAATCTTGTTGTGCCGCAGCCTGACAGATTTTCACGAACTCATCAGCATCGAGCGAAGCGCCACCAACTAATCCGCCATCAATGTCAGGCTTTGAAAATAATGAGGCGGCATTATTACCTTTAACACTGCCGCCGTAAAGTATTTGTAATGACTCAGCAGTCTTTTTATCATGCTTAGCTACGCGCTCACGCATGAACTCATGGACGTTTTGCGCCCATTCAGGTGATGCTGTTTTTCCTGTGCCTATTGCCCAAACTGGTTCATAAGCCAACACTGTACGCGACAATGCTTCGGCACCTTTATGTGCTATCAAGGTATCTAATAACCTTAAGACAACTTCTTCGGTTTGACCTTTATCATGTTCTTCTGGGCTTTCCCCAATACAAATTATTGGTCTCAAGCCTCCTGATATTGCCATTTCGTACTTTTCTGCAACTAATTGATCAAGTACAAGTTGATCAAGTTCTAATTCTGCATAAAGACAACGTCTTTCTGAATGTCCAATCAAGGTATATTCACAGCCAAAATCACTTAACATCGCTGCCGAAATTTCACCTGTATAGGCACCTTCGATATACGAGGATACATTTTGTGTACCCCAGTGAATATTAGAACCCGTACACGCGTTTTGCACCTGAGGCAAATAAACAGCAGGCGGAAATATTGCAACATCAATATTAGAAAATTCACGTGCGTGGGCCAAAATTTTTCCTAATAGAATGGTATTGCTCTTGAGCGTACCATTCATTTTCCAATTTCCAGCCACTATGGCTTTACGCGTCATGTAATGTCACCAAAAAAAACAGTTAGCCAGACTAACGTCTATCCCACAATAAAGCAATCAAGATATCATCGACCAACTACAGAATAGACAGGGGCAATTCTGTGTAGTTAAATATTTTCCTTAATTATGTCAGCCAAATCATTAGCAAATCGAGTTGTTTGAGTAGCGTCTCGCCCTTCAACCATGACACGTATTACGGGTTCTGTTCCTGACGGACGTAATAAGACTCGACCATCACTGCCTAATTTCTTTTCAACTTCTTCGACTGCTGATGTAATTTTATCATTTGCAGCTAAGTCAGTAATTGCATCTACTTTGACATTAATTAATGTTTGAGGATATTTAGTAATAACAGAGTGTAATTCATGCAAACTACTTCCTGTTCCTTTCATTTCAGCTACCACCTGCAGTGCAGCAATAATGCCATCGCCCGTTGTTGTTTTATCCAAACAAATAATATGCCCTGACGACTCACCACCAACAATACCACCTGTTTCTTTTAATTTTTCAATAACATAACGATCACCCACTTTAGAGCGGTGTAATGTCATATCAAATTGTTTAAGTGCTTGCTCCAAACCCAAATTGGACATTTGGGTACCCACAATTTCAGCGTTTCCCTGACCCGTTCGTTGCTGTGCTCGTGCAATGATAAATAATAATTCATCACCATCAACTAATTCACCACGTTGATCCACCATGATCAGCCTATCACCGTCACCATCAAGGGCGATTCCCAAATCAGCCTGATGTTTAAGCACGGCAGCTTGTAGCAACCTAGGTTCGGTGGAACCACAATTTTGATTGATATTTAAACCATTTGGCTCAACGCCCATTTCAATCACTTCTGCGCCCAGCTCTCTAAAAACATTCGGCGCTACATGATAAGTCGCACCATTAGCACAATCTAAGACTAATTTAAAATCAGATAAATCAAGCTTCGATGTCACCGTACTTTTACAAAACTCGATATAACGACCACCTGCATCTTCAACACGATGGGCTTTTCCCAATAAGCTTGAATCAACAGTCGTCAACGGCATATCCATCATGGCTTCAATTTCTAATTCCACTGAATCAGGTAATTTTGTCCCTTTGCCGGAAAAAAACTTAATACCATTATCTTGATAAGGATTATGTGACGCACTAATTACAATGCCTGCTTGAGCATGAAATGTTCTTGTTAGATAAGCAATCGCGGGAGTTGGCATTGGTCCTAATAAATAGATATCTACACCAGCTGCTGATAAACCTGCTTGTAATGCTGATTCAAACATATAACCAGAGATACGGGTATCTTTACCAATTAAGACTCTACTATTGTTACCCTTCGCTAAGACCTGGCCAATTGCCCAACCGAGCTTTAGAACAAACTCTGGTGTAATAGAACCATCACCAACTCGGCCTCGAATACCATCTGTACCAAAATAACGTCGTTGTTTTTCAGTCAAAATCATCTACCTGCATAACGTAGTTACAAATATTTACGGCTTGAACAGTCTCACGAACATCATGTGTTCTAATCAGTTTAGCACCTTGCCAAACTGACAGTGAAGCTAGTGCCAAGCTACCTGCTAAACGTTCTTCTACCGATACGTTCAATAATTTGCCTATGATTGATTTTCTAGACACGCCAACCAGAACAGGCAGACCTAAATCCACTAATTGACTTAACTGCTTCATCAATCGCAAATTATGGCGTGCACACTTGCCAAAACCAAAGCCTGGGTCAAGTATAATTTTAGAACGTGTAATACCTGCCTGTTCACAAGCAACAATTCGCTCATTTAGAAAAGTAATGACCTCAGGTACAACATCATCATAGTGAGGATCATTTTGCATGGTTTGAGGTGTACCTTGTGCATGCATTAAACAGACAGGAACCGATAAATCAGCAGCTGTAGCAAGTGCACCTTCTACACGCAACGCTTGCACATCATTAATCAAACCAGCACCTGCATGAACAGCAGCACGCATCACATCAGGCTTGCTGGTATCAATAGAAATTGGAACAGCTAACTCAGACTGAATAGCTTCAATGACAGGAACAACGCGTGCGATTTCTTCATCAACAGAAACAACGTCAGCACCAGGACGGGTTGACTCGCCGCCGACATCAATAATGACTGCACCATCAGCCATCATTTGTTTAGCTTGTTCTAGCGCTAAGTCTTCTCTAAGAAATTGACCGCCATCAGAAAATGAATCAGGGGTAACATTTAAAATACCCATAACCTGCGGACAAGTCAGATCGAGCTTCTTGCCCGCACAATCAATAATCATTTAGCCTTAATGCATTAAGTCTGCGGGCTTACCTGATACTTCTTCAGAATCTTTAACTTCAGGGGCTGGCGGTGGCGTGGATGAACCATCACTCCAACCTTTAGGCTCCCCTGGATCGCGACCTTCCATAATGGCATCAATCTGATCGCTATCGATTGTTTCATACTTCATCAAGAGCTTTGCCATAATATGAAGCTTGTCACTGTGTTCTGTTAACAAGCGTTCTGCCCGCTCATAGTTTCGATTAATCAAGGCTCGGACATCTTCATCGATCTGTTTCGCTGTTACATCTGAAACTGCTTTATGCTGGGTTACACTACGTCCTAAGAAAACTTCACCTTCATCTTCGCCATATGACAATGGACCCATGTGATCTGATAAGCCCCACTTAGTTACCATACTGTGTGCGAGTTCAGTTGCACGTTGTATATCATTTGACGCACCGGTCGTCACAGCATCAGCACCATAGATCATTTCTTCAGCAATACGACCACCATATAAAGTCGAAATCTGACTTTCAAGTTGTTGCTTACTATTACTGTATTTATCTTCCGTTGGTAAGAACATTGTCACACCCAAAGCACGACCACGTGGGATGATACTGACTTTATAAACAGGATCATGTCCCGGCACAATACGACCAACAATTGCATGGCCAGCTTCATGATATGCCGTCAACTCTTTCTCTTTATCATTCATCACCATAGAAGTACGTTCTGCACCCATCATGATTTTATCTTTGGCTTTTTCCATATCGGACATGGTCACTAAACGTTGGCTCGAACGTGCAGCAAACAAAGCCGCCTCGTTAACCAAGTTTGCCAAATCTGCACCAGAAAAGCCTGGGGTTCCACGTGCAATGAGATCTGATTTCACATCATCAGCAGCAGGCACTTTACTTAAGTGAACGTTCAAGATTTGTTCTCGTCCACGAATATCTGGCAAAGGAACGACTACTTGACGATCAAAACGACCTGGACGCAATAACGCTGGGTCTAATACGTCTGGACGGTTAGTCGCTGCAATAACGATAACCCCTTCATTACCTTCGAACCCATCCATTTCTACCAACAATTGGTTTAATGTTTGTTCACGCTCATCATTACCACCGCCCACACCAGCACCACGATGGCGACCTACAGCATCGATTTCATCAATAAAGATGATGCAAGGTGAATGCTTCTTGGCTTGTTCAAACATATCACGAACTCGTGATGCACCCACACCAACAAACATTTCTACAAAATCAGAACCAGAAATAGTAAAGAAAGGTACTTTTGCTTCACCGGCAATGGCTTTAGCAAGTAAGGTTTTACCAGTACCAGGCGAGCCTACCATTAAAATGCCGCGTGGTATTTTACCGCCCAATTTCTGGAACTTACTCGGTTCACGTAAGAAGTCAACTAACTCCTCAACTTCTTCCTTAGCTTCTTCAACACCGGCAACATCTTTAAATGTGACCTTAACTTGGTCTTCATTAAGCATTTTGGCTTTGCTTTTACCAAATGACATTGGGTTTTTACCACCACCGCCACCACCTTGCATCTGACGCATAAATACGACCCAGATAACAATGAGCAATAGCATTGGGAACCATGAGATGAAGATACTCATCAATAAACTGGTTTCTTCTGCTGGTTTCGCTTGTACAGTCACACCATTAGACAACAAGTCACCCATCAAGCCAGGATCATTACCCGGACTAAATGTCGTAAAGTCACTATTATCAGTTAATTTACCAGTAATTGTTCGGCCTTGAATCTCAACACTAGAAACAGCACCACTATTCACATCAGATATAAATGTCGAATAATCGAGTTCGTTCTGCTTAGATGTTACGGGGCCGAAATTATTAAACACCGACATCAGTACGACCGCGATAACCACCCACAACACGATGTTTTTCATTATGTCATTCAACGTTTTTTACCTCTATTTATTCTTATATTTCTAAGCTATTTTAAGCCACGACCTAGTAAATAAACTTCACGGCTGCGTGCTCTCGAAGCATTTGGTTTACGCGTTACCACTTTTTGAAAACTATCTCTCATCATTTTCAAAAATGCATCAAACCCTTCCCCTTGGAATACTTTTACCAGAAAAAGGCCTTGTTTGCTTAAATTTTCTAGTGCAAAAGCCAACGCAAGTTCAACTAAATACATACTGCTCGGCTGATCTATTGCACCTACACCTGTTATATTGGGGGCCATATCTGATAATACAAGGTCTAATTGTTGACCATTTAAAATTGAGTTAAGTTCATCTAACGCCGTATCTTCTCGAAAATCACCCTGAATAAAATGAACACCACTCAAGGGTGTCATGGGTAAAATATCAAGTGCAATCACCTTGCCTTTATCACCTACTCTTCTCAAAGCATAATCAGACCAACCACCAGGTGCCGAGCCCAAATCAACAACAGCCATTCCGGGCCGCATCAATTTGTCCTTTTTATCTATCTCTTCTAATTTAAATGTAGCACGCGAGCGGTAACCTGCTTTTTGCGCCTTTTTAACATAAGGATCATCAAAATGCTCCTTTAGCCATCCAGCACTAGACTTACTTTTAGCCATAGCAATTATTCTCGGCTACCGCTGCTCACCACAAGTGCAAGCCCCAATAAACTGATCACCATATAAACAACGGTACTAGCTTGATGTAAGAAATCGAACCTATCTGAAAGAACACTATCAGCACGCCATTCCAGTAATTTGATTGCTGCCATCTCTGCTTGTAAATAAAAATGTAGAAATGCGACTAATAGTAGCATCAGTAATGTCAGCCAAAATCGCCACAAAGATTGCGTAGCACGCCCAAGTAGAATATATCGAAAACTTAATACTGTGCCGCAAGAAAGACCAAGGTAATTAACGATAGTAAATAATTTACCTGCAAGCTCACCTGCAATAACGACATCATCAAAATGAGCAAAAATAGCAGGAACAGCAATAAAACCAATCGCCCACAGAGTACCGACCCAAAGTGTTAGTAATAAGCGCTCACCGACAGTGCCCGCAGTCAAACTACAGCCTACACATCATAATTAACAGCGACGATTTCATACTCAATCGCACCCCTTGGTGCTTGTACAGTTGCAATATCATCAATTTCTTTACCAATCAAAGCGCGGGCAATGGGAGAGCTGATAGAAACTCGATTTAATTTAATATCGGCCTCATAATCACCCACAATTTGATAAGTCACAGTTTCATCTGTATCTATATTCAATAGTTCAACTGTAACACCAAACACCACACGGCCATCTTGCGAGAGTGTTGTGACATCGATCACTTGTGCGGTGGACAAAACACCTTCAAGTTCATTAATACGGCCTTCAATGAAACTTTGTTGTTCTTTAGCCGCATGGTATTCAGCATTTTCTTTTAGATCACCATGGGCGCGAGCTTCTGCTATAGCCGCTACTACTTCTGGTCTCGCGACTGATTTCAACTGCTTCAACTCATCTTTTAGTGCCTCGGCACCACGTGCGGTTACTGGTATGGCCATTATTGCAATTCCCCATGTAGTGACTGCAGACAATTTACAGAGCCATTATTTTTACTTTCTAATGCTTGACACGTTGCACGCGCCGCAGCCAATGTTGTCGTATAGTTGACTTGATGTTGCAGTGCTGCACGCCTTATTTCACGTGAGTCCGCTACTGATTGCCTACCTTCAGTTGTATTCACAATCAGGTCAATTTCATCATTTTTGATCATATCTACAATATGGGGTTGGCCTTCAGCCACTTTGTTGACTTGTTCGCACGTCACCCCTGCTTCTTCTAGAAAAATTTGAGTACCACGGGTTGCCAGTAATGAAAAATCTAAAGCTAATAAGTTTTTAGCCACCCCAACAACTGCTGCTTTATCAACATCACGAACACTGATAAATGCTTTACCACCAGTCGGTAATGACACACTGGCCGCCAGTTGAGATTTAGCAAATGCTTCGCCAAATGTGCGGCCAACACCCATCACTTCACCGGTCGACTTCATCTCAGGGCCTAAAATAGGATCAACACCCTGGAATTTAATAAACGGGAAGACTGCCTCTTTAACGGAGTAATAGCTAGGAATAACTTCTTCCGTTACACCTTGTTCAACTAAACTACGTCCAGCCATACAACGTGCAGCCACTTTTGCTAATGGCACGCCAATCGCTTTCGATACATAAGGTACGGTTCTAGAAGCACGTGGATTCACTTCCAAAATAAAGATGTTATCACCTTGGATCGCAAACTGCGTATTCATCAAACCGACCACACCCAATTCCATTGCCATTTGTCTAACTTGCTCGCGCATCCGGTCTTTGACATCATCGCTCAAACTATACGGTGGCAAGGTACAAGCTGAGTCACCTGAGTGCACACCTGCTTGTTCAATGTGTTCCATAATGCCGCCGATCAAGACATCTTTACCATCGCAAATGGCATCGACATCCACTTCAACCGCATCATCTAAGAAACGATCTAACAAGACAGGTGAGTCATTAGAAACTTGAATCGCCGTCTTCATATAACGATTTAACTCATCTTCGTTATAAACAATTTCCATCGCTCGTCCACCCAAAACATAAGATGGGCGCACTACCAATGGATAACCAATTTCGGCTGCCAATGACACCGCTGTATCAGCGGAAAATGCCAAGCGATTAGGCGGTTGTAATAAATTAAGTTTTTCAACCATTTGCTGAAAACGTTCACGATCTTCTGCATGATCAATCGCATCTGGAGACGTACCGATAATCGGCACACCCGCCGCTTCTAGAGCACGAGCTAATTTCAAAGGCGTTTGTCCACCATACTGCACGATGACGCCTTTAGGCTGTTCAAGCGCTACAACTTCCAACACATCTTCTAATGTCAAAGGTTCAAAGTACAAACGATCTGATGTGTCGTAATCGGTTGAAACCGTTTCAGGATTACAGTTCACCATAATGGTCTCGTAACCATCATCACGTAAAGCTAAGGCCGCATGAACACAACAATAATCGAATTCTATACCTTGACCAATTCGGTTCGGACCACCACCTAGAATCATGATTTTCTCACGATCACTTGGTGCCGCTTCACAGGTTTGGTCATAGCTGGAATACATATAAGCTGTAGAGCTTTCAAACTCAGCAGCACATGTATCAACACGCTTATAAATAGGTCTAACATCCAAACTATGACGATGCTCACGGACTTGTTTTTCTGTCTTTAGCAACAGTTTTGCTAAACGTGAATCTGCAAAACCTTTACGTTTTAGATGACGCATTTCAGGCTCATCTAACTCAGCTAAAGAACGGTCGCGCAACTCATTCTCAATAGTGATCAGTTCTTCCACTTGTAATAAAAACCAAGGATCAATATGCGTCAACGATTGAATTTCATCGAAGCTGAAACCATAACGGAAGGCATCAGCCACATACCAAAGTCGATCAGAACCTGGTAGACGTAGTTCACGGCGTAACACCTCTGCTACATCATCTGCTTCGAGATCGATTACCTCTGTCAATCCATCACGATCAATCTCCAAGCCACGCAATGATTTTTGTAAAGACTCTTGGAAGTTACGGCCAATCGCCATCACTTCACCGACAGACTTCATTTGTGTGCTTAAACGATTATCGGCTTGTGGGAATTTCTCAAAGGTAAAGCGTGGCACTTTAGTCACCACATAATCTATCGTTGGTTCAAATGAGGCGGGCGTTGCATTACCTGTAATCTCATTTTGCAATTCGTCTAAGGTATAACCAACCGCCAATTTCGCAGCGACTTTCGCAATCGGGAAACCTGTCGCCTTAGAAGCTAATGCTGATGAACGTGACACACGCGGGTTCATTTCGATAATGATCAAACGACCTGTATCTGGATTGACCGCAAACTGCACATTGGATCCGCCCGTCTCAACACCAATCTCACGCAATACCGCTAAAGAGGCATTACGCATGATTTGATATTCTTTATCTGTCAGGGTTTGAGCTGGGGCAACAGTGATGGAATCGCCCGTATGAACACCCATCGGATCAAAGTTCTCAATCGAACAAATAATGATGGCATTATCTTTACGATCCCGAACCACTTCCATCTCATATTCTTTCCAACCAATGATCGATTCTTCAATCAATAATTCAGAAGTTGGGCTGAGATATAAACCACGTTGGCAAATATCAATAAAATCTTCTTTGTTATAAGCGATACCACCGCCACTGCCGCCCATGGTGAACGAAGGACGAATAATCGTTGGATAACCGAACTCTTTCTGTACTTCTATAGACTCTTCGAGCGTATGAGCAATCGCTGATTTTGGCATATCAAGACCAATTTTCCGCATTGCTGCACGGAATAAATCACGATCTTCTGCCTTATTAATAGCTTCGCTATCGGCACCAATCATTTCAACGCCAAACTTTTCCAACACACCTTCACGCTCTAAATCTAAGGCACAGTTCAACGCTGTTTGGCCACCCATGGTGGGTAAAACCGCATCAGGCTTTTCAACTTCAATGATTTTACTCACTGCTTGCCAGGTAACAGGTTCAATATAGGTGGCATCGGCCATATTCGGATCAGTCATGATCGTGGCTGGATTCGAATTGACTAAAATAACGCGATAACCTTCTTCACGCAGCGCCTTACAAGCTTGTGCGCCGGAATAATCAAACTCACAGGCTTGACCAATGACAATCGGACCTGCACCCAGAATTAATATGCTGTTTATATCAGTACGTTTTGCCATTGTGTTTTACTTACCTGTCGCTTGAGCTAATAGATCAATGAAGTGATCAAAAAGAGGTGCAGCATCTTGTGGGCCAGGACTTGCCTCAGGGTGACCTTGAAAACTAAACGCAGGTTTCGTTTTATGATGTATGCCCTGCAAGGTGCCATCAAATAATGAAAAATGCGTCGCTTCTAGGTCTTCTGGTAATGATGTTTCATCCACTGCAAAACCATGGTTTTGACTGGTAATCATCACTAGGCCTGCCAAGCCTTCTTGTACAGGATGATTGGCACCATGATGACCAAACTTCATTTTGACTGTTTTTGCACCGCAGGCTAAAGCCAATAACTGATGCCCTAAACAAATACCAAAAAGTGGTAAATCTGCTTCTAATAATTTCTGAATCGCTTCAATGGCGTAGTCACATGGCTCAGGATCACCTGGACCATTTGATAAAAATACGCCGTCAGGATTCATTGCCAATACTTCTTCAGCTGTTGTTTGCGCAGGAACAACTGTTAAGCGGCAACCACGTTCTACCAGCATTCTTAGAATATTTCGCTTGGCACCAAAGTCATAGGCCACGATGTGAAAGCGTTCATCCACCGCTTTATTTTCACCAGACAAATGCCAACAAGCTTGATCCCACTCATAAGTTTCTTGTGTTGTGACTACCTTGGCTAAATCCATGCCTTTAAGACCTTCAAAGCCTTGAGCCGCTGCTATCGCCGCATCAACATCAATATTCTCCCCTGCCACGATGCAACCTTTCATCGCACCTTGTTCACGCAAATGACGTGTCAATGCTCGGGTATCAATTTCTGCTAGACCGACAATATTGTGTTGCTCTAAATAGGCATCAAGTGCTTGCTCACCCCGCCAGCTACTCACAACAGGCGAAAGGTCACGGATAATTAAGCCACTGGCATAAATCTGCCCAGACTCTTCATCCTCAGCATTCACACCCACATTACCGATATGCGGGTAGGTCAATGTCACTATCTGGCGGCAATAAGATGGATCAGTCAAAATTTCCTGATAGCCTGTCATTGACGTATTAAAAACGACTTCACCAACTGATTGCCCAATGGCACCAATGGATTCGCCGTGAAATACCGTGCCATCTTCAAGAGCGATTAATGCGCTTGTTCGCAAGGGAGACCTCCAACGGGTAAAAACAAAGAATAAAGCGAGGGCTTTATCCACACAAAAGTTTTGCAATTTTATCTCAGAAAGGGTTGCTTAGTCCACGTAAAAAATACAGTGAGTCAACTCAGTTTTAAGAATGAGCAGCTGTCCCGCTCACAATCAATCTTAATAGAGTTCAGGTCGACGATGTGTCAAAAGAGGCATACTTGCTCTAAGCTCGCGCAAATAGCCTAAATCAATTTCCGCTGAAGCTAAAACAGACTTATCTTCCGCCAAGCATTTAATACTGCCCCATGGATCAATAATGACACTTTTACCAAAAGATTCGCGGCCTTGATGATGCTCACCCCACTGATTAGGTGCCACAATGTACACTTGATTTTCAATCGCTCTCGCCGTCAGTAACTGCAACCAATGATGTTGGCCTGTGTAATGAAAGAAAGCGGACGGCACAAAGATAATTTCAGCACCCTGTGCTGTTAAATTACGATACAGTTCTGGAAAGCGCAGATCGTAGCAAATCGTTAATCCTATTTTGCCTATCTCATGGTCAATGACAACAGTATTAGACCCCGCTTTAATTCCATCTGATTCTTGATGTCCAAGCAATGGCGCATCAAATAAATGAATCTTACGATAAATAGCGTCAATATCACCTTGCTGATTGATCAAAATAGACGTGTTAAATAAGCGATCATCATCGGGAATTTGTTCGTAGATACTCCCCATTAAAATAGACAACTTAAATTTAATAGCTAAATCACGAAATGCTTGTACGACTTCACCATTCAGTGTTTGTGCAGCATTGCGCTTTTTTTGATGATCATTTCCGATATATAAAAATGTTTCAGGAAATGAAATAAGATCAAGTCCTTCATTGGCAGCTTGCTCTATTTTCAACTTAGCAAAAGCTAAATTTCCCTCTACATTATCAGAGGAATTCATCTGCACAACACCCACATGGCTCTTCATAGTTTATTCACTTTAACTAGGCTATTCACCGTTTAAAATTCAACAATAACAATGTATATGAAAGCAGACACAATTGCAGCGAAATTGTTCTAAAAACACTTAAAGTCAATAAATCTAGTATGCAAGGGCTAATATTTAGCTAAAATAGCAATTTGGCTTACATGAAAACGGCTCTCTAACGCTTAAGGAATCAATGTGATTAAACCATCCAATACTTCTGGTTTCCCATTTCAACGACCTCGACGTTTGAGACGAGATAGTTTTTCACGTGATTTAGTGCGTGAGAACACTCTGACTGTCCATGATTTAATTTATCCTTGCTTTGTACTTGAGGGTAGTAACCAAAGACAAGAAGTCGCATCAATGCCTGGCGTAGAACGTCTGAGTATCGATCTATTACTCAAAGAAGCTGAACAGATCCACCAGCTGGGTATACCTGCCATTGCATTGTTTCCAGTCACCCCTGATGATGTCAAAAGCTTGAATGCTCGTGAAGCATACAATCCTGACGGTTTAGCTCAACGCGCTGTTCGAGCGTTAAAATCCGAATTTCCAGAATTAGGTGTCATCACTGATGTCGCATTAGATCCTTTTACCACGCACGGGCAAGATGGTCTTATCGATGAGAATGGTTATATCGTTAATGATGAAACTGTTGACGTCTTAGTCAAACAGGCCTTATCTCATGCAGAAGCTGGCGTCGATATTGTGGCACCATCAGATATGATGGATGGCCGTATCGGTGCTATTCGCCAAGCATTAGAAGCACAAGGCCATATTCACACCCGTATTCTTGCCTATTCAGCTAAATATGCCTCTAGCTTTTATGGTCCTTTCCGCGATGCTGTTGGTTCTGCTGGTAACTTGGGCGCTGGTAATAAATACAGTTATCAAATGGATCCTGCTAACAGTGACGAAGCCCTACACGAAGTGGCATTGGATATTGATGAAGGTGCTGATATGGTGATGGTCAAACCCGGCATGCCTTATCTTGATGTATTACAGCGCGTTAAAGACACATTCAAAAAACCGACCTTCGTTTATCAAGTGAGTGGTGAATACGCCATGCTTAAAGCAGCAGGGCAAAATGGTTGGTTGGATGAACAAGCGACTGTGATGGAAAGCATGCTGGCGTTCAAACGTGCTGGTGCCGATGGTATCCTGACTTACTTTGCTAAAGACATTGCCCAACAATTGGCTAAATCAAAATGACCGATCGCTATGCCGTGATTGGCAATCCGATTGCCCATAGTAAATCGCCTGCCATTCACCACGCTTTTGCTGAGCAACTCGATCAAGACTTGGTTTACACCGCCGAATTAATTCCACTCGACGGTCTTAAAGAAGGCTTAACAAAGCTACAATCACAAGGCTTCAAAGGCATTAATGTCACTGTGCCATTCAAAGAGCAAGTTTGGCAGCAGCTTGAAAATAAAAGTGATCAAGCCACCTTAGCGGGCGCTATCAACACCGTTATTTTTAATGACGATGGCTCAAGTTATGGTGACAATACCGATGGTATAGGTTTATGTCGTGATTTAGTCGACAATCACAATATCCAACTATCTGATCATCGTATTTTATTACTCGGTGCTGGCGGTGCCGCTAGAGGTGTAATACTTCCTTTACTAAAACACCAACCATCGGAATTAGTGATTGCAAATCGCACAGTCAGTAAAGCACAAAACTTAGCTGATTTATTCTCGGAATTTGGCAACATACAAGCCAGTGGCTTTGAAAATATATCAGGTCAATTCGACGTTATTATCAATGCCACTTCAGCGAGCATTCAAGGACAAGTCCCACCAATTCCTAGCACAGTAGCTCAGCCCACGACTTGTTGTTATGACATGATGTATGGCGCAAGTGATACTGCATTTATCCAATGGGCTAAAGCCCATAAGGTCTCGCAAGCTATTGATGGCTTAGGGATGTTAGTTGAACAAGCTGCCGAAGCATTTTATTTATGGCGTGGCCTTAGACCAAACACACAAAGTGTTATCGCCTCATTGCGCTAACAAGCTAATCTAATTCTTTGTTTTAGGTTTAATACCTAAAGCTGTCTGGCAAGGGTTTACATCGGTTGTTGCCCGATCAAGTACACCTTTTGCCACAATCGATAAACCACCCGTTGCAACCGCCGCACCCGTTGATAAACCTGCTCCTAATACTGCCGTTTTATCAACTAGCGCAGAAGGTTCTGCTAATGTCCCACCCACACGAACCAAGCCTACTAAATCGGTCATATTCATCCCAAGCCCTGTCCTTGCTTCAGGCGTGATGCCAATATCGATTTTTTCATTTTTTAGGTTAATGGTGCCATCACCGACAATGTTCATTTTATCCGTTCTGATAGCAATGCCCTTATCAGCTGTAGCAATACCATCACGAATATTAAAATTAACCACAGCACATGCTAATTCAGTCCCTTTCTGCTCTTTGGCAAAAGGGTTTAGCATGTTAAAAAGCTCTGTAAAGAAATCGGCACCTAAAATATCCAATGTGCCATCTGCAATCTGACTTTCAGCCACTTTGATGATCGCTTTACCATTTAATCCAGCCATCAGCTGCCTGACACTGGCACCCTGTCCTTTTGCTTGAATAAAGACATCCGTATTACCACCCGATATAGCATCTTTTAGGGCTTCCACTTTGTGCAACTTAAAGCCATTGACCTGCACTTTACTTGCCAGCACTGCATTCTCATTACCCGCGTTTAAATTAAATTCACCATTAATTTGACTCCCGGCAAAACCTGCTTTCAGCGGCACTGCACGTAGGTGCCCATCAGTTAAATCGATCTCTAAATGAACGTCTTGTAGTACTGCTCCGGATGTTTTAACGGTTTTAGCATCAAAATTAACTTTTGCATTAACCTGTTTGAGTGTATCAAGTACTAATGGATCATCTGAGAAAAGCTTGTCTGAACTAGCTAGTTTCTCATCACCCTCATCTTTGCCACTTGATAAAGCCGTTAAATCTATCAAATTAGAGCTTAAATCCATCTCAACTGATGGCTTGTCTTCAGCCAATATAACTTGAATATCACCTGCTAAATCTGTTTCCCCCGCATTGAGCAACATGTCTGAGAACTTATAACCTTGTCCCCCACCAGAGAGTAAACCAGTCAGTTTGATATCACCCAGTGTTGGCAACTCTGTACCCGACAAATTCGTAATGGCCGTTGAACTAGTGGCTAGGTCAATATTTAAAGCAATACCCTCACCTTTTTGAGGCTGTGTTACCTGCCCTTTAACAAGTAGCTCCAGTCCTTCCAAAATCGCTGCAATGTCTAGGTTTATAGCTTCTGTCTCAATATCATTAGCAATATTACCCTTGATACTTAAATCACCAAATTCAGGAATACCACTTTCAGGGCCTAGTAGTCCTGCTAATGCCTCATCATTCGTTTTTAATTCAATATCAAGCGACACACCTTTGCCTAGGTGCGGCTTAGCGATGTCACCAGCTAGGGCCAAACCAACACCAGCCACATTGGCTTTTAAGTCAACTAAAGTATTGGTATTGTCCATTAAGGCTTGTACGCCACCTAATTGGCCTTCCACAGATAATGGCAACTCGTTAAGAACCGCTTTAATAAGCAAATCTAGTGGCTGATTTAGGTCTGCTATATCAATTGATAATTGTTCAAGATCAAATGTCTGCTTTTCCCCTGTCACACCATCTAGGTAGACGATCTGTGCATCTGTGATATCCAAATCGTTAATAATCACAGATTGAATAAATGGCTCAGTTTCAGGCTCTTCTGGGGCGGACTCAGGTAGATCGAGCTCCCAGTTTCCTTTGCCTTCTTTATTGGTCTCAATCAAAATGACGGGGTGTTCCAACACCACCTTTGTGACCTGAATCTGCTTTTGCAACAAGGGCCACAATGCTAATCTAACTTCTAAGCTATCTAAGGAAACCATATCTGGCTTTGTTCCCCATTTCGCATTAGAAAATCGTGCTGTCTCAACTTTTAATATTGGAATTACCGACCATGCCAAAGAGGTATCCCCCTCCAGTGTTAGGTTTCTACCTGTAGCATCCGCTGTCGCTGTTTCAATCTCCTTTTTATAATCATTCAAATCAATAGTAAGAATGGCATAAAATGCTGCAATGATGGCAACAACAAGCAAGCTCACAAAAAATCTAACGATATGTCCTATGGTTTTTTCCATGCTCAAATCCAAATCCTAATGAGTCCTATTATAGAGGCAAAACCTGTCAGAGGTATGACATTAGACACATCAGTTAGTTACACTTAAACGCAACAAGTAAGAAAAACTTTTTAAATCAGCCAAAGATCTGAGACCTCATCACAGACAGCAGAACCTATGTTAATTATTAATCAATCGATCACGCTTACAGAGCATGAAGTTCAACTAACAGCGATACGCTCTCAAGGTGCCGGCGGACAAAATGTTAATAAGGTTTCTTCAGCTATTCATTTACGATTCGATATTCAAAAGTCGTCTCTACCCGAACATTTTAAACGACGACTACTCAACTCAAATGACAGCCGTATTAACAAGCAAGGTATTATTGTCATCAAGGCGCAACAATGGCGTACTCAGGAAAAAAATCGCCAAGAGGCTTTAAGTCGTCTTCGACAGCTTATTCTCAAAGAAACTAAAACCGTTAAAATACGACGTAAAAGCAAACCCAGTAAGGCCGCCAAACAAAAACGGCTCGATAATAAAACCCATCGCAGCAGAGTCAAATCACTGCGCGGTAAAATAAGTCATCGCTAGTCAAAAACACAATAAAATTAAAACGGAAAACTGCGATCGTGCTATCACACCTTCATATCTGATAAAATCATCAGCTAACATTTTACCAAGATAGTATAAGGATCACCCCATGTTCGGATTAGGAATTGGCAAACACAAACGTTCGTTACAGATAGTCTTTGCTGCTTGTTTAGCGCCGCTTAAAGACGAATTGGGTAATATCCCTATTCCAATGCAAACTGACCCAGCCATTAACGGCGCAATTTTAGGTGCCTGCGAAGCCTACGCGCAGCACCATAATATAACAAAACCTAGTGATATTGCTGTCATTGCCGATGCTGTTTTTGAAGACCTTTATCGCCGCGAATCTATCGAAGTGCAACATCGAGTTGATGAATGGAAAAATACCAATGATGATGCCTTTGCCAGTGCTTATCAGGATGCAAAATCAAAGACCAATTCTGAACCCAATTTAAGCTGGTTAACTGAGTACGCAGTCAATAACTTTGAACCTGCTACAGGAAAAATGCTTTAAACCCATTTTAGCCAGCTAATCACTCCAAAACTAACATTCATGTTTGAAACCACAAAACATAAATCGAAAGTCAGAAATGCACTTTCAGATTGTTTTGACCCACTAAAAAGTGATCTTGGTAATGTCCATCCCAATATGCGTGAAAGCAAATACATCATGGGATCAATTCTGGGAATCTGTCGTGCCTATACGAGTGCCAATGACTTAAACCAAAAAGCATTCGAGTTAATTGTTGATGCCGCTTTTGAAGAAGTCTTTCGCAGCCAATCAATCAGTGTTCAAAATAGAGCAGAAGTGTGGCTGGATGAAGCAGATGATGAATTTATGGTAGCCTATTATGCAGCTAAAGCAACAATAGAAGATCCACTAGATTTAAGGTGGCTCAGCCAATATGCACAAGATCATTTTAGAAAAGCCCGTACACTCTGGCATCCCTTGTGACATGCAACATAAAAGTAGATTGCCAAGGTAACCACCATGTTTAAATCATTAAAATATAAAAAAGAATTAAAAAAAGCCTTTTCTGAATGCTTTGATCCTTTGAAAAGCGTTCTTCATAACGTGCCTATTCCCATGCAATCAGATCGTTATATTACGGCTTCAATACTTGGAATATGTCGTGCTTATGCTGAAGATCACAAGACCACGGAAGAGGTTTTCGCCTTACTCGTTGATTCTGTTTTTGAAGAAATTTATCGACAAAACTCTATGCGCGTGCAAAACCTGACAGAAAAGTGGTTAGATGAAGCTGATGAAGAGTTTATGGCCGCCTACTATCATGCTAAAGAAGCTTATAACCCTGAGCTGAATATTAAGTGGTTAGCCGATTATGCTCAGGCACATTTTGACCCTGCAGTCGAAGTCAATCATTTGACTTAACAGGGCCTATACTCTCTACACTTTTCCTCATTCCTTGGTCTTAATCAACTAACAATCTTAAAAATTAAACTTCCTTTATACATCGCTTTTTTTTGTTGATACCATCAAAAACCTAGCATGGGAGGTAGAATATGTTCGATTTTGAAACAATTTATGATTGCCTATTACCAAGCTAAAGAAACAACACTTTCACAAGGTTTTGATCTCGCTTGGCTTACTGGATAGGCTAAGAAACATTTTAAAACAGGACATCAAGCGATGTTTACGTAATCAGTTGTTATCAATCTATATCCATCAACTGCACAAACCAACGAAAATGCCCAGAACAGGTCATTTCATCATTCTCATCCGTAATCTTAACTAATACCTCAATCACTGCTCTGCCTCTTGCATTAAGCGATTTTTGTAACTTAGCTGTATCCACTTCTGATATCTCAACATGTGACGTTAAATTACCAAAAGCCTGCTTGCAAAATTTAATATCCGACTCCCTTAACAAAGTCGTAATTCGACCGACAAACTCTGGAAATTGGGTCAACAAATAATAGCCGCTGGCACTTTCAGCTAATAAGAACTGTGCACCCGCATGCACACCTGCCATATGGTTTTGCACAGTCTTTTCAAAGCATAATGAAAGCGCATTATCTTCATTAATGGTAATACCATTATGTGCAGCAAATGGCACCTGACTGATTTTCATCCTAACCCTTTACTTAATGACTTGTTATTAAACTGACATCTTCCTGTAAACGACTCTAATAACGTGCGATACTAAAGCGCAGGATCATTGTCTCTCTAAATTACAGCAGACAACTATTCTACCCAAAACAACAAAAATAATGTTCACCAAATTTTTAAAGCAGCCTATTACATGACAAGACGCTTCCTATTACTGCTATTTTTTTAGTAAACGGCTCCATTATAGTTAATGCAGAAAACCTAACATTCTCTAAGCAGCAACAAGACTACCTACAGCAAAAACAAGTCATAAAAGCCTGCGTTGACCCCGACTGGATGCCTATCGAAAAATTTGAAGATGGTGAGTATAGCGGTATAGGTGCTGATTATCTTAAGATTCTACAACAAAAAATAGAAACACCAATTCAGGTTTTACCCACAAAAGATTGGTCTGAATCTCTTGTCAAAGCAAAGATCAGGGAATGTGATATTTTTCTAATTAGTATGGCGGTTGCACCGCAACAATCTTTTATGAATGTCACCTCACCTTACTTGACTCTGCCAGTCGTTTTAGCAACCAAACGTGATGTTATGTATGTTTCTCAACTTTCAGAAATTGTTGATAAAAAGTTAGGACTTTTAGAAGGGTGTGATTTAGCGAAGACAATTAAAGATGCCAACCCTAACATTGAATTCATCATGGCACCAAGCCGTCAAGATGGGCTGCAAATGGTTAGTAATAATGAAATCTTTGGCTTCATAGAAAACCTATACTCCCTTGGACATGAAATACAAAAAAACTACTATGGCGAGTTAAAAATTGGGGGTAACTTAGGCATAGAGTGGAATATGGGGGTCGCAACAAGAAATGATGACCCCATGCTTTATCAAATCTTCCAACAAGCGGCTTTGAGTGTCACTGAACATGACAAACGAAATATTCTTAATCGGTGGACTGCCATTGAATATGTTGAAGACTTCAATTACCAACTGCTTTGGCAAGTCGTGTTTGGATTTGTCCTTTTATTAATGACCTTCTTTTTCAGACATCATCAGGTCGTTACCCACAAAGCTGAAATAACACTCAAGAATAATGAACTTGCCAAGATTAATCAGGAGCTTCAGTCTCAAAAATCAGAAGTTCAACATCATGCTGATCATGACTTTTTAACTCAGCTACCTAATAGAAAAAAAGTCAATGAATTACTTCTTCATGCTATAGAAATTGCAAAAAGGCAACAACATAAAGTAGCTGTACTTTTTTTAGACTTGGACGAGTTTAAAAACATTAACGATACCTTCGGTCACTCAGTCGGTGATCAAATTTTAATGAAAACAGCTGAAAGATTAAAAAAACGTCTACGGGCTTCAGATAGTGTCGCTCGCATTGGCGGTGATGAGTTCTTGATCATTCTAGAAGACGTTAAAGATACTCAGATGGTGGATATCATTGCCAACACTATTCTCAATGAAATTCAAAAACCTATACAGATTCAAGATAATCAACATATCAATTCCACAAGTATTGGCATCGCCTTTTTCCCAGACGATGGTGAAAAGGCTACTACACTGATAAATCATGCTGACAAAGCTATGTATCATGCTAAACAACAAGGCAAAAACACTTATCAATATTACAAAAAAGCCGATATCGGTTGATGTTAAACACTAATAATTTAATTTTTAACACATGCACATTAGCACGCAAACTTATCTCTCCCCATATGGGGAAATAACCTTAGGCAGTTTTGATACCCGACTTTGTCTATGCAATTGGTCTGATAAGAAAAATAAAACAGCTGTGGAAAACCGGCTAAAAAAATACTTAGAAGTGAATAATTTTATTCAAAGCTCCAATGCGTTACTGACTACAGCAGCAGAGCAATTAGATGCCTATTTTAAAAGCAAACTTACTCATTTCGATCTACCACTTATACTAGCAGGATCAGATTTCCAGAAACAGGTTTGGCGGACCTTACAAACCATCCCCTATGGTCACACCACCAGCTATTTAGAACTTGCCCAGCGTATCGGCAAAGATAACGCTGTTCGCGCTGTAGCCAACGCCAATGCAGCCAATGCTTTATCCATTATTGTCCCTTGCCATCGCATTATCGGTTCTGATGGTAAATTGACGGGGTATGCCGGAGGATTCTCTACCAAGCAAGCCTTGCTCGATTTAGAACAAAGTTAAAATGCTTTCACTTGCCACTGTTGTTCAATAAGCAATATCTCTTTATTAAAAATCCGTCCTACATAACTATCACCTGTTTTGACTTCACCCACACCTTTTGGTGTTCCCGTCATCAAAATATCGCCATCTTCAAATGAAACAAATGATTTCACCTCAGCAAGAACAGCATCAGGTTTATTTAACATCAACGCAACACCGCCTTGTTGAACTAATTTCTCATTAATAAACAGTTGCAAGCGTAAGTCGCTGACATCGCCATCAAAAGGGATAAACTCACTGAAGACGGCTGAACCAGAAAAGGCTTTTGCTCGCTCCCAAGGCAAGCCTTTGTCTTTTAATTGTCTCTGCAACGTACGCTTAGTGAGATCAAGGCCGAAACCCACAGCAATAATGTCACCAGCACTAATTAAAAAACTAATTTCAGCTTCATAATGAATCAGCTCTGTTGAACTCGCATAAACCTGATCAGTTACCGATGAATTGGGTTTAAAAAACATCACCATTTCATCAGGGACAACACCATCCATTTCTTTAATATGCCCAACGTAATTCTTGCCTATACACACTACTTTAGAGGGATAAATGGCTTTATTCTGATATTGGATGGCATTCATATTAAATTCTTACATTAACCTCAACTCGGTTATTTTATCAATTTCGCTGCCGCTAGGGCATTCATTGTCACCAAGTTGCCTAAATCTATAATTTCCTCTAGTTAGAATGACGACCATTGTTGGTTAGCCTAATACCCACACTAAAAGTACTGGTATAAACACGTGTCTTCGTTTAACACTAAATCCGATACCATGTACAACAAGCTGCTAGTCATCAAAAAAACAATAATCCTATTTAGATTCAAAAAAGATACATTATGATTTTATCCTTTCCTCACAAGCTAAGCCTATGCTTATTCGCTAGTCTCAGTCTCTACTTCAACACCAGCCAAGCAGCTGACATAAGCCCAAATAATGCACAGCAGCTAGCAGCAACAAATAATAGTATTCGTCTTGGCCCTGGTGACAGCAAAGTCGGTTATGAAAGTGAAAACTATGCAACTGATTCAAGAGCGATCGAGGCGAGAAAAGGCGTTAAAGCAGATCTTATCCGCGTTATTAATACACCACCGCTCGGACTACCCAATATTCCTGTCCCAGCCGATAATCCGATTACAGAACATAAAATCGATCTTGGGAAAAAGCTTTTTTTTGATCGCAGACTTTCGATTAATAACACCACCTCCTGTGCCATCTGCCATATCCCTGATCAAGGTTTCACCAACAATGAGCTTGAAAAAGCGGTGGGTGTAGAAGGCCGACTGGGTCGACGCAATGCACCGACAATCTACAATACAGCGTACTTGGATAGACTATTTCATGACAGCCGAGAACACGCACTAGAAACACTGGTTTGGAGTCCACTGCTCGCCTCTAATGAAATGGCCATGACGTCGATAGGACATGTCATAGCAAAAATAAGCAAACTGCCAGATTATCAAGGCTTATTCGAACAAGCCTTCGACGGACAACCCGCTGGCATAGAGACGGTCGGACAGGCACTTGCCAGTTATAACCGTGTCTTGGTGTCGGGTAATTCGCCATTTGACCGCTGGTATTACGCCGAAGAACCAAACGCTATTTCAGACCAAGCCAAACAAGGTTTCAAATTATTTACTGGCAAAGCGCTCTGCAGTACTTGTCATAGCATTGGTAAAGACGCAGCCTTATTTACTGACAACAAACTGCATAATGTCGGCCTTGGCTTTTTTCGTTCAATGAGTGTCGCCAAACCTGAAAAAGAAACTATGTTAGTGGCGCCAGGCTTATATTTAGATGTCGTACAATCATTTAGAAACACAGTTGGTCTCAAACCGCTACCTGACGTCGGCTATTACGAAGTCACCCAAAATCCGGATGACCGATGGAAATATCGCACACCTTCTCTACGTAATGTGGCACTCACAGCACCGTATATGCACGATGGTTCTATCAATGACCTTGAGTCCGTGATCGCACTCTATAACCAAGGTGGCTTTAGTCAAAATGAAAAAGGCACGCTCAATAAAACCCAGTCACACATTATTAAACCTTTGGGTTTAACAGAACAAGAAAGTAAAGAGCTGGTTGCTTTTCTTAATACCCTCAATGGAGACAATGTGGCAGAATTGATTTCAGATGCCTTTGCAACACCCGTTGGCGACACTATTAGCCACTAACTGAATTCTTGATTCACATAAAACTAAACAAAGACATTATAGATTTAGTATGAGCCACTCCGAATATGTAACAGTAAATCAGCAAGCCGCCCAACAGACCTAGCCATCGGTTACGTGCTGACCTATCCCAACGCAGCATAAGCAGACCAAACAATATATAAAAAAGAAGCGCTACTAACTTAGCGAAAAGCCATAGATTGCTTGAAGGCCATATTGCCCATGTGAACACCATAACCAGCCCGCTAACAAACAAAAATGTATCCACGATATGCGGCAGTATTTTTAATGCTCGATGACTTAATATGGGACTCTGTAAAATCACTAAAACACCGCGAATAAGAAATCCCAAGCCAGTAATATAGGCACTCAATAGATGAACCGTTTTAACTATTTCCATAGATCGAGATTCCTACTGAAACCTAACGCCAAAATAAGCGGAGGCTGTAAGCCGTCGCGCTTGATTGCCTTGTTATGTGATTTTTCACTGTATTTTCGCGCTCTTTTGGAGGTTATGTCTGGCACAAAGCAACTGTATGTTGTCTGACTTTAGAGAAGCCCCCCCTTTTGAATAAGGGAGAATATGATCAAAATGCAATTCATCAGTAGCCCCACAAGTTATGCACTTTCCTTTATCTCTTTTCCATACCTCAAGTTTCACAGAAGCCGGGATAATACGGCTTCTCTTTACGTCTCTATCAGTAACGTCCTCAGGTATTGTCTCGTCAGTAACACCTTCGACTGCTACTAATTTAAATTTGAATACATTTCTGTGTTCTTCTTTCTGAATCCAGGAATCAACTAAATGGAAATAACCATTGTCTGACCAGATACCTTTTTTAATTTTTTCGTATACCTGAACTATATCGGGGCCTTTGATTCCGTTTTTATAACCTTGCGATGCTTTATGAAATTTACCGTTCTCATTTAAGCTTCCAGATTCTCTAAATTCAGGCTGATCTAGGAGCTTTGGTGAGACGATATCTTTTGTATTTGGTACGTCATGGCCCTCATAAATTAGAACTGTGCCATCTTCAGTAATTTCATCTTGATATGGAGAGTTTTCACGGACAGACATAAGGATCACAGAATGCTTACCTTTAAGGCGGAAATTCATGCCTTTTTGAAGGCTTGCTCCCTCTTTCTGACACATTTCCATGTAGGAAATAATATTACCTCTCATACACTTCCTCTATACACATAACGCCTCGCATCAGAGGCTACCGAACCGCGTAGCGGTTTGGCAGTCCGTTGCATGCGTTTGTTATGCATCATTGTAGATTACTGGCATTTGACCTCTCCAAAATGACCATAAATCTGAGTCAGTAGCTAAATTTGCCATAAAATTCGCGACGTTTTCTCGACTGGTAGGAGCAGAATCAAAAATTGCGTTTCTAGTTGGAGAGGGAACGGCTATGTATTTGGAAACTTGCGATTCGTTTATAAGACTATCGGGTCTAACTGCTACCCATTCAATATATGCGTGATCTTGGCCAACACGAGTCCGGAGATAGTCAGCCGCTTGTTCGTTGTCCACGTGTGGTGGAAGCAAAAAGCGCAATATTGATATAACAAATCTCTGTGATAGTGGAGGCTTCTCTGGAATGTCGCGATTACTGTTTCCTGTAGTATTCATTAGGATGATTTTTATTTTTTTGTCAGGCTCTAGATGTAGGATAGCAGTTGTAATTTTTCTTATTGTATCGGTGACCAAATGCCTAGGTTTTCCAAACATCCCTTTTAATGTCAAATTATGTCCTAGGCAGGAAACAACAACATCGCAGCCTTTGAGATGCGATGATATTTCTTGATCTGGCATTTCAGAGGCATTAGCCAGGACCTCTTGGTAATTCGGATGATTGCCCATGGTGTCTATCAAGGAGCTAGCCGCTCTTACGACAGATACAACCACAATATTTCGCTCAAGTAACTCCGACACAACCAGTCTGCCTGTGGCGCCACTTGCTCCTACTACTAATACTTTAATCATATTGCCTTCAACATTGATGCATAACAGTGTCTTTTATGAAGCCGTTGGCTTCATAATAAATATTAAAGATACCGCTTCATAATTCTTTTTTTTCATAGTTACAATCCCTTTAAGCCACTGTTATTAAATAACTAATGTTTTATCGTATAAAAATTAAGAAGACAACTTTACAAAATCAAGCTGGAAAATAGAGCCAAATTTATTGTTAGCCAAAAAGAGAGTAAACGATTCCCTGTAACGACATTTCCTTGTAATTGATTATCGAATGTAATCTACTCTATCTGTTTTGCCAATCAAAAATAAATCCGATATTCCATGGTTAACGACAGTGGAAAACTACCGAACTCAGTTTTCAGTTGACCATTATCAGGCTGTTTTCCCATCGGGATATTCAATCCCACTGAAAGCTCTGATTCATCGGATAAGGAATAGGTTGAATACAGTGCTAACAGGCTAGATGAATCTTGATGATTATAGAGCCAAACCGCATCACCTAATAACAACGGGGTAAACTCATAGCTACCCCCTAATGCAGTGTAATTTCTGGCTAAATAGAAACTATTCGGATTTGTTAATTGGCTGAGTGAGTAATCATCTCGGTCATTAGCACCCGAGCGTTGATACAAATGTTCAACTCTGGCGGTAAATGTATTGGGCCATCGGTGATCGAAGGCGATGGCAAGTTTGGCATCACGATCAATATCGTCTTCATCAGCAAAACGTAAATGTCCTTCTGCTCTCACACCTAGCCATTCAAATAATTCACCCTGAACATCAAATCCGACAATATCATCGCCATCTATCTTTCCTGCTAGTGCAGCCCATTGAAAAGTATCTAACAACGTTGAAGCTCTGGCTACATACGCCGTTTCACTCCAATCTGGTGAGGTTTTTCTGCCAGTCGGCTGTTCTATGTCTAATGGATAACCCAACACTGAAATGAGTGATAATTGGGAAGCATCACTCCACTGCCAATCTAACCGTGCGGCATCGACACCGGGTTTATAGGTTCTAAAAAAAGTTTGTGCTGCAAACGGAGCGAAAAAGTCATTGGGTGTAAAGTAAAAGGTAGCAGCCAAATTGATCGGTTGGCGACCTAATTTAAGTCGTAAATTCTCTTGCTGGTATTGCACATTAAGACGATCGACAACTAAGTCAGCATTACCGTCACTATAACGCCACTGCAAACCGTCACTACGTTCAATATCAATGAATGAGGCAAAACGGCTACCACCTGTCCGCAGCTCATCGCCAAGATAATTTTGTACAAGGTGTATTTCTGCACTTAAGGCTGTCCATTGTGCATCCAACATCAAGCGGCCAAAAACACCAGCACCTAGAATCTCATCTTTTTCATACAACACATCATCATTGGCATTATTAGCTAACACACCGACAGCACGAGCAAAGCCGCGGATTTCAACTGCTGTATCCTCATTTTGCCACTGCAAAAAGGCATGCGAGGTTAATGGTAATGCTAGCCCTAATAGCAAAAAGAAGCAGCAACTAGGTCGAAAAGCCTTTTTCATCTTTATTTGAATTCTTCAGATTCCACTTGACCGTCAAGGATATGAATAATCCTTTTTGCTCGATCCATCACATGCTGATCATGGGTTGAAAATAAAAAAGTGATCCCCTGCTCTTCGTTCAATGTTTGCATTAGGCTGAGTAGTGATATTGCGGTTTTAGAATCAACATTGGCTGTGGGTTCATCCGCCAGCACAATGGCAGGTTTGGTGACTATTGCTCTGGCAATCGCTACCCGTTGTTGTTGACCGCCGGACATTTGATCAGGCCGCCGATTTTCTAAACCTTGCAGACCGACATCAGCCAAAGTCTTCATGACTTTTTCTCGGATTATCTTGCTATCTACACCTTGTAAATCAAGCACAAAGGCAGCATTTTCGTAAGCTGTCATCACCGGAACCAGATTGTAAGATTGGAAAACAAATCCAATTCTATTCTTACGTATTTCAGCCAGTTCGGCATTATCGCATTCTGCGAGGTCTGTTCCCTCCAGAATCACCTGGCCTGACGTCACAGAATCTAAACCACCAATGAGGTTGAGAATACTGGTTTTACCTGATCCTGATGGGCCACATAAAGCGGCAAAATCACCTTTTTCAATCGTTAGCGAAACACCATCAACCGCTTTCACTTCCAACTCACCTTGCTGGTAGTGTTTGTGTAGGTTACGTAATTCAACAATACCGCTCATAAGGCTTTTAAACTCTCAACAGGTGGAATACGTCCTGCCCGCCAAGCAGGATAGGCGCCAGATAACAAAGCTAAACTGAACAAGCCAATCAAAATAGCGATAATGCTTTCCTTAAATAAACGAATTTTGAAAACAGGATCAATCAACACACCACCAAAACTAAAATCATTGCCATAGGCGCCAGATAAATCAAGCCCTGTTTCCGTCATAAACCAATACCAAGGGATAGTGATAATAACGCCAATAATTAATCCTATTACAGCCAACCAGAATGATTCTAGCATCACTAAACCAAATAAATTACGTGGTGACATACCCAAAGCCATCATCACACCAAACTCCCGGACCCGTTCTAATACACTCATTAACATGGTATTGAGAATACCGGCTGAAATGAGTAAAGCAATAAGCAATTGACTAATATGGTTACTGCTTTTGTCGACAGCAATCATGCCTGCTAAGTCAGGTTGGGTTTGTTGCCAGTTAAGTACTTCAGCCTCGCTAAAAGTAGCTTGTGCTTGCAGGCTGTCTCTTAACAGATGACTACTACGCTGATCCTTTAAGTTAACTGCAATAAAGCTGACTTCATCAGCTTGATAGCCCAACACTTTTTGGGCGCTACTGAGCGGTAATAAGGCCAGACCACCATCGACTTCTGATATGCCCGTTCTGAATATCCCCTTTACCCGAGCAATGGCACTGACAATTTCACCCTGTGCGTCTGTGGTTGTGTAAACCAGTTTTTTTCCTAAGCTCACTTTTAGCTTGCGTGCCAGATCAGCACCAATGACGATACCTTTGCCAGATATATCCTCCAGCATGTCACCTTCAATTAACGACTGAATAAATAAGTTATTTTGACTGGTTTCATGTGCAGGATTTATCGCAATAAAAGTGCCGCCGACACTTTTGGCAGCACTGGCAAACATTGCCTGGCTTTGAATTCGTGCCACAACAGACACAACTTGTGGGTTTTCTAGCAAAGCTGTTTGTAATTGCTGGACATCACCTAAAAACTTTTTGCTACTAGGTGCGCGATTATAATCGGGTGCTGCAATCGTAATATGCCCCATACCCATCTTGGCACCTGCATCAATCATCCGCGTGTAAAAATAATCACCTGCGCCTGTGAATGTCACTGCCAACAAAACACCAAAGGCGATTGATGAGGCCGTGATTAAAGTACGCCTTTTATGTCGCCAAAGATTACGCCACGCTAATGTATTCAGTTTCATTGGTGATGAATCGCATCTAAGGGTTTAATAACAGCGACTTTAATAGCAGGATACAACACCGCTAAAGCAGCAATAACAAACAGGAAAAAGGAAGGTACGATCAAAGAATCTAATGTTAATGATGCATACCAAACAGGGTCAAAAGCGACACCAGCAAAGGAAATCCCATCGGCCAATGATGACATATCAATACCATGTTGCTGTAAATACCACGATATCCCACTGCCAACAATCACGGCCAATATCACGGCAAAAAAGGCCTGAATCAACATCTCTACATAAATCAAAATGATCAGCTGTAAAGGCTTTACACCTATCGCTTTCATAATGCCAAACTCGTGAATACGTTCAAATACACTCATTAGCATGGCGTTCAAAACGACGGAACCGACGGCAATATAGGTAAAAATCATCATGATAAATATTTGGATATCTGCTGTTTCCAAAAAGCGATTCACAATCGGCATCAACTTCTGCCAATTCATCACTTCTAGATCATCACCCACTTGCTGCTGAACCTTAGCCGTCGCTTTTTCCAGATCGGTACTGCGATCATTTCGCATTAATACTATTTCATGAGCGCCTTCAGGTAAGGTAATGAGTTCTCGTAGACTGGCGTTACTCATAAATACCCCACCATTATCGATGGCGGCAGAGACTGACTTCAAAATACCAACAATACAGAAACTGTCATTGGCCATATAACCATCCGCAGTTTGTCCAACAAATATCAATTCATCGCCAAGACCAACATCTAATAGCTTGGATAGTTTTTTACCTATCACCACACCTCTTGGGTTATCAGCTTCTAGCCAATGCCCTGTCATAATATGTTGATCAATATCAGTGACAGTGGGTTCGCTGACTAAATCAACTCCGCGTAGCTGGACACCTGATGAACTTTTATCACTGGCCATTAAGCCAAAAGCAAATAATCGCTCGGTGGCAAAAAAACCGTCTGAAGAGAATTGTTTTGTTATGTCTGACGCATTACCCATTAAGCTATAAATATCGGGATCATCACGATATTCTGGCAAATGAATTTGAATATCGCCCGTATTCATCGACACCACGTTACGTTCACTACCAATCGCAAAGCCTTCCATTAAGGCTGAGAACACAATCATCATGGCGCAAGCAAATGCCATCGCTAAAGTAGTGACAATCGTTCTATGTCGATTGCGATAAACATTTCTACTGGCGAAAGTGAATAATTGCATGACAGTAAAAAGGCCTTAACGCCTTTTCAGACTAGAGAGCGAAAATAAATTATCTTTTAAATCAATATTTAAAGACAATTTCTCATAAACAAATTTTGTGTATTCTTCTGGTTTATCTGCTGGGACGACTGTCAATACTGCTGGACGTTCACGACCACCTAAAAGTTGAATATCGGTAAATTCGATTGTTCTGGCTAAGGCCATATCTTCATCATAATAGTATTCAACCACTGGGATATGGCTGTCGGCCTGAATAATCAATTCCAGCTTACCCCAAACTACTGCTGCATCTATTTTTGGAATCAGTGTGAATTCGATAATATCTTGGCCTTCACGCTCGCCTTCAAAACTGATTTCTGCTGTGTAATCTTCTTCTAGGCGCGCTTCTTTGACTAAATCATCATTTGTTAAATGACTACCCATCCATGAACCCATCATCATGCCACTAGTGAGCTTAATCGTTCGATCTGTCTTTGGGAGATAGGTATAGATATGGTTATCGGACTTAAGAGTAGCTGTGCCTTTTTCGCGCAATGGCTGCATGATGCGGAAAAGCGTTTTTTCCTTGCCTTTCGACCATCCTTCCATTTTCATCGTCCGTTGGTAATGCTCGGTTTTGACATGCATGCTGGTGACGGCATAAGACGACTTCCCGCGCCATAAATCATCGACTTCATTTAACAAATCTTTAACCCGATCTTCTGCGCCAGCGTAGATAGGAAAGCTAAAAAATAATACTAAGCTGAAACTACGAATTAAACACTTGAACATTTGGATTTCCCTAAACAGTAAGCAAGCTTATTAAATCAGACAATGCCTTGGAGGGAAATACTCAAGAGATATGGGATGGCGATAGTATTAGAAAATGATAGTCCCACAGTGCCGGTGCGATCGGGTTCTCGAACCATGTAGGTTCAAGTGGATACCTAAAATGAAAATTGGGCTTCCCATCTTGTGGGCCTGCACGCCATCTCAATGTCAGTCTCCGTAGCATTTGCTTATCGGCTCGAGACACACTTGTCGCTGCCGTACACCGCAGAACTAACTACGATCATACCCTCATTTAAAATGTAACCAATGATTATTTTAAAGTTCGAGCTGGCGTTCTTCTTCTAAAAACGCACTAACTTTCTCTTTCATCAAAGAAAGTTTGAGAGTGGACTCTTTAGTATCACTACCTTCTTCATTCTGAATTGTAAGCAGATCATGCGCTAAATTAAGTGCTGCCATCACTGCAATTCGATCTAAACCAACGACTTTGCCTGAAGAACGGATCTTTTCCATGCTGTCATTCAGCATTTGTGCGGATGAAATCAGTGAGGGTTTTTCTTCTTCGGGACAAGCAATTTGATATTCCTTACCCAAAATATTCACAATGACGGGGGAACTCATAGGTCATCATCCAGTTCTTTTAAGCGGCTGACCATCTTATCAATACGACTACGCGCTAGTTCTGTTTTTTCCACTAGCTTTACGCGCTCAGACAACCATGCGGACTGCTGTGATTTCAACAACATATTTTCTTCACGCATACGTCGACTGACTCGTAATAAGTCATCTACCTGTTGTTCTAATTGCTGTAAATCTTCTTTTTCCATTGCTAAACATTCTTAGACTGTACAATAATAAGGCCTAACTATAGACGTGCGCTGCTAACTGGGTCAACAATTACCTTAATATGTTTTTTAACTTCGAGTCCTATCACAATGTCTGAATTATATTTTCCTTCTCTTTCACCCGAAAAAAATAGTGGTGATGGCCCCGCAAATACTGCCGAACTTCAAGGCGCACTTTGCGGCCTACTTTGCCTAAATTCGCAAGCTAACCGCTCAACTTGGTACAAAAGCTTATTCAGCGAAATTGAACCTGACGAAAAGGAAATCATCGACTTAACAGCGCTATTTGATCAAACAGTTCAGTCACTTAATAGTCTCGACTTTGATCTACAATTAGACTTGCCTGACGACCAAGCACCGCTCCCATCGCGCATTTCTGCTATGGCTGATTGGTGTCAAGGCTTGATTTATGGTCTAGGTACATCAGGCTTAAAAGATGACACAGAACTTTCAGTTGATGGCCAAGAATATATCGCCGATGTCATTAAAATTAGCCAAATAAGTGATGATGTATTAGAAGACTCTAACGAAGAAGAAACTAATTTTGAAGAATTAGTTGAATACCTAAGAATGGGCTTGTTTATACTCTATAGTGAGCTTCAGCCACTTAGCCCAGATGAGCAAATAACCGAACATTAGATCAGCAAAATATAATAAAAATGAATAAAAAAGAATTTGCACGGCGTCGCCAACAATTAATGGACATTATGGGATCTAACAGTATCGCTGTGCTGCCAAACGCCGAAGTCGCAACGCGTAATCGTGATGTCGATTATCTTTATCGTAGTGACAGTAACTTTCATTATGTAAGTGGTTTTGATGAACCCGAATCTGTCATTGTCATTGTTCCCGGCAGACCGCATGGTGAATATCTATTATTTTGTCGTGAGCGAGATTTAGAAAAAGAAATTTGGGATGGTTACCGATCAGGTCAAGAAGGCGCTGTCGAAACCTATGGCGCTGATGATTCATATCCTATTTCTGACCTTGATGACATTCTGCCCGGTCTATTAGAAGGTAGGGAAAAAGTCTATTACACCATGGGGAATTTACCTGCTTTTGATCAACGGATGGTCGGTTGGTTGAATCATTTGAAAAGCGCTTCTCGCCAAGGTAAACATTCGCCAACCGAAATTATTGAGCTCGATCATTGTTTGAATGAATTGCGCTTATTTAAAAGCAGCCCAGAAATTAAGGCGATGCGACATGCTGCTGAGATTTCAGCACAAGCTCATATTAGGGCAATGCAATTTACCCAGTCCGGTAAATGGGAATACCAAGTCGAGGCTGAGCTTATTCATGAGTTTATGAAACATGATTGCCGTTCATCTGCTTACCCATCAATCGTAGGAGGTGGTGAAAACGGCTGTATTCTCCATTACATCGAAAACAATCACCGTCTAAAAAACAAAGACTTACTGCTTATTGATGCAGGGGCCGAATATCAATACTATGCAGCTGATATCACTCGTACCTTCCCTGTAAGCGGCAAATTTACTGCAAGTCAAAAAATACTGTACAACATCGTTCTTGATGCACAAAAAGCAGCGATTGCTGAAGTTAAACCCGGCAACCATTGGAATCAGCCACATGAAGCAGCTGTGCGTGTTCTGACCGAAGGCTTATTAGAGATAGGTTTACTTAAAGGCAAATTAGAAACTCTAATTGAAGAAGAACATTACCGTGACTTCTATATGCACCGAACCGGACATTGGTTAGGCATGGATGTTCATGATGTCGGCGATTATAAAGTCGGTGGTGAATGGCGCGTTTTAGAACCGGGCATGGTACTTACAGTCGAGCCAGGACTTTATATCCGTGATCCTGAAAATATCGCTAAAAAATGGCATTTTACAGGTATCCGCATTGAGGATGATGTCTTGGTCACAAAATCTGGTCACGACGTCCTTTCAAAAGCCGCGCCCAAAGAAGTGGATGAGATTGAAGCGCTAATGGCCGCAGCAAAATAACAGTTATGAATAATCATTACGATGTCATTATTGTTGGTGGCGGTATGGTTGGTGCTAGTCTCGCTCTAGCACTTAAACAAAGCGACCTTAAAATCGCTTTGATAGAGGCTTTTAGCGTCAAGTTAGACCAGCAACCTAGTTACGATGATCGGGGTATTGCCCTGTCTTATGGCTCGCAACGAATTTTTGAAACCATGGGGCTTTGGTCGAAACTGGCACCATATAGCACCACCATTAGCGATATTCATATTTCCGATCGTGGTCACTTTGGTGCAACGCGTTTATCTGCAAAACAAGAAGGTGTACCTGCGTTAGGTCAAGTCATATTAGCAAGGGCAATGGGGCAAGTATTTAATCAGGCTATGCTTGAACAAGAAAACCTTGATCTCATATGTCCCGCCAATGTCACAGAACTAGAACAAACTGAGCAACACGTTATTATCAGCTTAAATGATGGGCAACAATTATCAGCTAACTTAATTGTTGCTGCCGATGGTGCTAATTCTACTATCCGGCGTTTGCTTAATTTAGCGGTCACTGAAAATGACTATCAGCAAGTGGCGATTACCGCTAATATTTCAACAGAACGTCCACATCTAGGCAAAGCTTTTGAACGCTTTGCAGAAACTGGTCCTGTAGCTCTATTACCCATGTCGGATAATCGTTCCAGCCTCATATGGACCGTCAATACGGGTGAGGAAACTGAACTACTTGAATTATCAGATCAAGATTTTTTAAATCGATTACAAGTCCACTTTGGCTACCGTCTAGGCAAGCTGACACAAGTCGGTCAGCGTGGCAGTTTTCCATTGAAAATGACTCAAACCCAACAGCCTGTCCAACAACGTATTGTCTTTATTGGTAATGCCGCTCATAACTTACACCCCATTGCTGGCCAAGGCTTTAATCTTGGTCTCCGTGATGTTGCTGTACTCGCTGATAAATTATGCAGTACTTATGCAGATTGTGGTGACCCAGAATTACTCCATGACTACCAACGTTGGCAACAAAGTGATCAAGACACCGTTATCAAAACAACCGATTTATTGGTGAATCTATTTAGTAATGACAACGCTCTTTTAGGCCATGCCCGTGGTGCTGGCCTTGCCTTATTGGATATTCTGCCAAGGACAAAAAGTCATATCGCACAAAGCAGTATGGGGCTTGCTAATAAACAGTCCCGCTTGGCTCGAGGTATTGACTTATGAGCAGTCATTACGATGTGGTGGTTGTCGGTGCGGGGATGGTTGGCGCCACCGTTGCTGCGGCGCTAAGCCAAGAGCCATCATTAAGAATTGCACTAATTGAAGCTTTCCCTTTAAAACCCATATCACAACAAGATCCAGCTGATCTTCGTGTCAGTGCAATAAATCGTGCCAGTGAAACCTTATTCAAAAATCTCGGTATTTGGCAAAATCTTATCCCTAGCCGTTTAGGACCTTTCACCGATATGAAAGTGTGGGAAACCCAGTCCAGTCTTGTCCACTTTGATAGCGCCGATATAGGCGAAGCAATGCTAGGGCACATTATTGAAAACAGGCATTTACAGCAAGCTTGTTTAAGCCGCTGCATGCAAAGCAACAATATTGATTTTTTATGCCCAGAAAAACCAATTTCTTTAAGCGACAATCAACTTGAACTAGAAAGTGGCCTTAAATTAACGGCAAATCTGATCATCGGTTCTGATGGTGCACGCTCACAAATTAGGGATTGGGCAGAGATAAAAAGTAAAGGGTGGGATTATGATCAAAGTGGTGTGGTATGTACTGTCACCACAGAAAAACCCCATTTACAAACTGCACGACAGCGCTTCTTAGAAGAAGGACCATTAGCCTTCCTTCCCCTCGCTGATCCATATCAATGCTCTATTGTTTGGTCTAATTCAACTGAAGAAGCACAATTATTATGTGAGCTAAGTGATGATGACTTTAAAGTTGTTTTAGCTAAAGCATTGAAATCAGAACTAGGCGATATTGTCGACATATCACAACGCGCTAGTTTTCCACTAAAACTAAGCCATGCTGAAAACTATGTCACTGAAAGCGTGGCTTTGGTTGGTGATGCCGCCCACACCATTCACCCATTGGCAGGCCAAGGCGTCAATATAGGCTTGCTTGATGCCGCGACTCTAGCTGAAATAGTCATTGCTGCACACCAGCAAGGCAGAAACATTGGTAGCCTACATACCCTAAATAAATATCAACGTCGGCGTAAAGGTGACAACTTAGCCATTCAATTAACCATGGATTTATTCAAACGGGTGTTCGGTAGTGATTTAGCACCTTTGAGACAAGCACGTCAATATAGCTTTAGTGCTGTCAATAAAAGCACATTAATGAAAAAACTATTTATGCAGCAAGCATCAGGACATCGCTTTGCTAACCCTGACTTAACGCGCGATCATTACTGAATAGCACGCTCAACTTGTTGTCGTTGTTGTAGCGCCGCATCGTTTACCAATTGCTCAACATCTTTTGATTTATCAATCATATCTGTCTGATCTTTCCAAACATGGTCACCATCAACGGGATGTTTCTCGTCAGAACATGCAGAAATGACTACCAGCATTAACATTAAAAACAAATATCGACTCATCATCTGTTACTCCTAATAGTAGCAGTTATGTATAGTCTGCTTATGCTTATACTCAGACAAGCATAGCATAGCGTCAGTTACTTACTACTTGGCTTACTTGGCTTACTAGTCTAGGTAGCGATAGATAAAAGTCTTTGGCACGTTAGTCATATTTCGCCAATGTTACTTAAGGCATATACTTCCTTTATGGACTTATACTTCAGGAGATGAAGAAATGTTACGTTTTATTACACGTCATATTCTCACTGGCTTAATCACCATCCTTCCAGTTCTGCTTACTCTTTATCTACTTTACTGGTTTGTTGTATCAACAGAAGCCGTACTCGGCAATATGATTCGTTTGGTGCTACCCAATACATTATATTGGCCAGGCATGGGGGTCATAGCTGGCTTAGTGCTGGTATTTATTATTGGACTGCTAATGCATATCTATGTGATCCAGCGATTATTTTCAACGGCACAGCAAGTGCTTTATCACACGCCTTTAGTGAAATCTGTCTATCGAGCCATCAACGATTTTTTCCATTATTTTTCAGCTTCAAAAGAAAAAGAGTTTGAACAAGTCGTTGCTGTTACCTTTGACAATGGCATGCAGCTTGTTGGTTTTGTCACACAGGCCATGCCTGAGGAGCTGCCTAAAGGGCTAGGAGATGAAAACAGCGTCATGGTCTATTTACCATTAAGTTATATGATTGGCGGCTATGCAGTACTGATACCCCGTAAAGCAGTTCGTACACTTGATATGTCAATGGAAGAAGCAATGCGCTTTACCTTAACAGCTGGTGTTACTGGTAAACCCATGGATACTTAGTCAATTCAGCACTGAATTTAATCTTGCTAGTTTTGATAAGCCAGTTGGTCAAACTATATCGGCAGAAACATCATTGATGCTGCTTTGACTACCACTGTTTTGATCAAGCGACCTTCCTTATGCGAAATAATCGTTGCCAAATTATCTTGTGTCGCAATCATTCTGCCAATTAAACGCTGATAACTTAGATTTCGAATTTCTTTTTCAACACTATCACTAACGATTAATAATTTACCATTTTTATCACGTGTTTCAGCCAATAACCAAGCTGCTATTTCTATATTTCTAGCACTGTTGTATAGCTTCTGTTCACTCAAGCTCGTTAAGAAAAAGAACTCAGTGTGATTATCATATGAAGCCATTAGCATCTTACGAAGACCCACTATATAGGCTAATACTCGGTCATTAATATGATAATCAATATCAAACGCTTGGCGAATAATATCAGTACCTGACATCGTCTCCCAGTGTGAATAACCATAATAGTAGGGTCGTTTAAAGACACGATCAACAGTCTCTTCTATCGTCCTTTTACCTTTATCAAATCGCTGACTGGGATTACGGTAATACAATTTAATCATCAACTGCTTTAAATCACGCATTACCGCTTGTTGATGCAGCTCTACCACCTCATCAATATCACTTTTAGCAAGACGGGAAATACCGGCATCATTTAAATTAGCTGCCGCTATTTTTTGTTTATCGGAAGTGGAAGAGCAGGCAGTAATAATAAGAAAAAAAGACAGAACAACGAGTTTACACAATCTCATCAAATAACCTTTGCTGACGTTCTTCCAGATTGAGTTCAGCAATTTGTAGATATTGTTCTACGCCAGTCGTGACGACACTGGGTCGCGACAAACCCTGATTCTCTGTCACTGAAGTTGGCGCTACCCTAGCGAATAACCTAACAAATCGTTCCGGTAAAGCATCGCTGACCGTTAAGCCTGCTGGCTGCGACTGTTTTTGCGTCACAACCGGGAAGAAAGTCGCTTTTTGTTTATCTAAATTAGAGACCGTTTCAATAATGGCTGGTAAACGACTTTGGTCTCTTGAAACTTCCGATGAGTTAAGTGACAAAAAAGAAGAAATTGGGGCGCCATTAATTTGCATAACTAAATTTATATTAACTTCGTTTTTTATAGGGCTTCTTATTATTAGACCGCTGGCCTTGTGACTTGTTGCCTGTATGTTTCCGCCTTCCTTGCGGCGGTCTTTTCTCTGGCCGCTTCGCTGACTCAGGCTTGACTAACTCTTCTGACGAAGTTGCTGCCACAGGAATTTTATGTTTTATATATTGTTCAATCTCAGGTAATGAAAAAGCATAATCTTCACAGGCGAAGCTAATTGCAACACCACTGGCACCAGCCCTTGCTGTACGCCCAATGCGATGAACATAATCTTCACTGTCTTGCGGTAGATCATAGTTAAATACATGACTTACTTCAGGTATATGTAATCCTCGTGCAGCAACATCTGTAGCTACTAAAAAGGCAAAATCACCATCTTGAAAGTGCTTTAATAAGCTTTCGCGTTTTTTCTGGGGTACATCACCTGATAATAGTGCTGATTTATGTCCGTTACCTTCTAAATATCCCCAAACCCTGTCAGCAACATGTTTGGTATTAACAAATACAATACTGCGCTGTGGTGATAAGCGCTTAATCAACGCCAATAGTAGCGGAATTTTTTCATCATTCGCAGGATAATAAACCGTTTCCTCTATCCTATCGCCAGAGACTTTTTCAGGTTCAATTTGTACTTTTTCAGGGTTATTCATATGCTCATAAGCGAGTTCCGTCACTTTATAACTGAGCGTTGCAGAAAATAACATCCCTAATCTTTGGCTTGGCTTAGGGATTCTTCTCAAAAAGTAACGTACATCCTTAATAAAACCTAAATCAAACATACGATCGGCTTCATCAAGCACAACGACTTGTACTTGTTTTAAGTTAAAAACCCCTTGTTTGTGATAATCAAGCAATCGGCCTGGTGTCCCGACCAAAATATCGACACCATTCAAAATGGCTGATTTTTGCTTTTCGTAATCTTTACCACCATGCGCAACAACTATGCGCAAACCTGATTCTTTATTGAGTAAAATTGCATCATTTGCAATTTGAATAGCAAGCTCTCTTGTCGGTGCTAATATGAAGGCTCGGGGTTGCTTACCATCCCAATTTGGGAAGGGTTCATCTTCTAATAAGCGCTGAAAAGTGGCCAGTAAAAAAGCAATGGTTTTACCTGTACCTGTTTGCGCCTGCCCTGCTACATCACGTCCTGACAATAATATAGGTAATGATTGTTGTTGAATGGGTGTACAAAACTCAAAGCCCGCATTGTGTAGGCTATTTTGCAATGACTCATGCAATGCTAAAGACGAAAAAGCGAGGTCTGTTAAATGTGCACTCATAGAAATACTTGCATTACCTTTGATGATAGGAAAAAATGTCACTTGTATTGGAGTGCAAGAGTATAGCCCTCTGATAGCTTATATACCACTGGAGAGAAAAACATGAGCGAAAATGTCACCAATGTGACTGACGGCGATTTCGAAAGCCAAGTATTAAAGTCTGACCTACCTGTCCTAGTTGATTACTGGGCTGAATGGTGTGGTCCTTGCAAAATGATTGCGCCAATCTTAGAAGAAATTGGTGCTGAATATGCTGGGAAATTGACTGTCTGCAAACTCAATATCGATGAGAACTCAGAAACACCACCCCGTTACGGTATTCGTGGCATCCCAACTTTAATGTTATTTAAAGGCGGCGAAGTTGAAGCAACAAAAGTAGGCGCTTTAACAAAGTCTCAACTTGCAGCCTTTTTAGATAGTAATATCTAAGCACGCTACAACGGCTTTAATGCCAACAAGCAAATTGCGAAAGAAACGGTCGCGAATTTGCTACACTGCACAAACCAAAACACAGGGTTAATCTGACGGTTAACCCTGTGTTTTTCATCCGACCTTACCAGCACAGACCTGCAATGGACGTTTCAGAATTACTTAACGATCTCAACAAACCGCAACGAGAAGCCGTCGCAGCACCGCTTGGCCATGCACGTATTCTTGCGGGTGCTGGCAGCGGTAAAACGCGCGTCTTAGTTCACCGAATTGCATGGCTGATTCAAGCAGAAGGTCTGTCTCCCGCCAATATTCTTGCCGTCACCTTTACCAATAAGGCCGCCGCTGAAATGCGAGGTCGAATTGAAGATATGTTGGGTTACCCCATTGATGGCATGTGGGTAGGTACTTTCCATGGCCTAGCACATCGTCTGCTAAGAGCACATTGGAAAGAAGCTGATTTGCCACAAAACTTCCAAATATTAGACAGTGACGATCAGCAACGCATGCTGAAACGTTTAATTCGTGTAATGGAATTAGATGAAGCGCAATGGCCTGCAAAGCAAGCTCAGTGGTATATCAATGCCCAAAAAGATGAAGGCCTAAGAGCCAAACATATTCAGGCGGGTAACGATCCCTATTCGCAAAAAATGTTGGCTATATACCAAGCTTATGAAGATGCCTGTCAGCGTGCGGGTGTTATCGACTTTGGTGAAATTCTGCTTCGTAGTCATGAGTTATGGCTTAAACGACCTGACATTCTCGCTATTTACCAGCAGCGCTTTAGTCAAATTCTAGTCGATGAATTCCAAGATACTAATACCATTCAGTACGCTTGGTTAAGGTTATTAGCAGGAGAGTCTGGTCACCTCTTTATTGTTGGTGATGATGATCAGTCAATCTATGGTTGGCGCGGCGCTAAAATCGAGAATATTCAACAATTTCATCATGATTACGATCAAGCATCAAATATCCGATTGGAACAGAATTATCGTTCCACAGGCCATATTCTAGCGGCGGCTAATGCTGTAATTGCCAACAATAACGAACGTTTAGGTAAGGAATTGTGGACAGAAGATGAAGATGGTGAACCTATCCAAGTCTATAACGCTTATAACGAACGTGATGAGGCCAGCTACCTAGTTGAGCAAGTTAAACAATGGGTTGATAAAGGCGGTAACCGTGCTGATACGGCTGTGCTCTATCGGTCTAATGCGCAATCACGTTCGATTGAAGAAGCCTTGTTACAAGCCAATATGCCGTACCGTGTTTATGGTGGTTTACGCTTTTTCGAACGTGCTGAAATAAAAGATGTTCTCGCTTATATGCGTATAGTGGCTAATCGTAATGATGATGCTGCTTTTGAACGTATCGTTAACACACCCACACGTGGCATTGGGGCGGCAACGCTAACCCAATTACGTCAATACGCCCGCCAGCAAAATTTAACACTCTGGCAGTCCTGTAAAGAACTATTAGAAGCCAAGTTCTTTGCGGCACGTGCTGGCAATGCCCTAACCTCTTTTTTAAACCTGATTGACTCACTCACACCCGAAGATGAGTTACCATTGAATGAACTGTGTTCTTTAGTGATTGATGAAAGCGGTTTACGCACACATCATGGTAAAGATAAAACGGAGAAAGGCCAAGGTCGCATAGAAAATCTTGACGAATTAATTACGGCAACACGCCAATTTAATTTGCCTGAAGATGTTGAAAACATGTCTTTGCTTGATGCCTTTCTTTCACATGCTGCATTAGAAGCGGGTGAGAACCAAGGTGGCCAATGGGAAGATTGCGTCCAGCTGATGACGCTGCATTCAGCGAAAGGATTAGAGTTTCCTGTTGTTTTTATCGTGGGTATGGAAGAAGGTCTTTTCCCTGGACAGAAAAGCAGTGACGATCCTACCCGTCTTGCTGAAGAGCGCAGGCTTTGCTACGTGGGTATGACCCGAGCCCGCCAAACTTTGTACCTCATCTATACTGAATCACGCTTTTTGTATGGGCAGGAGATGTCGCCCACACCCTCTCGTTTTTTAAGCGAAATTCCGATTGAACGCGTTGAAGAAATCCGTACCCGCAACAATACGTTTAGCGCTGGCTATGCCCCAATGGCACCCAAACACACCATGACTAGTAATGAAACAGGCTTCTTCCCTGGAGAACAAGTTCATCATCAGAAGTTTGGTCAAGGTACTGTTATTGACACTGAAGGCAGCGATAAAAACAGTCGAATTCAAGTTAACTTTAAACATGCTGGTAGTAAGTGGCTGGTTCTTGCTTATGCCAAACTAGAAAAAATTTAGTCACAGGACTTAAACAAGATGAAAGTAAAACACATGCTGCGTTATATCCTCACACTGATAAGTTTAAGCATATTGATCGCTTGTGACTCTGGCGCCCAGCAAGAAAACCCCGCAACTGACAACATCGATACTGCTAAACAGTACCGCTGGAAAATGGTCACAACATGGCCACCCGGATTTCCTGTATTACAAGAAGGAGCGGAGCGATTTGCTGATAACATTAAAGCAATGAGTAACGGCCGTCTTGATATTAAAGTCTATGCTGGCGGCGAGCTTATCCCACCCCTACAAACTTTTGACGCAGTTTCACAAGGTACTGTCGAGATGGGCCATGGCAGCGCTTATTATTGGGCAGGAAAAGTACCTGAAGCACAATTTTTCTCAACCGTTCCTTTTGGCATGACTGCCCGTGGAATGAACGCATGGCTTTATGATGGCGGTGGCCTTGATCTTTGGCGTGATGTCTACAAACCATTCCATGTTACTCCTTTCCCATTGGGTAACACTGGTGTACAAATGGGCGGCTGGTTTAATAAAGAAATCAATTCTTTAGATGACATTAAAGGCCTTAAAATGCGTATTCCTGGCATCGGCGGTAAAGTATTCGCTAAAGCTGGTGGTAATCCCGTGTTATTAGCTGGCAGCGAGGTTTACACTGCACTTGAACGTAATACGATTGATGCCACTGAATGGATTGGGCCTTACCATGATCAGCGTCTAGGTCTTTATCGGGCTGCTAATCACTATTATTACCCTGGTTGGCATGAGCCTGGCACAGTGCTCGAACTCACGGTAAACCAACGAGCATGGGACAGTCTACCAGCTGATTTACAAGCTATTGTTGCCAATGCAGCACAAGCAGAAAATCTACGCATGCTATCTGAAATGGAGCAGAAAAACCTATCTGCTCTAGCTGAATTACAACAACGCGAAGGTATACAAATCCTACCCTTCCCTAAAGAAGTGTTAGCCAAACTAAAAACATTAACAGATGAAACGCTACAAGAAGAAGCAGATAAAAACCCAAAATTCAAGGCTATTTATGAAGCCTACCAAGCCTTTAGGGTACAAAACGAAGCATGGTCTGATATCTCAGAAAATGCCTATTTAGCTATTGATTAAAGTCAGTCTTTACAGCTCCTCAAAATGCACAAGCTTATGATCGGAATCATAAGCTTTGTACTCAATAACGCGTTAAAAATGCTTCGCCGCTTGCCTTTTGTAATACAGATATAGGCACTACTGTTGGAAATATTTGTAGTTATCTCCCGCATATTTTTTTCGTCATTTTCGAATGTGCTTCAGAAAAAATTAACCCATAGTAACTTCCATCCATTTTTCATTGTGATGGTGTCTTATCTAGTTTTAACAATACTTTGCTTCCCCTTACTCACCTTAATCAACTTCTCTGAGTTAAGCACCCAATTCTGGCTCAATAGTTTTCTAGCCGCTGTATTGGATATGGCAGGTACATTATTCTTAGTGATGTCTTTATCAAAAACTGATCTCTCAGTTTTCGGCCCGCTCAATGCCTATAAAGTCGTTATTTCAATGATTCTGGCCATGTTATTCCTAGAGGAGATCCCTTCTTCCCAAGGTTTTATAGGTATCTTCATTATATTGATTGCAAGTTATTTCTTATTTCCAATTAAGAGCAAAGTTTCAACCAATCGCCTGCTGACATTGTTTTTAGAAAAAGGCGTTCAATACCGCTTTTTATCGATCTTGTTATTTTCTATCGGCACCATACCCTTAAAAACTGCAGTGATGACGGGCGGCGCATTAGCCACAACCGTATTTTGGTGTCTATTTGGCTTTCCTCTTGCAGCCTTGGTCCATCACTACTTCTTAAAAGACAAGCTCAATTCTGATATTGCCAAATCAAAACAGTTTTTTTACCAATTCCTCTATCTTGGTATCAGCATTTTCTTAATGCAATACATGACCATGATAATACTGTCACAGTTTATGGTTGCTTATTCACTTGCCTTATTCCAACTTAATATGGTGCTACAAGTATTTTTGGGCTATCGCATCTTTAAAGAACAACATATTAAGCAACGACTAGCCGCCTGCCTCGTGATGGTGATTGGTAGCTTGTTGGTGATACAAGCCTAAGATCTTGTCTTTGTCTTTGCTTCAACTTCAACCTTCGATTCGATATATAATTACTAGTTACTAGTTTGAAACCCGCACAGCAATGAACGGAACTCATTTATATCGGTCTCTATAGCGTTAGTAGATCACCAACCACACTCTTTTACTGATAAATTAAATATGAAATTTGACGATCTTTTTCTAGACGATACTTTATTACAAGTTCTAGAAACACAAAAATTCAAAACACCGACAGCCATCCAAGAGGCTGCCATTCCTGTGATTTTAGAAGGTCGTGATGTTTTGGCTGGTGCTGCAACAGGAACAGGAAAAACAGCCGCATTTGTATTACCCATATTGCAGCAATTCATTGATGAACCCAATCATCAAAAACAAGCTCGCGTATTAATCCTTGCACCAACTCGTGAACTCGCCTTTCAAATTCAGCACGTTATCAAGCAGTTCAGCAAACCGCTTGATATTAATACCGTCATTGTCACAGGTGGCTTTTCACCAGGAAAACAAGCGGATTTTCTACATCAAGATTGCGATATTGTCATTGGTACACCCGGCCGCCTATTAAATTTAGTGTCTGATGAAATTCTAGATTTATCCGATATTGACATGGTGGTGATTGATGAAGCAGACCGTATGTTGGATATGGGCTTAGGCCCAGATGTACTATCGCTATTAGCCACTATTGCCAATGGTTTTCAAGCCTGCTTATTTTCAGCAACATTGGCTGGAACAGGCGTAGAAATTTTTGCTGAAGAATTATTACGAGATGCGGAAATAATTCAAATAGATGCTGCAAACACCAAGTCAGAGCAAGTATCACAAACTGTTTTTTTAGCTGATGATAAAGCACATAAACAAGCCTTATTACTAGCAAGCATTAAAGATGATAGCTGCTCTAGTGCCATTGTTTTTTGCAATAAAAAGGAACGTGCGGTCGAGGTGACACAGTGGCTGCAATCACAAAACATATCAGCACAAGTGATGCATGGTGATTTTAATCAGGCTGTAAGGCGCGATAAAACCCGTAAATTTCGCAATGGCCAAATCAAAGTGATGGTTGCGACTGATGTTGCTGCACGTGGTTTAGATTTAAATAATATCTCTCACGTGATTAATTATGATATGCCCTATAGAGGTGATAGTTATATCCACCGTATTGGTCGTACAGGTCGTGCTGAACAATTGGGCGCGGCCATCAATTTAGTTGAGCATCACGACTTGAAAAACCTAGAACGAATTGAGTTTCACCTGAAAAATGCCATTCCTATCGGAAAAATAAAAGGCCTTGAACCAAAGTCCAAAAAGAAGGCTAAATCAAAAGGCAAAGCAGCAAAACGTAAACCATATATCGCTAAAAAAGACCGAATATCAGCGGAAACAGATCGTGACTAAATTGTTATTTTCAGCCCAACAACTGCGCTGGTTATTATTATTAACGTCGTTATTATTGGCAGCGGGTTTTGTCACACCTATGCTGACACTGACCAAGTTTGTCGTCGTCAGTAATTCATTCTCAATTATCTCTGGCATTTGGCAGTTATTACAAGAAGGTCATATCGCCCTATTTATCTTAGTAGCAGCATTTAGTGTGGTACTTCCTGTCGCTAAGATAATCTTATTATTTAACCTATTACATCCCAACACCACAGAACCTAAACGCCGTAAAAAACTACTACATTTAATGCATGAGTATGGTCGCTGGGCGATGCTTGACGTGATGATCGTTGCGATTCTCATTGTCACTGTCAAACTCGGTGCACTAGCCAGTATTAAAATTCACGACGGGCTTTATATATTTGGACTAGCTGTCGTACTTATTATGTTCATCACGCAGCAGGTGGTGAACTATATTGAAAGCAATATTAACGAAAACAACTAGTTTTTCTATAGCTGCTCGTACAACTCAATATATTTTTCAGCACTTTTCTGCCAGCTGAAATCAGATTCCATCGCAGTAACAACAAGTTTCCGCCATATCCGTGGGCGCTCAAATAAATCGATAGCATCTTGGATAGTCTGCTGCAGCGCCAGCGCCGTACTTAACTCAAATTTAAAACCTGTCGCTGTTCCTTGTTGTCTGTTTTCATCACTAGCATCAACAATCGAGTCAGCTAAACCGCCCGTGTTTCTAACAATTGGTAACGTCCCGTAACGCAAACTATATAATTGATTTAAGCCGCATGGTTCAAAACGTGACGGCATTAGAAATACATCTGAACCGGCTTCTATTTGATGGGCGATTGCTTCGCTATAGCCAATATGAAGCGCTACTTTATCTGGAAAACGTGCGCGTAATACGCGTAAATCTTGCTCATAACTAGGTTCACCACTGCCTAAACACACTAACTGAACATTAGCACCCTCTTGCAATAAATTCGTCACGGCAGTCAAGGTTAGATCAATCCCCTTTTGTGACACCAATCTACTGACTAAACCCATTAACAACACGTCTTCTTTGTCAGGTAAGCCAAATTGCTGCTGTAAAGCTGTCTTATTGGCTAACTTATTCCTAATTGTTTTAACTGAAAATGATTTTGCTAAATGCGGGTCATGACTCGGATCCCATTCATCATTATCAATACCGTTGAGTATGCCTGTTAAACGAGTTTCCTTAGCACGCTTAGTTAATAAGCCTTCTAAACCATAACCAAATTCATAAGTACAAATTTCCTCGGCATAAGTTGGGCTCACAGTCGTTATATGGTCAGCGTAAATTAAACCGCCTTTCATAAACGACATCAGATCGTAAAACTCAATTCCCTCTGGATGCCAAAGTGACACGGGTAAATCTAAAGCATCAAATACCTCTCGTGGATACAAACCCTGATAAGCGAGATTATGAATTGTAAAAATCGTCGCAGGCCTGTCTTCTTGATCCGATAATAAAGCAGGTGCCAACCCTGTTTGCCAATCATTACAATGCAATAAATCTGGTTTCCATCCCTGATTTGCTTCATCCATCGCTAATGCTGCAATCGCACGGGAAAATAAAGAAAAACGTGCTGCATTGTCTTCCCAATCACCACCGGTCGGTTTACCGTAAGGACCACCATCACGATCAAAGTGGTGCGGAGAATGAACCAACCAAAGTATGACGTCAGTACCCGGCAAGGTCGTTTGTAAAATATCGATTGGCATGTAGTAGCCATCAAATTTGAAGGTCGCTATAGTTTTCAAATCTTTCAAGGCACTTAAACACTGGCGATACGCCGGCATAATAATACGAACATCTTCACCTTGTTCACGCAATGCAATCGGCAAGCTTCCAGAGACATCAGCTAATCCACCCGTCTTAACCAGAGGGTGCACCTCGCTACTTGCAAACAGAATTTTTCGCACCTAATGCTCCTAATAAATGTACAATTATGTCATCATATTACGCTAATATATGAGCGTCACAAGCCTATAACGGAGAAGACATGCAAGATTGTACGATTATTATCTTTGGTGCCACAGGTGATTTATCAAGAAAAAAATTATTACCTTCACTTTATCACCTTAACGCGGAAAACCGTCTAACAGATAACACAAAAATTATTTGTATGGGTCGAAGCGAAGGTCCGGGTCGATGCGATATGTCTCAACGAAGCTGGAAAGACAAAGTCGTTGACTATGTTTCACCCAGAGCACGCGGTGGTGTTGATGAGGACCTTCTAGCTGACTTCCTTACTAAAATAAGCTACTTTCACTGCGAGATCAATGAAGCTGATAGTTATTCAGAACTTAAAAAAGTTCTTGATAACCCTGAGTACGGATTTTCAAAAAATATCGTATTTTACTTATCAATTAGTCCTTCTCTGTTTGGCATTGTCGGTAATCAGCTAGCTGCCGTGGGTTTAAACAAAGAAGATGAAGGCTGGCGTCATTTAGTTGTTGAAAAACCCTTTGGTTACGACCAAAAAAGTGCGCTTGAGCTGGAAGAAGTACTAGCTCGCGATTTCACAGAAAAACAAACCTATCGTATTGACCATTACCTCGGTAAAGGCACCGTACAAAATATCTTCGTTTTCCGTTTTGCTAATTTGCTACTAGAACCATTATGGAATCGTAACTATATTGACCATGTCCAGATCACTCATGCTGAACAACAAGGTGTTGGTGGTCGTGCAGGTTATTACGATGGTTCAGGTGCAATGCGCGATATGATCCAAAGTCATCTATTACAAGTAATGACCTTGATTGCTATGGAACCCCCATCTGATTTAGATGATGAATCATTACGTGATGAAAAAGTGAAAGTACTTAAAGCTATTCGCCCGATCACAGAAGACATCGTTGATCAACATGCTTTCCGTGGACAATATGCCGCCGGTGAAGTCAATGGTGAAAAGATAAAAGGTTACCTAGAAGAAGATGATGCACCAGAAGGTAGTGTCACCGAAACTTTCGCTGCCCTTAAAGTATATATTGATAACTGGCGTTGGAAAGATGTGCCTTTTTATCTTCGCACCGGTAAATGTATGCCTGAATCAAGAGCGACTATTGCTATCCGGTTCAAAAAACCACCCCAAGAGTTGTTTAAAAATACTGATATCGGAGATAGCCACGCCAACTGGATTGTCATGGGCTTACAACCTGAAAACACCCTACGCATAGAACTACAAGCCAAAGAACCCGGTCTAGAACTCAGCGCCCATACTGTCACCATGGATACCTATGAATCAGAAGACACCAAACATACATTGGATGCTTATGAAGCAATGATCCTCAACGCAATCCTTGGTGATCGTTCATTATTCCTACGTGCAGACGAAGTTGATCTTGCTTGGCAAGTTGTTGATCCCATTATCAAAAAATGGAGTGAGAATAAAGACTTTATTCATACTCACCCCGCAGGGACTTGGGGACCAGAAGAAGGCAGTGTTATCTTTGACGACTCCTGTCACGCTTGGCGTAACGACCTATAAACAAACAAGCCGGCCTAGCGCCGGCTTTTTTTGTTTATACTTTGCCCCGACTCAATAGCTAAGCAGCTCCACAAGAGGAAAGTAAATAACGTGATAAAGGGTAGTTGTTTATGTGGAGAGGTACAGTTCGAAATAACGGGTGAAGTTACCCCTATTCAAAACTGTCATGCTACACGTTGTCGGAAAGCAACTGGTGGCGCCTATGCACCTGAAGCTCTAGCATCAAAAGATGGTTTTGTTTGGATTAAAGGAAAAGGACTTCTTACTGAATATACCGCCCCAATTCTTAATGCTCCTCCGGCTTATAAAAGAGCCTTCTGTAAAATGTGTGGGTCACCACTACCTGTTGAAATTGAAGGTACAAATTTTATGATGTTACTGGCAGGTATATTAGATACGAAGACAAGCACACTTGTGTTCCGTCATGCATTTGTTAGTCAGAAAGCTTGTTGGCATGAAATAACAGACAAACTACCGACATATCAGGGCCAACCGCCAGTGCCGGAAAAATATAAAAGCTAGCCCTAAAAGTACCTCGCCAACTCCAACTGAACATAATCATCATCTCGAATAGCAAACAATGCCCCTTGAGGCTGCTTACTGCCGAAGAAACGACCTTCCAACGAGACCTTCCAACGATCGCCAATACGACGGCTCCCTTCAATATTCCAACTCATATTTTCTGAGCTTAAATCATGAATCGCCCCCACTAATAACTCTGTAGACTGCACATCATTCCAAGTAATACGGGTGCCCATCAAAATATCATCTTCAAAAGGCGCTAAAGCAGCATTATCACGATCATCAAACAAATATTCTGCAATTAAGCCAACATCTATATCGGTGTCAAACACGCCAAAGAAGGTGTATTCAACACCGCCCGTTAATGCAAGGAAAGTATCACTACTTGTTTCGCGACGAATCGTTTCTAATTTCCATAGCCATGATTCATCCGTGTATTGAATATCAACACCTGTTTGATGCATGATTTCATAGAAAGGAAGTAATTTATCGAATGTCGCATTCGGGCGTAATAAAGGCTCACGGTTAGTACCATAAAAATGCGATACGCCTAAATCCCAATCATCGATACTATGCGACCAGCGAATGGCCGCATCAATATGTTGGCGTCCGGCAGACGATTCATAACTCGCTGCATCGGTATCGACCACCAGCGGACCTCGAAGTCGGCCTTGTTCTCCAGCAAAAGTCCTTTCACGAAAATAAGGCAATACAAAAACATCCAGTGTGCCCCACTCTTTGAAAAGACTGAGGTTAATCATGGGTTGACCTAATTTATCTTCGGTATCGTTATTTTCAACAAAATCAGTTTGATTGATGACATCGACAAGATGTTGTGATTCTGTGACACCCCAAAAAACTTTTGCTATCCCTAGTCTTAACTCCCAATCATCGTCAGTAATCAACCACTGTAATTCACGAAGATCAGCGTGTGTACGTTCATCATCGTCACTGTCAACTCGTAAAAATGGCGAGATAATAAGGCTTTGTTGACCATCATCCCATTGATAATAAAACTCAGGAGCTAATACAATTGACGTGTCATGTCGACCGGGTTCCGCAGAGGGTGACTCATGCTGAAAAAAACGATATTCGGCCGCTATATAACCTGATAACTCATATGATAAAGTGGTCTGACTAAATAATATTAGTGTGATAATGCACGCTACTTTTAACCCTGATTTAGCGCTGTCGTTTAAGATCATTTTTCTCAAAGTCTTTATCTGTTAACCCTGTCTGAAATTCAAAGTTAGACCATTCTAAGGTAGTAGATTTACCATTTTGTTGATTTTCCATGGTCATAGTGTGCGCTCGCCAGTATTGGTCTAGGTATTGATGATAATCTTGAAAACGCTGAATTTTAAGCAAGCTATCTTTCCGATCATAATAATCGATTCGTTGCGTACGATACTCTGCTTTATCTATCCAGACATGACTCTTAGTATAACCAGAATGTTTATACTGTGGTCTAAGCTCTAATACAAAACAATCCATATCATCTAGCATTTCATCTCGTAAATACAAATAGCTGTATTTTGGGATTTCAAAGGAACTAATATCCTCATAGGCAAATTCACTACCCATAAACGGACCAGATTTATTACTGGAAGAAATACGTTTAACACGCTTTAATGCCGGCAAAAAGATCCATTGTTCATCTGGTTCTAAGGCATGTGAATAGCTCAAAAATGCCGTGCCTTTGACATCTCTTGGCGTATCAAAAACCGTTAAGCCTTTATCACCATCGCCTTCAACTTCAAGATTGGTGACCCGAATTTCACGAATGCTCTCTTGACCATGCCGGTTACGCAATATCATTTTCATTTCAGCAGCACTATCTTGCCAGCCTTTATCCCGATTATCAGTTTCTAACGCAATCGCTAGGCCTTTCTCCTCGGCAGTTTCAGCCATGACAAAAGGTGTTGCCATTAACAGCAGTAAAAAGAGTAGTTTATTGCGCATGTTTATTTTCCTCTAGATTCATCAATAACGGTGGCAGGAATAAAAAGTCCATGATTAAAGCCACCGCGATGGTAATCGCCGCCATAGCCCCCAAATCAGCATTTAATGCAAAATGGGATTGGCCTAACACAAAGAACCCCAACACTAAGACCAATGATGTCACCCAAAGTGCGATACCCACTGTATTAAATGCGTAACTGACTGCTTGCTCGGCATCCAAGCCTTTCTCACGCCTCGCTCTTAGATATTTACTAAGGAAATGCACCGTATCATCCACCACAATCCCTAAGGTCATTCCAGCAACAACAGACAAAGACATACCGACCATACCGACCGTCATACCCCATAAACCAAACGCCATACCCGCAGGAATTAAATTAGGTGCAAGGCTTATCAAACCAATGCGCGTTGAACGCAAGGCTATAACCAAAATAAATGAAATAATGATTAAGGCTATTGTCGTACCAATGAGCATACTGCTGACATTACGCTTACCAATATGAGCAAACATCAAATTTGGACTCGCAACAGTAAAATTTACTTGTTGCTCATTTTCTGACAACCAAGACGAAACTCGATTTTCCATGGCGAGCATTTCTTCTGTGTGCAGGTTTGTAAGCGTAATATTAATTCGCGTTTGTGCTTTATCAATATCAATTTGGTCATTCAAATCCAAACCGTAAGGCAACGATAACTCGTACAATAATAAGTATTGAGCTGCTAATTCACGTGACTCTGGCAGACGATATTGTGCTGGATCGTCATTGTGCATATTTTTGTTAAGCCGCTTGAACGTATCGGTTATGCTCTGGACATGCATCACCTCATCTTGAGTGCGTAGCCATTGTGAAAAGCTTTCCACTGACTGTAAAAACGCGGGATCACTGACACCACCACTTTCACCTTGATTAAGTGAATATTGTAAGGTGTAGATACCTGCAAGATTGTCATTAGAGAATTCGGTCGCTTGTCTAAAATCAACTGTCTCATCGAAGTATTCAACAAACTGATCATCTAATCTGTTTTGTGGCACAAACGAGATAATGGCAATGCCTAATAACCCCATACCCCATAGCAATAGTTTTTGATTGGCGATAACAAAGTCTGAAAGTCGCATCATTGCGTGACCGTCTTTCTGTTTAGTCGCTTTGACGCGTATTGGCAGAATCATCATCAAAGCGGGTAATAATGTGACAGACAAGACAAAAGCGAACATCACGCCTATCGCAACGACATTACCCAAATCATGGAAAGGCGGTACGTCACTGAAATTCATGCTCAGAAAACCAATCGCAGTAGTGATGCTGGTAATAAAGATTGGCTGTAAATTAATACGCAAACTATCTTTCATCGCCTCAATTCTGGTTTCACCACTTCGCATATTATGCAAGAAGGTCACCAGTAAATGGACAGTATCAGCAACCGCCATCGTCATTAAAATAGTCGGAATACCTGCTGTCGCCGCTGTTAACTTCCAATCGAGCCAACCCATGCCTCCCATGGCGAACATGATGGTGCTTGAGATCATAATCACCACGCCCAAAACGGCTGATACAGAACGTAATAACACCCCTAATACCACAATGATGGTCAAAAACATTATTGGCACTAGCGTCTGCATATCGTTCTGAGACGATTCGCCAAAGGCATTATTCATCATTGCCAAACCGGTGATATGGATTTTATGTTCTGGATGAGTAGCCTCAATTTCAGCCGCTATTTGACGAGCAAAATTTGCGACTTCTGGCACTTCAGTCAATGTCTTCCCAGGCAATTGAATCGTAATATTGACGCCTGTAACATGGGCTTGCTGTGAAACAAGCCTGTTCACTAACAAAGGCTCGTTTAAGGCAACATAACGCACGTAGGCTAATTCATTATCTGTCGATTCGAGTGCATTCTCGACCAAATCGCTGACCTGTAAATCATCATCTTGGGCGATAGTATGTTGAAAGTTTGTAATTGAGTCGACGCGGGTCGAATAAGGAATTTGCCAGGATTGATCTGTTAACTGCTCAATAACATCCAAGGTCTTTTTGCTAAAGACATCACCATTTTCAGGCTCAACAACAAATAACACATTATCCGTTTTAGTATAAATATCCTGCATCGCCTCAAAGGCTTTTAACTCAGGGTTATCTTCACTGAAAAAGACACGATAGTCATTGGTGAATTCAAGAAATCGTGCACCACTTGCAGTGAACATAATCACCACAATCGACAATAAAAAAATCCGCCAAGGATGCGTGACGACATAATCGGCAAACCGTTGGCTGAATGCATCCTTCATATTGATTCCTTTCTAGCAGTATTTATTTTTCCAGCACTAATGCAATATCAGGATAAAGCCTGACCTAAACGTAGTACTGCAGTCTCAGTCAGTGAATCATTAAATTTTTCAGCTTGGTCGCCAAACAATAAGACAACGGTTGAACCCATATTAAAGCGGCCCATTTCCTGACCTCGTTCAATCGTAATTGCTTTATCACCAGCATACGTCCATTGTTCAATAGCTTTGCCATAACTTGGTGTGATTTGACCTTCCCAAACAGTTTCCATACTACCCACAAAAATAGCACCGACCAAGACCATCACCATGACACCTTGCTCAGTATCAAATGTCACTGCAACACGCTCATTACGTGCAAATAGGTTGGGGACCGCGCGAGCTGTTCTTGGACTCACTGAAAACAGATCGCCAGGGATATAACGCATTTTGAGCAACTTACCTGTCAATGGCATATGTATTCGGTGGTAATCCCGAGGAGATAAATAAATAGTCGCAAATTGCCCTGTCTTAAATTGATTGGCTAAATCATCGTCACCGCCGACTAGTTCTAATACACTATATTGATGATTTTTAGCCTGTATGATTTGACCAGATTCAATATCACCAGCTTGGCTAACCACGCCATCGACAGGAGATACTAAGACTTTCTTATCATCAGGAAATTGATGAACACCTTCTTTTAATAGACGTGTAAAAAAGGCATTAAAACTAGGATACGCCGCTAAGTCTGTCTGCGCTGCTTCCTCTAAATTAACCTTATATTGTTTAACGATAAAACGTATAAAGAGGTTTTTAAACCAAACTACTTCGCATCTCGTTATGCGATACATTATCAAAGAAAGAAAATGCTGCGGGATAATATATTGAGGAAAGGTCAGTAATTTATCCAATAATCCAGCATACGTTCTGACTGATTTTATCATTGTGTCTTTTGCCAATTAACTATCGCCTCTTTCGTGTAAGCTTGAACATTGTCATAATCCGTTTTATAAACAACAGAAACCTAGCAGGAGTATATCAAGCTATGCATGCTTATTTCAGAATCATACTGATTTTTATCATGGCCTTTGTACCATTTGTAAATTCATCAGCAGAGGATGAAATAGCACCTCAAAAAGCGAGCTACTACGCATTCGATGAGGCCTTTACCATTAATTTCCTCAATCAAAGTAAACAACAAGTACGTTATTTACAGATCAAAGTCACTTTGATGGCACATCAACAAGAAGCCATCGATAATGCCAGTGCTAATTTGCCCATGCTGCAAGATGCATTGCGTACCTTATTTTCTGAACAAGGTTTTAATGACGTCAATAGTGTCGAGGGTCGTAGGACACTTCAATCTACTGCCTTATCAACCATCAATACAATTCTAAAAAATGAATTAGCCAGCGATCCTGTAGAAGCCGTTTATTTTACTAGCTTTATCCTACAATAATTTATAGGCACGCTATTTGCTATTTAAATCAACATATCAATAAGGCAGATCCTCATGGCAGAAACTAAAGACGACATTGATGTAGTCGACGAAAACAACGGCAAATCGAAAAAGCTCATTATTATCATTGCGGCAGCAGTGTTAATTATTGGTGGTGCGGCAGCTGCATTTTTTATGATGGGTGATAGCCCTGAAGAGGTAGGGACAGCAAGCACTGAGCCAGTAAAACAAGCCCCTATGTATCATGCTGTGGACAAACCTTTTATTGTGAATTTTTCGAATCAGAGTAATGGCGCAGTTGGCTATTTACAGATCAAATTAAAAGTCATGGCCCGTGATAAAGAGGCTATTGATGCATTTATATTACATACACCTGCTATTAAACATGAATTGCTCATGCTGTTCTTTAGTCAGAATTATGACGCTTTAAATACGCGGGAAGGAACAGAAACACTTCGTCAACAAACATTGGAGACTGTAAATAAGATTTTGAAAGATGAACAACATACGAGCTTACTTGAAGCCGTGTATTTCACTAGCTTAATCATGCAGTAATAATTATGGCTGTACAAGACATACTCTCACAGGATGAAGTTGATGCGCTACTTAATGGCATGGATGGTGGTGAGATTGAAGCACAACCGCAACAACAAGATAGCGGTGATGTAAGAAATTTTGACTTCGGCAATGAAGATCGCATTATCCGTGGCCGAATGCCCACGCTTGAAATGGTTAACGAGCGCTTTGCAAGACATCTACGTGTCAGCTTATTTAATATGCTCCGACGTTCTGCCGATATTTCAGCTGGCAGTGTCCAGATCATGAAATTTTCAGAATACCTTCATACTTTATTCGCACCCACAAGTCTGAATATGATTCAGATGCATCCACTGCGTGGAACAGGGCTCATTGTCTTCGAACCTAAGTTGATTTTTTCTATTCTTGACAATTATTTTGGTGGCGAAGGACGGTTCCAGCCACGGATGGAAGGACGTGAATTTACTGCTACCGAGCTACGAGTTATTAATATGGTTCTTCAAACCTGCTTTAAAGACCTAAGTGAAGCTTGGCGCCCTATTATGGAAATGGAGTTTGAGTTTGTTAACCACGAAGTCAATCCTCAGTTTGCCAATATTGTTAGTCCAAGTGAGGCTGTTGTTGTTTCTAGCTTTACCATTGAACTAGATGGTGGTAGCGGAGATATACACATCACACTTCCCTATTCATTACTTGAGCCTATTCGTGAGCTTTTAGACACTGGTTTACAAAGTGATCGCTCTGCTGATGATGGCCGTTGGCCTAAGGCTTTACGCGAAGAACTGATGTCTGCTGAAGTGGAAATTTCTGCAACATTGGCAAAAACAAAAATGAATTTTGAGAAAATTTTAAACTTAGATGTTGGTGATGTTTTACCCATTGAAATGCCCGACCTCGTTGTGGCTATGGCCGAAGATGTACCCGTGTTTAAGGCAAGCTATGGGGAACACAATAAAAAAGCAGCATTAAAGATCATGGACATTATTGAGCACCCAAAAGAAATTGTGCCTAAATTTCAACTTCAAAAGAGTAATTAATCATGAGTGAAGATACAGTAGCGGATGAAAACAGCACTGATGAGTCCCCAGAGTCAATTGAAAAGGTCGACTCAGACGAGACTAGGTTAGAAGAACAAGAAGCCGAACAACCCAATCAAGCTGACCCAGCACCTGTTAACAAACTGAGTGACGACTCATCACCCAATATTGGTAAAGAGATGAACCTGGATATGATTTTGGAACTTCCTGTGACCATATCAATGGAAATAGGGAGAACTAAAATAAGTATTCGTAACTTGCTTCAACTTAGTCAAGGTTCCGTTATTGAGTTAGATCGCCTTGCTGGTGAAGCCATGGATGTTTTAGTCAATGACACACTGATTGCACATGGTGAAGTCGTGGTTGTTAATGATAAATTTGGTATACGATTAACGGATGTCATCAGTGCTGACGAGCGTATTAAAAAGCTTCGCTAATGAAAAAGTTCTTATATCTGCTGACAAGTTTTAGTTTACTGTTTGTACATGGACTGAGCCTTGCTGCCGATAATGATAAAGCCACTGTCGCTAGTAAGACCTTGAGCAATTCGCCACTCAATAGCACAGCACTGGTAGAGACCTTACTAGGCCTAGGTACTGTTCTCGCTATCATTGTCTTGTTAGCGTGGCTTATTCGCCGTACTGGTCGTTTCCAAGGTAGTGCTAATGGCGAAATAAAAATGATTGCAGGCTTACCACTCGGTACCCGTGAGCGCGCTGTTTTACTTGAAGTTGATGGTGAACGCATTTTAGTCGGTGTCACCCCCCAACAAATCCGAACTTTACATGTTCTGGGCCAAAATAATCCAAATCAACAATCTAAAAAAAGTGAAGCCTTTGATCATCACTTACAAGATATTCTAAATCAGGATAAATCATGATCAGGTGGATAATTATACTTATCCCCATGCTGATACCTGCCTTAGCTTTTGCTGATCCCGGTGTGCCTGCAGTGACTGTCACAACTGATGAAGGTGGTGGCCAAAGTTATACGGTGACATTGCAGATATTAGCTGTTATGACGGCATTAACACTGCTGCCAGCAGCCCTTATCATGATGACCTCTTTTACTCGCATTATTATCGTTCTCGCTATCTTACGACAAGCGATGGGGGTTCAATCGACACCTTCTAATCAGGTGCTCATCGGCCTCGCTTTATTCCTAACATTTTTTATCATGAACCCCGTATTTGTCACGGCTTATGAAGAAGGTGTCTCGCCTTATATAGACGGTGATATTGAAGTTGTCACTGCATTTGAAAAAACTGCACAACCTTTCAAAGCATTTATGTTGTCACAAACACGAGAAACAGATCTGCAATTATTTGCCAATATTAAAGGCAATATTGAATTAGAAACGGCTCAAGATGTGCCTTTTTCACTACTTTTACCCGCTTTTGTTACCAGTGAGCTTAAAACTGCTTTTCAAATCGGCTTTTTGATTTTTATACCCTTTCTCATTATTGACCTTGTCGTTGCAAGTACACTGATGGCCATGGGTATGATGATGCTATCCCCTATGATAATTTCGTTACCATTCAAACTCATGTTATTTGTGCTTATTGATGGTTGGGCCTTATTGATGGGTACACTTGCTTCTAGTTTTTATGTGTGACGAAAATGACACCTGAAACTGTACTTAATGTTCTACAAAATGCCCTCCAAATCATCACGATTTTGATTGCAGTTATTCTATTGCCTGCCTTATTCATTGGTTTGCTTGTCAGTATGTTCCAAGCAGCAACATCAATAAACGAACAAACCTTAAGCTTCATACCTAAGTTGCTCATAACCATTTTAGTACTCGCGTTAGCAGGCCCGTGGATGCTGAGTCTTGTTATGAATTACACACAGCAACTCTTTGAAGAAATTCCCTTTCTGATAGGCTAATCATGTTATTCAGCACCGCAGAAATAACAGGTATTCTCGGTAGCTATCTATGGCCTTTCTTTAGAATTGCCGCTGTCCTAATGGCAGCACCCATTTTCAGTAGTAATTTCGTCAATGTTCGTAGCCGACTCATGATTGCGATTGCTTTGAGTATTGTTATCGTACCCACTATTCCAGATGCAGTGCCCTCAGTGGAACCTCTAAGTAGTGCTGGGCTCTTAATCATTGCCCATCAAATTTTGATTGGCATCTGTATGGGGTTTATGCTGCAATTGCTAGTAAATGCCTTCATTATTGCAGGTCAAGTCGTCGCCATGCAGATGGGTCTTGGTTTTGCTTCAATGGTTGATCCTCAAAACGGGATTACGATTCCTGTTATCAGCCAGTTTTACTTGATATTCGTGACTTTGGCTTTTTTAAGTATTGATGGTCATTTAATATTAATTCGTGTACTCGCTGAAAGCTTTACCACGCTTCCCATAGCGCCATCGGGGCTTGTTTATACTGACTTCAGAGATGTGGCCGCACAAGCAAGCTGGATGTATGCAGCAGGTGTCCTTATTGCCTTACCGGCTATCGCTTCACTCACTATGGTGAACTTAGCTTTTGGAATATTATCGCGAGCGGCACCTCAAATCAGTCCTTTTTCTATCGGATTCCCAATGACGATCATTCTGGGTTTCGTTATTATCTTATCCACATTGCCCATTGTCTCCTCTCATATTTTAACGATGACGGAAGATATGCTAGGGATGATTAGTCTATTGGTACAAAGCAATGGCTGAAGAATCCTCTGGTCAGGAAAAAACGGAGCAGCCCACCCCCAAGCGTCTTAATGACGCTAGGGAAAAAGGCCAAGTGCCCCGCTCGATTGAATTCACTACTGTCATGGTATTGATGGCAAGCGCCATCGCTTTAATGTTTATAGGTGAGAACATTATCGAAAGCCTTGGTAATGTGATGTCGCATTCCTTTAGCTTTTCTCGTAAAGATATTTTTGACCCAACAGCGATAACTCATCACGTCATCCATGCAGTCGAAACTATCAGTTTTGATGTTGGCATGTTCTTAGGTATTACCGTTCTAGCTGCATTGATTGCACCCGCCAGTATCGGTGGTTGGAATTTCTCGGCACAAGCGATGGGCCCTAAATTTGAGAAATTAAATCCATTAAAAGGCTTAAAACGTATATTTGGCCCTCAAGGCTTAATAGAGTTGGTTAAAGCTTTAGGTAAATTTGTTCTAGTCGGTACTTTTTCAGTACTGATTTTATGGAATTTACGTGACCAATTATTGACGCTTGGTCTGCAAGAAGTCCATGTTGCTATGGCATCCTTGGGTTCATTAGTGCTTTGGGTGTTTCTGGCGATTTCATCAACACTCATTCTTATTGCTTTAATTGATGTGCCTTTTCAGCATTGGAATCATAATCGTCAGCTGAAAATGACCAAGCAAGAATTAAAAGATGAAAGCAAGGAAACCGATGGTAATCCGGAAGTGAAAAGCCGTGTTAGACGCTTACAAGTTGAGCTTTCACAAAGCCGTATGATGCAGGAAGTGCCTGATGCAGATGTCATTATCACTAACCCAACTCATTACGCAGTGGCACTTAAATATAATCAAGTTGGTTCAGGCGCACCTTATGTTGTTGCTAAAGGGGCTGATCTCATCGCTCAACAAATTCGCATTGTTGGTGAAGCTAATGAAGTCCCTATTTTATCGGCACCGCCTCTCACTCGTGCTATTTATTTTAGTACTGAAATAGGAGAAGAGATTCCATCTGGTCTATATATTGCAGTAGCTCAGGTGTTAGCGTTTGTCTTCCAATTACGTCGCTATACACAACGTGGTGGTAATCAACCACAATTAAATACGGAGGACTTGCCTATACCAGACGAATATAAACGAGATTAAAGTATGGAAAATAACGATATCTTGAGCCGATTAAAGCCATTATTAGCCAACGGCAATATAGCTGCACCGATGGTTCTTGTCGCACTACTTGCAATGGTCGTGATCCCGTTACCCGCTTTCATGCTCGATATGTTATTTAGCTTTAATATCGCCCTATCGCTAACGATCATGTTAGCCAGTATTTATGTCCTCAAACCATTACATTTCGCCTCTTTCCCCAGTATATTACTGATTGCCACCCTGCTTAGACTTGCCTTAAACGTTGCCTCTACACGTATCGTTTTATTAGAAGGTCATACAGGGACAGACGCTGCTGGCGATGTAATTGAAGCCTTTGGTGAGTTTGTTATCGGCGGTAACTACACTGTCGGTTTTGTCGTATTCGCTATATTAGTCATCATTAACTTTGTTGTTGTCACCAAGGGAGCGACGCGTATCGCAGAGGTTAGCGCCAGATTCACCTTGGATTCCATGCCGGGTAAACAAATGGCAATTGATGCCGATCTAAACTCTGGTCTCATTGATCAGGATGAAGCAAGACGTCGACGTGAAGAAATTATGCAAGAGTCTGATTTTTATGGCTCTATGGACGGTGCGAGTAAATTTGTTCGTGGTGATGCTGTCGCCGGTATTCTCATTTTATTTGTCAATATCATCGGTGGTTTTATTATCGGTACTGTCCAGCACGATCTCACTTTTGCTGAAGCCGCCCATAACTATACTCTGCTCACAATTGGTGATGGTTTGGTGGCTCAAATTCCTTCACTATTGCTCGCTTCTGCTGCTGGTTTATTAGTTACTCGCTCGACTAAAGAGCAAGACATGGGTGAGCAAATTGTCAGTCAGTTACTAAAAGATCCAAAAACACTTATCGTTACCTCGGCCATTATTGGTAGCATGGGACTTATCCCAGGCATGCCAAATGTCCCTTTCATAGTACTTTCCTTACTAGGTGCTGGGAGTGCTTGGCTAATTATGCAGCGTCAAAAAGCCGCCGAAGTCGCTGCTGTTAACGCCAGTAAACCTGATGCCGAACAACCGCGTGAACAACGTGAACTAGATTGGGATGATCTTAGCCCTGTTGATCCTGTTGGACTTGAAATCGGCTACCGTCTGATCCCGCTAGTTGATAAAAACCAAGGTGGTCAACTGATGGGGCGAATCAAAGGTATTCGTAAAAAAATATCACAGGAACTCGGCTTTCTGATTCCACCCGTTCATATTCGTGACAATCTTGATTTAGCACCCACGGCTTATCAAATAACCTTATTTGGCGTTATTTTTGGCGAAGCAGAAATCCATTCAGATAGGATGATGGCCATCAACCCTGGCCAAGTATTTGGTGAACTTGAGGGCATAAAAGGTCAAGATCCAGCATTCGGACTTGATGCTGTATGGATAGAACCAAATCAACGTGAACATGCCCAAGCACAAGGTTATACCGTTGTTGATGTTGATACAGTCATTGCTACTCATTTAAGTAAAATATTACAAAATCATGCTCATGAATTACTGGGTAGAGAAGAAGTTCAGCAGCTACTCGATAACCTGTCGAAAACTACACCCAAGCTCGTTGAAGGGCTTGTACCCGATACCATACCTTTAGGCGGTGTTCAGAAGGTATTACAAAACTTGTTAGAAGAGAACATTCCGGTTCGCGATATTCGTACCATTATCGAATCTATTGCTGAGCAAGCCTCTAGAAACCCCGATCCAGATGCGATTACCGCCTCTACACGTATCGCGCTCAGCCACTCCATTATTCAGCATATCAATGGTATTAAGAACGATCTGCCTATCATCACTTTAGATCCTGAACTGGAACAAATATTGCTTCAAACTCTACACGCAACAACGGAAGGTGGAGCAAGTCTAGAACCAGGACTTGCTGAAAATATGCATAAAAATTTAAACGAAGCTACTCAACGACAAGAAATGGCTGGAGAATCATCCATTTTAGTTGTTCAGGCAGGACTTAGATCATGGATTGCACGATTTATAAGACACTCTATACCGACGCTTAACGTACTGTCTTATAACGAAATTCCAGATAACAAACAAATTAGAATCGTCGCTAACGTCGGTCGTTAGTCACTGAGGTCATCATTATGAAAATTAAACGTTTCCAAGCAGCAGATGTCCGTAGCGCCATCAGAGAAGTCCGCGAAGTGCTCGGCCAGGACGCCGTCATACTATCAAACACACGTGTCGATGGCGGCATAGAAATTGTGGCTGCGAGTGACTATAACGAAAAAGAATTTAAGCGCGTATCTCAGCCTATGGAAGACAAGGCTGTGAATCAACCTAAAGTGGAGATAAACCCATCTCAACGGAAAGTGACGCCACCAATGCCAAACCATCCGGCATCACCATCACAAAACGTTTGGTCACAAGAACCTACTTTAATTCAGATGCGTAAAGAAATTGCTAGTTTACGAGATATGATGCAAAGCCAATTATCTGATTTAGCCTGGAAAGACATGGAAAACACCAGTCCTGTCCAAGTCCAGTTATTACAACGTCATTTACGTATGGGCGTACAAGTTGATATCGCTAAAAAAATAGCAGCTGAGTTAAGTCATATGGATGACTTAGAAACGGCATGGCGTCACTCTTTAGGCTTATTGACCCAGAAAATTGAAGTACAAAAAGATAATTTTATTGAGACTGGTGGTATATACGCTCTTGTCGGTTCAACAGGGGTTGGTAAAACAACTACAGCTGCAAAAATAGCAGCACGTTGCGCCCTGAAACATGGGGCAAAAAATGTTGCCCTCATCACCACAGATTGCTTTCGTGTAGGCGGCCAAGAGCAGTTACGTACTTATGCTCGAATTTTAGGTATTCCCGTTCGCGTCGCAAAAAATCATCACGAATTAAGTGCTGCTTTAAACGAGTTACTCGATCGTCGCTTTATTTTAATCGATACCGCAGGCATGAATCAGCGTGATATGCAGCTCACAGAGAAGTTTGCTTTACTTAAAGATCAGTCACCTAGAATAAAAAATTATTTAACTTTGTCAGCAACCACACAAACTAATGTACTCAATGATATTATCAGTGCTTTCTCACATTTGGATTTGAGTGGTTGTATCGTGACAAAAACTGATGAGACCAATAATCTAGGCGGTATTATCTCTGCGATGATTCGACATCAATTACCACTTGCCTACATTTGTAATGGTCAGCAAGTGCCTGAGGACTTCAGCTTAGCGCGCCCTTCTAGCTTAGTCAGCAATGCGAGCCAATTAATGAATAATGAACAATTAGATCCTCAAACCCTATCAAGTTATGGAGGATTCGCGGCATATGGCTGATTCGCGTAATGATCAGGCGGCCGGTTTAAGAAATATGACTTCCAAACAACGCCCAGTCAAAGTCATTGCAGTCGCCAGTGGTAAGGGTGGTGTTGGCAAGACCAATGTCACTGTTAACCTAGGTGTTGCTTTAGCTCAACAAGGTAAACAAGTACTTTTGATGGATGCCGACCTTGGTCTAGCGAATATCGATGTCATGCTCGGTGTTCACCCACAATATAATCTTTTACACGTCTTAGATGGCAGTAAAACACTGCAAGAAATCATTGTTGAAGGCCCAGCAGGGATGAAGATTATTCCAGCTGCATCTGGTATTCAAAAAATGGCAGAGCTCAGCCCCGCTGAACATGCTGGCATGATCCAGGCCTTTAGCGAATTAGAGCAACATATAGATATCTTGTTGATTGATAGTGCTGCAGGGATTGCAGACAGCGTTATCAGTTTTACCCGAGCAGCCCAAGAAGTAATCGTTGTCGTCTGTGATGAGCCCGCTTCTATCACTGATGCTTATGCCCTAATTAAGTTACTCAGCAGGGATTACCAACTCGATCATTTCCATATCATTGCTAATATGACCAGGAGCGTTCAAGAAGGAAGAGAATTATTTAATAAAATATCGATGGTTTGCGAGCGTTTCCTAGACGTAAACCTCGACTTCATGGGCATCGTCCCCTTTGATGAAGATTTGCGTTTAGCTGTTAAAAAACAACATGCTGTTGTTGAATTTCGTCCACAAAGTAAGTCGGCTACAGCCTTTACTCATCTAAGTCGAAAAATTGCCCATTGGCCAATCATGAAACAACCTCGCGGACATATGGAATTTTTTGTCGAACGCCTGATTGAGGCTAGTCTGGAAATTGCCTGATGAATGGTGTCACTGCATACCAAAGCATCAAAGCCACCGCTCAAACTAAAGATGAGCTGGTACAACAACATGCTCCTTTGGTTAAACGTATCGCCTATCATCTCATTGCCCGCCTGCCCCACACTGTCGATGTAAATGATCTTATTCAAGAAGGTATGATCGGTCTACTTGATGCATCACAAAATTACAATGTGGACCAAGGTGCTAGTTTTGAAACCTATGCTGGCATTCGTATTCGTGGCGCAATGCTTGATGAAATTAGGCGCAATAATTGGGCACCAAGATCTGTTCATCGTAAAGCCCGCGAGATCGCAGCGGCTATACAAGAAATAGAGCAACGCGAAGGACGTCATGCCCAAGACACTGAAATAGCGCAATCAATAGGCATTAGTACACAAGAATATCACCAGCAGTTATATGATTCAGCAGGCCATCAAGTTTTCAGCTTGGATGAATTTAATGATCATGATGAGTCACTGGCCCACCCTATTTCAGATACTCAGTTAGAACCTGCACAAGAAGTTCAACAAGGTGGTTTTCAGCAGGCACTGGCCGATGCTATCAATAAGCTGCCCGAAAGAGAACGTTTGATGATGAGCTTGTACTACAACGATGAATTGAACCTGAAAGAGATCGGTGAAGTACTCAGTGTGAGTGAATCTCGCGTCAGTCAGATCCATAGTCAGACAATTATTCGACTGCGTGCTTCTCTTACTAACTGGTTAAATTAACAGGTTTTTATGGAGAAAATGTCTTGAACAAAGATATCAAAAACCTAATCGCAGATAGCTTTTCTACCTGTGTTGTATTAACAGCTAGCTCTCAAGCCCAGACTAGACAATTAATCAATACTATCTGGTCACAGCGTGAACAACGTAGTACGATTTACTGCCTGTCTAATATTGCCACTAGAATAAATTTAGTGGTCAAAGTAGTTAATATCGCCACTGTTAGAACAACTATCAAGGTTTAATGCACTCGTAAATTATGGATATTCTTAGCTTAATCGGATTGTTAGTTGGCTTTGGGGCCATTATTGGAGGCCAGTACCTTGAAGGTGGTCACATTGACACCATTATGAATGCTGTCGCCCTTCTTATTGTACTTGGCGGCACGCTTGGTGCTGTAATGTTACAAACACCACTAGGGACATTCTTACGCTCAGTCCGCATATTAGGCTGGGTATTTGTACCACCCAAAATTTCAGCTGAAGCCACTTTAGATAGAATTCTTGAGTGGAATCAAGTAGCACGTAAAGAAGGCCTGATGCGCTTAGAATCAATCGCAATGGATGAAGAAGATCTATTCAGTCAGAAAGGGCTTCAACTCATTGCTGATGGGGCTGAACCCGAGTTAATTCGTGAAATAATGGAAGCAGATCTTGATATTCAAGAAAGTAACGATCTTGCTTGTGCAAAAGTTTATGATGCCATGGGGGGCTACTCGCCTACTATCGGTATCATTGGCGCTGTATTAGGGCTGATCCATGTTATGGGTAACCTGGCGGATCCCTCATCGCTTGGCGCTGGTATTGCTGTTGCCTTTGTCGCAACAATTTATGGTGTTGCTCTGGCTAACTTATTCTTTCTACCTATCGGTAATAAATTGAAGTCAATTATTACTTATCGCAGTCGAGTACAAATGATGCTTATTGAAGGTTTAATAAGTGTTGCCGACGGCGATAACCCTCGGAATATTGAAAGCCGTTTGCAAGCTTATCTTAGCTAAAGGCCTCAGCCATGGCGCGTAGAAAAAAAGAAGAAGAACATATTAATCACGAAAGGTGGTTGGTATCCTACGCCGATTTTATTACTCTATTATTCGCATTTTTTGTCGTTATGTACTCCATATCATCGGTGAATGAAGGTAAATTTCGCGTTTTATCCGATACCCTTGAAGGTGTATTTACCGAACCAAAGAAAAGTTTAGATCCGATACAAATTGGTCAGATTAGCCGCGGTAAAGGTACACAATCTTCAGAGGAAGATGCTATAGATAGTACCCCTAACGCTATTGAATTGCCCCCCACACCGCCAATCCCTTCAGAAGACGTTGTTAGGACAATTAATGACCTTTCTAATCAACTGAGCTCTACCCTTGCCGATTTAATCGAAAACGAAGACGTTTCTATCAAAAAGGGAGAAGATTGGTTAGAGCTTGAAATCAAATCTAGAATACTTTTTTCCAGTGGGGAGTCTCGTCTGGCCAATGATGCTATACCCATTATAGGCAAGGTTGCTGATATATTGCGTAGCTCAGCTAACCCTATTCAAGTAGAGGGGTTTACCGATAATCAACCGATTAACACACCTCGCTTCCCATCAAACTGGGAATTATCTGCTGCACGTGCAGCCAGTGTTGTTCATTTACTTGATCGCTATGGACTACCCCCCGCAAGAATGTCCGCAATTGGTTACGGTGAGTTTAAACCTATTGCAGATAATGTGACTGAAAAAGGAAGACAACAAAACCGGCGTGTTGTCTTAGTTGTCTTAGGCAGTGAAGACAGCCGACGTTCCTTAGAAGTATTCTCTTCTGTTATCCCGCCTCAACCCGTCACGCCATAAAACTAATCTCAGCGGTTTAGATACAACTCCCACTCTGAGATACAAACTAGCGCACTAATTCTGGCATAAAACATGCGTTGATTTTACTAGTTATTTTCATGCCACCTTTTTGACGTGACGTAATTGCAATTGATATTGTTACGGATATAAAACAAAATGAATCGAGTTAGCGATGTATCAGACTCATCTATTTCGTCAACGCTCAGACAAGAGGTACTAATGCTATGTCTGAAGAAATTAAACCGCTCCCAGCTACCACACCCTATTTGCCCGTTACTGAGCAAAATGAGGAAGAGCGCCGAAATAAGACTCGCTCTAAAAAACATAAACAGAGCAAGGAAGATGAACCACAGACAGAAAAACGGCAGGAAGGTTTATTCGATGAATATGTATAAATTGTTTTTACCATGCAAAGGGCAGTTATCATGACACTCTATCTTATCGCTATTGCTGCTGGCATAGCACTTATTAGTGTGGCCAGTGTATTTTATCAACAATATCAGCGACACCAATTTCAGCTCGCGAAAATAGCTGATCTGCAAAATCAGTTATTGATCCTCACTGCGGGTACTGTCGGAGTGGATGAACGCATCCTCAAGTTTGAGCGTACATTAGCAAAATTAAAGGAACAACAAAGTAGCCAAAGTTTGGGAACCGCACCACAACATAACTACGATCATGCCATACGCCTTGCAAAAAAAGGCGCCGCTATCGAACAACTTATTGATAGCTGTAATTTAACGGATGAAGAAGCCCATATTATTGAACGAATGTATGGTTCCGGTGATGAGAGTAGCAGTTTAAAAAGTGACTTACACTAAGTCTGGGGAAGGTTTACCAACCAGAAAGCCTTGGATGTAATCAATACCGAATTTTTTTAGTATATCCATCGTACTTTGTTTTTCGACGTATTCCGCCACCGTTTTCTTACCAAGGCTATGAGCGATATCTATCATTGATTTCACTAATAATTGATCAACAGAGTCTGTTTCTAAGTCTGTGATAAAGCTACCATCGATTTTCAAGATATCAACAGGGAAATGTTTTATATAGTTGTATGAATTGAAACCCGCGCCAAAATCATCCAAAGCAAATCGACAGCCTAAAGAGCGAATTTTCTTGACCATCGCTTTAGTTTGTTCAAAATTAGAAATTGCCGCTGTTTCAGTAATTTCAAAAACTATTCTTCGCGGATCAACATCTGTTTCATATAATTTCTTCTCCACTAAGGGATATAACTGGTGGTCAAGAAAAATATTACCCGATAAATTGATAGTAAATGAAATATCTGTCGGCATTGTCCGAATCAAATCAAAAACATGGTTAATCACCCATAAATCAATCTGCTGGACTAAGCCTATCGCTTCTGCAACAGGAATAAAATCATTTGGACTATAAACAGTGCCGTCTTCTCCTTTCATTCGAATTAGGCTCTCATAATGACTAATACTACTAGTTTCAACTGAATAAATAGGCTGAAATTCAAGGAAGAAGTTTTGCTGTTGCAATGCCGCTCTAATCCGTGGCGCCCATTGCACATTATGTTTTAAAGTATGCATTTCCATATCATCTGGACTATATAAATGCACGCGGTTGCGACCTCTTTTCTTAGCGGTATAGCAGGCTTGATTAGCGTTAGATAAGATATCACCGACGATTAATTCTTTTCCTGGTGAAATGACTTTAATTCCAATACTGGCTGATAAATGATATTGATTACCTAAATGTTCAAAACTATAACCATCGAGGCTAGTTCTAAGCTGTTCAGCTTTTTGAATCGCTTCTGGCGCATGTATATTATCAATTAAAACAGCGAATTCATCCGATCCGATCCTCACCAATATATCCTTAGTTGAGAAAATGCTACGCAATGAATTTGCTATCTGTATCAATAATGAATCACCGGCGACATGACCTTCAGTATCATTGAGCACTTTAAATCGATCTAAATCTATATAGAGTAAAGCACTATTAGTCTGAAAATTTCTTGCCTGAATAAGGCTTAATTCAAGCGATTGCTCAAGCTTACGACGATTTCCTAGTCCGGTTAACTCATCATGATCAACACTAAATTGAAGCCTAGCTTCCATCACTTTAAGTTTAGCTAATTCATCTTCCAATTCCATTCGATGCTTGTAGCTTTCATCACGTTCTTTCTTCACTGCTAATGCTGTCATTACCGATGGTGGAAAGGATTCAGCTGTCAGCGGATGATACTGCAACGATGTCACGCCATGGCCTAAGTCTGTGAGGGCTTGTGCATGATCCCATTTCGACTCTTGTGTTAAGGAAATAATTGGAATTAATCGCCACTCATCAAACTGATCCATCATCGCTCTAAGCTGATGAGCTGATAAATAAGTAAGGCTTGAATCTAATACAATGAGGTCGATGTCACAAATTTCGCCATTGATACCTTGGCGAAGATTATTGATTACTTCTTCGCCAGTGCTTGCAGTAACAATGGCTGTGAAGCCACTGATCTCAAGCATTGTCTTCATAAAGGCAATGTCTGAACCTTTGGCTCCAGCTACTAATATTTTGGAGTCGAGTAATGTGGCAACGTCTGAACCCGTAATCGGGGCAACTTGCAGATTTGGCGGGAGCTCTCTTGCGAGTTCCAAATCAGTACTACTCTCAATTGTCATTGAATCTACATCACCACATCATGTGACCACTTTTTGATATGCAGAAGACAATATCTGTTTTATTTATAAAAATCAACACTTAATGTGTTTTTTGTAAAGCAAATTATAAAGTGTTGTATTTTTGACACCTAAAAAACGGTACTTTTATGCTGTTTTCACTTTATTTAGGTTTCATTTTTATCATTAATTACTGGTACTTTACCTGACACCATATAAGCAAATGCGATCACTTCAGCAATGACGCGATATAGCGTCTGAGGAATTTCCTCACCTAGCTCTAATTCACCCAATAAAGCGGCAAGCATGGCATCTTCCCTCAAAGGAACGCCATGTTCGTGCGCGATTCGAATAATTTCTTCGGCTATATTACCCTCACCGCTTGCTGTCACCGTGGGTGCATTTTCACCATCATATTTTAAAGCCACAGCGCGCAATGGTTCGTTATCATTCGTCATATCAAAATATCCACCAAAGAATCTGATTCACTGAGATATTGTTGTACAAGCGTTGGTTTAGCGACTTCACCACAGACACAACTAATATGGCTTAAGGAAACGCCCAGCTTTTCTAATGCGGATTCTAAATTAGAAAGATTTTGTTGTAGTAGTTCAGCACTAGTCGCTCTTTCAGCTCGTAATACCACTTTTATATCATTGTTATGCAGGGTTACCGTAGCTTGTAAGGGTCCTAAATTTTGTGTATCTAAGCGGAGTTGTACATTCCATATATCATTGCTTTCCTCGTCATTTTCGTCTTTATGTTGATCTATCTGCAATTGAACAAAATGAATATCTTGTTGGTCTTTAATGGGTAAATCTAATAGCCAACTTGCTGTCGGCATATTGGGCGAAGGTTCAGCTTCTTTGAGCATAGAAAACTGAGTCAACTGCAATCGCGTATGTAAACTTTCGACTTCTTTTAACAAGTTTTGTAAAACAACAAATTCAACTTGTAACCCTCTTACCTTTTCTGAAGCCATAGCATGTGCTATTAATTTTGCTAAGCCCATCGCTTGTGCCGGTGTCGAAATAGCGATGTTTGACAATGGCATCAATGCTGAAAAACTGCTTGTTAAAGGTGGGGATGACAACACAGTCGCTGATGAACTATTGATTCGATGAAAAGCACTTGCCAAGATCAAGGAGGATAGCGGTTTTACTGCTGATGGTTCTGCTTTACTATTCGTTGCTTCTATTCTGGTATTATTTTGTTGCCTTGTCGTTTCAATAGACGTTTTTTTGGGTAATTGAATATTCTGCGGCTTCACAGAATCTTGCGAAGTATTACCATTCTTTAATTTATTAATGATGGACTGTGTTGATACCGATAAAGATTGTGTCGGTTTGTCTATTGCTTGCGATGCTGGTTTCCCAGCGAGTTGCCCTAAAGCTAGCTCTTTTGACAGTGGCACAATAGGCTTATTACTAATAGCCAGTACCTCTTTAGCATTTTTTGTTAACTCGCCTTCAATTCTAGCCAGTACTTTCAACACATTGGCTTTAAAGTCCTTGTTAAGTAATGCAGGTTGTTTTAATAACTGTTTTTCTGTAAATAAACCTGATTGTTGTAATGCCTGTTGTAATAACTGAGGCCGATTAACCGACTGCTTATCAAGTACATTATTAATAAGGTGACTAACTTCATTTCTAACTGCTTGAGGGATGAATGAGGTCTGAATAGTCTTAGTCAGTCCTGTCACATTTTGTTTTGTCGTTGGTGTTTGCTGTTGTAGTAATTGTTTAAGCTTGGCAATGACAACCTGCTCTCTAGATTGCGTGGGTGCGCGTAGTTCAATCGCGAGCGGTTTACTATTGATAACATCCACAAGCAATTTCTCTCCAACAGTAAATTGCTTAGCTAACTTAGCTATATCGACATCAATTTGCTGAGTAGTCACTGCGGCTGAATTCCTTACTTGGCCTTGAGCTAATTGCTCGTTAGCCGGCATCGACTTGAGTTCTATAACAATGCGGCTGTCATTAAGGACTTTAATGACTTGTGCAAGATATTTCTGGCCTTGCGCTAAAGGCTGAACAGTTACGGCGCTAGTTTGGGTGGCTTTTGCTGACTCAGCTGAAACAAGACTTAATACTTGCCTGCCATTAGTTTGAATCAATTCAAGCTGTACTGTTTGACCTTGTTGCAAAGCAACTGGCGTTGTGACGTGCAGTAGTGAGTCCGCCACTTTAATTGAAGCCAGTTGCGCCGCTAGCGCAGCTTTAACCACAACAGCGTCTATACGTTGCCCAGCCACCAGTTCCGCCAAGGCCTGAGGGGCGATAGCGCTAGGTAAACTCTGACTATTTTGTACTAAATGTTGTATATGCAACGCTTTCTCAACCCACAACTGCTCTACACAATGCTAGTATAACAAGCACATGGACAGCTTAAACAAGACATGATGAAAAAGAAAAACACATTATGGTATTTACGAGATAAAGGCGTTGTTAGCGGCCCTTTTCCAAACTCAATAATTACTAATCACTTAGTATTGGGTCGGCTTTGCATGCAAGATGAAGTCAGTAGTGACAAGCACAACTGGCATCGCATAATCGATTTCGAAGAATTACACCCTCAATTAGATAACAACAAAAATAAAGAAAAATTAAAAAGACGGCTAGATGAACGTACCGGTTTTGATCGCCGCGAAATCCAAGCTGCCTCAGCTGAAAATGGTCAAGTTAGAAAACAAGAAAGGCGGCTTGCTGAACCAGATAACCTAATACAAAGTCGGCAATCTCGTAGTCTACTGATGAAAAAATTTCGTGCGAAAAAACCGACATTCACAGGGCCATTGACACTCATTTTTTCAATCTTAGTTGTGATTACTATCCTTGCCGTGTTGTTTCCTACTCTTTTGCCCGTTCCCTTGCCTAATTGCTCTGAACCCGCAGCAAAAGGGGTTAACTGGAGTAACTGTTTAAAACCTAATTTAGATGCCAGCCACCAAGACCTATCGACTTCACAAATGCGAAATAGTCAATTAACAAATTCGAATTTCATGAATGCCACTTTAGAAAACGTTGATTTTGCATACAGCGACTTAAGCTTGAGTAATTTTAGCTATGCCAATCTACAAAGTACGGTGCTGATTGGCACTAACTTTAAAGGAAGCGATCTTAGTAATAGTGATTTAACTGATGCCGATCTGTCGTATGCAGATCTAAACAATGCCAACTTAGGCGGTAGTATTTTGGATAATGCTCGTTTTGATCACGCTATTTGGGTGAATGGGCAGAAATGTGCTGAAGGTTCAATCGGTCAGTGCATCTTTGCACCCAAATAAACTAATGTAATGTTTTCGGTACCGCTAAAGTAAATGGCGGAATAGTCACTTCAAATCGTTCGCCATCATCATTTACCATCTTATAATGGCCTTGCATCATACCTACTGGCGTATCTAACATAGCCGCACTGGTATAAGTGAACTCTTGTTCGGGTGTTAAATAAGGATGCTGACCAACTACGCCATCCCCTTCCACTTCTTGTTCATGACCGTCACCACCCGTTATTTTCCAATAACGAGATAACAATCGCGCAGATGCGTTACTATCATTTTTTATAGTAATTGTATAAGCGAAAAGATACCGCTCCTTACTCGGGTCAGATTCTTGTTCCAAGTAAGATGACTTAACATCAACTGAAATACTGTTAGCATTTTTTTCTACATTCATTTGTAATTTTATACCTGCGATTGTCGTGCTAATAATCGTGCACCCAATAAACCAACTTTCGCTTCTAAAATCAACCGTATAGGGATTTTAGTAAGTAAATCTGACATTTTCCCTTTATCTAAAAATGAATCCAAGAATGCTTGTTGCTGGAACAAATTTACATTCTTTGAAGCTATGCCACCAGCAATGTATAAGCCTGAGTAAGGTAACACTGACAAGGCAAAGTTAGCAGCCTGGGCTGCATATATGTTGCTGAACAAATCCATCGTTTTTGTCGCTAATGTATCCTGTTGCTTAGCAGCAAAGTGGCTAATTGCAGCTGCTGGATCGCCTTCTTCCATCGCAAGTCTAAGTTGCTCATTTTCATCACCACCTTCATGAATGAGCAAAAACTGATAAATCTCAACAATACCTGGGCCTGACACCAATCGTTCGTAAGAAATATGATCGAATTTGGTCATTAAATGTTCAAGTAGTGAAATTTGAAGCTGATCTCTCGGACCAAAATCAGTATGTCCCCCTTCCGTCGCGACAACCTGCCAGACATCATCTTTAGCTGGCAACATCAAAGCCTGACCAAGTCCGGTACCAGCACCAATAACCGCACGAGGGGCATCCACTGTTTCATCCCCTTGTTGAAGACAAATGACATCATCGTCATCAAGACAATTTATACCATGTGCCACTGCTTCAAAATCATTACATAGCACAATATGGTTGATTGTAAATTTAGCAGCCAAATCTTCAGCATCTAATTGCCAAGGTAAATTAGTAACCTGTGCTTGGCGACCAGAAACAGGGCCAGCAACAGCAAAACATGCCTGATTTATCTGATAGCTATTGACACTTGGCTCATTTAAAAAGGTAGCCAAAACACTATCAAAATCAGCAAAGCCTTGGCTTTCATAAGACTTTTCTAATACGACATCACCATCCTCAGTAGATAGCTGAAACAGTGTTTTAGTGCCACCAATATCCGTGGCTAATATCATCCGCATGTCTTATATATCGCTAAATTATTGGCCTGCAGCTGCAGTATCCATATACCAATAGTAATCACCTTTAGGAGCAAGACCTTGCACTGGCAACCCTTTAACAGCATCACTGGTAATATCCTGGACTATTGCTGCTTTAGCTTGCCCCGCAATAAAGACAATAACTTGTCTTGCCGAGTTGATAACAGGATAAGTCATCGTGACACGCCAAGAGGAAAACTTCTCGACATACAAGCTTGCCGTCAGGGAATCAGTCACTTTCAATGCATCCGTCTCTGGAAATAAAGAAGCAATATGACCATCTGGTCCTAATCCTAATAAAACTAAATCTAAAGGCTGGCCTTGTAAAACACGCTCCATAGTTGCTGCATAATGTTTTGCAACCTCAGCAGCATCACCAGCTTCAGTCTCCATGCGATGTACATTTTCAGCTGGAATAGCGATGTGTTCGATCATCGCTTGTGTTGCCATCTTATAATTACTATCGTCATGCGTAGCGGGAACACAGCGTTCATCACCGAAAAAGAGGTGCACTCTCGACCAGTCAATTTGCTCTGAATAGGGTGCAGTTGCCAGTTTTTGATACAGGCCTTTTGGCGTAGAACCACCCGCTAGCGCCACATGAAACACACCACGCTTTGCTATTGCAGCACGCGCGCTTGCTATAAACTGCACTGTTGCAGCATCAATTAAACTCTCCGCATCTGCCATAACTCGTTGTTCAGCTTTCATCTTTTCCTCAATATTCTTCAACTAAAAATACACTCATGATAACTTAGTCTATAGACACGCTATAGACTAATGTCTTATTGGAATAGATGATGATAATGCCAGTCGCTGAAAAGTCCTAATTCTTTTATTTAACACTGCATAATTTAGCTTGGGTATGCAACGAAAACACATTGAAACTAAGCCTTATATTTTGTAGTCTTAAACCATATTAAGCTACCACATACAATGTCAAAGGAAGCCACCGATATGTTTAAATTCTCTCACATAGTCACACTATTTCTTCTACTGATCACTCCACATTTTGCTTTGGCCGATGATGAACAACCCTTTAATCGAGTGAACCTACAAGCCAGCGCTATAGGTCATGTAGATAATGATACTCTGCAAGCAATGTTAATCGTTCAAGAGTCAGGTTCTGACCCCGCCCACCTTGCAGAGCTTGTGAATCGAAAAATGACAACAGTGCTGGAAAAAGCCAATAAGTTTAAGGATGTAGACAAGCAAACCACGAATTACACAACGCGACCGATGTATAAAAAAAATGTGATTCATTCATGGCAGGTAATGCAAACCATCAAATTAAGCAGCATGAATTTTGAACAGCTTGGACAACTATTAAAACAGTTAAAGCCACTCGCCAATATCCAATCTATGCACTTTACGGTGTCAGATGCGGTTTTGGAAGCGACTCAAGACAAACTAACCATACACGCGATAGGTAAATTTCGTAGCAAATCAGCTATGATCGCTAAAGAGTTTGGCAAATCAAGCTATACACTTGTACAGGTCTCAATAGGCAATAACTACCGTCCGCCAAGACCTATGATGGAACGTGGCGCGATGGTCTCAGATATGCAAATGAAATCAACAGCTCCAGCGCTTTCTGCAGGGACTAATAAAGTCACTGTTAACATCAATGGTACGATTGAACTACTCTAAACGATAGTAAGTTTTTGTCGTGTTTAAGTGCTGATATTTTCTGATTTCAAGACAGGGCTAATCAAAGGCGCTTGGACAAATAAAGTAAATAACACTACACCAAAAGCGATAGACTGAATCGTCCACCAATACTCAAGCTCGAAAGGCAACGCAAGGGCCAATGCGAGGGTAACAGCACCTCGTAATCCACCTAAGAATATTAAACGCTGATAAGACTTAGGAACTGGTTCTACGTTTGGAAGCAAGGACACCAATGGCGCACCACCAAAAATACCCACGGCGCGAGCAATCAGAACAGCGGCAATGCCGATCAACATCGCCAACCAATTATCAGTAAACATCCCCACTGTAACAGTGACGCCCATTAATAAGAACATCAATGATTCTGCGACATAAACATTAAAGGTCCAGAAATCATCAACAAAATGACGTCTTTCATGATCTTGAAAATCATGATGTATAACCTTACCCAGCACCATCCCAGCAACTAATACCGACATCACCCCTGAGACATGTAAAATTTGCTCTGCTATAAGATAAGAAGCATAGGCAGCAATTAATGTCACTATCGCTTGTTGAATATAATCTTGTAGCAACCGAGATAGAAATAAGAAGCTAAAACCAATAAATAAACCAGCAATCGCACCACCAAAGAACACAATGAGAAAACGTAAACTTGCATCTGTCACAGTGATGTTTTCAAGTGGATGTTGTGCGATATAGAGAAAAATACTGAAAGTAACAATAGCAGTAGCATCATTAAATAATGCTTCACCATCCAATAAAATGCATAAACGTTCTGGTACACCCAATCGCCGCATTACTTCTAGCACAGCCACTGGATCTGTTGCTGCCAACAAAGCCCCTGTTATTAGTGCCGCAATCCAAGGAAAGCCAGTGGGGTGACCTATACCATAGTAAATCATAATGGCTGCGGCAAAAGTAGACAGTAGCATCACAGGAATAGCAAAAAATAATATGACGATGCCATTTTTGAGCAATAAGTCCATATCGATCTTAAAGGCCGCTTCAAAAATCAATAAAGGCAAAAACACTAATAAAATAAGATCGTGAAATGAATCATAGCGAATGCCTGTATCACCGCCAAAACCGACAATTAGCTCACTACCTATGAAACCTGTCACAACCAGCAATCCAGCAAAAGGAATATGAAATTTCTCTGCGACGGGTTTCAATAACAAGGCAACAAATAGCATTAAAACTAATAATAAAATGCCTGTACTTACTGCCATTTTATTCGCTTTCTAGCTGTTCATAATCTGGAAAAATTTCATCCATACCTTTACTTAAGCCACCTCCTACAACAATCCGGGCATGGCTTCGGTTCAATGATCGAGGACTATTAACACCACAAGCGTGAGCAATTAACCCCACTTCTTTGACCATATTGTTGACATAATTAGTGACACGAATGGCTTTTGTAGCGGGATGTAACCCTTCCTGAAATTTTGGATCATGCGTTGTAATACCAGTAGGACAGGTATTTTTATTACACTGTAATGCTTGGATACAACCTAAGGAAAACATAAATCCTCTGGCACTGGTGATAAAGTCTGCGCCAGCGCATAAGGCCCAAGCAACGGCACTGGGCGTGACTAATTTACCAGAGCCAATCACTTTAATACGGTCACGAAGTCCATACTGATTTAACTTATCGACCACCATCGGCAAAGTCTCACGTAGAGACATGCCTACTGCATCAATTAATGCCATGGGTGCAGCACCTGACCCACCTTCTGCACCGTCAATAGTTAGAAAATCTGGCGCACTTTCTTTACCACGTTTAATAATAGCCTCTAATAAACTATCTATATGGCTGGGGGCACCAACAACCATCTTGATGCCTACTGGTTTACCCGTGACATCTCGCACCCTATTGATCATATTCAACAAATCTTCATAGCTTTTTACATCAGTATGTCTATTAGGACTATTTGCATCTTCACCTACTTTAATATTACGGATACGTGCAATTTCTTCCGACACCTTGTTTCCTGGCAAAATACCCCCTTTACCGGGTTTCGCACCTTGACTCATCTTGATTTCAAACATCTTTACTTCAGCGTGAGAAGCAACTTCCTGTAGTTTTTCATCGTTTAAATTGCCATCTAAATCACGCACACCATTTTTAGCTGTGCCTATTTGAAAGACAATATCAGCACCACCTTCTAAATGATAAGGAGACAATCCACCCTCTCCGGTATTCATCCAACAACCGGCTTCTTTAGCACCTGCTGACAAAGCAAGTACCGCAGGTTTAGAAATAGCACCGTAACTCATACCAGAAATATTAAAAATTGAGGAAGTCGTGTAAGGATATATACAGTCCACACCCACAGTGACGGGGACAGGAGCAACCGCATCTTGGCCTAATGTTGGGAAACTACAGTTAACAAATAAAACTCTACCAGAGCCATTGATATTATCTGTGGAACCGAAAGCAACGGTGGTATCGACATTTTTTGCAGCCCGATACACCCAAGATCGTTGCGCTCTGTTAAAGGGCAATTCTTCGCGATCCATGGCAAAAAAGTATTGCCTAAAAAATTCACCTAGGTGTTCAAAGAAGTAACGAAAACGACCAATAACAGGATAGTTTCGGCGGATTGTTTGTTGAGTTTGGGTGACATCAATGATGTAAGTGACGATGATCCAAATAACTAAGATTGCGACTAATAAAATAAATATTGCCGCAAACACCTTCATCGTAGCGACAACAAATTCGCCAAATACAACCGTCAACTCATTCATGTTCGCTCCTTGCTATTTTGTTATTTAATAATGCAATGGCAATTCTGTTACTTTGACGAACCTATAGCGGCTTTGTTACATTAGAAATTTATTTTGTATCGATAGTCCCAAGTCCCACCTTCATCGCCAAATACTACTCTAGCCTAAAAATAATTTGTACGCTGGGTTATCCGTTTCCTCCCATGACGTATAGCCCAATGCTTCTAGAAACCGCTGAAACTCACCTTGCTCATCATCAGCAACTTGTACGCCTACCAACACACGTCCATAAGCAGCCCCATGATTACGATAATGGAATAGACTAATGTTCCAGCGTTCACCCATCCGCGTTAAAAAGCGTAATAAAGCACCGGGCCGCTCAGGAAACTCAAAGCGATAAATCCGTTCATTATCAACCTGTTGCGCATGACCGCCGACCATGTAGCGTATATGGAGCTTAGCCATTTCATTATCAGTAAAATCAATAAACTGATAATTCTCTTTTTCCAAGCTATCAAATAACGTCTGACGCTCTCCAACAGAACCACCCGTCTGCACACCCACATAAACGTGTGCTTGCTTTGCATCAGCATAGCGATAGTTAAACTCTGTGATACCCCATTCTGATAACAGTTGGCAAAAACGCTGAAAACTGCCAGGAGTTTCATCGATCGTCGCAGCGAAAAGGATTTCACGACGTTCGCCTAATTCTGCACGTTCTGCAACATGCCTTAATCGATCAAAATTAATATTGGCGCCACTATCAATCACAACAAAATGCTGATCACTGACTTGCTCACGGGCAATATATTTTTTAGCACCCGCAACGGCCAGCGCTCCTGAAGGCTCTGCAATTGAACGCGTGTCATCAAAAATATCCATGATGGCGGCACAGATTTCATCACTATCAACCAAGATGACTTCATCTACAGCTTCTTTAGCGATACGGAAAGGTTCAACTCCTATTTGCCTGACTGCTGTGCCATCAGCAAATAAACCGACTTGATCCAAAATCACACGTTCATTTGCTTTTAATGCTTCATACATACTCGCCGCATCGGCTGGTTCGACACCAATAATTTTAATGTCGGGCCAAAATGTTTTGATATAAGCTGCTATACCAGCGATTAAACCACCACCACCAACCGGGATGAAAATAGCGTGAATAGTTTCAGGATGTTGACGAACAATCTCCATTGCAATTGTGCCCTGACCAGCAATCACTTCAGGATCATCATAGGGATGAATAAAGGCTCTCCCTTGATCCTCAGCAATGCCAAGCGCATGACTATAAGCATCATCGTAACTATTGCCGTGTAAGATGATATCTGCACCGAAACTTTTCACCGCTTCCACTTTAATAGGTGGCGTTGTTTTTGGCATCACTATCAATGCCGAAATACCTAACTTTTTGGCCGACAAAGCAACGCCCTGCGCATGATTACCTGCCGAGGCGGCAACAACACCCAGCGCTAACTCTTCTGGACTTAAATGGCGCATACGATTGTAAGCACCACGAATTTTGAATGAAAAAACTGGCTGCAGGTCTTCTCGTTTTAACCATAATTGATTACTTAAGCGACGAGATAATCTAGGCATGACATCAAGTGGTGTCTCGATAGCCACATCGTAAACGCGCGCTTTAAGAATTTTTTCTACGTATTTCGTTAACATAACGACACAATTTGTTTACCAAAAAAGTTAATGTTCAAGCAATTTGCTGTTACGTTACCATTACCTGCCATTTATCTCTATAATTAGTCTATTAAATAACTCCCAACCGAATCAGAGGATAACAAGCAATGACTGCGGATGAAATGAAGAAACAAGCTGCCTATGCAGCACTAGAACATATCACAACAGGTGGCGTCATCGGTGTAGGAACTGGGTCAACAGTGAATCACTTCATTGATGCCCTAGCTACCATCAAAAATAAAATTGAAGGTGCTGTCTCTAGTTCTATTGTTTCTACAAAACGCCTCGAAGCCCATGGTATAGAAGTATTTGACCTCAACGATGTGGGTACTATTGCTAGCTATGTTGATGGCGCAGACGAATCAAATCATTTTTTACAGCTTGTTAAAGGTGGTGGTGGTGCATTAACACGTGAAAAAATTATTGCTGCAGCCAGTGAAAAGTTTGTATGCATTGCCGATCAAAGCAAATTAGTAGATGTACTTGGTAAATTTCCACTTCCAGTCGAAGTTGTACCGATGTCAAGAAGCTACGTTGCCCGTGAAATTGTCAAAATGGGCGGACAACCTGTCTATCGTGAAGGCTTTATTACAGATAATAGCAATGTCATTCTTGATGTTCATGGCTGGGATATTATGGAACCCATTAAATTAGAAAAAGACCTAAATAATGTTGTCGGGGTTGTTACAAATGGCTTATTCGCTATGCGTCCTGCCGATGTGCTATTGCTTGGTGCCGAAGATGGCACTAAAGTCGTTCACGCAAAATAACAATCTCTCGCTAACCCCTCACCAAGAGGGCTTAGCTCTGATGCCTTTTTCGTAGTTTAATTATGTTCAAACCCCTCAGCGTATACATTGGTTTGCGTTACACAAAAGCCAAACGCAGAAACCACTTCATCTCATTTATTTCACTAACATCTATGTTTGGTGTGGCTCTGGGGGTGGCAGCGTTAATCACGGTGCTATCTGTAATGAATGGCTTTGAAAAAGAACTACGCGAACGCATTCTTGGCATGACGTCACATGCCTTCATCACAGAAGCTGACGGTAGTTTAAAAGATTGGCAACACTTAAAAGGTTTGATCCAGGAGCATCCGAAGCTCATTGACTCAGCACCTTTTGTTGAAGGTCAAGCCATGCTAAGTCAAGGTAGCCGTGTTCGGGGAACCTTGATAAGAGGCATTGACAGTCAACTTGAAGGTCGTGTCTCTACAATTGAAGAAAAAATGATTCAAGGCCGTTTCGACTCACTTCAATCAGGTGAGTTTGGCGTTATATTAGGTAAGGATCTTGCCATCGCTATGGGCGTTATGACAGGCGATAAAATCACCTTAATAACACCTCATGTGAGTCCGACACCTGCTGGTGTCATACCTAGACTAAAGCGATTAAATGTTGTCGGTATCTTTGAAATTGGCATGTATGAATATGATAGCGCCTTAGCCATAATGAACATCGAAGATGCGGCTAAATTATTCCGTATTCCCGGCAAAGTAACTGGGCTTAGGTTAAAACTGGGTGATGTTTACCAAGCCCCTCGTATTACTCGTGATATTTTGCAAACGCTACCTGAGGGATATAGAGGTGTTGATTGGACGTATCAGCATGCTAATTTTTTCCGCGCCCTAAAAACCGAAAAGACCGTCATGTTTGTGATTCTTTTGCTGATTGTCGCAGTAGCCGCATTTAATATCGTTTCCACCTTAATCATGATGGTGACAGATAAACAGGCTGATATCGCTATCTTACGTACCTTAGGCATGACACCAGGCAATATTATGGCCATCTTCATGGTACAAGGGACTTTGATTGGTTTATTTGGCACCCTGCTTGGCGTTGCTGGTGGCGTTGCTTTAGCACTAAATGTGGAAACAATTATTGCTTCTCTCGAACAATTCCTAGGCTACCAATTTCTACCAGCAGATGTGTATTACATTAGTAGCTTGCCTTCAGACTTGCATTGGAACGATGTCACCGTTATTGCAATAACAGCTTTTATCTTATCTCTAATTTCAACGATATATCCTTCTTGGCGCGCAGCACAAACAAGGCCTGCTGAGGCACTACGTTATGACTAATACCGTGATTAAATGTAGCAATTTGTCTAAACGCTTTAGCGATGGTGACCTTGAAACTGATGTCCTTAATGATGTGAGTTTACACATCGAAAAAGGAGACAAGATTGCGATTGTAGGTAGCTCTGGTTCGGGTAAAAGTACGCTACTCCACTTGCTCGGCGGACTAGATAACACCACTTCAGGTGTAGTCGAAATATTAGGTAATGATATTAGTCGACTCTCGGTTAAAGCATTGAGCAAATTGCGTAATAAAAGCTTAGGCTTTGTCTACCAATTTCATCACTTATTACCGGAGTTTACCGCGCTAGAAAATGTAGCCTTGCCTCTAGTAATTGGTGGCACTCGACCGAATCAGGCGAAACAACAAGCTGAACAATTACTGAATAAGGTAGGTTTATCTCATCGCTTACTTCATAAGCCGAGTGAACTGTCAGGTGGAGAAAGGCAACGTGCCGCGCTGGCTAGAGCACTGATTACTGAACCTGATTGCTTGTTAGCAGACGAACCTACTGGCAACCTAGACCACAAAACGGCACAAGCTATTTTTGATCTCATCCTTGAGTTAAATGAATCACTCGGCATAGCTTTAATCGTGGTGACGCATGATCATGAATTAGCGTCACAAATGGATAAGGTATTAACCTTAATGGATGGCAAACTGACTACTTAACAATCATCTATATTTTTTTGCTTTCGTCTTATCCAACTACGAACCACCATCAAACGCCAAATAATTCTCACCAAAATAATACCCAGTAATGCGGCAACGACTCCGCAAATTAAACTACCCAAAATCAATGGTTGCCAAATAGCCAAGAACTCAGTGGTAAACCATTCCCAAGACATTGTGAATGCTTGGTCGCTAACAGGCATTTCAAGTACCCAAGCACCTACTTTATACGCTGTGAAATAAATGGGTGCCATCGTAATAGGATTGGTGATCCAAACTCCCATCACCGATAAAGGCAGATTAACACGGACTAAAATAGCTAACGCTGCCGCTACAAACATTTGTCCCAAAATCGGCATAAAACCAACGAAAACACCTAAGGCAACACCGCCAGCAACTGAACGCCTGTTAAGGTGCCACAATTTAGGTTCTGTCAACCGTTGTCCGAACTTCTTCAAGTGCGGATGTTCGCGCATTTCCTTGTGATCAGGCATGATACGCTTTAATAACTTACGGGGCATCGATGCTCCATTTTATGGATGAATCTTTTTTCATTATAGGGATATATGATTAAAACTGCTTTGTCATTTTCTGCCGGTTGCTTTTGTCTACTGCAACTGTCCTCATTACCTTCTACTCAATGGCTGTGGTCGGTCATACCTGCCCTTATTCTATTCACGATTACTAAAACTCGTCTACTAGCAATTTTCTTTTTTGCATTATTATGGACATTATTCTATGTCAGTCAAACGATGCAAAATACGCTCTCGCCAAATTTAGTCAACACAGAATTACGCGTGACAGGTGTGATAAGCAGTATCCCCGAAAACCACGGTAACCGCATTCGTTTTGAGTTTAGCCCTCAACAGAATCAACATTATCAATTACCAGAGAAACTTCGACTCAATTGGTATCAGTCTTTGCCAAGCAGTATTTTGGCGGGAGAAACATGGCAGCTAATTGTCAAACTAAAACCTCCTCGTGGCACAATGAACCCCGCCAGCTTTGATTATGAAAAATGGTTATTTCAGCAAAATATTGGCGCTGTTGGTTATGTACGTCACAATTCTAAAAACGTGTTAATCGCATCAGCATCACCACTCAATATCAATAGTTGGCGACACAAAATCGTCATGATGTTGGACAAAACACTGCCAAATAGTCCTTATCTTGGCCTCGTTCAAGGCTTAACCGTCGGTGTAAAGCAACAAATCAGCCCTCAACAATGGCAAGTATTACGACAAAGTGGCACCAGTCACTTGCTAGCTATTTCAGGTTTGCATATCGGCCTCGCTGCAGCCATAGGTTTTTTCAGTTTTAAATGGCTATGGCGTTTGCGTGCTGAAAACTTGTTGTTACTACCCGCGAACCATTTTGGTGCATTAGCGGGGCTTGCAGCGGGGCTATTTTATGCGGCATTGGCCGGATTTTCAGTCCCTACGCAACGTGCTTTGATTATGCTCAGTGTCGTCACCCTAACGCTATTACTAAAGCGACCGATTAATATAAGCCAAAGCTTAGCCATCGCCGCTTTACTGATATTAATTTTGAACCCCTTGGCAATTCTATCCGCGGGTTTTTTCTTATCTTTCGTCGCTGTCGTTATCATTATCTGGATCAACCAAAACCGCTTCCCAACCGCTAAATTTCAATGGTTAAAAACACACAGTCTCATTGCTTTTGGTCTAACACCCTTACTATTGCTCTTTTTTATGCAAACATCATTAATAGCGCCGATCGCTAACTTTATCGCTATTCCCATCATCAGCTTTTTGGTGATACCACTACTATTATTGGGTAGTCTCATGCTTTGGTTGTTCGAACCTCTAGCTGAATGGCTTTTCAATCTGGCCCTGACTATTTTTGATTTGTTCTGGCCTATTATTGAACTATTAGCAAACACGCCTTATTCGCATTGGAACCTGTCAGCCATCTCAAACTTACATTGGTTGATTTTAGTTATTGCCACAATTGTATTACTCTCTCCTCGCCATATACCGGGTAAATGGCTCGCTTCATTCGCTTTTCTACCTTTGTTTTATACAAATTCAAACCAACCTGAAAAAGGAGATATCTGGTTTACATTACTTGATGTTGGACAAGGTTTATCTGCAGTCATTCAAACAGCAGAACACACGGTTATTTATGATACTGGCCCTAGATACAGCAATAAATTTAATGCGGGTAGTGCCGTTATTGAACCCTTCCTTAAAAATCGCGGCATTCAGCATATAGATACCTTAATTGTCAGTCATAGTGATAACGATCATATTGGCGGTGCTAAGTCTCTTTTAGATTCCTTTTCAATTGGTTCACTTCTCACTAGCCAACCAGAATATTTATCAAAGTCAACGATGTGTTTTTCGGGACAGTCATGGCAATTTGATGGTGTCAGCTTTGAAATACTCAGTCCGGAAGTCCAAGCAATTAATAGCGATAATAACCTGTCGTGCGTCTTGAAAGTGAATAATGGTGAACATAGTATTTTGCTCCCTGGTGATATAGAAAAACCGATAGAAGCTAAGCTTGTGAAAAATAGTCCAGAGAAACTAACATCAACCATTTTAATTGCCCCCCATCATGGCAGCAACAGTTCATCCACAAGTGAATTTATTCAAAAGGTAGACGCAAAATGGGTATTGTTTGCAACAGGGCATCTTAATCGCTATCACTTCCCGCATAAAAAAGTGAAACATCGTTACCAAAAAGCCAATACAAAATTGCTCGATACGTCTAGTAATGGCGCAATTATGATGAAGTTAAAGCGACAAAAAAAGATAGAAATAATCACATGGAGACAGTCTGCACAAAGAATTTGGACTCAGGTCGCTACTGACTGACGCATTTTTCACGTATCATGTTGTCAGTTTCACCAAAACATGAGAATAAAACACTATGTTAGAGCTTTTTAAGGCCGGTGGCTGGCTGATGTTTCCATTGTTTATTTGCTCTATTATCGCGATAGGGATTATTGCCGAACGCTTTTGGAGCCTTCAGGGAAAACATATTTCGCCACCAGAGCTTGTCACTCAAATTTGGCAATGGTTGCGTTTCCAGCAAGTTGATGAAAGTCGTATTCGAGCTTTGCAAGCCAGTTCACCCCTTGGACAAATTCTAGCCGCAGGCTTGATCAACCGTGACTACCCACGTGAAATTACCAAAGAAAGTATCGAAGATGTTGGTCGGCATGTCACAGTTTCCTTGGAGAAAAACTTAAATACCCTAGGTACTATTGCCGCAATCACCCCATTACTAGGCCTATTAGGCACCGTTATCGGGATGATTAAAGTATTTGCCGTCATCACAACAGAGGGTGTTGGGAATCCAGAAACTTTGGCAGGCGGTATATCAGAAGCCTTAATCACCACAGCAACAGGACTTGTTGTAGCTATTCCCAGCCTTATTTTTTACCGCTATTTTCGAGGGAAAATTAGCCGGCTCGTTGTCGATATGGAGCAACAGGCAACAAAATTGATTGAAATTCTGCATGGGGATCGCCAATTTGATCCTGATAAGGAATTGAAAGAGTGAATCTAGCCCCACAGAAATCAGAAGATCCGGATGTCAACATCACACCGATGATCGATGTGGTTTTTCTTCTATTACTGTTTTTTATGGTTTCAACAAGCTTTATTCGTGAAAGTTCAATGAAGGTTGACTTACCACAGGCTGATGGCGAAGTAGTCACGACAAAGCAGCAACCCATAGATATTATTATCAGTGCAGAAGGTCAATTTACCATAGGCTCAACTATCCTCAGTAAGCCCGAGAAAAAACAGTTAGTTGAACTTTTAAAACAAACTGTTGGTGACAACGAGGATCCGCACATTATCATAAGTGCAGATGCGACGAGTGACTACCAGGATATTGTTACTGCAATGGATATTGCTCAACAATTAGGTTATACAAGATTAACACTCGCAACACGCCAAACTGAAAAGACACAATGACACAAACCACATCTGCTGCAACAGCGATCGACCTTTATCGTCGCTTACTTAAATATGTAAAACCTTATTGGGTGATGTTTACCATCGCTGTGGCTGCCATGTTGGTATTTGCTGCCACTGAAGCAGGTCTGGCCGCCATGATGAAACCTTTGGTTGACGGCAGTTTTGTTGAACGCGATCCCGAAACCATCAAATGGGTCCCCATAGCACTCATAGGCTTGTTTATCGTTCGAGGCATTGTCAGCTTTTTCACCACTTACGGTATCGGGTGGATTGCACGTAATGTGATTAAAGATTTACGCACTGAAATGTTTGCACAATTAATCACACTTCCCGCGCGATTTTATGACCAAAGTACCACAGGGCAATTGATGTCAAAGTTACTCTACGATGTCGAACAAGTTGCTAGCGCTTCTACCGATGCCATTGTCATCATCATTCGTGACACCGTTACCATTTTAGCCTTATTGGCTTGGATGTTATATCTCAGCGGCACATTATCATTGATCATTCTGACGACGGTGCCTGCTATCAGTATTTTAGTCTATAAAGTGAGCACCCGTTTTCGTCGTATCAGTAAAGAAATCCAAGACTCGATGGGTGATGTTGGTCATATCAGTAGTGAGATTATTGACGGGCAGCGTGAAGTAAAAACTTTTGGCAGCCAACACTATGAAATCAAACGTTTTGAAAAAGTAAACAAAAAAAATCGCCAACAAAGAATGAAAAAAATTGCCACCGAGGCTATTACCCAGCCCATTATTCAGCTTATTGCTGTATTAGGATTGTCTGGTGTCATTTACCTCGCCAGCCTGCCTGACATGGTTGATAAAATCACGGCGGGGAGTTTTATTTCCTTTGTCACTGCCATGTTTATGTTGTTGCCTCCGCTGAAAAGACTGACAAAGGTGAATGCCAAGTTACAAGCAGGCATCGCTGCATCTGAAAGTATTTTCAAACTACTCGATGATCAACCTGAGTCAGACACTGGGACAAAAACCATAGGCCGTGCTCAGGGTAATATTGAATATCAACGTGTTGGTTTTAGTTATGACAGTGACAAAGGACATGTCCTGAATGACATTTCATTTCAAGTTAATCAGGGACAAACTATCGCCTTTGTTGGTCATTCAGGTAGTGGTAAAACAACCTTAATTAGTTTGTTAACCCGTTTTTATAATGTTACCCAAGGCAAGATTACTATCGATGGGATCGATATTAATGAATTAACTTTAGAGGCGTTGAGAAATCAAATTTCGCTAGTTAATCAACAAGTTATTCTCTTTAATGACACCATCGCCAATAATATTGCCTACGGCCAATCAGAACACGTTTCTAATGACCAAATTATAGCTGCCGCTCGAGCCGCGCATGCTTGGGACTTTATAGAACAACTACCTGATGGTTTAGCGACAGAAGTAGGTCAAAATGGTGTTCTTCTTTCTGGTGGTCAGCGCCAGCGCATTGCAATTGCTAGAGCTTTATTGCGTGATGCACCTATTTTGATTCTAGATGAAGCCACAGCTTCGCTCGATACCGATGCTGAACGACATATTCAAGCAGCGTTAGAGACATTAATGGAGCAACGAACAACTTTGGTTATTGCGCATCGTTTATCTACGATAGAAAAAGCTGACCAGATTGTTGTGATGCATAACGGGAAAATTATCGAAACCGGAACACATGCTGAATTATTAGCCAAAGGACAACGCTACGCTGAACTTTATCGCCTTCAGTTTCAAGAGAAATAAATCACCATGAAATGGTTAACTGATTCCTGGTATCGCCCACAGCTCACTCGTTTTTTACTCCTGCCTTTTAGCCTGACTTATCAGCTGGTTATCGCATGCCGGGTTCTAGCTTATCGCACGGGATTATTCAGTAGCCAAAAATTGGGTGTTCCAGTCATTGTCATTGGTAATATTACTGTTGGTGGCACAGGTAAAACCCCTGTTGTTATCTGGCTTGCAAAACAACTCATACAAGCCGGATTTAAACCAGGTATTATTAGTCGTGGTTATGGTGGCAAAGCACAGTCTTACCCTCATCTTGTAGAATCTGATAGCGATGCACGTGTCGTAGGAGATGAACCTGTCATTATTAGCCAACACACTAATTGTCCTATGGCTGTATCTCCTATTCGTGCTGAAGCAGGACAACTGCTTATCGATCAATATGATTGTAATATTATAATCAGTGATGATGGTCTACAGCACTATGCTTTAGAGCGTGATATAGAAATTGCTGTTGTCGATGGCATCCGTTTTTTTGGCAATCATTATTGCTTACCTGCAGGGCCATTACGTGAACCTTTGAGTCGTTTACGCCGTGTTGATTTTGTCATTCTTAATGGCGGCCCCAAAGAATCTCATTATAAAATGCTACTGCAAGCGGGCGCCGTGATTAATTTAGCAGATACTAACAAGACTAAAATCTTGGCGGATTTTCATGATCAAGCTGTTCATTGTGTTGCAGGCATTGGCCACCCTGAACGCTTTTTTAGTTATCTCACAAGCCATGAACTTATTGTTGAAACACATGACTTCGCAGACCATCACGACTTTAGTGCCACTGATTTAAGCTTCGATGATGATAAACCTATTATCATGACAGAAAAAGATGCAGTGAAATGTCGGGCTTTTGCCAATGATAAAATGTGGTACATTCCAGTCGAGGCCTCGATTAGTGGCGAACTAGAAAAACATATATTGACTAAATTAGTAGGAAGCAAACCTCATGGATAAAACACTGTTAACTATTCTAGCTTGCCCCAGTTGCAAGAGTAGTCTGAGCTATCAAAAATCAGAACAAGAACTGGTTTGCAAAGCCTGCCGCCTTGCCTACCCCATCCGCGATGATATCCCTGTCATGCTGGTCGAAGAAGCGCGAGAGCTAACAGCTGAAGAAGACTAAGTCATGAATTTTAAAATAATCATCCCAGCTCGATACAATTCAAGTCGCCTACCAGGCAAACCCTTACTTGATATCGCTGGGAAACCAATGATTCAGCATGTGTTTGAACGTGCGAAAGAAAGCGAAGCAAGCGAAATCATTATTGCCACTGACGATCAACGCATCGAACAAGTGGCACTAGCGTTTGGTGCAGATGTTTGTATGACACAGGCTGGCCACCCCTCTGGCACCGATCGACTTGCCGAAGTTGCTAGTCAACGAAATTTTATCGATGATGATATTATTATCAATGTTCAAGGTGATGAACCCTGTTTACCTGCACAGCTTATTGATCAGGTTGCATCTGACCTAGAAAGGCACCAAGATGCTGATATAGCCACCTTATGTAGCTTAATTAAGCACGAGAAACAAGTATTTGATCCCAATGTAGTCAAAGTCGTGATGGATGCTGATGGCTATGCACTTTATTTTAGTCGAGCACCTATCCCTTGGATGCGCGATCATTTTAACCAACAATCAACGTTACCTCCCGAACTGCCTCACTACCGCCACATTGGCCTATACGGCTACCGTGCTAGCTTCTTAAAACACTATGCCGAGCTATCACCCTGCTTGCTAGAGCGGGAAGAATCTTTAGAGCAGTTAAGAGCATTGCATTATGGTAAGAAAATCCACATGTCAAAAGCCACAATCGAGCCAAGCCACGGTGTTGATACTGCTGAAGACTTAGACGGGATTCGACAACTATTTGTTTAACTAGGAAGTAGTGCGTCAAGCCCCGCAGCAATTAAATCAGGGTGTAAGTCACCTGCACCATCAAATATTGGAACAACATAGGTTACAGGCACATTTCTATGCCCTTCACCGTACTGCGAAGGCTGAATGTTAGTATCATCTTCTAATGCTTGTAATACAAACTCACTATCATCCAACAACTCAATGATTTCACATTGTTGTTGCTGATAAATCACCTGCCGACCAATCAAGGTCAACAGGTGTGCTGTGATTTGTTCGTTACTGTTCGACATCTTCTTTTGGTTTTACCTTCCTAGGCGCACGTCTTCTAGGTTTGGGCTTAGTATCACTATTCTCTGCTGGTGCCGCAACATTTTCTTCTTGCTTTTGTGATTGCTCAGCAGACTTTTCCTGACGTTGACGAGTAGAAGGGCGTCGTCGTCGCGGGTTGTTGCTAGTCGACTTACGCTGAGGCTTGGCAGCAGGTGCTGGTTTATTACCATCCACTTCTATTTCTTGAGACGTATCAATAACATTACCATTTGGTAAAGGCGCATCATCAATTTTCAACGCATTGCCATCAACCTCTTTTTTCTCAGGTGGCAACTTATTACCAGTATCATCAGCAATCGGTGTATCAGTTTCATTACGCGATGGTCGACGGCGACGGCCGCCTCTGCGTGAACGACGGTTATTAGAGTTACGACCCTGTCCTTGCTCATCCTCTTTCTTGGCTGATTCGGTTGTAGTCTGCTCATCGGTTTTTACTTGTTCTGACTTATCAGTACCGTTTTTATTATTACGATTTCTATTATTTTTACGGTTATTGCGATCTTTAGGTCGACGCGGTTGCTCCTGTTTGACCTCTTGTTGTTCGATAACTTCGCTTTTCTCCTCAGTCTCAGGCTTATCTTCTTCTGGTGATTTACCTGTCAAAACATTTAATAAACGGTTTAATAAGCTAGGTTTTTGTGGCGCAGCAGCAGGACTGGCACTACTAGCACTGCTATTCGAATTCATTATCGGTGCTGGTGCAGCTGGTGAAACACCTGTCACAGCCGGACGCTCAACCTCACGTCTTTCTTTCAATGCCTCTGGTTTTTCTGGCTCTGGCGACACCATCAGGTGATGGCTGACTTCAGCACGCTCACTACCATCTTTAATTTTCTCGATATCGTAGTGAGGCGTTTCCATATGTGGGTTTGGTATCAATAATAGCTTAGTATTATGTCTACGCTCAATCGCTTCTAGCTGTATACGTTTTTCGTTCAGCATAAAGGTAGCGACTGACACAGGTAATTGCACAATTAATTGTGACACCTTGTCCCGACTCGCCTCTTCTTCAACTAATCTTAAAACGGCCAAGCCTAAAGATTCAACACCACGAACATGGCCTAATCCAGCACAACGAGGGCAAACTTCCTCGTGTGCATCTCCCAATGATGGGCGTAGACGTTGACGTGACATCTCTAGTAAACCAAAACGAGATATACGTCCAACTTGCACACGGGCCCTATCGACCTTCAAATGTTCACGTAAACGATTTTCTACTTCACGTTGATGACGACTTGGTCCCATATCAATGAAGTCAATGACCACTAGACCACCCAAATCACGTAAGCGCAATTGGCGTGCAATCTCTTCCGCAGCTTCTAGATTAGTATTAAAGGCCGTTTCTTCAATATCACCACCTTTGTTGGCTCTAGCAGAGTTAACATCAATAGAAATAAGCGCTTCGGTCGGGTCAATAACTAGTGCACCGCCAGATGGCAAGCGGACTTCATGACGAAATGCTGTCTCTATTTGGCTCTCAATTTGATAGCGAGTAAACAAAGGGACTTTGTCTTGGTATAGCTTAAACTTACTCAACTCATGCGGCATGACCATTCGCATAAAGTCATAACCTGTTTGGTAGACTTCTGGTGAATCGACCAAAATTTCACCGATATCCTTACGTAAATAGTCACGCAAAGCTCGAATAATAATATTACTTTCTTGATACACTAAAAATGGTGCTGATCGTTCTTGTGTGGCTTTATCGATAGCCGTCCAGATTTGGACTAAATACTCTAAATCCCACTGTAATTCTTCAGCTTGCTTACCAACACCCGCAGTACGAACTATCATGCCCATACCTTCTGGAACCTCAAGTGATCGTAATGCTTCTTGTAACTCAGCCCGATCATCACCTTCGATACGGCGGGAAATCCCCCCTGCACGAGGACTATTTGGCATTAACACCAAATAACGACCCGCTAAACTAATTAAGGTAGTCAGGGCAGCGCCTTTATTACCACGCTCTTCTTTTTCGACTTGGACGACTAACTCTTGTCCTACTGACAGTACATCTTGGACATTAATACGACCATTTGACTCACCATCAGCATTTTGCTTCATGGGTTTAAAATAACTTTTTGAGATATCTTTCAGGGGTAAAAAGCCCTGGCGTTCTGATCCGTAATCTACAAAAACGGCCTCTAGACTAGGTTCAACTCGGGTGATTTTACCTTTATAAATATTGCCTTTTCTTTGCTCCCTTGATGGGACGGCAATATCTAAATCAAACAAGCGCTGACCATCGATCATCGCTACACGCAACTCTTCTTCATGAGTCGCGTTAATTAAAATTCGCTTCATGCTTTAACCTCTAATTGAGGTTCACACGCATATTTTCCTTAAAAAATAAGGCCTTAGCTAGCTAAAATAAGCTATGCTTGACTATATGGTTATATTTCTTATTGTAATTAATAGTTACAACACGTCTTACTTTTGCGTATTGCCTTCCTGTTTAATTCCTTAAATCTTGTCTCTAAACAAATCAAAAGAGTAATGTGTCATCGTATCTCTGTACGATGATTAATCAATATCAGCGCTTCGCCCCTTGGCGCAACTAGCCGGATATCTACTTTATTAACTACCTACCATAGTCCTGTTTGATGAAATTTATTATCATCATTGACGTGTGAACTACTTTAATCTTTTTGCTCGGAATTGAGCGCCTATCACATCTAGCCATTGCTAAATGTGTACTTCGAAACTTGTTAGTGGGCTGCTACCGCATCTACCTTATGACAGGGAGCGACGCTACCGCGTTAAGGTTATATTCAATGAAAACCGGTATACTGTGGCTTTCTGCTGAGTTAACCTGCATCGACTATAACAGCCCATCACGCTATCAGCAATAGCAAATCAACAACAGACATGACCACCACTCAGATAAAAAGCCCCAGCGTCCAATTTATTGACATTTCCTCTGCAAATGAAGGACAACGTATCGACAATTTTTTATTGTCGTTGGAAAAGGGGGTGCCCAAGAGTCGTATTTATCGCGCAATTCGAAAAGGTGAAGTTCGGGTTAATAAAGGACGTATCAAACAAACATATAAACTACAGCTTGGTGATACGGTGCGGGTTCCTCCCCTTAGAACGTCAGAAAAAACTATTCAGAACAAGGTCAGTGATTCATTAAGACAACAACTCAATGACAATGTATTGTTTGAAGATGATGATCTCCTTGTGATTAACAAGCCGTCTGGCTTAGCTGTCCATGCTGGTAGCAACATCAGACAAGGCGTTATTGAAGCCCTTAGAATCACGCGTGCAGAACTCCCCTATCTAGAATTAGTTCATCGCTTAGACCGTGATACCTCTGGCTGCTTATTACTAGCGAAAAATAGGAATGCCTTGCTCAATTTACAACAGCAAATGATGCAACATGACATGAACAAACGTTACCTCACTTTGCTAAAAGGTCAATGGGGACAACAACAAAAACGAATTTCTCAACCTTTACAAAAAAATAGTGTTTCTTCTGGCGAACGTATGGTTCGTGTTGATCCTGATGGCAAACATGCTGAAACTCTCTTTATCCCGTTAAAGCTTTTACCAAATAGCCAACTGACAGAGGTGGTTATTTTTACTGGTAGAACGCATCAAATTCGTGTCCATGCAAATCATACGGGGCATCCCTTGGCTGGCGATGATAAGTATGGTCACCGTGGATTCAATAAAGAAATGAAAAAACTAGGCTTAAATCGATTGTTTTTACATGCTTGGAAATTAGGCATTTCACATCCAACTTCTGGACAGAAAATACTCCTAGAAGCGCCTATTCCTGAGCACTTAGCAACTGTTATCGCAACACTAGAAAAATCACAATGAAAGAATATGACCTCATCGTTTTTGATTGGGATGGGACTTTAATGGACTCGACCGCCCAAATAATTGACTGTATGCAACTGGCGATACAACAACTAGATTTACCCTCGCTGTCTGATGAAACAGTCAGTCACATTATTGGCTTAGGTCTAAATGAAGCTGTTGCCACTCTGTATCCCGATATAAACCCACAAATACGACAGAACCTAGGCCTACACTATCAACAAAACTGGATTAAAAGCCCTGAGCAAGCCCCATTATTCAGTCATGCCCAGAACTTAATCAAGCGACTTAATCAGCAAGGCTATTTTCTCGGTGTTGCCACAGGTAAAAGCCGTAAAGGTTTAAATAAGGTTCTAACTACCACAGAGCTAGACGAGTATTTTCATGCCACACGTTGCGTAGACGAATGTCACTCCAAGCCCCATCCTGAAATGATTGAACAACTGATGGATTATTTAGGTGTGACACCGAATAAGACACTCATGATCGGTGATACCAGTCATGACATACAAATGGCTCATAATGCCGGTGCTCATAGCGTAGGCATTAGTCATGGCGCACATACCAGTGAAGCGCTAGCAGCTTGTCAACCTAAAGCCATAGTCAATGATTTACACCAAGTAGAAAAATGGTTGTTGTCATAGCCAAAATATCAATAAGCTAATAACATTTGTTATGATACGGAACCACAACATTTAACAGGTATAAAAATGGCTGCTTTTGGGGATTTCCCGCCGTCCAACGACAAGTCTCGTCATGATTCAGACGCATGGGAGCGTAAAGTCATACAAGACCTCGCTTTTGCTGCAATTAAAGAACAGCGTACGAGTCGACGTTGGGGTTATGTTTTTAAAGGACTTATCCTGCTCTACCTCGTTGCCCTATTGATGATTACGATGTCTGGTCAAAAATTACCTGCACAAACCCAGCAACACACGGCTTTAGTTGAAATAAACGGCCTAATCGCTGCTGATGCCGAAGCTAACGCTGACACCATTATTTCAGGCGTTCGAGATGCCTTTGACAATACACTGGCCCAAGGCTTAATACTAAGATTGAATACACCAGGCGGTAGTCCTGTCCAAGCAGGCATTATTAATGATGAAATAACGCGTTTAAAAGAAACGCGTCCAGATTTCCCTGTCTATGCTGTCATCCAAGATGTTTGTGCATCGGGTGGTTATTATATAGCTGCCAGTGCCAAAGAGATTTATGCAGACAAGGCCAGTATAGTGGGTTCCATTGGCGTTAGAATGGATAGTTTTGGTTTTACGGAGACTATTAAGAAATTAGGTATTGAACGTCGCTCACTCACCGCAGGTGAAAACAAAGCCTTCCTCGACCCCTTCATGCCTATGAAAGAACAAGACATCAAGCACGCTCATTCCATGTTGAATAATATTCATCAACAATTTATCGATGTCGTGAAAACTGGACGGGGTGACCGTCTGGCAGATGACCCAAGAATCTTTTCAGGGCTATTTTGGTCAGGTGAGCAAGCACTACCGCTTGGGCTCATTGATGGACTTGCTAATAGCAGTACAGTAGCACGAGATATCATTGGTGCTGATGAGATTGTAGATTATACGCCAAGACCTAATTATTTAGATCGGTTCGCCGGCCGTTTAGGCGCTAGCATCAGTCAAGTCTTTATTAAATCATCCACTTTAGGAATTCAATAAGATGACTGATGGCTCACTTGAAAATAATTCGACACTACGTCAAGAACTAGAAAACCGGTTTATTCATAACGATTTGGCTCATCCTGTCATCCATACATTGTTTCAATTACAGTTAGACAAAATAAAAGAAACAGAACAGGAATAAACATGTTATTGACAGCTGAATCACTCGTTAATCAGTCGCTTGAATTAGTTTCCGCGCCTACAACCTACACTCAATTATCGAGTTTAATTGAAGATGAAAATGCTTCATTGGAAGATTTAAGTGAGGTCATTACCACTGATCCAGCTTTGACCACCCGTATATTAAAGGTCGTTAATAGCCCTTATTACGGTTTTCCATCACAGGTAACCACAATCAGTAGAGCTATTAATATTGTAGGTACCGATCAACTCATTCAACTCGTTCTTGCTACTTCAGTTATCAATTCATTTAAAGGCATCCCTGCTGATTTAATCGATATGAATGCGTTTTGGCGTCATAGTGTTGCTTGTGCTATCGCAGCTGATTTAATCGCTAAACAATGTCGTTTGGCTAGGAGCGAAGTTTTTTTTACTGCTGGACTTCTACACAATATCGGTTCATTAGTACTGTATCAATCACTCCCCGAACTCGCTAGGGAAGCTATTACCAGTGCTAAGTTTGGCCATGAAACAATACAACATGCTGAAGCACGTATTATCGGTTTTGATCATTGCATGGCAGGAGAAGCACTGACACGTAAATGGCGCTTACCTAATACATTGAATGAAGTAACTCGTTTTCACCACACACCATCACAAGCTGAACAATTTATTCTAGAAGTTTCCATCGTTCATCTTGCAGATATTGTAGTATCATCAGCGGATGAATTTGGCCATAGTGGAGATAACCATGTACCGCCATTAGATCCAAAGGCTTGGGAGCTGCTGACTATTGAACCACAGGCATTACCTGACATTCTGCAACAGGTCATAGAAAAAATCGATGATTTAACATCGGCTCTAACAGCCTAATTAAAAACACTTAAACAACATTATTTATCTTAGTTATAGAAGAGGCAAACAATGAGAACAGTTTTACTGGGTGCTCCAGGTTCAGGGAAAGGAACACAGGGTGTCGTCTTATCAACAAAATATGCTATTCCACAAATATCAACCGGAGATTTACTCCGTGCAGCGGTCGCAGCAGGTAGCGAGTTAGGCAAAAAAGCCAAAACTGCTATGGATGCGGGTGCTTTGGTTTCTGATGACATTGTAATCGGCTTAATACGTGAACGCATTTCTCAAGATGATGCCCACAATGGTTATATTCTAGATGGCTTTCCACGGAATATCGCTCAAGCAGAGGCTTTAGATGCTACTTTGGAAGAACTCGAGCAACCCCTTCAAGGTGTTGTGCTTTTAGACGTTGCTTTTGATGAACTGATGCAACGCCTTACCGGTCGTCGTACATGTAAAGACTGTGGTGCTATCTTCAATATCCATTTATCCCCTCCGAAAAAACCTGATCACTGTGACAAATGTGATGGTGAACTATTTCAACGTGCCGATGATAATGAAGAAACTATCGGCAATCGTTTAAACGTCTACCAAGAACAAACAGCGCCTTTAGTTGACTATTATCAACAACAACAAAAATTACACAGTATTGTTGGTAGTGGAGACATTGATACTATCACCGAACAAATTGGTCATGTTTTCGATAAGATTTAATCGATTGATGACAAGGTAACCGTAATCAGCATTATATGGCCAATATTTTAGCCGTAGGCATTGCCACTCTTGATATTATTAACACTGTCGAAACCTATCCACATGAAGACAGTGAAGTTCGTGTTTTAACACAAAGAAAAACAAGGGGTGGTAATGCCACTAATTCCTTAGTGGTGTTGAGTCAGCTTGGTCATCATTGCCACTGGGCTGGTGTTTTAATTAATGAGCCTGATGCCCAAGTCGTAGAAAATGACCTAAGCCAATATTCGATTACAAGCCATCACTGTATACGTCTTGATAACGGGAAAATTCCAACTTCCTACATTACCCTGAGCCAACATACAGCCAGTCGCAGCATTATTCATCACCGTGATTGTCCAGAATATAATTTTGAAGATTTCAAAAAAATTGACTTAACTGCTTTCGATTGGGTGCATTTTGAAGGTCGCAATATTGATGAAACACGCTTGATGCTTGAACATCTTACTAAACATCACCCCGAACTACCTTGTTCTCTTGAAATAGAAAAAGCACGCCCAGGAATTGAAAGTTTATTTCATTTGCCAACTATTCTACTATTTTCAAAAAACTATGCCCTAGCACGTAACATAGACAATGCAAGCAGCTTACTAAAACTCGTCGGCGAATCACAAGACATTACTGCTACCTGCACTTGGGGAATGCAAGGAGCTTGGGCGATCACTCAAAATCATAAACTTCTTCATAGTAAGGCAAGTGAACTAGATTGCATCGTTGATACCATAGGTGCAGGTGACACCTTTAACGCAGGATTAATTAACAGTCTTGTTAAGGGCGAAAATTTAGCGTCAGCACTTAGCGATGCTTGTCTATTAGCTGGTAGAAAATGCCAACAACAAGGCTTTGCAAATTTAGTAGAAAACCAATAAATGACCCGATACCTACTGACAGATAAATTAGATCTTGCTGACAACGAAGCGAAAGAGTTTAGTATTGAAACCGCTCAGGGTGAGACAAGCTTATTCGTGTTAAGGCATCAAGGTGAAATCTATGCCTATCAAAATAAATGCCCTCACCTCGGTATCCCGCTCAACTGGCAACCAGATGAATTTATGTCAATGGACAGTGAACACATTCAATGTTCTACGCATGGTGCGCTTTTTAAACCTGAAAATGGACATTGTATTATCGGACCCTGTAGTGGCCAAAAACTAACATCATTAGCACTCGAATATGCAGCCGATAATAAGGTATGGCTCACGTTCACATAGCTTGATCATTGAATAAATAACAAGCAAGTCTAGTCAATTATAGTTCACCCTTGCCATGACTGATCAGCTCAACTACAGCCTGCCTTAGACTAGTTACAAGCTCATTTTTACCCGTCTTCCCAACAATTCCAGCCGTTTTATTCCAAGGTTTTTCCTGTATTACAAGTAAAATGAGTAATCGCTGGTTAAAGTCACTTAAACTTAAAAATTGTGTTTTTGTTAACTGCGTAACAACGAATCGACGTATCGCTAAGTGACAAAATTCATAACCCCGTAAATCATTGGCAAAACTGTTGATATCTCGCCAATCTTGTTCTGATAAATTTATATCAGCGGTATCTAACATCTGAGAGAGGCTTATCACCTGCTCCGTAGCAAGATCAGCAAACTGGCGACACAACAGCTCAGGCCATTGCCCACTAAAATGTTTTTTAGCTTTAACAACAAATTGTTCGCCCTCAGTAGACAATGCTTTTAACATCATCAGGGCGCGCCCTTCACTGACATGGCTCTTATGCATGCCTAAGCGAACTACTTGGAAACCGGTAACCTGCCAAAAATGTAACAAATCGTTATCAATAGAATAGCTGATGCCCAAGGCATCAATCTTGTCACTTTCGGCTTCTTTGGCAATAGTAGAGATCAAAGAGGTCGCCAGTCCTTTTCGTTGTAATGCGGGATGAACGGCAATCCGCATAATACGTCGATACCTTAGTCCCCCTGCATCAATCAAACCTGCATGTGCTAGTAAAGATTGCGGTAATAAGTGACCTGCTGGACGTCTGGTGCCCTTGTAAATGGCTTCAGCCATCGCTTCATCTAAAGACCCTTCGTCCACTAACCAGGCTGTAGCAACAATATGTCCTTGATATCGCATTGCATAAACTGAGATATCATCACGATCTAACATCATCTTTAAATCAGATGGTCGCGTTCGATAATGTGCCATTACCATCAAACCAAATAACTCGGTTAGGGCTAATTCATCTTCAATTAAAGCAACTTTATCAACCTTATCAATGTTGCAATCTGTAAGTAAACACTTTGCTAACGATTCATCTGCGACCGCAGAGGCATTAAGCAACAAGGCATCGAAACTAAATTCTTCAACCCTATCATTGTCAGACCAGCGAATAGGTTGAACCATATGATGCTGTTTCCATCCAGGGGCATGTAAATCAAGCATATTATTAAAGCGAATAGCAAACCCCCGTCCTGTGCCTTCATAGCCATGAAGTGTTGTCGCAAAAACCAGTCGTGAATAATGGACTAATAGCTTTGTCAGCATTGCAACTGGAATGGCTGCCGATTCATCCACTAGCAGTAAATCTACTTCTGGTTGTGCTTCAATGATGGCATCAGGTGCCATAAATTCTATACGACTTTTTCCGAGCACTATTAAACCTCTAGAAAGAGTCGCCTGTGGTAATAGCACAGCTGCATGACTAAACAGTGTGTCGGTCGTCGACAAACTAGGCGCAGTCACTAAAATTCGTTGTTTTCCTTTTAGAATGAGCTGTGCCGCAGCCATACCTAATGCAGCAGATTTACCTCGCCCTCTATCAGCAGATATCACCAAAGGTCGTCTTCGATGACCTTCTACCACATGGATAATGGCGGTAATAGCATCCGTTTGACCAACAGTTTGGTAGTCTTTAGTTTGACTTGTAAGTGTCTCTAAATTCGGCAATTCTTCGAACTGCCTGATAGTATGGAATAAAGGATTATCTACACTATAACGAGCAAGAATAGCGTTAAAGCGTTTTGCCCACAGACCACCTTGCTGTGAGGATGACAACAATAGAATTAACACTCCACCAGCGCGAATTGTACCCACCACAATGCCTAGACTGTCTGCAGATAGTTCTGTTAAACCATCGAAAACTACGGCGTCGAATTCTTTACCAAGCTGTGATTTGACCTGTTTTGGTTTTACACAGTTAGACTTGATAGCGTTATCGTCAGAAACCCACAATATGGCTGCTGAATCAAAATTAGCTAATAGGTTTTCACTTGCATTAAAACACCATTCTGATTCACCAATTAGAGCAACACACTGACGCTGTTTCATCACAAATTGTCACACTCGTATTAATAATGTGGCGGTGGAGGTTCTGTCGTATCTGTCTGATTATTATCAGTTTGCAAAGTTTTCACTTGTAACTTCAAGGCATCGAAAGCAGTTTCTAAACGCATAATTTGCTGCTGTTGGCTGGTGACAACTTGATTCAGCTCCTCTAGTAATTCATCTTGAAAAGATAACTTAGTCTGTAATTCAATAATCAAACTCTGAGTTTCAGACATTTAATCCTCTCCATCATAAGATAAGGCAGGTGCTAACCAACGTTCAGCTTCTGTCATTGTCCAATCTTTACGCTTAGCATAATCTTCTACTTGATCACGATCGATTTTACCTAGACCAAAGTAACGCGATGCTGAATTAGCGAAGTAAAAACCACTGACCGCAGCTGTCGGCAACATAGCGTAATTTTCCGTAATGGTCATTCCAGCATTATTTTCGGGTTCTAATAACTGCCATAATAAGGCTTTTTCAGTATGGTCTGGGCACGCAGGATAGCCTGGAGCAGGCCTAATACCTTGATATTTTTCATCAATAAGCGCTTCATTATCTAATACTTCATCGGCTACGTATCCCCAGAAGTCTTTACGAACTAGCTCATGTAAACGTTCGGCAAAAGCTTCAGCCAAGCGATCTGCCAAGGCTTTTAACATGATGCTGTGATAATCATCATGATCTTCCTCAAATCTGACAATATGCTCTTCAATCCCTATTCCTGCTGTAACCGCAAAAGCCCCTATATAATCATCTACACCCGAATCTTTAGGCGCAATAAAATCTGCTAATGCTGCATTAGGTCTTCCGGGTGGTCGTTCAGTTTGTTGACGTAAACTGTGCAATGTCATCAAAATATCACCGCGTTGATCGTCTACATAAAGCTCAATATCGTCATCATCAACACTATTAGCAGGAAAGAAGCCGTATACCGCGCGTGCTGTTAACCATTTTTCATCAATTATTTTGGTTAACATCGCTCTGGCATCACGGAATAAATGTCGTGCATGTTCACCCACAACTTCATCATCTAAAATTCGCGGATAACGTCCTGCCAACTCCCAAGATTGGAAGAATGGCGTCCAATCAATACGTTCGACCAGATCGGAGAGCGGATAATCGTCCAGTGTTTGAACACCCAATTTCTGTGGCTTAGTGACTTGATATTCTGACCAATCAATAACCGTTTTATTCGCTCTCGCTTCAGTGATAGTAAGTTGTTTGCGTGTACTTTTCCGCCCTTTATGACGTGCTCGCTTATCAACATAATCTGCTTTAACTTTACCTATAAAGTCATCACGTAAATCTTTACTTAACAAACTCTGAGCCACACCTACTGCACGTGAGGCATCTTTTACATATATTGAACAGCCATGATAATTCTGCTCAATTTTAACCGCCGTGTGGATAAGAGATGTCGTTGCACCACCAATCATTAAGGGAATTTCAAAACCTAATCGCTCCATCTCTTTAGCGACATGAACCATTTCGTCCAATGAAGGTGTGATCAAACCAGATAGACCAATGATATCGACATTTTCTGCTTTGGCTGTTTCTAAAATTGTTGCTGCGGACACCATGACACCGAGGTCAATAACCTCGAAATTATTACATTGTAAAACCACACCCACTATATTCTTGCCTATGTCGTGGACATCACCTTTTACCGTTGCCATTAAAATTTTACCGTTGTGACTTATTTCATCACCTTCTTCTTTTTCTTCTTCTATAAATGGCAGTAGATAGGCGACCGCTTTCTTCATGACACGCGCAGATTTCACTACTTGCGGTAAAAACATTTTACCTTCACCAAATAGATCACCGACCACATTCATACCGTCCATCAACGGCCCTTCGATAACATGTAGGGGGCGTTGTGCTTGTTGGCGAGCAGCTTCGGTATCCTCATCTATAAAGTCAGTAATGCCTTTAACTAAGGCATGTTCTAGACGCTTACCAACTGGCCATTCACGCCAAGCAAGATCCTCTTTTTTCTCTAGTGCTTTGCCATCCCCACGATACTTTTCAGC
>CAJQLA010000001.1 GCA_905479075.1 uncultured Gammaproteobacteria bacterium | reverse complement strand
TCTAAAAATACTAGTTCGTTGAGTAATGAGTTTAATAATTCAGTGTTATCATTTGCTTGCGTTACAGTGAATTTAATACGGTTTTTAAGCAATTCTCGTTTAGCAAAAGGACAGAGGTTCAAGTCGATAATGATGGTTTCTAGCCATTGTTGGACTTGCTTTTTTATATCCTTACTGTTCATTAGGACTTTCGACAGGATGAATAGGCATACCAATACTGCAATTACCACTATGAAGTACGCTGGCACGGAGACCAGCGCGGTCTGTTAAAGCTTTAATGATGTCATGTTTGGTCATAGAACACTTCCTAGCCAACGATTCACCCAGAGATTGACATGGCTGACAAAGTTCTACGCCATATAATAAAGCATCTCCGATAGTGAATTTTTTACCGACAAGTTCATTTAATTTAACGCCAGAAGTAATGAAGTTACGACGGGTGTCATTAATGGCAATATTTTGATGATAGTGTTGGTTAAAAAAGCTAATTTGTTCGCTTTCTATTAATGTCAGGTTTTGTCCTGGCCACCAGTGTTTATCGTAATGCCTATCACCAATAATGCCTTTGTTAATTTCTAGATCTATTGATTCGACAGCGTGTTGTATTTTGCTCTGTTCACTGGCAATAAAGATGGCTTTAATCATGTTAAACAGCGTTGAATAAAGTCGGACATATCATCTATTTGTTGCGGGTGAACCTCATGCGCCATCGGATAGGATTTATACTGAGCTGTATAGCCTAGTTCCGATATACACTTCTGTGTGTGTTCGGCTAATTGTGCAGGCACGACAGAATCGTTATCACCGTGATAGATACAAATAGGTAGCTCTGTATTTTCTGGGTTGGGCTCGATAGTTTTGTGAGTTGCAAAGTAACTTGATAAGGACATCAATCCACCTAACTTTTTTGGATAGGTGAGTGCAGACTGTATGGCGACAGCACCTCCTTGTGAGAAACCAGCAATGATGATGCGTTCACTAGGAATCCCTTTTGAACTTTCTTGATCAACTAAATCTGCAATTGCTTTAGAGGAAGCCATAATTTGCGTTAAATCAATTTCTCTTTCTATATCCATGGCATAAATGTCATACCATCCCGGCATAACCATGCCATCATTAATCGTGATAGGAATTGAAGGCGCATGAGGGAAAATAAAACGTACTGCCATATCTGTGGGTAGATTTAGCCTTGGCACGATAGGCACAAAGTCATGACCAGATGCCCCTAAACCATGTAACCAAATAATGGCTGCATCAACATTGTCATTTGTTTCAATAATTTCACAAGATAGGGATTGCATATTTACCTTTTTACAATAGTGATCGTGAGTCTTTGTTATAGATAACAACTTGATTTCGCCCACTCTCTTTCGCTTCATAGAGGACTTTATCTGCCAGAGAGACAAGCTCAACTAAAGGATCTTGTTCGTCAAACCCTGCTATGCCAATGCTGACAGTGACAGGCTATTGTATATCAGCATGATATTTAATAGCCTAGGTATTCGTTCTAATTCGTTCTGCCAGAATCGTAACTTGTTTTATGTCTGTTTCACCCGAAATGATTAAAAACTCCTCACAATTGTGTAATTCAAAGTAACCGCCTTGGCCTATGACAGTACTTAACTGACATAGTTAGCGGGCTCTTTAAAGTTCATTAAATTGTTTGTTTGTGGGGGCATTTGGACATGATAACCCAGTGATTCCAGGTTTTTTATCACTTTGATCACATCTTCTCTGGCCAGAGGTTTGTCAGGAGATAAATTGAGTTCCATTACAAAAATAGGTTCTTTTCCCATTGAATCGTACAATGCTTGTGGAATATCTGAGAAATCATCTTTTTTGATGATATAAAGGTATAACTCATCTTTACGACTACTTTTGTATATATAGGTTTGCATAATAATTAACTGCTAATGGGTGGGTGATAAATAATCTGTACAACTGTACCGTCCGGATCATAACAATAAAAGCTACGAGCACCATCTCTGTGAGTTCTTGGTGGCTGTCGTGTTGGGATCTGGTGATGACTCAAAAAGTCATACCACTGATCGACTTCTTCTTCGTTATTAATAATAAAACCGATATGATCTAACCTTTGTTCTAGCTGATGCGTAAAATCTTCATTTGTTCTGTGTAAGGCAAGATTATCATTTCCTGAAGTGAGATAGACATTGTTCAAATCAGGGCGCCACTCAACTTTCATGCCCAATAACTGTACATAAAAGTGTTCACAGGCTTCCAGTTTTTTAACAAATATTGCCACGTGGCGCATACCGCTGCTAGCGGGTGGTCTTTCCATATATTATTACTCCAATAATAAGCTAAATGTGATTTATTTAGTTTACATTTATGATTTCATAATCATGCGTGATTTCAGCTGTTTTGGCGAGCATCAGTGATGCGGAACAATATTTGTCAGCCGATAACTCAATCGCACGTTTTATACGTTTTTCACTTAAAGCTTTTCCAGTAATCGTAAAATGAACATGGATTTTGGTAAAGACTTTGGGAATTTCATCACTACGTTCACTATCAATAGAAACAACGCAATCATGAACATCTTGTCTAGCTTTACGTAAAATCTGAATGACATCGAAGCTGGTACAGCCCCCTAAGCCCAGTAAAAGCAGTTCCATAGGACGCATGCCTGTATTTTCACCACCGGCTGTTTCGGGTCCGTCCATATGTACTTTATGCCCAGTACCTGACTCACCAATGAACTTTACATCTTGTGCCCATTTCACTTTTGCTTGCATGAATAATTAATCCAGTGTTGATAAATAGTTTTAATTTTGACATATTTAGCTAGTATAAGGCAGGCTAATTGTCAAAACTGTGATGCAATGACTTGATTATTTACAAACACTAATAGGGCGGTGGTTTAAGTGGACTATATTAAATATAAGCAAATTGAAGAAGATCTGGCCGATTTTTTTCGCAGCTGCCATAGCAAGCATTACACAGCCAAATCGAGCATCATTAGACCTGGTGATTCAGCTGATACGCTGTATTACTTGCGGGAAGGTTCTGTAACCATTGTCATGGAAAATGAACACGGAGAAGAGTTAATCGTTGCCCACTTAAACCAAGGTGATTTTTTGGGTGAGATTGGTTTATTTTCAGAAACGGTCGATCGTACTGTGACTGTGAGGGCGAAAACAGATTGTCGGACAGAAGAAATTACCTATCAGCAGATAAAGAGTTTGTCGCAAACAACCTTAAAAGAATGTTATCCCAAGTTGTTAGAGTTACTTGCTGAAAATATGGCAAAACGATTACTTTCAACGACGCGTAAAGCCAGTGAATTAGCCTTTCTAGATGTAACAGGCCGGGTAGCTGCCGCACTAAAAGAATTATCAGTTCAACCTGATGCTATCAAGCATGAAGAGGGCATACAGATCAAAGCCACTCGTCAAGAAATAAGTCGAATGGTAGGTTGCTCTAGAGAAATGGCTGGACGTGTACTGCGTAGCCTACAAGAACAAGGTTTAGTGTGGGCAAGAGGGAAAACAATGATCATTTATGATGAGGAACATCGTAAACCAGCAGTGTTAAGTTAAGGCTTCTGTTAGCTAAATAACTGTTTTAATTGTTGGCCTGGATTGTCAGCCCGCATAAAGGCTTCACCAATTAGAAAGCCATTTACTTGGTGCTCTCGCATCAGGGCAACATCTTCGGGTGTATGTATACCACTTTCAGTGATGACAGTATGTTCTTTTGGAATACGAGCCAATAGATCAAGTGTTGTAGATAAGTTTGTTTCAAATGTGCTCAGATTCCGATTATTAATACCAATTAACGGTAGATTAAGAAATAGGGCGCGCTCTAGTTCTTCAAGATCATGAACTTCGACTAAGACGTCCATATCAAGATGCATTGCTAGATCACTTAACTCTGCTAATTGTATGTCATCGAGTGCAGAAACAATCAATAAGATGCAGTCAGCATTAATCGCACGTGCTTCATAAACTTGATAAGGGTCAATAATAAAATCTTTACGGATTACAGGTAGTTTTGTGGCATTACGTGCTTGTTGTAAGAAGTCTTCATGTCCCTGAAAGAAGTCCTGATCCGTTAATACTGATAAGCAAGCGGCGCCATTGTCCTCATAGCTTTTTGCAATTTCGGCGGGAACAAAGTGTTCGCGTAAGAGGCCTTTACTAGGCGATGCTTTTTTAATTTCTGCAATGACAGCTGCATTACCGGTATGAATTTTTGATTCAATAGCTGCGACAAAACCTCTTGGTGTGTCGGCATTTTCAGCCAATATCATCATGTCTTTCAATGAAGTTGCTGCACTACGTTGAGCGATTTCTTCTTGTTTACGATTTAAGATTTTTTTTAAAATATCAGGTGTATCAGTCATGTCTTTTCTTTAGTCTATGTGTGAGAACAGCGAATAAGTTCATCCAGTTTTTGTTGGGCAAGTCCGTTATCGAGTAGCGCTTGTGCTTGTTCAATACCTGCAGATAAGTTTGATGCTATATCGGCAGCATAGATAGCGGCACCCGCATTTAAGGCGACAATATCTCTAGCGGCACCAGATTGACCTGCAAAAATGGACTTAATAACAGCGAGGCTTTCTTTCGCATCATTAACCGCGAGTTGCTTAATTGGAGCGCGAACTAAACCAAAGTCTTCCGGTTGGATGGTATAACAATGAATGTCTCCACCTTTTAATTCGGCAATATGAGTAGGTGAGCCAATACTAATTTCATCAAGGCCATCTTCTGCATGAACGACCAAAACATGGTCGCTACCTAACTCTTTGAGTACCTGAGCCATAGGTTCAACCCATTTCTTATCGAAAACGCCAAGCACTTGATGGTTTGCTTTTGCTGGGTTGGTTAGAGGGCCAAGTAAGTTAAAGATGGTTCGAACAGCCATTTCACGCCTAGGGCCAATAGCATGTTTCATGGCACCATGATGCTTTTGAGCAAACATAAAACCAACGCCGATAGTATTAATGCAGTGGCTGACTTGTTCTGGTGAAATATCTAGATTGACACCAGCCGCTTCTAACACATCGGCGCTACCTGAACTGCTGCTGATGGAGCGATTACCATGTTTCGCTACAGTAGCACCTGCTGCTGCGGCAACGAAGGCACTTGCAGTAGATACATTAAATGTACTTGCACCATCGCCACCTGTGCCACAGGTATCAACAATGTGATCGCCTGTAATGTTTACAGAGGTCGCCAAATTACGCATGACTTTAGCGGCAGCCGCAATTTCAATGACGGTTTCACCTTTCATTTGCAAGCCGACAAGAAAGCCACCTATTTGAGAAGCCGTTGCTTGTCCAGTCATGATTTCTTCCATAACCGAAATCATTTGGTCAGATGTGAGATCTTGTCTTTGAATGACTGCTTTTATTGCTTGTTGAATCGTCATAGAGTTAGCCATTGAGAAAGTTTCTTAATAAGGTATGACCATGTTCAGTCAAAATGGATTCCGGATGAAATTGTACACCTTCTATGTCGAGTGTTTTATGCCGAACACCCATAATCTCATCTAGGCTACCGTCTTCATTTTGTGTCCACGCTGTTATCTCAAAACAGTCTGGCAATGTCGTTTTATCAATGACAAGTGAATGGTAACGTGTTGCTTTAAATGGGTTTGATAACTTACTGAAAACAGCAGAATTATTATGATACACATCAGACGTTTTGCCATGCATTATCTGACTAGCATGAATAATATCACCACCAAACGCTTGGCCTATAGATTGATGGCCAAGGCATACACCAAGTATTGGTTTTTTGCCGGCAAAGGCTTGGATCACGTCAAGGGAAATACCTGCTTCATTTGGTGTGCATGGGCCAGGTGAAATGACGATTTTTTCAGGATCAAGTGCTTTGATTTCATCCAAGCTAATTTTGTCATTACGATGCACGTCAACATTAGCACCGAGTTCACCAAAATACTGAACTAGGTTGTATGTGAAAGAGTCGTAATTATCGATCATCAAGAGCATGATTGATATCCATTATTTATGTTGAGTAGAGTTGACATCAAGTCCAGCTTCGGCCATCGAGACGGCGCGAAATACAGCACGGGCCTTATTCATTGTTTCTTGCCATTCCATTTCTGGGACAGAGTCATAAACAATGCCAGCGCCGGCTTGAATATGTAATGTGTTGTCTTTAATCACAGCAGTGCGAATAGCGATGGCTGTGTCCATATTGCCCGACCATGATAAATATCCGACTGCGCCTGCGTATACGCCGCGTTTTATGGGTTCAAGTTCATCTATAATTTCCATCGCACGGACTTTAGCTGCACCACTGACAGTACCTGCAGGAAAGGTGGCGCGTAACGCATCGATGCAAGTCATATCTGGTACAACTTGGCCTGTGACATTAGACACAATATGCATTACATGAGAATAGCGTTCAATAACCATTTTAGCGGTTAATTTGACGGTACCAATCTGACTAACCCGCCCTGCATCATTGCGACCCAGGTCGATCAACATTAAATGTTCGGCGAGTTCTTTTGGATCTGCAAGTAAATCTTGTTCTAAGGCTTTGTCTTCTTCAGGTGTTTTACCTCTTGGACGCGTGCCAGCAATAGGTCTCACAGTCACTTCATCATCTTCCATTCGTACCAAAATTTCAGGAGATGAGCCGACAATATAGAAATCATCAAGATTGAGGTAATACATATAAGGCGAGGGGTTTAAGGTTCTCAAAGCTCTATATAAATCAATGCCTTGAGCAGAGAAGGGGATAGACAGGCGCTGAGACAAGACAACCTGCATAATGTCGCCATCAGTAATATATTGCTTGGCTTTTTCTACCGCATCAATATAGCCATCATGGGTAAAGCCTGAAATGAAATCATCTTCATTGACTGTTTTCCCTGTTGCCTTGGAGCTGTATTTTGGCGTAGCAGTTCGTAAGAATTGAGTCAGTTTGTCTAGGTTGTTCTGTGCTTGTTGATAGGCTTGCTTGTTTTCAGTATCAGCATGGACAATTAGAAACAGTCTGCCACTCAGGTTATCAAAAACAATGAGATCATTTGAAACCATGAGTAAGATATCGGGGCAAGCCAGTGGATCAGGATTTGGACAGTCACCTAATCTAGGCTCTATATACCTAACGGTATCGTATCCAAAATAACCAACAAGTCCACCATTAAAGCGGGGTAAATTGTCTAAATCAGGTACTTTGTATTGGGCTTTAAAGTTCTCAATCCAAGCTAGGGGATCAGCTGATTGTACCTGCTCTATTAATTTACCATTATGGCTGGTTTCGATCGTTTTACCAGTGATTCTGACAACCGTTTCACAAGGCAGGCCGATAATGGAATAGCGACCCCATTTCTCTCCACCATGAACCGATTCAAACAAATACGAATAAGGCGCGTCAGCCACTTTTAAATAGGTACTAAGAGGCGTATCTAAATCCGCTAATATCTCACGGGCAACAGGTATTCGGTTATATCCCTGCTGGGCAAGGTGTTCGAATTCTTCTTCGGTCATACTATTTTAGAACAAGCTGTTTAGCTCGGTAAAGCTATTAATTACAGCATCAGGGCTTGCTTGGTTAATGCCATGTTTATTAGACATTAGCTTGAGCTAATTCAGCACGCATGGCAGCAACGATTGTTTCGTAATGGTGTGGATCGCTTTCATTCGCAGCGCCAAATAGAGCAGAGCCTGCAACAAAAGTACGTGCACCTGCTTCAGCGATTTCACGGATGTTTTTCACATTAACACCGCCGTCTATCTCAAGGTCAATGTCATAACCACTTTCATCAATCATTTTGCGTGCTTCACGTAGCTTATCTAATGTGTGAGGGATAAATGATTGACCTCCGAAGCCAGGATTCACAGACATGAGTAAGATACGGTCAACTTTATCTAATACATGCTCAGCTAAGCTTAATGGTGTAGCAGGGTTAAACACTAAACCTGTTTTACAACCTTCTGCTTTTACCAATTGTAGGCTGCGATCGATATGGTCTGATGCTTCAGGATGAAAAGTGATGTAGCTAGCGCCAGCTTTAGCAAAATCAGGGATAATGCGGTCAACAGGTTTAACCATTAAATGAACATCAATTTCAGCAGTAACACCATGTTTACGCAATGCATCGCAAACTAAAGGACCGATAGTCAAGTTAGGAACATAATGATTGTCCATGACGTCAAAATGAACAATATCAGCACCTGACGTAAGGACATTAGTGACTTCTTCACCTAAACGCGCGAAGTCAGCAGAAAGAATAGATGGAGCAATTTTAAAATCAGCCATAGTGTTACTCTTTAAATTAGTTAATTATGAATGTTGGATGTTAAACGTAGTACTTTACCGTAACTGACGTCTTTTTTCAGCTTTTGTAATTATCGATAGCTTATTATACTGATGTGCATAGCTGTAACCTTAACATTAGGATGAAGACGAGTGACGCAACAATACATAGGTACTCTTTATTTTCTGGCTTCCCTTATTAGCCCAACCCAGCTGCTGGCTGCAGATAAAAACCCATCAGAAAATAATAAAATGGAAATGGATGGACAAGAACAGCGATCTAACGATAACAATAGTTATCAAGTGAATAGCCCTACCACGGGTTTTAGTCCATTAACCGTTGCGGGTGAACAAATTGATGCGGCTTATATAGAAGAAAGCTATGGTGAGCGCAAAGGTGCGGTTGTGTTATTTCATGATCAAGGCGAGCAATTTGAAAGTAATGGCGTTATTACAACATTAAGACATGCACTTCCTGAATTCGGGTGGTCGTCATTGAATGTCAGTCTTAATCTGCCGTTTGAGCCAAATATTTTGTTGTCTGCGAGTTTGGAAAAGGCTGAAAGTAATGGCGAGGCTGAAGATGCTAAAACTTTGCCTGTTGTATCAAACGAACAACGCATTGCTGCTGCACTCGCTTTTTTAAAAGAAAAGGACTTTGAGCAAATCATTTTTATCGGTCTTGGCCAAGGTGGTAATTTAGCTTTTGAGTCCTTACAAAATAACAGTGGAGCGGTTTCAGCACTTGTGTTAATCAGTACGCCGATAATAACCAAACAACAAGAGTTTGGCTTACTTGAATTGCCTGTTTTAGATGTCTTTGGTTCGCGGGATCTAGCGGGAATAGAACAAGCAGTCGCACAGCGGAAAGTGAGGATGAAACGTAATGAAGAAGCAAATTATTCGGATAGAGAAATTATAGGGGCTAATCATGTTTATTATGGTTTAGAACCAATGTTGATTTCAACACTTAGAGGTTGGTTGAGAACACAGTTTGACCAACAAGGTCAAAACTAAGATGCGACTTTATTATGACGGCTTAGTTGTTCATCAATCTCACTCTGATGATGGTGTTATAGAGGTCGTTGACCTTGGGGATAGCCGCTCTATGCATTTTGGAACGCATCCACGTCAAAGCTGTATGTCGATAGAGACACCCTATACTTTAGAGCTTACCTACACGGAAGCGATGATGGCCGCACTATTATTTAATACACAACCACAGAAGATACTGGTGATTGGGCTAGGCGGAGGCTCATTGGTGAAGTTCTTATTGCATCATTTTCCTGCTTGCCAAATAGACGTTGCTGAATATCGAGAAGATGTTGTTAAAGTTGCTCATGGCTATTTTGGCGTACCTGAGGACGAGGATAGATTAACGATTCATCTAGGTGATGGATATCAATTTGTGCAAGATCGTTTTTACAGTGATGACAGTGTTTATGATTTGTTATTGGTCGATGCTTACGATCATATAGGTATGTCAACGAGCGTAGGAATTCCTGCCTTTTTTGATGCTTGTGCGGGCATATTAAGCCATGATGGTGTGATGAGCATTAATCTTTGGGGGAGTGATAGACCAGGTTTCAAGCGGACTATGGAATACATTAACCAGAGTTTTGAGGGAAAAACAATGGTTCTGCCTGTCGAAAATAAAGGCAATATCATTGGCTTGGCAACGAAACAATTAGTTACACAAGCGGCATTAAAAAAGTTCAAAAATTCAGTTGACTTACAGGAGTCCCAACTCGGTATTAATTTACCTAAATCATTACGCGAATTAACACGCCGAAACCGTCCATTTATAGGCCGCTTGTTTTTATAATTCCTATTATTATTCAAGGTTTTGAATAAATTAGGTAAACTGTGCGTTATTTATGACTTGTGAAATTAAAATGATGCGACGCTTTTTAAGCTTATTGGGCTTTTTTATTTATGTGAGTATGGCTTTTGCCCCTAATGCTATAGCTTCTGGCGAGGCGGTGGAAATTGTACTGTCACGATCGCAGCATAAGTTAATGGTAAAGAAGAATGGTCAAACCCTTCGAAGCTATAAAGTCGCTTTAGGTAGTGGTGGAAGCACATCTAAGTTGAGAGAGGGTGATTACAAAACACCATCAGGTCAATATAGAATTACCAATGTTAGAGAAAGTGATAAATTTCATCTGTTCATTCAGCTAAATTATCCCAATATGGCGGATGCAACTAAGGCGCTTAGAAGTAATGTTATCTCCCGGAAACAATATAGAGATATCCTTGACGCCCATGTTTATGGTTTGCAACCCCCTCAAAATACAGCCTTGGGTGGCGCGATAGGTATTCATGGGATTGGTCTTGAAACGAATGAAAAAATCCAGATCCATCAGAATATTGATTGGACGCGTGGTTGTATCGCCTTACGTAATCAAGAAATAGAAGAGTTAAGTCAACTCATTAGCAAGGGGACGCCTGTTAGCATAGTTGACTAACAAACCTTGTTGACCCTAGATATTTGATAGAATAGTAAGTCTTTCTTACTTAATTTGCTTTGGCCGAGGCAATATGCAAGCTGCTCCAGATATCTTTTCATACCGCAAGTTTTGGGCTCATCGTTTTGGTGTCTCGCCTCAGTTACCCATGTCAAAGCAAGAGATGGAGCTATTAGGCTGGGATTCCTGTGACATTATTCTAGTAACGGGTGATGCCTATGTGGATCATCCCAGCTTCGGTATGGCTTTAATTGGCCGTTTATTAGAAGCACAAGGGTTTCGTGTTGGCATTATTTCCCAACCAGATTGGACAAGTGCTGAGGATTTTAAGCAGTTAGGTCAGCCTAATCTTTTCTTTGGCGTCACTGGCGGCAATATGGACTCGATGGTTAATCGTTATACCTCTGATCGTCGAATTCGGAGTAACGATGCGTATACTGCAGATGGTGAAGGTGGCAAAAGGCCTGATCGCTGTGTCGTAGCTTATAGTCAACGCTGCCGAGAAGCTTATAAAGGTGTTCCCGTCGTAATCGGCGGTATTGAAGCTAGCTTACGTCGTATTGCGCATTATGATTATTGGTCTGAAAAAGTAAGACGTAGTGTCATTATGGACTCGAAAGCTGATTTGCTGGTATACGGTAACGGCGAACGTCAAGTCGTTGAAATAGCGCATCGCTTAGCTCGTAAAGAACCTATTAAGGATTTAACAGATATTCGAGGCACTGCTTTTGTTGTCAAACATGGACAAAGAGAGGAATGGTGGGAGAAAGACTCAACGAGTGTTGATACGCCAGGTAAGCTAAATCCTCCCGTTGATCCCTATCAAATGAAAACGGCGACAAGTTGTGAAGGCTCGAAACAAGCATCATCAAAACCTGATGATGGCGCGCAAGTAATACAGCTTCATATCAAACGTGCTGAAATCAAGGACAAGTCGCGTACCGTTGTTCGTTTGCCTGGCTATCATGATGTAAAAGAAGATAGTGTCCTGTATGCCCACACCTCACGGATTCTGCATTTAGAAACCAACCCTGGTAATGCCTTTGCTTTGGTACAACAACATGGCGAGCGAGATGTTTGGCTTAACCCACCTCCTATCCCGTTAACAACGAGTGAAATGGACGGTGTGTTTGATTTGCCTTATAGCCGTGTGGCACATGAACAGTACGGTGATAAGAATATTCCAGCTTACGAAATGATCCGTTTTTCAGTCAATATCATGCGTGGCTGTTTTGGTGGCTGTACTTTCTGTTCAATTACAGAACATGAAGGTCGCATTATCCAAAACCGTTCCGAAGACTCGATTATTAAAGAAGTTGAAGCAATTAGAGATACAGCACCGGGTTTTACAGGTGTCATTTCTGATTTGGGCGGTCCAACCGCAAATATGTATCGCTTGGCTTGTAAAAGCGAAGAAATTGAAGCTAGTTGTCGCCGGTTGTCCTGTGTCTATCCTGGCGTTTGTAAAAACTTGAATACCGATCATACGCCACTAATTAATTTATATCGTAGAGCCAGGTCGCTGCCAGGCATTAAAAAAATATTGATTGCTTCGGGTCTTCGTTATGATCTTGCCGTTTTATCACCAGAATACGTTAAAGAATTAGTCACTCATCATGTGGGCGGCTATCTGAAAATAGCGCCTGAACATACAGAGGAAGGACCGCTAGACCAAATGATGAAACCTGGTATTGGCACTTACGATAAGTTTAAAGCCATGTTTGATAAATATTCTAAAGCGGCAGGTAAAGAGCAATATTTGATTCCTTATTTCATTGCGGCACATCCGGGTACCACTGATAAAGATATGATGAATCTTGCCTTATGGTTGAAACGTAACGGCTTTCGCGCCGATCAGGTGCAAGCTTATTTACCTTCGCCAATGTCTGCGGCGGCAGCCATGTATCATTCAGGTAAAAACACCTTGAAAAAAGTTAACCGCAAAGGCGGCGACATTGTTGTTCCTAAAGGTATAAAAGTGCGTCGCTTACATAAAGCATTCTTACGCTATCACGACCCCGAGAATTGGCCGATGTTGAGAGACGCATTGCAGAAGATGGGACGAGCAGACCTTATTGGCAATGGTAAGAAACACTTGATACCGACATGGCAACCAGCGGGAACGGGTGAAAGAGGTGAGGGTAAACGTACAGGGAAAACAGCGACTAAAAGCTTTAGGACGCAACACGTTCGCCATACACCTAAATCAAAAGTTAAGCCCTTAAGGCGTAAACGCCGATAACTGAGAGTCGAAATGGATATGTCCAGTTTAGACCAAGACAATCAACATCAGAGTCGCAGTTTTGGGATAGTGGCAATCACGTTACATTGGGCTGTTGCAGTATTGACAGTACTTTTATTTGCATTGGGGTTTTGGATGGTGACACTAGACTACTACAGTAGTTGGTACCAGCTTGCGCCGCAATGGCATAAAGATTTTGGTGTGATTGTTGCTATTTTAGTCACTATGCGATGGCTCTGGTATCGCTTTAAGTCGAGGCCGGTTGGCTTAGCAACAATGACGACGCAGCAATTAGTTTTATCGCGAATCGTCCATATCAGTATGAATGTTTTAATATTATTGCTTGCTGTGAGCGGCTATTTGATTGTCACTGCACAAGGCCAAGGCTTAGTGGTTTTTGATATTGTAGTGCCTGCCGTCTTGGATAATGTGCCCAATCTTGAAGATAGTGCGGGTCTAGTTCATTGTTATTTGGCGTATTTAGTCATAATGCTAGCGATAGGCCATAGTCTAATTGCCTTGAAACATCATTATATTGATAAGGATGCAACTTTGTTAAGAATGCTGGGCCGAAATCATGATTAAAGTCAGCTAGGAGTCCGAGAATGCGAGTATTGGTTTTAGGGTTATTGTTTTTTATAAGTTCAATAAGCTATGCGGCTGATTACGATATCGATGTAGATAAGGCGCATGCTTTTATTGATTTTCGTATTCAACATCTTGGTTTCAGTTGGATGAGTGGACGTTTTAATACATTTTCTGGTTATTTTAGCTATGACGAAAATAAGCCGTCGGAATCCTATGTAGAGGTTACTATCGATACCGCGAGTATTGATACCAATCATGCAGAGAGAGATAAGCATTTGCGCGGTTATCAATATCTAAATGTTAAAAAATTCCCTAAAGCACATTTTGTCTCAACATCATTTGAAGAAAAAGCCGATGGCATGGCGATTATGTGGGGTGATTTTACATTTTTCGGTGTGACCAAACCATTGAAAATTGAGGTTGAGCATGTCGGTCATGGTAAAGATCCATGGTTTGGCCATCGCAGAGGTTTTGTTGGCACAACGAAATTTAGGATGTCTGATTATGGCATGGATATCGATCAATTAGGGCCAGCATCTCAAATAATCTATTTAACGTTATCGGTTGAAGGCATTCGTCGGTAAAGATATTTTCAGGCTCAAAGGTTTCATGCCTTCGTCATTAATGTGTGCCGCCGTTAAATTTGTTATTGGGAATAGCTTGTTTCTATTATAATTGGCAACCCATGAAATTAGTGACTAAAAAATGAATATTCTTGCTCTAGATACCTGCACAGAGCTCTGCTCTGTTGCGTTGCTGTACCAAGGCAAACTCTATCAACAGAATCAAATGACCCAGCGAGGTCATTCCGATATGGTGTTATCGATGATGACAGCGCTGTTTGAAGAAGCGGAAACTACGGTGGCAGATATTGATGTTCTCGCTTTCGGACGCGGACCAGGATCCTTTACAGGGGTGCGTGTAGGCGTAGGGGTAGCTCAGGGTATCGCCTATGCAAGTGATATTCCTGTTGTTGCAGTTTCGACATTAGCTGCCGTCGCACAAACAGCAGCAGATGAACTCAATATTGACCATCTTGCCGTTGCAATGGATGCGCGCATGGGCGAAATTTATTGTGCAAGTTATCAACGTCAAAAGGACCTAGTGACTTTAGTCGATGAAGAACGTGTTTGTCCGGCTGAAAAGTTTAGTCGTTTTTCTGATGATAATTGGCTTGGGGTCGGTACTGCGTGGCGAGAATATGAGCAGCCTTTATCTAATAATTTCGCTTTGAGTCATGGCCAATATTTTGCTGACTATTACCCACATGCAGCGAGTATTATTAAACTGGCAAAAAGGGAAGCTGAAGCAGGGCGGACTGCTTCTGCAGATCAAGCCTTACCAGTTTATCTACGTAATAATGTGGCTAAAAAGAAGGCACAGCAATAATGATAAAAAAGCACGATGCGATTTATGCTTCTGCCTTAGATGAAATTATCGATTTTCGTTTTGATGAAAAGGTGGTGAATGTCTTCCCAGACATGATTCAGCGCTCTGTTCCTGCTTATGCATCATTAATTTCTGCTATTGGTGTTTTAGCAGGTCGCTATGCTCAAGAGGATAGTCACTGTTACGACTTGGGTAGTTCTTTAGGTGCGGTTACTTTGGCTATGCGTCAGCGGGTTAATGTTACTAATTGTGACATTATTGCCGTCGATTCATCACAGGAAATGGTGAAGAAGGGCTTAGCACTTATTCAGGCAGATACTGTATCAACGGTGCCCGTTGAAATGCTGTGTGCTGATATTTTAGATATTAAGGTTGAACAGGCATCTGTCGTGGTAATGAACTATACATTGCAATTTATTCCTGTAGCACAACGACTTGACTTAATTAAGAAAATTTACCAAGGTTTGAAGCCGGGTGGGGCATTGATTTTATCTGAGAAACTGGCTTTTGATGATGCTAAAGAGCAAGACTTTTATACTGAAGCACATCATGATTTTAAACGCGCTAATGGTTATAGTGATCTTGAAATCAGCCAAAAGCGTACGGCATTAGATAATGTGCTAATTCCTGAGACTTTGATCTGTCACCAGAAAAGATTATCTGACGCTGGTTTTGACTTTAGTACTCAATGGTTTCAGTGTTTTAACTTTGCGTCGATGATAGCGATTAAATGACGACTTACGAGAGCTTGTACCCACAGCTAGAAGCGTTAGGTTTAGCCGATTGGGCCAAACAGCTTAAACAACAAATATCACAGCGCTTTGCAGATGACGCGCATGGCAAGATGCCTGTCTGGATGGCAGCATTAGACGCTTTACCACAACTTATTGTAGATGATATTGAGTTAACAAACGAAGTTAGAATTGGCGATGAAAACAGCATTGATCAGAAAACGCGGCAGGCTATGTGTGAACAGCTGCAACATTTTCATCCATGGCGTAAAGGGCCTTATAAATTATTAGGGGTTGATCTTGATACTGAATGGCGGTCGGACTGGAAATGGGATCGGCTTTTACCTCATATTCGATCTCTAGAAGGCCGTAAAGTATTAGATATCGGTGGTGGTAATGGCTATCACGGCTGGCGGATGCAAGGGGCAGGGGCTAAGCTTATTTTAGGGATCGACCCTACACGTGTTTTCGCCATGCAATATCTTGTCATGCAGCGCTATATTCAGTCGACGTCCCATTATGTTTTGCCCATTGGTATAGAAGATTTACCTGAGAATTTAGCTTGTTTTGATACCGCCTTTTCTATGGGGGTACTGTATCACCGACGTTCACCCTTAGATCACTTGTATGAGCTTCGAGCTTGTTTACGTGCTGGTGGTGAGTTGGTATTAGAAACGCTTGTTATTGAAGGTGGTGAAGGACAAGTCCTTATGCCAGAACAACGTTATGCAAAAATGCGTAACACTTGGTTTATCCCATCTGTGGAGACTATGTGTTTGTGGTTACGGCGGTGTGGTTTTAAACAGGTTAGATGTGTAGACACTGTTGTCACTACGTTGGCAGAACAAAGACAGACAGATTGGATGCATTTCGAATCTTTGGCTGATTTCTTGGACCCAGATGATCGCAGTAAGACAATAGAAGGTTATCCAGCCCCTGTTAGGGCAATTTTTATTGCTAATGCACCCAAATAAATGCTTAATGACGACGTCCTGGAACAATATAACTTTGACCATATTTGTCATAACATAAGGTATTGTTAATACTGTGGTAGCGGCCATATTTGTCTGAGACAACTTTGGTTATAGGGTGACAAGCTTTTTGGTGATGACGATAGCTATGCTTCTGACCCGAATAGTGATTTCTACCATAGTTGTAGTTAGAGTAAGGTCTTGAATAATAGCTTTTATAAGGGTAGTGCTTTTTATGGCTCAAACCATATCGGTTATGGTGACTATTTATACTTCCTAGAGTATGATGAGGACGCCCCGCAAGTCGATTAATAAATTGTTTATGCTTATAACTAGCACTTGGTGCATGTCTAGAAAAATGTTTAGATTTGTAATGACTGCTTGTGTAGTGCCTATTGGGTAAGTAATTTCGATGACTGCCCGAATAATGAAGCTGCAATCCATTATAGTGGTTGCCAAAACTCAATGAAAGGCCACCACCATATCCTGAGTAGTGATTGTCGCGAGCCATAGCTGGAAGACTAAATAAGCTTAAAGTCATGAGCAATAAGAATAAGTTTTTACTGGCTTTCATAATAAAAGGCCCCTCTATACTGTTTGCTTAAGTTTTTGGTCTTCTATTGATATGACAGGGTTTTGCTTGGTAAGTTTCTCTTTTAATACATGCCAATAAGGTAATAATGTCTACTAGCCGTTTCAGCTTAATCAACCGTATTTGATTTTTTCAACTATATAAATACGATAATCATTAAAGTTACCTTTGTTTAATTAAATAATTTTTTAAAAATTTCGATTTGTCTATAGATAATAAAATCGAGTAATATAACCACGAGAATACTAAGTGCTTTGTTTGGCACCTTTCAAGTTAATGGATTAGAGTGTTTCCTTAGAATGGATGAGGTAGTGGAAGTTGGTCGAGAAGTTAATAGAGCTGAGTAAAGACGATTTTATTATCGGGGAGCCGTTGCGTTGGCCTATTTATGATAGGAACGGTATTTTCCTTATTAAAAAAGGTGTCTTGATCGAAACACAGCATCAAATAGAACGGATGCTTTTACATGGTGCTTTTGGTCTTAGTGTAGAAATGGAAGCGGCTAAGTCAATACAGCCCAAAAAAACCAAAAAGGCAAAGTCAAATAATTTTTCACCCTTTGAGCTTATAGAAAAAGCCACAACTAAGTTGTATGACACGCTACATACGACTGCAAGTTATCAAGATGATTTTTTTGCACAGATCATGAGTGTCGTCGATGATATACAAACAGCTTGTACCCGAGACTCTCATACTGCACTGGCTTCTCTGTTTTTGGTGAAATTCAATAACTACCCTATAAAGCACTCAATCGATGTGGCTGTTTTGTGCGAATCATTGGGTAAAAGCATGGGCTTATTCATTGATGAACGCCGTTCGGTTATTGCTGCCGCGTTGACGATGAATATTGCCATGTTGGAGCTACAAGAGAGCTTGTATCACCAAGAAAGCCCTCTGACTGATGAACAAAAGAAAGCAATATTCAACCATCCAGAAGAAGGGCGAGAAATGCTCTATAAAGCTAAAGTCGACGATGACTTATGGCTAGATTGTGTTTCGGCACATCATGAAAAAATCAATGGACATGGTTACGCTAATCAGTTGATGGGGGACGAATACCCAGAAATAACACAAATGATAGTGTTAGCAGATCAATATTGTGCCCGTTTATCACCCAGAGCATACCGACAACCCCTATTACATAAAGGTATTTTACGAGACATTTTGTTGGATAAAGGCGAAACGGTTAATGAAGACACTGCGGCACTTTTCATCAAGGAACTTGGTTTTTATCCACCTGGTCTTATTGTGAAACTGAATAATGGCGAAATCGGTATTGTAAGACAAAGAGGGAAGAGAGCTGATACACCTGTTGTCCAAGTTTGCGTAAAACCTCGGACAGGAAAAGTAACGACACCTATTAGACAAGATACTTCAACTGATACCTTCAAGGTTAGGCAGGTTTTATTAAGTGATGATCCCGAAGTTGTTTTTGATGGCAGGGCCGTTTGGGGATTTGACGAGACTTGATGACTGTTTACAAACTTTGCTCACAAGTCATTTTTATGTAAATACGTTACTTGATTGACCTTTGGTGCATCTAGACTTGATGGTGGCATTGCCACTTAAACGAGTGTTAGGTCGGGTAAAAAGCTAGCTCGAATAGAGAGCATGAGTTGAAAAATATTGATAACCCAAAAAAAAAGCCCCATGTATTCGATACATGGGGCTTATATATGGCGGAGAGTCAGGGATTCGAACCCTGGGTAGGGATAAACCTACGCTGGTTTTCAAGACCAGTACATTCGGCCGCTCTGTCAACTCTCCAAGACGCGAGATAATACTAGGAAAGGCTTTATAAGACAACCGAAAAATTTAAATATTGCTATTTTAGTAACTATTATTTGACGTTCTGAACTAATTCGGTAGGATCTGTGTCTATTGATACGAAATTATGTTTTTAAATTTGGAGATAAATCGATGAAATTTGATACAGGCGCGACTGTTGTAAGATCACAAGAGTCTGCTTTAGTCACGAACAAGCTGTTACGCAATACTTATAGCCTATTAGCTATGACGTTGATTTTCAGCGCGTTCACAGCGGGTTTGTCTATGGCGATGAATTTCCCTCATATGGGTCTGTTGACGCTAGTGGGTTATTTTGGTTTATTGTTTTTAACCACTAAGTTACGTAATAGTGTTTGGGGCTTGGTCTCTGTTTTTGCATTGACTGGGTTTATGGGACTGACGCTGGGGCCAATGCTTAATTATTATTTGAGCATGCCAAATGGCAGTGACATTGTGATGCAAGCTCTAGGTGGTACAGGTATTATTTTCTTAGCGCTTTCAGCTTACGCAGTTAAGAGTGAAAAAGACTTTAGCTTTATGGGTGGCTTCTTATTTGTCGGCATCCTAGTTGCATTTATTGCAGGATTGGCGGCTTATTTTTTAGAGATGCCAGGTCTTTCTTTAGCTGTCTCTGCTATGTTTGTTCTATTGATGTCTGGTTTGATTTTGTTTGAAACAAGCCAAATTATTCATGGTGGTGAAAAAAACTACATTATGGCAACCATTACGTTATACGTTTCTATCTATAATTTATTTACAAGCCTGCTACATTTAATTGGGGCTTTTTCTAACGAATAACAGATAAATCAGTATAGTTATATAACTACAAGCCCCGATTAAAACCGGGGCTTGTTTGTATTTGAAGCAATAATCTTTAATGCGCTGAATACTTTGCTAAGGAATGTAACTTAATTAATGCATTTACTTGATATAATTACTAGGTTATCTGAGATAAAGCGACGATCCTATGACTGAACATCAACAGTTTCCCAAGTTAATCGACCGATATGGTCGGCAGGTGACTTATGTTCGCATGTCGATTACTGATCGATGTGATTTTAGATGTGTTTATTGCATGGATGAAGAAATGACCTTCATGCCACGTCAACAATTATTGACGCTGGAAGAAATTGTTTTCGTACTTAAAGCATTTGCCGAATTAGGCGTAGAGAAGATTCGGATTACAGGTGGTGAACCTCTAGTCCGACATAATGTGTCTTGGTTGTTTTCAGAAGTAGGGAAGTTAAAAGCAACGACAGGTCTACGAGAGTTAACAGTGACTAGTAATGGCTCACAGTTAGCTAAATATGCTAATGACATGGTGGAAGCAGGTGTCGACCGTATTAATATCAGTCTAGACTCTTTGAAAGCGGACAGGTTTAAAGAGATGACACGAATTGGTGATCTTAATACTGTCCTCTCAGGTATTGAATCAGCTAAACAAGCAGGGTTTAAACGGATTAAACTCAATGCGGTTATCATGAAAGGACGTAATGAGGATGAGATTGTTGATTTGGCGCGTTTTGCTGTTGAGCATGATATCGATATTTCATATATCGAAGAGATGCCTTTAGGCAATGTGACCCATCAACGGCACGAAAGTTACTGTTCTAGTGATGAAGTACTCGCAACATTAAAAAATCATTTTCAGTTAGAGACAAGTACAACGAATACGGGTGGCCCATCCCGTTACTATCAGGTGATAGGGACGAATAGCAAAATAGGTTTTATATCTCCGCATAGCCATAATTTTTGTGAAAGTTGTAATAGAGTTAGGGTAACAACAGAAGGGCGTTTGCTACTTTGCCTAGGACAAGAACACTCTGTTGATCTCAGAGAAATCGTTCGTAAATATCCTGGTGATGTGAACAAGCTTAAGCAAGCGATGGTCGACTCCATGCAAATCAAACCAAAAGGTCATGATTTTAATCTGCAAGAACAACCGATTATTTTCAGGCATATGAGTGTCACGGGTGGCTAAGCATAGTGTGGAAATGACACAAGCCGGTATTGATAGTTTTCATTCAACCATAGTTATCGATGAGTTTGGCGAATCTCGTGAAATATTTTTAACGGGTGAAAAGCCATTAACAATTTATTTAGACAAAATTGAGATCGTGACTTTAATGACAATGGGCGCACAGCCTGAGTTGTTGACCTTGGGCTATCTACGTAATCAAGGTTTGGTCAAATCTATTGACGACATACTGGCTATTCAGGTTGATTGGGATGTAGAGGCCGTTGCTGTTACAACAAAGCAATCAGATGTTGATGTCGAGCAGTTATTATCAAAGCGAACAGTAACTAGCGGCTGTGGGCAAGGTACAATGTTTGGTCATGTTATGGAGACATTGGAGGGTCTATCTGTAAATTGTCCAAGCTTTTCAGCAGGTACTCTTTATGACGTGTTAAATGGCGTTAATAATTATAATCAAATGTATAAAAAGGCGGGTGCAGTTCATGGATGTGCATTATGCACCCCATCAGGTGATATAGCATTATTTGTTGAGGATGTTGGTCGTCATAATGCCGTCGACGCAATATCCGGTTGGATGTGGCTGAATAATGTTTCCGGTGAAAATAAAGTGTTTTACACGACTGGACGATTAACATCTGAAATGGTGATAAAAGTGGCACAAATGGAAATTCCCTTATTATTATCGAGATCGGGTGTGACTGAAATGGGCCTGCAAATAGCTAAGCAGATTGGTATTGGTATGGTCGCTAGGGCGAAAGGTAAGCATTTTTTGATATTTAATGGCAGTGAACACTTTTCTAAGAACTGAGTTGTTGTTTATTTGAGAATAACGTGACGGAGCTCACAACTTTAACAAGTAATTACTTCTAATACTCTGATTTAACTTTGATAATCTATATTTATGATTTCATTATAAATATATTTTGTAATTTATCATGATGAGTAGTAGGATTATATTACCTTAAATCTGGTGCATGATTGATCTTGGTATTGTAGAAGGACAGTTTAATTGAACAGTTAATGTTCAATTTTAACTATTAGCTAATGGATGCTTTAACTATAACCGTTAGTGGAGTAGTGAACGATGGTTCCTCTGAATAACGATAATTTAATAACACCTGTCTCAGCGATAACGAATCCCTTTATGGAAAAGCAAAACGAAGTAGAAAAACATGTCAAAAATGTAGTGATCGTTGATGATGAATCTACTGGGCGGATGATTTTGGGAAAAATTATTCAACAAATAGATGATGATATCGTTATCACTCAATTTGAACACTCAAAAGAAGCGTTAGAGTGGGTACAAAATAGTCCACCTGATTTGATCGTGACAGATTATAAAATGCCTGAGCTAAACGGCGTTCAGTTTATACAAGCGGTAAGACAAAGCCCTGACTGTGAAAACATCCCGATTATGATGATTACGGTTGTCAGTGAAAAGGCAGTTCGATATGAGGCTCTAGACGCAGGTGCAACTGGTTTTTTAACAAGACCAATTGACCAGATTGAGTGCCGGACAAGTTGTCGGAATTTGTTGAAAATGCATGAACAGCATCTCATCATCCAAAACCGCGCTGAGTGGTTAGCACAACAAGTGAGTGTTGCGACAGAACAAATCGTGTTGCGTGAACAAGAGACAATCCTGCGCTTAGCAAAAGCAGGTGAATACCGCGATGAAGAAACCGGTAATCACGTTGTCAGAATGGCTAAGTATGCTCGTATCATTGCAGAAGAAATGGGTTTAGATGAAGCAGTCTGTATCGATATTGAATATGCCGCACCAATGCATGATATTGGTAAAATTGGTATCCCTGACGGTGTCCTTTTGAAACCAGGCAAACTGAATGAAAGAGAATGGGAAGTAATGCAGAGCCACACCACTATTGGTTATGGCATCCTAGCAAATAGTCAATCTAAATATATGCAGATGGGTGCAGTAATTGCACTGTATCATCATGAAAGATACGACGGCGAGGGTTACCCTAATGGTTTACAGGGAACTGATATCCCTTTAATTGCACGAATAGTTACGGTTGCTGATGTCTATGACGCGCTGGTTTCAGTAAGGCCTTATAAAGATGCATGGCCTATTGAAAAGGCGGTTGATTATATTAAACAACAAGCCGGCACACAGCTGGATCCAGATTGTGTGGCTGCTTTTAACAAAAGAATTTCAGATATTACTCAAATTCAGAATGAATATGCCGATGACATAGTAAGGTAGGGACAAACATCAAACGGATTGATATTTTTAATGAAGGCAGCTTTGAATAGACTACAAACGCTTAGGCGTCACTTCAAAAAGACAGGGGATTCTGAACCTGAGCAAGCTCAGATAAGGTTTGTTGTTGGTCTTATTCTTGTAGGGATATTCTGCATTCCTTATGGTCCAGATGAAACTTTTCAAACAATATTAAATACCACGGTCAGTGCAGTTGTATTGAATTACTTTGTCGTTTCAGTTGCTATTCTTGTTGCTATTGCCAGAAAGCCCGTTGCAAGTCCTGTTCGTCGAATATTAGGTGCTTTTCTAGATTTGGTTTCCTTATCCATTATGATGTTTAGTGGTGGAGAGCAAACTGTTTTCCTATTTGTATTTTATTTATGGGTCATTCTTGGAAATGGCTTTAGATATGGTGTTAATTATTTATACATATCTGCTGCTATAGGTATTATAGGGTTTGTCATTACGATTATTTGGGGTGCGTTTTGGCAGGAACATCGTGCATTTTCAATTAGTCTATTGATCTTGATCACGCTAATACCGCTATATTCGGTTTTCTTGATCAATAAATTACATGCTGCAGTGGCAATGTCAGAAAGTGCAAATCAAGCAAAAAGTCGCTTTTTAGCTAATATGTCTCATGAACTGAGAACACCATTAAATGGTGTAATAGGTATAGGTGACTTACTCAGTGATACTCGTCTAAATAACGAGCAAAGGCAATTAGTTAATACAATGCAGGGATCGGCTAGAACATTATTAAATCTGATTGAAAAAGTGCTAGATATTTCGAAAATTGAAGCAGGAAAAATTGCCATAACAAAAACAGAGTTTGATCTTCATGCTTTTATAAACTCGGTAACTTCAGTTCAAAGTCCGATAGCGATAGCAAAAGGGTTAAGATTAACTTGTGCAATTGATTCTAATGTTCCGTACCGTTTAGAGGGTGATCAGCAACATCTAAGGCAGGTACTTGTAAACCTGATAGGTAACGGCATTAAATTTACCGATACGGGCTTGATTTCTTTGCATGTTTCAGCAGTTAATGGTGATGAATCGAATGATGCTATTTCGATACGCTTTGCTGTTAAAGATACCGGGATAGGTATTACAGAAAAGGGTTTACAAAAAGTATTTGATGATTTCACTCAAGTGGGTACATCAGCTGAACGTACAGTCGGCGGAACAGGACTGGGAACGACAATTTCTAAAGAATTAGTGGAACTGATGGGCGGTAAGATTGGCGTATCTAGTCAGTTGGGCGAGGGTTCGACATTCTGGTTCCAGTTACCTTTTTCACATGCTGAGAAAGATGAACCCGATATCTCAGATAACCATGTTTTACTGTTGTCATCACAGGATACATTGGATGTAATAGAGCCATTGCTAAAGGGTTGGGAAATTCCTCTTGATTTTGTGGAATCTATTAGTAGTACAACATCATTATTAAATAAAGCACGTTCCCAAGATGATAGATACCAAGTTATGCTTGTAGATAGGCAGTGTTTAGGAGAAGTGACGCCTGCTGAACTGGCTCAATCTCTAAAAGCTGAGAATTTATTGGATACGATTTCATTGGTATTAATACATGCGTCGGGTGATTATTTGTATGACTATGAAATTGGTCAATATTACATTTCGGTCATTAATGATTTAGATGACAAACGCCAAGTTTATAATGCGATTCATGCAGCTAGAAGCATTCAAGTCAATGGCGATAGTGGCGTGGTATCTATCGCTGATTATTATGCTAACCAAATCAATGCTAAAGAACTTAATATACTTGTAGCTGAAGATAATAAAGTAAATCAACAGGTTATTCATGGCGTTCTTACTAAAGCCGGCCATAGCGTAACGTTAACCGATAATGGTGAACAAGCGTTGGATATGTTGACTGATGATATCGAGAATATTGATCTACTGATTGTTGATAAAAATATGCCCGAACGCTCTGGTGACGAAGTCGTTCAAGCCTTGAATTTCATGGATACAGGTAAGAAGTTGCCTATCATAATGCTGACGGCTGACGCGACGCCTGAAGCTAAGGAAGCAAGTCTAGCTGCTGGTGTAACAGAGTTTTTGACGAAACCGATTGATTCACGAGGCCTTCTAGAAAAAATTGCCAAACTTTCGCTCACGATAGAATCTTCCAAAATCAGTAGTGATGTTACGGCAACAAACTTAGGCATAGAAAAGACCTCGTTGGATAGTGATGTAAGCAGCCTAGGTCAGATCACAAAATGGTGTGAGTTAACTTTATTAGATCAACTGTTCACTTTAGATCGTGATCCTGATTTTATGCAGCGGCTAATCAATGGCTTTATTCAAGATGGTGAAAAGCATGTCTCTCGTATAGAAGCTGCAAAATATGACGACTACTTACAATTGAGAGAATCATTACACGCTCTAAAAGGTTCAGCATCAGAATTTGGTGCGAACAAGCTTGTAGATCTATGTAGATTAGGAGAATCTTATAAACCCTATGATATAGGGACAGATAAGGTTGATCAGCTTAGTACAGATATTGAATATGCGTATGCCAATACCGTAGAAGAGCTTCAATCTTATTTAGCCAATATATGTGAGAGGGTATAAGCCAGCTCTTATTAGTTTTTAATCATTGCCTTTAGCATTTTGGCGCGTGACTAATCTTTCCATCATTCGCAAATCTTTTGGGGTTAATTTTAATGCAGAGTCTACCCAGATACTTGTAATGTCTAATAGCTCTTGGTAAGGCACTCTATTACAGACATCACGTACTTTTCTTATAGCATTATGACTATTAGATTTTCGATTGGCTGATTCAATGTAACGATACACAGCAAGTTCGCCTTCACCTTTTTCGGCTAAGATGTCGACAACACCCATATCGAATAGCTCTTCAGCTGAATAAAGTTTCCCACTCATAATGATTTCTTCAGCTTTGACACCATTGAGTTTTCTACTTAATAGGGAATAAGCGCCCATACCTGGGAATAGATTAAATAGTACTTCTGGCAAACCTAACTTTGTGCCACGTTCAGCAACAAGTACATTGCTAGACAAAGCTGCTTCGAAACCTCCCCCTAAGGCATCACCTTGAACTAATGATATGGTGGTCAATCCGCTATCAAGGTGATTCATATTTTGATGTAAAACTTTAATACATTTGATGGCGTAAGCTAATAAACCTTCACGATGCTGCTGTTTAATAAGTTCGAAAAATACCGCTAAATCACCACCAAGATTAAATATACCTTCAACATTAGATGCAAGCACCAGGTAATTGTATTTTTGCTGTTCACTAGTTTGCATTTCAAATCTGACATGTTGTTGATAATCATTTATCTGGTCAAGTAATGTCGATGTAAAACAAGAGCGTGGTTGAGCATCCATATAATACCAACCCACTTTGTATTTTCCATCATAATGGGTGGTAAGTTGAGAATACTGATTATTCGAATTATTAAGCTCTTTATAGTCTTTGTTTGCAACCCTTGCTAGATTTCTCATCCTTCTTTCTCCTAAATACTTTATCCTGTGTACTAAATTACTCAGATAAATGAGCGGTCAATTTTTGACATAATTAAGTTGTCATACAGACAGATAAGCACAAGACATGCCATTTTTGTTTAACTTGTTTTTTGCTGGAAAGGAGAGAAGGGTAATTTAAGAAGTATTAAATTGAGGTTATTGGGTTCAGGAAGCGTTATTTTTCAGGCTGATGTTTTATTTCATTCCATATCTTATCTAACTCTATTAGGCTGCAATTTTTAATTTCAAGGCCTTGTTCGATGACAGATTGTTCTAACCTTATAAATCGTCTGTAAAACTTACTATTCCCTGAACGTAAAGCCTCTTCAGCGTTGACGTTAAGGTGTCTAGCTAAGTTTGTGCAGGCAAACAATAAATCACCTATTTCATCATGTAAACGATCATGATTATTAGTTATAACTGCCTCGGTTTTAACTTCCTCAATTTCTTCGTAAATCTTAGCTATAACACCCTCAATACTTGGCCAGTCAAACCCAACATTAGCCGCTTTTTTTTGCATTTCTACCGCTTGGTTTAGCGAAGGTAAGTTTGAACTAACTCCATCTAAAATAGATTTATTTTTAGGCATGAGACAAATTATTGGCGGGTAAATTTAATAATATGACGTCGATCCCTTTTATTCGGACGCCCTTTATCATGACGAAAACCAAGTGGTTGATTCTTTATTTCTATTCGGAGTTGTTCACGCTTTGCAATACTTTCTTCAGTTTCTTGATAAAGTTGTTGCGCTTCAGGAGCAGGCCGTCGCTGGTTCGATAAACCTAAAACTTCGACCACATGCTCATAAGGTGGTTTTGAGATAGTTAATATATCGTTTGGTTTTATATTTCTACTGGGTTTGACACGCTGCTTATTAAGGTGCACTTTGCCACCGTTGACTGCTTCTACCGCTAAGCTACGCGTTTTGTAAAAACGTGCTGCCCATAGCCATTTATCTAATCTTTGACTGGTATTGTCTGTAGAAGTTTGCTTAGCCATGGCACTTAGGCTTTGCCTTGAAGTTGAGGCAATATTGATGCATTTTCAAGCGTTGATGTGTCTTGTGTAATTTCTTCGCCTTTGGCAATCGTTCTCAACAAGCGGCGCATAATTTTACCCGAACGTGTTTTAGGTAAATTATCAGCGTAGCGAATGTTATCTGGTTTTGCTATGGCACCGATTTGTTCACCAACCCAAGCGCGAAGTTCATCAGTTAGGTCAGGATTGACCCCGCCTTCAGGCCGTTCACCACGAAGCACTACATAAGCAAATATAGATTCACCTTTAATGTCGTGAGGTTGTCCAACAACCGCAGCTTCAGCTACCTTAGGGTTAGCTACTAATGCAGATTCAATCTCCATTGTGCCGAGTCTATGGCCTGACACATTCAATACGTCATCAATGCGGCCCATAATCCAGAAGTAGCCATCTTGATCGCGGCGAGCACTATCACCAGCAAGATAATATTTACCATCAAAGTAAGGCCAATAGGTATCTTTGTAACGCTGATCATCTCCCCAAATAGTCTGGATCATTGATGGCCAAGGTTGTCTGATGACAAGATAGCCACCCTCATCAGCCTGTGTAATTTCTTCGCCTTGTTCGTTGACGACTGCAGCATCGATACCAGGGAGGGCGCGTGTACATGAACCTGGTTTAGTCACTGTGACTGCTGGAATAGGCGCAATCATATGGGCACCTGTTTCAGTTTGCCACCATGTGTCAACAATCGGACAGCGCTGTTGGCCAATAATGGTGTGATACCACATCCATGCCTCAGGGTTAATGGGCTCACCCACGGTGCCCAGTAATCGTAGACTAGAGAGGTCGTAACTTAATGGAATATCATCACCAATTTTCATTAATGCTCTGATAGCAGTGGGTGCGGTATAAAATATAGTGATTTTGTGTCTAACACAGATATCCCAAAACCGGCCGGCATCGGGGACAGTAGGAACACCTTCATAGATAACAATGGTAGCCCCCGTAGCAAGCGGTCCATAAGCAACATAGCTATGACCTGTTATCCAACCGACATCGGCCGTACACCAAAAAACGTCACTGGCTTGAATGTCAAAAACCCAACGCATAGTCGTAATACTGTTGAGTAAATAGCCAGCAGATGAGTGCTGAATTCCTTTGGGTTTACCCGTCGAACCGGATGTATAGAGTAAAAATAGAGGATGATCGGCATCAACCCATTCTGGTTCACAGATACTAGATTGACCTTGCTCTACAGCTGACCACCAGTGATCTCGACCTTCGATAAAATTAATATCATGACCAGTACGTTTGAAAACGATGACTTTTTCAACACTAGCACACCCCATTTTAAGCGCCGCATCAGTTGTCGCTTTAAGTTCAATTATTTTGCCACCACGATGACCACCATCTGCAGTAATGACCATTTTGGCGGTAGTATCTTCTATTCGATCTTTTAGAGAACTTGCAGAAAAGCCACCAAAGACGACTGAATGAATAGCGCCAATGCGTGCACAGGCTTGCATAGCCACAACGGCTTCAGCAATCATTGGCATATAGATAATGACACGATCACCTTTGTCGATACCCTGTGCTTTCAATGCATTTGAAAAAATACAAACACGGCTGTGAAGTTCACCATAACTAATATGTTGGACATCGCCTGGTTCACCCTCAAAGATAATGGCTGTTTTATCAGCATTGCTCTCTAAATGTCTATCTAAGCAATTGTAGGAAACGTTTAACTTGCCATCAGAGAACCAGCGATAAAAAGGGGCATTAGATGAATCTAGTGTTTGTGTGAATGGGTGTTGCCAAGTGATTTCTTGGCGGGCTTGTTTCTCCCAAAAAAGAGAATTATCTTCTCCTGCCTGTTGATAAAGCTGTTGTATATCATCATTGTTGAGGGTCGATGTTTTAAGAAAATCAGCACTAGGAGGAAATTGACGGGTTTCATGTAGTGTTGATTGAATATTGTCCTGAGCCATAATGTTTCCTAGTCGTTGCAGTTTTCAGAGTATAACGTGAAAATGCCAACATAAAAATGGTATCTAACAGGCAGAAATAAAATAGTAGAAAAGAGTGAAGGTTTGATTGTGTCACATACAAAAATGCCTCATAACTGAGGCATTTTTGTTTATAGCATTTATGAGGTGGGTCTTGCTGAATGTTAAACGCGATTTTTCTCACGTATTTCAGCCAGTGTTTTACAGTCAATACACAGTGTGGCTGTCGGCCTTGCCTCTAGGCGGCGAATACCAATTTCAGTACCACAAGATTCACAGTAACCGTAATCACCTTTATCAATGTCTTGTAGTGACTCTTCAATTTTCTTAATGAGTTTACGTTCACGATCACGAGTTCGGAGTTCCAGTGTGAACTCTTCTTCTTGGGTGGCACGGTCGTTAGGATCAGGAAAGTTTGCCGCATCATCTTGCATATGATGGACAGTGCGATCGACCTCTTCCATAAGCTGTTGACGCCAGCCCCCTAATATTGAGCGAAAGTGTGCAACTTGCTCATCATTCATATATTCTTCGCCCGACACTTCGGTGTATGGAGTGAAGTTTGCATCCAACTGTGTGGAATCCATGTGAAAAACCTCATAACTTTTCAAATTCAAGGGCGCATCATATAACAGATGAAACCCGTCTGTGTAAAAACTTGTTATCATTTTGTATTATTCCATATAAGGAAAAGCAGTGGCAACTCAACTAAAAGCAGTTATTTTTGATGTGGATGGGACCTTAGCTGAAACAGAACGAAATGGTCATCGAATTGCATTCAACCGCGCATTTTTGGACGCGGGTTTAGATTGGAACTGGGATGAAGCTTTATACGGGAAATTACTTGCTGTCACAGATGGTAAAGAACGTATTCGATACTTCCTAACTGACTTTAATAGTGATTTTAAATACGATGGTGATATGGACCAATTTATAGTTGATCTACATGTTTCTAAAAACAAGCATTATGTTGATTTAATTGAAAACCAAGTCATTTCTCTACGTCCAGGCATAAGGCGCATGATGAATGGACTCCGATGCGCAGGTTTGCGCATGGCTATTGCTACGACTACAGCACCTGCTAATGTCAGCGCACTCATAAAAAGCACATTGGGAGAAGAGGCGCTTGAGTGGTTTGATTGTATTGCTGCTGGGGATATTGTTTCAGAAAAGAAACCGGCTCCAGATGTTTTTAATTATTGTCTAGAACAAATTGGTTTATCTGCGGAAGAATGTCTTGCATTTGAAGGTTCGGGAAATGGCGTCAAGTCTTCAGTTGGCGCTAAAATTTCAACAATTGTGACATTGAATGATTATACCAAAGAGGATGATTTTTCAGGTGCCTGCGGAGTGTTAACGCATCTTGGTGATATAGATGAACCTTGTCAGGTGCTATCTGGTGAAGCCATTGAAGGTGACTATCTAACGGTTAATGACTTAATCAGCATACATGCCAAAGGCTAAACCATCATTATCAGCTAGAGCAAGCTCAATTACGCCGTTTCATGTTATGGATATCTTGTCTCAGGCCAAGCAGCTTGAAGCACGAGGCCGAGATATTATTCATTTAGAAGTAGGGGAGCCTGACTTTTCAACACCAGAACCTATTGTGCGAGCAGGTATTGAGGCGTTAAAAACGGGTAAAACACACTATACTGCTTCGCTTGGTTTGCCTGCGTTAAGGCAAGCAATAGCCAGTTGGTATCAAACTCAATACCAAGTCACTATTGAGCCAGAGCGGATTGTGGTAACACCCGGCGCATCAGGTGCTTTGCTACTTTTAATGGGTACAGTATTAGACAAAGGTCAAAATGTATTGTTAGCGGATCCTGGTTATCCATGTAACCGTAACTTTGCCCTATTTTTAGAAGCGAAAGGCAAGTCGATACCAGTAACAGCAGAAAATAATTATCAACTGACATCAGCGGATATTGCTGATTATTGGGATGAAAAAACAGCTTTAGCATTATTAGCATCACCATCAAACCCGACGGGAAGTGTATTAAGCAGAACTGACTTATCAGCACTTGCAGCGGCAGTTAAAGCGAAAAATGGCTTGTTGGCAGTTGATGAGATTTATCACGGTTTAATCTACGATGAAGTCGACACAACGACAGCTTTAGCAATAGATGATGATGCTTTTGTGATAAATAGTTTTTCCAAATATTTTGGGATGACAGGATGGCGTTTAGGCTGGTTAGTTGCACCAAAGGCTTATATTTCGGTAATGGACAGGCTTGCGCAGAATTTATTTTTAGCTGCACCTACCGTGTCGCAATATGCTGCGTTAGCTGCATTTAGCGATGAAACCAATACTATTTTACAGCGGAGACATCAGCAATTTCAGAGTCGAAGAGATGTATTGGTTACTGCACTAGGAAAAACAGAATTAGAAATTAAAATACCTGCACAAGGTGCTTTTTATATTTATGCAGACTGTAGTAAGTTGCTCAACGAACAACTACCCGACAGTATGGCGCTAACCAAATTTTGGTTAGAAAAAGCAGGGGTTGCAGTCACACCAGGTAATGACTTTGGTGACTATTTGTCATCGCAACATGTCCGTTTCGCATATACTGCTGATGAATCACGCATTGTAGAAGCGATTGATAGAATAGCCGCTTTACACTAAAAACAACTTGTTTAATTATTTTAGAATTAGGAAATGAAATGACTCGCGCGACCATAATGTATACAAAGACTGATGAAGCACCTGCTTTAGCAACCTATTCTTTATTACCTATTATTGAAGCATTTACAGCATCTGCTGAAATCGATGTTGAGTTAGTTGATATTTCACTGGCAGGCAGGATTATCTCTCAGTTTTCTGACTTTTTAACCGAAGAACAACGTATAGATGATGGCTTAGCAGCATTGGGGGATTTAGCCTTAAAACCAGAAGCAAATATTATCAAGCTGCCTAATATCAGCGCATCATTACCACAACTTAAAGCCGCGATAAAAGAACTTCAAGACAAAGGCTATGCTTTACCAGATTACCCTGAAGAAGCCGAAACTGAAGAACAACAAGAGATTCGCAGTCGATACGATAAAATTAAAGGTAGTGCAGTAAACCCAGTTTTACGTGAAGGTAACTCAGACCGCCGTGCGCCACCAGCTGTTAAGAATTATGTACGTAGTCATCCTCATCGAATGGGAGCATGGCAATCTGAGTCAAAAACGCACGTTGCCAGTATGTCTGATGGTGATTTTTTCTCTAGTGAAAAATCGGTAACGATAGCGCAGGCGACAACAGTTCGAGTTGAATTAGTTGATGGGATGGGTAATACGCGTGTACTTAAAAAAGGTATTGAATTACTCGAGGGAGAAATTATTGATGCTGCAGCTATTAATAAAAATGCCTTGAGATCCTTTATAGATAAGGAAATTCAAAATGCAAAAGAGCAAGATGTTTTATTCTCGTTGCACCTAAAAGCCACCATGATGAAAGTGTCAGACCCCATCATCTTTGGCCATGTCGTCGCTGTCTTTTTTGAGGATGTTTTCACAAAACATGCAACTTTATTTAAAGAATTAGGCGTTAATCCTAATAATGGTTTAGGTGATGTCTACAGCAAAATACAAAGTTTAGATGAGCAGCAACAGGCAGAGATTATTGCCGATATAAAGGCGGTCTATAAATCACGACCAGACCTAGCTATGGTGGATTCAGATAAGGGCATCACCAATCTTCATGTACCCTCTGACGTTATTGTTGACGCCTCTATGCCCGCAATGATTCGTTCTTCGGGTCAGATGTGGAATAAAGATGGCAAGCAACACGATACTAAGGCTGTTATTCCAGATCGTTGCTATGCGGGTATTTATCAAAAAACCATTGAGTTTTGTAAACAACATGGCGCTTTTGATCCGACAACCATGGGTAGTGTGCCCAATGTTGGCTTGATGGCTCAAAAAGCCGAAGAATATGGCTCACATGACAAAACATTTGAGATCCCGGACAGCGGTACAGTCCGAGTCATTGATGACAGGGGACAAAGACTTATCGAACACAAAGTCGAAGTTGGTGATATCTGGCGGATGTGTCAGGTCAAGGATTTACCCGTGCAAGACTGGGTGAAGTTAGCTGTTAAACGATCTAGATTAACAAATACACCAGCGGTATTTTGGTTAGATAAAAATCGTGCGCATGACGCGCAATTGATAGTAAAAGTAGAACTTTACTTACAAGATCATGATACAGAAAGCTTAGATATTCGTATTTTAGCGCCAACTGATGCAATTCAATTTTCACTAGAACGTATTAAAGAAGGCCAAGATACTATTTCAGTGACAGGTAATGTCTTGCGTGATTATTTGACTGACTTATTTCCTATTTTAGAGTTGGGTACTAGTGCCAAAATGTTGTCTATCGTTCCTTTAATGAATGGCGGCGGCCTATTTGAAACAGGTGCAGGTGGATCAGCGCCTAAGCATGTACAACAATTTGAACAAGAAAATCACTTACGTTGGGATTCTTTAGGTGAGTTTTTAGCTTTAGCGGCATCTTTAGAGCATCTAAGTCAGACAAATGACAATAACAAGGCCAAAATTCTTGCAGACACGTTGGATACAGCTACAGGCCAATTTTTAGATAATAATAAGTCGCCTTCACGCAAAGTGGGCGAGTTAGATAATCGAGGCAGTCATTACTACCTCGCATTATATTGGGCTAAAACATTAGCTGAACAAGATGATGACGCGGAGTTAAAAGCGTATTTCCAACCACTTGCGGCCGTATTAGCTGACAATGAAGAGCGGATCTTAGAAGAATTAAATCAAATTCAAGGACAGCAAGTCGATCTTGAAGGTTATTACTTTGCTAATCCCGCTTATGCCGCTATGGCAATGCAAGCAAGTCCAACACTAAATGCTGCTTTGAGCATGGTCAGCCCTGTTGTCTAAATAAAGCGCTGTGGCACCTGCGACCGCTGCTGGAATAACAATAAAGTTAATAATAGGAATCATAGTTATGCCTAGCGTTGCTAGGCCAAAACCTAGGCTTAAACCTCGTTGTTTTTTATGTTGCTGGCGTTGCTGTGCGAATAATATTTGATGGTTGCCCATAGGGTAATCATGATATTCAAGCGCGAGCATCCAGCCTGAAAAAATGAACCATAAAACCGGTGAGGCAATATTGATCACAGGGATCCATGAGAAAATAAACAATGGAATTATCCATAGTAGAAAGTAGCTAATCTTTCCCAGTTCATTTAACAGTACAGCCGGGGTATCTTTAATTATTTGCTTCCAAGGTAATCCTTCAGGGGCTTGACCAGTGAGTTTTCTCTCAACAGCTTCACTCAAGGGGCCATTAAAGGGCGAGGCTAAAAAGTTAGCAATAATAGAAAAACTAAAAAAGACGATGATGCTGATAAGGGCTGTAAAAAGTGGCCAAATTATCCACATAAAAAAGCTAAGTAACCATTCAGGCAACCAGCTAGGCATTAGGCTGTTAAACCATTGGTCGAATTTATTGATACCCAGCCAAATTGCCGCACTAAATAATAAGGTGTTTATCGCCATTGGCAGATAAGCAAAGCGACGAATGCCACTTTCATTCATTAACTTGAAGCCTTTTAATAAATAGCCAGAGCCTTTAAATAGATTTTGCATAATAATAAAAAACCCCTATGTTAAAAATTTATCCATCACACCGTTGGCAATCAAAGCACTTCCATAAGCGGCCTCAGTATGTTCTGGTGTGATAATGGGTATATTTAATGTTTGTTCGCGAAGCGTTCGCCAGACTTTATTTTTAGCGCCGCCTCCAACAGTACGAACAGAATTAGGCTGACTAGTTCCTGCATCTTGTAATTGTTGATAAGCCATCAGCTCTATATTGGCGATACTTTGTAATAAACTGTGTAAAAACTTCAGGTCACTACTTGGCCTTGGTGTCATCTTAGGTTGTAGCTTGGCATCAAAAATAGGAAAGCGTTCACCAACAGTCAGTAAAGGATAATAATCATAGGTTGATTCACCTAGTTTTATTTTGTTGCTTAGTTGTTCGAGTTGCCGGTCTGTGAAGTAATGCTTTAAAACGGCACCGCCCGTATTCGATGCGCCACCTATTAACCATTTATTACCTAAACGATGACTGTATAGCCCTTGCTTAGCTAGAAAAATAGGTTGTTTGCTAATGAGTTTAATGACCAACGTTGAACCTAAAGACGTCACTGCATCACCTTCCTTAGTACATCCTGTAGCAATTAAAGCTGCAATACTGTCGGTTGTCCCCGCAATAAGTGATGGTGCTGTTTTCAGTTTAAAACGTTGGCACAGTGAATCAGACAGATGACCTATATTTGTTCCAGCAGAAACCACCTTTGGTAATATATTAGGATCAGTAAGCTCTTCAAGCCAGTCAGGCCATTGGCGGTTCAGCGGATCATAACCGGTTTTTAGTGCATTATTTTCATCCGTGATAGCAATATCAGCACCTAATTGCAGGTTTACCCAATCAGCCTGATGTAATAAATAATGAGGTGCTTTTACAGTGGTATATTGTTCAAGATAGCAAAGTTTAGCTAAACCACTCGTTGGTCCTATAGCAGCAGTCGTTTCATTTGCCTGTGATGCGATAAGTTTACTTTGTTCAACTGCTCGTGAATCGTTATAAAGAAGAATAGGACTAATTGCTTCGCCAATATCAGAAGCAAGCATCACTGAGCCTGACGTCGCATCCACAGAGATCGCTTTTACATCAGCATGAGTGCAAGAACGCATTATTTCATCTAAAACAGTTAAAACTACTGACCAGAGGTAGTGAGGATTTTGTTCTGATAAGGTTTCGTTTGAGTTTCCTAAGCTAATAGAGTGCTTGAGAGGGTGTTGCGATTGAGCAATGATATCGCCCTGATTGCTTATGGCTATAGCCCGACAACCAGATGTGCCTATATCGATTCCGATATAGGCATTGTTATCTGTTGTCATTAACTTCGTTAAAATTCGGTTTATGGAAGTTGCACAGGTATCGGTGCTATCCAGCCTTGTTTATGATGTTCTGCTACGACATTAGTGTAAACACCGCCACGGACATTAAAAACACCCGTTACGCGCATAAACCTTGGATCGGTTGCAGCAACAAGGTCGTCAAGAATCTGATTAGTGACTTTTTCATGAAAAGCACCCTCATCGCGATAAGACCATAAATAGAGCTTAAATGACTTTAATTCAACACATTTTTGGTCTGGCACATAGTCGACTTTTATTGTGGCAAAGTCCGGTTGTCCCGTCATAGGACACAGGCAAGTAAATTCAGGTGTTTCGATGTGAATGGTATAATCGCGCTCTGGAATTGCATTGTCGAACGTATCCAGTTTTTTGCTTGGTGATGTAGACATGAAAGATCTCAAAGTAATGTTGAAAAACACCTATTATCCCTGAGTTAGAAGATTAAATTAAGTGTCAGAATTAATAATCCTTATCATTGTGTTACTTATTAGTTTTGTTGGCCTTGCGTGGTATGCACGTTACAGAAGCCAACAACGGTCAAAATCGTTTGAAATAGATACTATTTCTAATCGTGATAGTGATGCCGTATCTGATGAGTTTGGCGCTATTTTGCAACAAGAAATTACTCGGCCAACTGATAATGTAGATGAATTGGATCGTGAACCTGAAATTAGCCTGTCTACTGGTGCACAGGCTTTAACACAAGGTAATGCTGACGCAACAAGCCAAGCGCCGCGCAGTATACAAAGTCAGCCACCCGAGTTTGAAACTGAAACCAAACCAATAATTAAATCGACACAAGATGAGTGGGATTTAATGCTTGTGTTGTCGGTGATGGCTAAACAGAATCAGTCATTTAATGGTTTAGATATCAAACGCGTCTTTGATGAACTTGCACTGACTTATGGTGCAATGAAAATTTATAATAAAAAATTAGCTAATAATAAAAGTCAGGTTTTATTTAGTGTCGCTAATATGATGGCACCGGGTACTTTAGATCCCGATGCGTTAGCAACACTGCAAACTAAAGGCTTAGTTTTTTTTATCACCTTACCAAATCCGATAAACGGTTTGACACTATTTGATGAAATGTTAGATACGGCAACTAAAACGGCTGATAGGCTTGGTGGTGAATTATGTGACGACCAACATTTACCTCTTACTGATAACTATTTAGAACGTATTCGTAGTAAGATTCTAAACTTTAATTTAACGCTCCAGATGGAACAAAATCAGTCCTAATATGACTATTCCCGCTAACATACTTCAGCGTAAAGATGAGCTTCATAACTTAATAAATAAGTATAACTATCTTTACTATGCTACTGATAACCCAGAGGTTACTGATTCTGAATATGATCGCTTGTTTGGCGAGTTGAGTCAGCTGGAAGAAGATTATCCAGAATTATTAAGTTTAGACTCACCTACGCAAAGAGTAGGGGGGCAGGCGCTCGATAAGTTTGATCAAGTGACGCATGTAATGCCGATGTTGTCACTCGATAATGTGTTTGATGAAGTAGAGTTCATCGCTTTTGATAAGCGGGTGAAAGATTGGCTAAATACGGATTCATCGCAAACATATATAGCAGAACCCAAATTAGATGGCCTAGCAATCAGTTTACGTTATGAAAAAGGTGTATTGATTCAAGCTGCAACACGTGGCGATGGTAGTGTTGGTGAAGATGTCACTGTTAATGTGCGAACTATTTCGACTGTTCCGCTAAAACTTACAGGCGAAGATATTCCTGACGTGCTTGAAGTCCGTGGCGAAATATTTATGCCAAAAGCAGGCTTTGAAGCCTTAAATCAGAAACAAATAACAGAAGGTAAAAAGCCTTTTGTAAATCCGCGTAACGCTGCTGCAGGGTCATTACGACAATTAGATTCAAAGATAACAGCAAACCGACCACTAGAAATGTACTGCTATGGTTTGGGTGAAATACAAGGTATATCCAATATGCCAGAAACCCATTTTGCAGCTATGCACATGATTGAAAAATGGGGTTGTCGTATTTCGCCAGAATTAGAGCTAGTAACAGGAGTTGAAGCTTGTTTAGCTTATATCGAACAGGTGGGTGAAAAGCGCGATGGCTTAGCTTATGACATTGATGGTGTGGTGTTCAAAGTTGATAATTTACTATTGCAACAGCGTTTAGGTTTCGTTTCGCGTGCACCAAGGTGGGCTATTGCTCATAAATTCCCCGCTCAGCAAGAAATGACGATAGTAGAAGACATTGAAATCCAAGTCGGTAGGACCGGGGCATTAACGCCAGTCGCACGACTCAAACCTGTTTTCGTTGGTGGTGTAACAGTGAGCAATGCCACCTTGCATAATCAAGATGAGATTAACCGCAAAGATGTACGTGTTGGTGATACTGTCATTATTCGTCGTGCCGGTGATGTCATTCCCGAAGTAGTCCAGATTGTTTTATCCAAGCGACCTGACAACACACAACCTTTTATCATTCCTAGTCTGTGTCCAATTTGTGATTCAGTGGCTGAACGAATAGAAGGCGAAGCCGTGATGCGTTGTACGGCTGGCTTATATTGTCCTGCGCAACGTAAAGAGGCTATTAAACATTTCGCCTCTCGCAAAGCAATGGATATTGATGGTTTAGGTGATAAAATTGTTGAGCAGTTAGTTGATGAAGATTTGATTGATGATCCTGCTGATTTATTCCGTCTGACGATAGAGCAGTTAGCTGCTTTGGAGCGGATGGGCAACAAGTCTGCTGAAAATTTAGTTAATGCAATTCAAACAGCTAAACAAACGAAGTTTGCTCGTTTCTTATATTCATTGGGCATTCGTGAAGTGGGTGAAGCGACAGCGAGATCGCTGGCATTACATTTTCAAAATTTAGATGCATTAATGAAAGCAGATGAAACGGCATTAGTCGAAATAGAAGATGTAGGGCCTGTCGTAGCACATAATATAGTTACTTTTTTTGAACAAAGTCATAATCAGGAAGTCATTGATCGTTTATTAGCTGCTGGCGTGATATGGCCAATTGAACAGCAAACAAGTATTGATTCAGCATTAAACGGAAAAACAATTGTATTAACTGGCACATTGGAAGAACTCTCAAGAAGCGAAGCTAAAGAGAAGTTATTGGCGTTGGGCGCTAAAGTGGCTGGCAGTGTCTCAAAAAATACAGATTATGTTGTCGCTGGTCGTGATGCAGGTTCTAAACTGACTAAGGCTGAGAAACTAGGGGTTACGGTGGTTGATGAGGCTACGTTAATCGAATGGATACATTAGATGACTGCACTAGCCAATGCGATTAAAAAAGTTGCGACTGGTCCTCACTTAAGTAAAGACTTAACATTTCAAGAAACGCAAGAGGCGATAACTGAAATACTATCGGGCCAAGCTGATCCCGTTCAAGCAGCTATTTTCTTTATTTCATTACGCATTAAGCGCGAAACCAATGAGGAAAACTTAGGTGTTTACGCAGCTTTGCAAGCGGTAACCAAACAAGTTGAAGCAGATGTTGATCAGTTATTATTGATTGCAGATCCCTTTAATGGCTTTAATCGACATTGCCCAATAAATGCATTTTTACCGGCGGTATTAGCTGCATCAGGTTTACCTACTGTTTCGCATGGTGTCGAAGAAATGGGACCAAAATTTGGCGTCACACATTCACAAGTGTTGAGTGAAGCTGGAATTAATACAAGCTTAACGACTGGGCAAGCTAAAGATAGAATCAATCAAACAGATATTGGCTGGGCATATTTAGATCAGGCTCAAGCTTCGCCTGCTTTATTTGCTTTACAGGATTTGCGTACCAGAATGATTAAACGGCCAAGCTTAGCAACACTAGAAAAAATGGTGTTAGCGATTAAAGCAAAGCAAAAGACTCACTTACAAATTGGTTTCGTTCATAAGGCTTATCCAGATATTTTAGCTTGGATGGCTAATCATGCTGGTTTTGACTCAGCGTTGATTATTCGCGGCATCGAAGGGGGTGTTTTACCGACTTTAAGAGAAGCTGCGAATTGTTTTCAGTCTTATACTGAAATCGCTGAAGGGTGTACGATTGATCCCAACTCTTTCGGCATTAAGCAGGAAACAAGAGGTGTTTTACCCATTGCTAGCAATGAGGTTACTGCATCGGAAACACTTGAGCTTGGACGGCAAGCGTTAGATGGTAAAGTAGGGCCAGCATTTGATAGCTTAGTGTATGGCACAGCATTAGCACTATGGCATTGTCGATTATCTTCATCACAAGCTGAGGCAGCTAATCACGCAAGGCAGGCCATTAAATCAGGTAAAGCAAAAGCACATTTTCAGGCAGCGGTTTCTTAGGAGTAGTAATGGTATACCAACAACAGTTAACGTTTATGACGCAAGCGAGAAGTACAGCAAATATTACTTCTGATGTGCAAAATATTGTCGCTGACTCAGGTATTAAAACAGGCACATGTCATGTGTTTGTTCAGCATACCAGTGCATCCTTAATGTTGTGTGAAAATGCCGATCCAGATGTACGTCGTGACCTTGAAACCTATATGCAACATATTGTCCCTGATGGTGATCCGATGTTTCGGCACCAAGATGAAGGTCCAGACGATATGAGTGCCCATATTCGAACCGTGTTAACCAATCCTGATTTGACAATGCCAGTTAGCAATGGCCATTGTGATTTGGGTATCTGGCAAGGGATTTATCTATGGGAACATCGTACACAGCGCCATAACCGTAAAGTCATTGTCACTGCTATTGGAGAATAAAGGACGTTATGTTATTAAGTGTACAAAAAATGTTCTATCGTTCTGCAACATTCGCTTTTTTATTATTACTCTCTGCGTGTCAAGCAGAGCAGCCGTGGGCGACGAGTCATGTTCCCGGCGCGATGCCAAATTTATCTTTCAACTTAACGGAAGCTAATCAGAACAAGGCTGTTACCGCTGAAGATTATCATGGCAAAGTTGTTATGCTATTTTTTGGTTTCACGAATTGTCCTGGTGTTTGTCCAACGACACTACTTCATTTACAAAAAGGATTATCAATTCTTGCTGAAAAGGCAGAGCACGTTCAGGTTCTGTTTGTGACAGTTGATCCTGAGCGAGATGGTCTGCAAGAGATAAAACAATACACCGAAAACTTTGGCCCACAGACTGTTGGTTTAACAGGAGATAAAACTGCACTTGCCCAACTGACTAAAACCTATGGTGTCAGCCATGAAAATCAACAAGCAGATACTGATGGCAATTATGATATTGCACATGGCAGTACCGTTTATGTTTTTGACCGGGAAGGGGCTATTCGTCTACTGGTCAGAACAAGTGATTCAATTGATGCGGTAGCGAGTGATTTACAACGTCTTCTTGATGAATAAGTGGCAATAAAATAAAGATGTCAGCATTAAATTTAGCAAAAACATATTTTGACTATTCCAATCAATCGAATATGGATCTAATCGAAAACTTATTCGGTGAAAATGCGACTTACTATTCGGCTAATTTAGGGTTTTTTATTAGTAAGAAAGAAATTTTAGCCATGCAAGCCACATTTCACGGACAATATCAATCATTACAATGGACGATTGATAGTATCAATGAAATTAAACCAAATGTTGTTGAAATTGCATTTCGTTTTCAAGGCGTGCTAAATGATGGTACTGAACAAAACCGACAAGGTAGTGAACATATTCTTGTATACAATGGTTTAATTCAACATATTGCTGTTGGTTTATAACCTGTGTTTTTGATAATGAGTTTTAAATATTTTGATTAGCGAACAATTACAACATCTTTGTGATATTGCAACTGAAGCGCATGAGCGTATTCAAACTAATTTTGCTGACATCGATCCTATCGTTGGTGTGAACCAACGAATGCGAGGAAGTGGTTTCCCAGCAGATTTGATGACAATAGATTGCCTTAAAACAGGCAAGCGCATCATTTTGTTGTTGCATGATGATAAACCTGATTTATTGAGCTACCAATTCTCATATAAAACATCGGATCCAGAGAGTGAATTTCAGCAGTTAGCTTTTGAAAAATTAACATCGACATTGTTATACGACTGGATAGCCGATTACTTTTCCAGTTAAGCTATAACTTCCACAAAGTTATCACTACAAGGTCGGTGGAAAAGTTGTTAAAGACAAAGCTACTATCGCTAAGTTTACTTTTCACGCTTGTTTGCTTTAATCAAGCTCATGCACAGCGTATAGGCGTACCTTCTCGTTTTATTAGCCACATTGTGAACCCTGCTGATATGACATTAAGTCTTCATTGGAAAGATGAGAACAATCAACCTTATCGCAGCTTTTCTAACTTAAAAAACGCTCTGGCAAAAAAAAACAAGCATTTAGTGTTTGCGATGAATGGTGGTATTTTTCAAGAAGATCTAAAACCTTTAGGTCTATATATTGAAAAAGGAAAGCAAAAATACCGTTTAAATACCAGGCAGAATGCGTATGGTAATTTTTATATTCAACCCAATGGCGTGTTTTATTTAACGAATGACGGACAGGGCGTTATCGTTGATACCACAGAGTTTAAACCTAATGCTTCTGTTCAATATGCCACGCAATCCGGCCCTATGTTAGTTATTGATGGTGAGATTAATTTAAATTTAACACAAGGTTCCAATAGTGTAAGAAGGCGTAATGGGGTCGGTATATTAGCTGATGGCCGTTTAGTCTTTGCCATTTCTAAGGGCTTTGTTAATTTTTATGATTTTGCTGATCATTTTAAACAGTCTGGTTGTATCAATGCCTTGTATTTAGATGGGTCAGTATCGCAGATCTATCTACCCGAAAAAGGTTATCAATATTTTGATGGTGTATTTGGTGTCATTATTGCTGAGACTAAGCTGGATAAGTGATTGTATTAAATTATAATTTTCTGGCTTGGTTTATTTGTATACCGGCTTTCAAAAAAATAGATTGAAAAAAATTAAATATAGATGCAATATTCAAAAAAAACTGACTAAAGAAGGTCGCTATTATCACTGTTCTTAGCGCGTTTTATGAGGATATGTATGCATGAGAAAGTCTGTGCAAAATGGTGAATGGTATGGGGAAATCCGTGCAGCCAGAGGAAATATAATTGTTATAAAAGACGTACAACTACCCAAAGCAAATAACGGTAGAATTTATCTCTACAATACTCAGCGTGGTGCGTTTGTTGAATATGATGAATCTATAGTGAGTCCCAAACTATTCGAGTTAGACCCAGAGCAAACAAAAGAAGCAAAAATGCAATTTCAAGCTGGCTGGGAAGTGGCTTATAAACAGTTTATGCGTAGCCATGGTAAATTCTCGGATAACAATAATAAAGAAGTAGCAAAAAAAGTAGAAGAAATCGGTTTATCGGATGAAAACGATATTGATGATGACTCTATAGATGATGATTAACAGCTTATTAGTCGATAGTTAAGACATTAACCCCCAGAATCATTGACCATAGATTTTTTATATTCTGCTGTCGATCACCATTTTGACGGTTAGTAGTCCATTTTATATGTGTTGATGGTTTTGCTGTTTGGGATAGTTCGATTCCCCAAAGGCCATCTAACTTATTGGGTAACAGTGAGTAACGCATATCAATAATACGATTCGGGTTTGTGACGTCGACTGCTAAATAATCGGATGAGAACCATGCAAAGCGTTCGATATCTATGGCTTGCTGAGCACTGCTGTTTAGCCAAGGAAAATCACGAGTTACATCTAACTTTTCAATAGAATCACCCAGATAAAAACCACTGTCATCGAATACACGAATGGCATCTACGTAATAACGTCCTTGGTATTCATAAATACTCTTCCAGACGATCAAGTTCATAAAACTTGGTTTTACACTCAGGTCAATTGCTGTGTGGCCTCGACTTTCTGCTAGTGTTTGGGCAACTTGTTTAGCTCTATACTCTTGAGCCAGCCCCAAACTGAGATAAGAAATCGCGAATATAGCGGCTAGATAACTGAAAAATTGGGAGCGCTTAAATAATGCGATATTGATAATGATCAATAATGGAATGGTAAATAAGGGATCTATAATCGAGATATTATTCCAAGCAAACCGTTCAGTGCTAAATGGCCAAAAAAGTTGTGTTCCATAACTTGTGCAAGCATCAAGAAAACCATGCGTTGCATAGCCAGCAAAGCTAAATAAATAAATGCGGCTAAATGATAAGTTGCTGTTTCTGGAGAAGACCTTAAATAATAAGTAAAACACGATGGCACAAATAAGCCCACCTATCGGCATGAAGATAATGGAATGGGTAAATTGACGATGATATTCAAGGAAAAGCAGAGGATCGACGTCTGAGTGAATGAAGATATCCAAATCTGCTGCCATCCCTGAAAAGAAGCCAAGCATACTCGCAGCAGCAATTTCTTTTTTTGTGGAAACAGTTTGGGCTGCCGTGACACCGACAAGACCTTGACTTAAAGGATCCATGAAACACTCTATAACAATGAGATGTGGCAAAATCATACCATTATGTGTGCTAGCCTTCTATTGTTCGTTAACAAAGTATGGAATTCGAACTAATGATAGAAATTAGAGCCTAATTGGCGATGAAGAAATATTACCTAATGACAATCTTGTGGTGTGCTTTTTTGACAGTCATTATCACGGTTAGAAGTGAGACTATAACGGTAGAGGGCAAAAAAATAGTTATAGGTTTGTTTTCCTTGGGTAAGATGGTGGGGTGGCAGTCGGAGATGTTTGATGGCGAAACCTTATACAGACTAGTCAAAGATAAAAACAAACAGGTTTTAATGGCAGATAGTGAAAGCGCCGCATCAGGTTTGGTATACAAGCAACAAATAGATCTTGAACAAACCCCTTGGCTAAATTGGTCTTGGAAGACAGAATCAGTGCTTACAGGATTAGATGAAACCCAAAAAACAGGTGATGATTTTACCGCACGGCTTTATGTCATTGTTGATGGTGGCTTGGTATTTTGGCAAACTCATGCACTGAATTATGTATGGTCTTCATCGCATGAAAAAGGTGAAAAATGGTCTAATCCTTATACCAGTAACGCAACCATGTTTGCTATCGAAGCTGGAGAGGCTGCATTAGGTGACTGGCAGCACTATTCACGTAATATACGAAGTGATTTTAAGCAGCTTGTGGGCAAGGACATACGTTATATTGATGCAGTAGCGATTATGACTGATACTGATAATAGTCGGCAGAAAACAAAAGCCTATTATGGTGATATTTTTTTCACAGATAAAAAACAAGAATCTGTAATGGAGAGCGATGATGAAATTAATTAATAGAATCTTTTTTACAGCACTGATGGTCATGTGCTTTTCTATTCCTATGGCGTACAGTGCAGATCATCACGGAGAGGCAAAGACATATAGGCAGACACAACTTACGGATACAATTTTTCTATTACAAGGCAAAGGTGGCAATATTGCCTTAATCAAGGGCGAACAGGGTTTAATCTTGATTGATACTGATTATAAGGAAATGTCAGCTGCCTTAGAAAAAGTATTACAACAACATGGTGGTTTAGATGACGTTACCTACGTTATTAATACTCATTGGCATGGTGACCATACGCAAGGTAATGAGGTACTAGGTCATCATGCTCAGATCATTGCCCATGACAATGTGCGTAGTCGCTTATTGACACAACAAGAAGTCAAAATGTTTGGCATGGTGTCAGAGGCGTATCCAGAACACGCAGTCCCATCAATTACTTATAATAAGCGTTTAAACATACACCTTAATGGTGAACATCTTGAAATAGGCCACTTTGCTAATGGTCATACGGATGGCGATTCGATTGTCTTTATGAAAAAAGCCAATATTGTCCATATGGGGGATCATTTCTTCTCTGGTTTTTACCCGTTTGTAGATGTTGATAGTGGTGGTAGTGTGGTTCAGATGGCAAATAATGTAGAGACAGTTTTATCGATGATTGATGATGAAACTGTCGTGATCCCTGGACACGGGTCATTATCTGAAAAATCTGATTTAGAAGACTTTCATGAAATGTTGGTAGCGACGACTGATGAAGTCAAGACAATGATGGCTGCTGGTATGACACTTAAGCAAATGCAAGAGGAAGGTTTGTCTCTTGACTGGGAAGAATGGGCTAATGGTTTCCTGTCTACAGATCTTTGGATACAAATTATTGTCGATAGTTTAAACAAACATGCTCAATAAGCTTAGATTTGGTATTTAGCATGGATGCAGAATTTTGGCACCAGAAATGGCAAAATAATGAAATAGGCTTTCATCAAAATACGGTTAACCCATTCTTACTAAGGTATTTTGAAACGCTATCATTAGAGCCTGGACAGGCCATTTTTCTACCGCTTTGTGGAAAAACGCTTGATATAGGTTGGCTATTATCCAAGTCTTATCAAGTCATTGGTATTGAACTCCATGAACCGGCGGTTAAAGCATTATTTGAACAGCTTGCACTTGTTCCAGAGATTTCGCGCACAAACAAGCATATAAAATATAGTTATGATCGCCTGACTATATTTGTGGGTGATATTTTTGATCTATCAGTATCAGATATGTGTAACGTCGATGCAGTCTACGATAGAGCAGCACTGGTTGCACTACCTAAAGCACAAAGAGCCGACTATGTTAAACAGATACAATTAATTACAAATAAAGCTCCCCAATTAATAGTCAATTACGAGTATGATCACACTCTAATGACTGGCCCACCATTTTCAGTCCCGAATGATGAGATAGAACTACATTTCCAAGATAGTTATCTATTAAAGCAACTATATAGTGGCAAAGTTGAGGGTGGCATGAAGGGTAAAATACCAGCAGAAGAAAATGTGTGGTTACTAAACAGAAAATAAGCACACAATTCCAGAAAATTTGTAAGAATTAATGAAGAGTTAAAAAATGATACGTAAAAGGGTCAATAAGATTTTAAGTGATATAGATGACTTTATAGATAAAGAGTCATCGAGTGGTGTTTTACTAATTTTTGCTACTATATTTGCTTTGGTGTTAAGCAATTCTTTTTTATCACCTTTTTATGAGTCTTTTTTACACATTCCTGTTGAGATCCACATTGGTGCTTTACATCTGGCCAAGTCTCTTCACCATTGGGTTAACGATGGTTTAATGGCTATTTTCTTCCTGTTAATAGGATTAGAAGTCAAGCGAGAATTGATTGAGGGCCATTTATCATCAGTAAAACAAGCCGTTTTACCTGGTGTCGCAGCAATAGGTGGAATGGTTGTGCCTGCTGCTGTTTATGTAGCATTTAATTACTCAAGTGAAAACCCAGTGGCTATCAATGGCTGGGCTATTCCGACCGCAACAGATATTGCTTTTGCTTTGGGTATTCTGTCTATGCTGGGTAATCGCGTCCCTGTATCACTGAAATTATTTTTGATGGCATTGGCCATTATTGATGATTTGGGTGCAATTGTGATCATTGCTTTGTTTTACACAACAGACCTGTCAACATTATCCATTTCAGTCGCGTTTGTATCATTGGCAATTCTTATTGTGATGAATCGATTTGGCGTCACTAAAAAGGCAGCTTACTTTATCATTGGCTGGGTGCTCTGGGTGAGCGTTTTGAAATCTGGCGTGCATGCTACTTTAGCAGGTGTTGCCTTGGCCTTTACCATCCCACTAAAGGAAAATGCAGAAGGGCATTCTTTGTTGAAAGAAATTGAGCATGATCTGCATTTTTGGGTTGCTTTCTTCATTTTGCCGATATTTGCGTTTGTGAATGCAGGTGTCAATGTAACAGAGATCTCTTTAGAACAAATGTCAGGAAGCGTTCCCTTGGGCATTATGTTTGGTTTGTTTATAGGTAAACAACTCGGCGTATTCGGTTTCAGTTGGCTAGCAATCAAACTTAAATTTGCAGAATTACCAGCAGGAAGTAGTTGGCGCCAACTTTATGGCACAGCAGTGTTAACCGGGATTGGTTTTACGATGAGTTTATTCATCGCTTCTTTGGCGTTCAAAGATAATCAGATGTTTCATTTCACGGATAGACTCGCCATTTTAATTGGTTCTTTCGCATCGGGATTTTTGGGGTATTGGTTGCTAAAAAATACTAAAGAAAATGCGTCATAATTGAGTTACGAATGTTCTACTTTAAGGGTGCTTAAGTAAATGAGTAACAGCGTTAGCGAATTCCTTGTCCCTTTTGACGGATCTTTTAAGCTTTCAGAAGCCGCAACATCACCAGAAGAATATTCTCTGGTTAAAAAGGCTTATAAAAAGAAGCTGAAATCATTAATAAGTGAAATAGATGATTATCAACAAATGATGTATGCCCATAATCATCATTCCATACTGTTGATTTTTCAGGCAATGGATGCCGCTGGCAAGGATGGCACAATCAGAGCTGTTACCAGAGGGATTAATCCCGCAGGCTGTCAAGTGCATTCATTTAAACAACCGAGTTCAACAGAACTTGATCATGATTTTCTATGGCGAACGAGTAAAGAACTACCGGAACGAGGTTTAATAGGGATCTTTAACCGTAGTTATTATGAAGAAGTACTTGTGGTGCGAGTTCACCCTAGCATTCTTGAATCACAACGTTTAGGTAGTAATGCCACTGGCAATGAATTATGGCAACAACGTTTTGATTCGATTAACGACTTGGAAAAACACCTTTCTCGTAATGGTACTGTCGTCATTAAATTCTGGTTGAATGTGTCTAAAGGGGAACAAAAAAGGCGTTTTCTATCTCGTTTAGATAATCCAAAGAAGCATTGGAAATTTTCTGAGGGCGATATTGATCAACGACAACATTGGGAATCTTATATGGATGCTTACCAATCTATGTTGAATGCAACATCAACACCTGATGCGCCTTGGTATGCAATACCTGCGGACAATAAACCTTTTATGCGTTTACAAGTTGCTGAAATCATTTTGCAATCATTACGTTCATTAGATATAACCTATCCAAATGTGGACGAGATAGAAAAGGCGAAGTTTGCCGAGTATCGTCAACGTCTAAACGAGGGTTAATAAACAGCCCTTTGAACCCTCTGAATAGTAGCCTATGTAACTTTGTGTGGCTTTAGACGTCATACTTACTAGTAGAAACAAACCTAAAAAGGGGATAAGAAATGACTACAGAGCTAAGCTATTTAGTATGGGTAACAGCTTTAACGGCTGTAATGTGGGTGCCTTATGTTCTTAATTTGATTGCTGTAAGAGGGTTGATAGACGCTGTAGGTTATCCGGATGATCCAAAGCCTTTATCGCCATGGGCTGATCGGATGAAGAAGGCACACAGTAATGCAGTAGAAAATCTGGTGGTTTTTGCGGCACTAGTATTCGTTGTGCAATTAGCAGGTGCAAATAATGCTGTTACAGCTTTAAGTTGTGAAGTTTATTTTTGGGCTAGATTGACTCATTTTTTCGTTTACGCATTTAAAATCCCTTGGCTTCGTACCTTGGCTTTTGCTACTGGTTTTGCTTGCCAAATTGCTTTGCTACTTCAAGTGCTTCACTAGCGAAAATAGTGACCTAAACTTGTAATTTATAGCTATTAAGAAATAGTAAACTGTAAATGGTAAAGAAATCTCACTATTGCCATCACATATGCCAAGTGGACAACCACCTGAAGGAGTAGTCTTGGCTGAACAATCCAAATTAGCACATATTAATACTTATGGTGAATTGCCAATATTATCAAGATTACCCATTTATTTGTATGGATTGTGGCAAATCTGAAGTATGGACTGCAGAAAAACAAAAGTGGTATTACGAAGAAGCGAAAGGTTATATTTGGGCAGTAGCAATACGTTGTTATTCCTGTCGAAAGAAAAGAAAATCAGGGGCATCATAAAGTAAGTCTATTTGCTAGTTCTGATTTCAAACGCAGTTAATTATTACGGGAAGTTTGTCATGATAAAAGCATATGCAGCATTTGAACCACAAGGTGAACTTAAAGCATTCGAATATGAGCCTGGAGACCTAGAATCTAATGATGTAGAACTTGATGTTTTATATTCTGGACTGTGTCATAGCGATATTCATGTGATTGATAATGATTGGGGCGCAACAGAGTACCCGGTTGTCCCAGGCCATGAAGTGGTAGGAAAAATTGCCCAAATTGGCAGTAATGTCTCTGATCTAGCTATTGGGCAGATCGTTGGTTTAGGCTGGCATGCTGGCTTTTGTGATAGCTGTTCAATGTGTCACAGTGGTAATCACAACCTATGCGCTAGCGCACAGCCAACTGTTATAGGACACCATGGCGGCTTTGCTGATAAAGTCAGGGCTGCCGCCAATAGTGTGGTTGTAATACCAGCCGGAATTGATCTCGAATCAGCAGGACCATTGTTCTGTGCAGGCATTACTGTTTTCAATCCACTCGTTCAATTCGATATTAAATCGACAGATAAAGTGGCAGTGATAGGCATTGGAGGCTTAGGCCACTTGGCCTTACAGTTTCTAAATGCTTGGGGTTGTGAGGTAACCGCTTTTACTTCCAGTGCAGATAAACGAGAAGAAGCACTAGCGCTAGGTGCGCATCAAACATTAAACTCACGAGACGAAGCCGAAATTACTGAGGCGGCAGGACGTTTTGACTTTATTATTTCAACCGTTAGCGTAAAGCTGGATTGGAACTTGTATCTCAGTACATTAGCACCAAAAGGTCGATTGCACTTTGTTGGCGCTGTGCTTGACCCTCTTGATATCGCTGTATTCCCCTTGCTATTGGGGCAACGTTCTGTTTCAGGCTCACCTGTTGGGAGTCCTGAAACAATGGTTAAAATGCTTGAATTTGCCAAACTACATCATATTAAACCAAAGGTTGAGAAATTTGGTTTTGATAAGGTGAATGAGGCGATAGCTAGGCTACGAAATGGTGATGCGCATTACCGTATTGTATTAGAACGCTAATATTGACTTTGGGAAATAAGATGAAGGTGTTAAAGAATTGCTTAATTCTCTTATGTTTTCTGCCCTTCACCAGCTTGGCAGAGGAATTGATCACCGAGAAATCGATAGAGAATTTGATCTCGAATATTGAAGAAGCTGCAAAAAGACAAGATGTAGAACAGCTGATTACTCATTTTGCAAAAGACGCCAAAGTGACCTTTGAGTTTTCTGGTAGTCAAGGCGGTAAGATGGAACTTGATTTATTAGGCTATAAGGAACATTTAAAACAGGGTTGGTCGATGCCAATGAAGTTTAGTTATCAGGTTGATGATATTGCTATATCAATTGCTGAGAATGGTAAAAGTGCAGAGGTGACTGACTTGGTAACGGAAACAATCACTATGGATGGTGAAATTATTATGACAACTCGTACCTACGAAAAAATACAGATTGTTAATGTGCGAGGTCTTCCAATGATTACTCGAGTTTATGGTTTGATCATGACGGGTAGTGAAGCAGAGCCAGTTATATAAGGTTTAAATGATGTTGACTAAATTAAAAAGACTTTTTATGGGCTTTGTACTGCTTGTTTGCATTGCTTGTACTCCGGATGAGTACCAACAAAAAATCATATTTTTAGAAATTGTGGAAGCTGAAAAAGTTTTTATGGATGCTTTTAAGCAAGTTGACGTCATTAAGTTGGCAAATCTTTATGCTAAAGATGGTCAAATATTCCCAGCTAATAATGAAGTCGTTGAGGGCAGTCACAATATTGCCTCTTTTTGGCAGGGACTAATGGGTTTAGGTATAGCGAGTGTCAAACTTAAAACCGTTGAGGTTGAAGGGACTGGAGAAATTGTTCATGAAGTAGGCAGGTATACCATTCATGCTCAGGATGGAGAGATTATCGATTTTGGTAAGTATCTAGTGATTTGGAAAAAAGAAGAGGGCAGGTGGGCGCTATACCGCCATATGTGGACCACCAGCATGACTCAACAAGCGGGTCTTAAAATCTAATAATGACTGAATTTGATACCAAACGGGACATCATAAACAGCCAGTTAATATTAGATGATGAGGAGTGCCCCAATTTTCACGATGCAGAAATAGACACTTTGACGATATGGCGAGGTGATGTGTGGCCTGAGGAAAATATTTGGATAGGCCCTGTTTTGACGGTATTGTTGTGAATTTTGAACAAGCATTTAACAATGCTTTATCGTTTAAATGTTTTAGAATTGAAACAGTAGAAAAATTAGCAATAGAATGACGTCACCAGCATTGCAATCACCGTGTATTAGAAATTGTTGTTTAGATCAAAATAACATTTGCATAGGTTGTGGGCGCAGCTTAGATGAGATTTTACGGTGGTCGGAAGCAAGCCACATCGAAAAGCAGCAGATTTCCACTCAGGCGATAGCGCGAAAAGAACGACATCACACAGAATAAAATAGACAAAGCCTAAATCATGGCTGTATTTCTTTTACTGTATAATGCACGGCCTATTTGTTGATAGGTACAGCGGGTATTTTTGCTGATGTCTAAGCTTTCAAACTAGTTATAACTTTCTGGCAGTGACTGTCAATATTTTCGTCGTAGAGGAAAAATTCATGCTGTTATCAGCGAAACAAGATTGGCTTGGCAATGTCCGTGATGACATTCTAGCCGGAATAGTTGTGGCTTTAGCCCTTGTTCCTGAGGCGATTGCCTTTTCAATTATCGCTGGTGTTGATCCTAAGGTTGGCCTGTACGCCTCATTTGCCATAGCGGTTATTATTGCTATTGTGGGTGGTAGAGCGGGGATGATTTCTGCAGCAACAGCAGCCACAGCATTGCTTATGGTCACTCTAGTAAAAGACCATGGTTTACAGTATTTGTTAGTCGCAACCATTTTGGCGGGTGTGTTGCAGATTGTTGCAGGTTATCTGAACTTGCATAAATTTATGAGTTTTATCTCAAAATCAGTCATGACAGGGTTTCTAAATGCATTAGCAATATTGATTTTTATGGCTCAATTACCTGAACTGACCGATGTCACATGGCATGTTTATGCTTTGACAGCCGCGGGCTTGGGCATTATTTACCTATTTCCGTATGTACCTAAAATTGGCCAATTATTACCCTCGCCATTGGTCAATATCGTAGTGTTAACCGTCATCGTTTACTTGTTTGGAATTGATGTTAGAACTATCGGTGATATGGGTGAGTTGCCTGATACATTGCCTATTTTCTTATGGCCAGATGTGCCATTTAACTTCGAAACACTGGGCATTATCTTCCCTTACTCTGTATCCATCGCGATTGTTGGTTTACTTGAGTCACTGATGACTGCTAACGTGATTGATGAACTGACTGACACAGAAAGTGACAAAAAGCGTGAATGTAAAGGTCAAGGTATTGCCAATATTGGTTCTGGTCTTATCGGTGGTATGGCGGGTTGCGCGATGATTGGTCAGTCTATTATCAATGTTAAGTCAGGTGGTCGTGGCCGTTTATCAACGATGACGGCGGGTGTGTTATTACTGATTTTGGTTGTATTTTTAAGTGACATTCTGTCGATTGTGCCAATGGCAGCGCTTGTTGCGGTCATGATAATGGTTTCGGTGGGCACCTTTAATTGGAATTCGATAAAAGAACTTCAAACTAATCCAACGAGTGCTTCAGCAGTGATGGTGGCCACTGTTATTGTTGTGGTATGGACACATAACCTCGCGTTTGGTGTGTTTACGGGGATCTTAATCGGTTCATTATTTATGGCACAACGTCTGAGTCAATTTATGTATATTGAGTCTGATTATAATGATGAAACCGATACCCGTACATATCAAGTAGTAGGACAAGTGTTTTTTAATTCATCAGACCGTTTCATTGGTTTTTTTGATTTTAAAGAGGCGGTCGATAAAGTCATAATCGATGTGCATAGGGCCCATTTTTGGGATATTACCGGTGTCGCTGCATTAGATAAAGTGGTCATTAAACTTCGTCGCGAAGGTGCTGATGTCAGTATTGTTGGTTTAAATGAAGCAAGTGAAACTTTATTAGATAAGTTTGCGGTTCATGACAAGCCAGAAGAAATTGAAAAAATAATGGGAGGCCATTAATCATGTCCGTGACACCACAATCAGTAATTCTGGCAGGAATTGACGGTTCTAACTTTAGCGATGCCGTGATTGATTATGCAATTTGGCTGTCTAAAATCCATCAATCACCGCTCAAATTGTTGCACACTATTGAACATTCACATCATAGTGAACAAGTGCATCACGAAGGTAATTTAACGCCGAATATGAAAGAGCATTTGCTTGATGAATTATCGGACGAAGAAAGACAAGAGAGTAAGCAGCTTATCGCTGATGGCAAGCGCCTCATTACAAATGCAAAACAAAGAGCAGAGCAGGCTGGCGTTGAAAATGTAATTGCAAAGCAACGACACGGCACTTTGCCCGAAGCATTAAGCGATCTAGAGTCTGAAATATCTATGGTCGTGTTAGGTGCAAAAGGCGAAGACCATCAGGGCAGTAAAGCAGGACTGGGTACACAGTTAGAACAAGCTATAAGAGCAATCAGTAAACCGGTCTTTATCGCCACAACATCGTTTAGTGAGCCTCAAAAACTGTTGTTTGCTTATAATGGTAGCCCAACATCCCAAAAGGCGCTTAACCTATTGAAGAAAAATGCTTTTTTTGACAGTCAACTTGAGATTCATATTGTTAGTGTTCAAAAAAGCTTGGCAGATGCGACTAATTTAGTTGAAGATGCCCGCACAGAATTACAAGCAGCAGGCCTAAATATAGTAGCTAAGGCGATGACAGGTGATCCCGTTAAAGAATTAACCCAGTATCAACAAGAAAAAGCGATAGACATCACTATGATGGGTGCATTTAGTCATGGTAAATTACACGGCTTTATTTTTGGCAGTTTTACCACACAGATGCTATTGGAAAGTACCACCCAGTTTCTATTAATTCGTTGATTAGTCTGTCGATAGCCAACAAAACCTTTAGATCTTGGTAAGGCTAAAGGTTTTTTTTGTAAGTTTTCGCTTATTGATGCGTCTAAAATAGGTAAGGACAAAAGGGGTTAGGATGAGAGATAGACCAGAATACGACTTATGCATAATTGGCGGTGGTGCAGCTGGTTTAGTTACGGCAGCAGGTGCCGCCTCTCTGGGTGCAAAAGTAATCCTTATTGAAAAAGCTAAACTAGGTGGTGATTGCCTCTATTATGGTTGTGTCCCTAGTAAAACATTGATTCATTCCGCGACCGTAGCCAATACAATCAGGCACGCTAATCGTTTTGGTTTAGATGCTCATCATGAAGCTATTGATCAAAACAGGGTGATGCATCGTGTTGCTGAAGTTATCAAACATATTGAGCCAAATGATAGCCCAGAGCGCTTTCGCACTCTGGGCGTAGAAGTTGTTTTTGATTCAGCATCGTTTTCAAGCCCCAATAGCGTACAGTTAAGTGAGCGAACAATTACAGCACGAAACTTTGTGTTAGCTACTGGTTCAAGACCTGCGATTCCAAACATTTCAGGCATTGAAAGCGTTCCTTATTTTACCAATGAAACTATTTTTGATAACAAAGAAAATATCTCTCATTTAATCGTGCTAGGCGGCGGCCCGATTGGTTGTGAGATGGCTCAAAGTTTCGTGCGACTGGGCGTTAAAGTAACGCTTGTGAGTAGAAACAGGCTGTTACCAAAAGAAGATGCCGATATGGCAGAGGTGGTAAAACAACAGTTTCTAGTAGATGGTATTGATTTGCACCTATATGTTGACACCAAGAAAGCAGAAAAGACAGAACAAGGCATCAGTCTCGAACTGTATGGAGAGCAAAATCATCCACAAACGACTCACCTTGAGGGTAGTCATCTATTAGTGGCAACGGGCAGACGATCTAATATTGAAAATTTAGCCTTAGAAAAAGCAGGTATCAATATTAGTGATGCGAGTAAGGTGAATGTGGACAGTCGCTTGAGGACAAGTAATAAACATATTTATGCCTGTGGTGATATTGCTGGACCATATTTGTTTACACACATGGCAGAGCATCAGGCTGGCGTGGTATTACAAAATACTTTGTTTCATTTGCCGATTAAGGCTCAAACAAAAGCGATACCGTGGTGTACGTTTACATCGCCTGAGTTGGCTCGTGTTGGTTTGTCAGAAGACGACGCTGAAAAGCAGGGAATTAAATATCAGGTTTATTGTTTCCCATTCAGTGAGGTTGATCGGGCTATTGCTGATGGCGATACAGCAGGCATGGCTAAAATCATTACTAACCCACGCGGAAAATTGTTAGGCGCCTGTATTGTAGGCCCACATGCAGGTGAGTTAATTGCTGAATATAGTTTAGCGATTACGCAAGGTATGAAAGTATCAGCTTTGAGTAAAACAATTCATATATACCCAACATTAGCCCAAATCAATCGACGCGTTGCAGATCAAAGAATGAAAGCGCTTCTAACGCCTGCTCGTAAGCGATGGCTTAAACGCTTATTTAGTTTGAGAGGCTAATGATGACTAAAAAGTTACTGTTGGTGACACTGTTGATTTCTCTCGTTGTAGCTTTTTTTGCTTTAGGTGGTGACCAGTATTTAAATTTGACTGCCATTCAACAAAATAAAGAATTTTTAGCAGACTATGTTGAACAACAGTTTTGGTTGTCTATTGTATTGGCGATGGCTATTTATATTTTTGTTGTCAGTTTGAGTTTGCCTGGCGCATCATTTCTATCCTTGGCAGTTGGTTTTGTGTTTGGTCGTTGGTTAGGTTGGTCACTATTATTAATCTCAGCTACTATTGGCGCGACAATTGTTTTTTGGTTGGCCCGATATTTATTAACAAGCTGGGCTAAAAGTAAACTGACCAATGTCACTGTCGCTCAGAAAATTATCGATGAAGTCGATCAAAACTCTCTTAATTACTTGTTATTTTTAAGGCTAGTTCCCTTATTTCCGTTTTGGCTAGTTAATTTGAGTATGGCTTTTACCAAAATTGATACCAAACGATATGCTCTAGGGACATTTATAGGGATTATGCCTGGTAGTTTTGTATTTGCTAATTTGGGTCAATCATTAGCGACAATTGAAAATATGAGCCAAATCTTTTCTTTAGAGTTATTGCTTGCTTTCGCTCTGTTGGGACTTTTAATGTTATTACCTGTTTTTGTAAAACATTTTAAATCTGACGATTCGATAACTTAGTCTCTAAACTGGAATAACGATGCTTGATTCAAAACCTTTATTAGACAAAACTGATTTTCCAACTATAAAACGTCGGAAACTTGCCATCTTGCAAGTGAATTTGGGTTATTTATGTAACTTAAGCTGTGTACATTGTCATGTTAACGCAGGCCCTAAACGTACAGAGTTGATGTCTAAAACGGTAATAGATCAGGTTTTAGATTTTGCGGCCAAAGCAGATGTTAAAACCATTGATCTGACGGGCGGTGCCCCAGAAATGAACCCTCATTTCCATTATATGGTCGAACAAACGAGCAAACTAGGTATAGAGATAATTGACCGCTGTAATTTAACGATTTTGGAAGAGGCTGGCTACGAAGACTTAGCTGCTTTTTTAGCTCACCATAACGTTAATATAGTGGCATCATTGCCATGCTATCAAGAAGATAATGTCGATAAGCAAAGAGGTAATGGTGTTTTCCAGTCAAGTATTAAGGCGCTTAAGCGATTAAACACTTTAGGTTATGGCCAGCCCAAAACTGGCTTAAATTTAGACTTGGTGTTTAATCCACAGGGGATTAATTTACCGCCTGCTCAAGAATCTCTAGAAAACAGTTATAAAGTGCACTTAAAACAATATGATGTTGTTTTTGATCGACTTTATACCATAGCAAATATGCCTATCCAACGCTTTGGAAGTACCTTGATGAGTAAGGGGCTGTTTGAGCAATATATGGCTTTATTAGTGAATAGTTATAATCCTGACACCTTGGATAATGTGATGTGCAGGGATACCATTAGTATTGATTGGCAAGGGTACCTTTATGATTGTGATTTTAACCAGATGCTAGATTTACCAATCGCAGATAAGACAGAAAAATTACATATCAGTGACCTGGCTGATATGGATTTAGCTGGCCTGCCAATAGCAACGAGACAACACTGTTATGGTTGTACAGCAGGTCAAGGAAGCAGTTGTGGTGGTGCTTTATCGTAATTTTTGATTTGATAGGACAAGTAATATGGTTTTAGAACATAGTGTATTAGATAGGTATTCAGAGGGAGCAGAGGAGCGACAGGCTGACCTTTGTTGTCCAGTTGATTACGATGCAACTTTATTAAAATTATTACCACAAGAAATTATCGAAAAAGATTATGGTTGTGGGGATCCATCCCGCTATGTAAAAGAAGGTGATGTGGTACTAGACCTTGGTGCGGGTTCGGGCAAAATTTGCTATATGGCGGCACAATTAGTAGGAGAACAGGGTAAAGTTATCGGTGTTGATATGAACGACGATATGTTGGCTTTAGCCCGAAAATATCAAGATGAAATGGCAGGCAAACTAGGTGGTGATCGTGTTCAATTTGTTAAAGGTTTAATTCAAGATTTAAAAGTAGATTTAGCTGCAGTCGATCAACATTTAAATGACAACCCTATTACAGATGCAGAATCATTATTGCGTCATCAAACCTGGCAGCAAAAGCAAGGTGAACAATCACCTTTAATCGACAATAACTCAGTTGATTTGGTGGTGTCTAATTGCGTGTTGAATTTAGTTCACGACAGTGACAAATCACAGATGATTGACGAGATCTTTCGTGTTGTAAAAGAAGGTGGACGTGTTGCCATCTCTGATATCATCAGCGATGAGCCTGTTCCTCAACATTTAAAAGATGACCCATCATTGTGGAGTGGCTGTATCTCAGGTGCTTTATACGAACAAGAAATGTTGGATGCTTTTGTCAAAGCTGGTTTTGTGGCCGTGGCTTATGATAAGTGGGAATCAGAGCCATGGCAGACTGTTGAAGGGATTGAGTTTCGTTCAATTACTATCACTGCAACTAAACCTAAAAATGAAGCTTGCCTTGATGTCGGTCAAGCAGTCATTTACAGAGGGCCGTATTCAGAAGTATATGATGATGAAGGACATGTCTATCCGCGTGGACAACGTATTGCTGTCTGTGCTCGTTCTTATGATTTACTCACTAAAGGTGTTTATGACAGCGACTTTATCGGGATACAGCCAGCAAGCTTAAAAGAAAGCGTTACATGGTGTGCACCGGCAGGCACTATAAGGCCTGCGAGTGAAACAAAAGGCGCGAGTCATGAATCATCTGGTGATGTATGTAATGACTCAAACTGCTGCTGAAATAAGTATCATTATTCCGGTACTTAATGAACAGAAAGGTATCGTTTTTTTCTTAAAGCATTTGCAGAATTTTCGTCCCAACTGTCAGTTGATCATTGTTGATGGCGGTAGTGATGATGATACTGTTGAACTTGCACGACCATATGTAGACAAGGTTTTACAGGCGCCTACAGGTAGAGCACAGCAAATGAATAGAGGTGCTAAAGAATCAGTTGCGCCTATATTATTATTTTTACATGCAGATACTTTTTTACCAGAAGATGCTGTTATACAAATTAAACAAGCGATAGTGCGACAATATCGCTGGGGACGGTTTGATATTAAATTAATGTCGGGGCATCCTGCTTTAACCATAATTGCTTGCTTTATGAATTGGCGTTCCAAGTTGACAGGTATTGCAACTGGCGATCAAGCCATTTTTGTTGAAAAAGACTTCTTTGAAACATCGGGGGCTTATCCTGATATTGCATTAATGGAAGACGTTGCCTTGTCTAAGAAATTGAGTAAGGTGGCAAAACCATGCTGTATATCGTCCAAAGTGTCGAGTTCTGCAAGACGTTGGTTACAGTTTGGCATTGTTAAAATGACGTTGTTAATGTGGTGGCTAAGGTTGCGTTATTTTCTAGGCAACAGCCCAAGTAGCTTAGCCCAATTATATAGAGAAGGTTTATTTTGGAAGCGATAATCAGACTGTCAGCCTTTGTTGGCTTTTTAGTTTTGATGATTTTGTGGGAAATTTATGCCCCTCGTCGTCAATTATTGTATTCGCGCTGGCAACGCTGGGGCATCAATTTCAGTTTATCAATTTTAGGACTATTACTTGTCCGTTTCACCATTGGTGCTGCTGCTTATATTGCAGCGATAGCAGCAACAGATAACAATATTGGTTTGTTGAATCAATTTGACCTTCCGCATTGGTTATCAATAGGTATCAGTCTGCTGTTACTTGATTTAGCGATTTATGGTCAGCACGTCGCTTCTCATCAATGGAAGTGGTTGTGGAGATTACATAAAGTTCATCACACTGATCTTGATTTTGATGTGACTACAGCGATAAGGTTTCATCCTGTAGAGATATTAATATCAATGATTTACAAGGTTTTTATAATCTATATTATAGGTGTTAATGCTGTTGCTGTGATTGCATTTGAAGTTATTTTAAGCAGCACAGCTTTATTCAACCATGGCAATGTTTTATTGCCTAAAAAATGGGATTTTCGGATAAGAAAATTAATTGTGACGCCGGATATGCATCGTATTCATCACTCTGTCATTCCAACAGAAACGGACAGTAATTATGGTTTCTCTTTAAGCATTTGGGATAGATTGTTTGGTACGTATACTGAAGAACCTAAGTGTGGGCATCAAGTAATGACGATAGGTTTAGCCGATTACAGACATGGTTATGATGTAGATTTAAAAGCGTTAATAACAATGCCTTTTAGATCTAAAAAATGAGTTGTCGTTATCCCAACGCATTAATCATAGTTTTTTGTAAGGCGCCGATAGTTCATCATGTGAAAACGCGCTTAATGCCATATTTGACAGCACAACAGGCTGTTGATGCACATGTTGAATTAACAGAGCGTACCTTGGATCTAGTTACTTCATCACAGCTTGCACCGATCCAATTATGGTGCAGCCCTGATACTCAGCACACTTACTTTGAACAATGTGCTAAAAAATATAAGCTCGATTTATACCAGCAGTGTGAAGGTGATCTTGGCACTAAGATGCATGATGCTATTTGCTCTGGTTTAAAACACGCACAACAGGTGATTTTGGTAGGCACTGATTGTCCTTCCTTTGTTTATTCTGATCTTGAGCAGGCTATACAAGCCTTAGTAGAAGGCGATGATGTTGCTTTAGGGCCAGCTGAAGATGGCGGCTATGTCTTAATTGGCATGTCAAAATTGTATCAACAATTATTTCAAGATATCGCTTGGGGTAGTGATCTTGTTTTATCTCAAACAAAATGCAAAATAAAAGAGTTGAAACTGTCACATTTTGAGACAAGAAGTCAGTGGGATGTAGATAATTTTAAAGACTGGAGACGTTATCTACAGGTAAACGATATATGAATAGGGTTAGTGTAGGCAAATAAGGTATAGTTGCTAGCTGATATTTAGATAAGAATTAAGCTAAGAATGACTGAATTTGAAGAAGAAAAAAGTAAATCGCAAATTAAGCGTGAATTACAAGAGCTAAAAGACTTAGGTCGTGAGTTGATAGCATTACCGACGAAAGATTTAAATAAAATGGTGCTATCCGAAAATCTATTAGATGCTGTTATAGCTGCCAAAGCTATGTCTCACGGTGCGCTTAAGAGACAAGTTGGTTTTATTGGTAATATTATCGCGCATGACGATTATGAAATTATTCAGCAAGAACTAGCTAAGCTAAAACAAGTACACCATGGCGAGGTAAAGCAATTTCACCAACTCGAACAATGGCGAGATGATTTGTTACAGGGCAATGATGAGATGATGACGTTACTACACCACCAGTTTGGCGAATTTGATGGTCAATATGTCAGACAATTAGTCAGAAACGCCAAGAAAGAAGCAGCAAATAATAAGCCTCCAAAGTCAGCTCGTTTATTATTTAAATATTTGCAAGAATGCCAAGAGAATCAATAAAAAATTGTTTTATTGATTAAGACTGATAACTATTTCAGCACCACCAAGTGTTTGCGAATGACTGAGCTGAATTTCACCCTGATAAGCATCAACAATATCGCCTACAATCGCTAAACCAATACCTTGACCTTCCATTTGTGTATCAAGACGTCTACCACGTTTTAGCACATCTTTGTGTAACTCACTGGGAATGCCAGGGCCATCGTCCTCGATCTTAATTTTAGTGACATCCTCATGGTGTTCTACGGTGACTTTAACTTGGTTTCGGCAATATTTAAACGCGTTATCAAGTAGGTTGCCGAGCAGTTCATATAAGTCACCTTCATCAGCGTGGATTATGATGTCATCTTTAATATCAATATGTGATTTAATCTGTTTTGCGAGATAGACTTTTTGCAAAGAGGCCGTGAGTTTATTGATAATATCTTTAATATTGTGAGGGGCTTGTAAACTGGTTTTACCCTCAGTAGAAGCATGTTGTAATTGATAATGGACTAGATCTGAAATTTGTTTTAATTGCTTACTACTATTTTGTTGTAATGTCTGAAGATCCGCAGTACTCTGGATATCGCTACGTAACACAGCAAGCGGTGTTTTGAGACTATGTGCCAGATCTGCCAAAGAGTTTTGATACCGTTTTCGACGAAATTCTTCGTGATCTAATAATGCGTTTATATTTTTAGTGAGTTGCTTCAGTTCTGTTGGATAGTCATTCGATAAACGCTGTTGGAGACCGCTTTCGATAGCTCGGAGATCGTTAGCTACACTATTCAGCGGACGAAGACTCCAACGTAAAATGATAAGTTGTACAAGTAACAGAGCGATACCTGTGCCGCCGAGCCAATACCAAAGGTTCCGTTCAAAGCCCATTTTTTGTTGCTTTAAGGTGGCGAGATCCTCCGCTACATTAAATATAAAAATATACTGCTGACCGATACTATTTTCCCAAATCACTCGGTAGGCAAGATTTAAAACTTGAGTATCAGAGCTTAGTTCAATAGTCGAATAATGTTCAGTTTCTGTATTTTGGGATATAAGAAGAGGGTCTATAACGAGACCTAATAGTGACTTAGAGCGCCATACAGTTCCTTTTTCATCACTCACTAAAGCGTAAAGCCCAGAGTTCGGTAGTGAAAATTCGGGCTTAGCAAGTGTGTCAGGCATTTTAACTTCACCAGACTCAGTAAATTGGGCTGCTGTTAACAGACTGTAGACATAATTTTTCAGTCGTTTCTGTTGGGTACTATCGGCGCTTGCCTGAAAGGCAGTATTCAGACTAAAGGCTGAGATACTGAGAAAGGCAATCAGTACAAAGCTAACCGTGATAAAAAGTCGATTACTAAGAGATAGTCGATTCACTACTACGTTCTAGTGTTAAGCGATAACCACGTCCGCGCATTGTTTCTATCGGGTTTAAGGATTTATCAGGATCTAGCTTTTGGCGAAGCCGTTTAATAAATACTTCTATGACATTACTGTCACGATCATGATCTTGCTCGTAAATATGGTCGATTAATTCTGTTTTAGAAACGACTTGTCCAGTATGTAGCATTAGAAAATGGAGTAGGCGATATTCATATGCTGTTAGTGTGATGCCTTGTTTATTAATACTGACATCTTGGCTAGTCGGGTTAAGTGATATAGGTCCACATTTTAGAATAGGCGCTGCCCAGCCAGAAGCTCTTCTCAATAGGGCGTTGATCCTAGCAATCAGTTCTTCGTAATGAAATGGTTTGGCCAAATAATCATCTGCTCCGGCTTCCAAGCCCTCAACTTTATCCTGCCAGCTACCACGTGCAGTGAGAATCAATATGGGGAAGTCTTTTTCAGCGGCGCGAAGACGTTGAATAACTTCAATGCCAGACAATTTAGGTAAACCAAGATCAATCACTGCAACGTCATAAGGATACTCCATTCCAAGATAAAGTCCTTCCTCACCATCAGCAGCAGCATCGACAGTCAAATTTTTCTGTTGGAGTTTCTGACAAGTTTGCTCGCGAATGAGTTGTTCATCTTCGATTAGCAGGACGCGCATGCTGAAGGGTTATCCTTTACTTGGCTTTTTGCCTGTTTGGGCATCAAGATTGTATATTTTTATTTTGCCTGACTCATGAAGTACTTTGATGCGATAAAGTGTTTTTCCATTTTCACTTTCTGTATCGACAGATAGGACTTGCCCCCCCGTTTTCTGTTGAATCAGATTGGCTGCAGACTCTTTAGTTAAAGGGAGTCCAATGTCATCATTGGCATAGCTAGGCCATGCCAGGATCAGGGTGAAGGATAGGAGAAAGTGCCTAATAAGTAACATAATGGTCGTTCTTATTGCTCTGATTTACTAGAATTTGCTACTAGAAATGCATAAAGTTTGTCCATGCCTTTCATGACCCGAGGGTTTGATTTCCATCCTGGCATACGCCCAGCTGGGCCTTTTTTACCTTCTGTCACAATGTGTACAAATTCTACTTTAGATAATGTTTCTACACTTTTTGTTAAGTTAGGTCCTAACAATCCTTCACCTTGGATACTACCGTGACAACGAATACACCATTGTTGATGTAAGCTTTTACCATGTCCATGACTTACTTTTGGCGCATGGTCTGTTTGGTGAGCTTTTGTACCCTGATGACAGCACCCTGCATGACCTTCAGCTAAAATACTAGTCGCGAATATTAAGCTTATAGCTGTACTTAGTATGATAAGTGGTGTTTTAAACATTTTGAAAAATCTCCAATAAATAACTCTGTTTTATTCGAACGATCATGCCCAAATAAATAGTGGTGCATTACTGCTAGGACATTATATTGACTTAGTGAGTTCAAGATAGCAAATCATGACATCCTTATAAAGATACTGTTAATAATAACGTGTCAATGGTCGAACGGACACAGAAATTGGGATCCGTTTGCCTGGATGATGATCCATTATAGTGGTGAATTTTTTACCTTGGTATTTATAAGTGACTTTATAACTATCGATTTGCTGCTTGTTATGATGGCGTCGGTTGATACGACAATCAGACGGGTCTTTATAACCGTAATATGACTGATTATTATAATCAAGCTTATGGGCAATCACACCGCCGACAACAGTCCCTACTAGGGTAGTAGCTATTTTTGCACTACCATCACCGAATTGATTACCAATTGCACCGCCAACAAGACCACCGATAATAGCGGGTGTGTAATTGTTTTTGTAATACCTATTTTGTCCATTGATATATTGATCTCCACAGTTTCTATATGGAGTGTTAGTCCTAGCATACTTATATATAGGTTCAACATGCGTAACATATGCACTATTTTGATATTGATGATTCTTGTTTTTGTAATGTGACTTATCAGCGAAAACCGATGGTGACGATAATGTTAGGATAGCTGCCAGGGTCGAAGTGGTTATCATAAGTTTCATTTTAGTCTCCTTTTTTAGGTTCTTTTAAATACAGATTAGCGAGTATTAAATGAATAGAAGATGAATAATTTGTTATATGATTTGCATCGAAGGGCAATAAACACGTATAAGGTATTAAGTTTTGATATTTGGAAAAATTAAGTTTGAAGACATCAAATAGGGAAATAAATATTAAGGCAGATGATGGGGCATCTGAATTAGCTCGAATAGAGGTTTTAATTCAGCAAATACCTTTTGCTGTCATTAGCAATTTGTTATTAGGCAGCTTGACAATATTTTTCCTCTGGGATGTTGTCTCTCACAACTTCTTGATTACTTGGTTTTCTGTAGTTTCATTAATTAGCTTATTGCGCTTAATCAGCGTTAAATATTTACGCGTAAAGATAGCCAATGCTGAGTCACCTCACAATCAAATTCTAATACAAAAGTATGAGCGTGTTTGTATTGCCGGTTCACTAAGCAGCGGGATGGTTTATGGTAGTCTCAGTTTTTTGTTCTCAACAAGTTGGCCACTAGTTACTCAGTTTATTATCCCTTTTTTAGCCGCAGGTATAACAGCTGGTGCCATCGCTTCAAATTTGAGTAGTCGAAGTTGTTACTACAGCTTTATTTTCCCCGTCCTACTACCGCTTATTTACATTTTTTATCAGCAAGCCATGTTACTGGCTGCAATCATGGTTTTAATATACCTAGTATTATTGGTCGTGTTAATAAAAAGGGTTAATGAACTATTTACTGAGAGTTTAAAATTAAAGTTTGTTAATGAGCAATTAGTTGACGAGTTAACAGAACACAATAATGAGTTACGTCAACTATTAGAAAAACTACACGATAGTGAACAGTTGTCTAGCGGTGCTTTTGATGAAGCAGGTGTGGCGATGATATTGGTTAATAAAAGCCTATCTATTTTCAGGGTGAACAAAGAAGCTTGTCTTTTATTAGGTTACGATGGTGATAGGTTAAATGGTTTGCTGTTCTTTGATTTACTATCGAAAGATAAGCAAGAACAAAGCCGTCGAATGTTACTTGACATGATTGATGGCAGACAAGAAAGAATTAATGTTAAAAGGCGTTACATCCGTTCGGATGGTGTTGATATATGGGTACAAGAAACAATATCGGCAGTGATTGAAAAGGGTGAGTTCCAATACGCTATTGTCCATATACAAGATATGAGCCAAGAATATCGCTTGACTAAAAAGCTTAGTTATCAAGCAAATCACGATGTCTTGACAGGCTTATTGAATCGTTATGCCTTTGAGACGCGTATGGGAACCCTATTTGTTCAGCGACAGGATGACAGTAAGCCAAGTCAGCATGTGCTTTGTTATATCGATTTAGATCAATTTAAAGTAGTGAATGATACTTTCGGTCATATGATTGGGGATGAGTTCCTCAGAAGTTTGGCTTCACTATTTAAAAAGAATACTCGGAAATCTGATTTATTAGCACGATTGGGTGGTGATGAATTTGCCTTGATCATGTTTAGCTGTTCTGTTGATCAAGCAAAGACACATTTGGAAGGTTTACTTCATGCTTTGCGTGAATATCGTTTCGAATATAAGAATTCTAAAATAGCATCGACAGCCAGTATCGGCCTTGCCAGCTTTGATCGAAATAGTAATCAAACAGAAGTACTGAAACAGGCTGATAGTGCTTGTTATGCCTCAAAAGAAGCAGGCCGAGATCGACTGACAGCTTATCGATCAGACGATTTATACTTACAACAGAGACAAGGAGATATGTCTTGGGTTGTGAGGATCCAACAAGCGATAATAGAAGGTAAGTTCTTATTATATAGCCAGGAGATAGTGCATATTGAGGCTAAGGACACATTACCTCATTGTGAACTACTTATCAGAATGCAAGGTGAGGACGGAAATATTATACCGCCAGGTGTGTTTCTTCCTGCTGCAGAACAATATAATTTGGCGTCAGCGATTGACTCGTGGGTAGTTGAAACAGTGCTTGATAGCTTAATAAAAGCACGCCAGAGTGGTGAAGATATTAGGGGTGTATACGGCGTTAATTTGTCAGGTCAATCTTTAGGTGATCTGAGGTTTTACGAAAAAATAATCCAGAAAATAAAAGACAGTAGCTTGTTGGGATCTAATGCCTATATTTGCTTTGAAATTACTGAAACAGCTGCGATTCAAAATATGGATGCGGCTTTATATTTTATTAATGAGTTACGAGCTGTAAACTGTTTATTTGCGCTCGATGATTTTGGCAGCGGCTTATCTTCCTATGCCTATTTACAAAAAATGCCAATCGATTTCTTAAAAATAGATGGTATGTTTGTGAAAGATTGTCTAAATGATCCTGTAAAGTTGGAAATGATTAGATCAATTAATAGTATAGGTCATGTGATGGGGCTAAAAACAATCGCTGAGTTTGTTGAAAATGATCAAATTTTTGCTAAATTAGGTGAAATTGATGTTGATTATGCTCAAGGTTATTGGAATGGGCCGCCAAAACAATGGGCTTTTTCTAAAAAAGAATAAAAGCTATCGACAAAGAGCCCATTGTTTATCTAAACGCTTCGCTGAAATGGGATAAGCAGTTTTTATGTCTTGGGCAAATAATGAAATTCGAAACTCTTCTATCATCCAACGAAAATGTTCGAACTCTTGTGATGTTATCTTTGATTGATGATCAAGGTAGCGTAGCCAATAAGTTTTAACCTCATTCGACCATTGCTTGTCACGAGCAGGGTCTATTACTATTTTATCTAAGCGTTGCCCGATAGCTTGCATATAATAAGGCAGACGATGCAGTATCGTATCGGGTGTGTGCTGGACAAAGCCTTGATAAACCAAAAAGTTTAATTGCTCTCTTATATCTTTTACAGCATGTATAGCTGATAGTGGTAATTTTGAACTAAGTCGCTTAGCAATCTTATGATATTCCTCTAATGGTTTAGCGAGTTGTTTAGCTAGTTCATTGGCTATATCAATCAAATTGCTCTTTTTATCCTTTAAGCGTTGTTCAAATTGTTGTTGGCTTTGAATAGCTGTTTGCTCAAGGATAAAACAGCGATCAAAAGCTAAATCAATAATGTCTTGCTTTAACTGTTCACACGGCGATAGGTTTTTATTATGGCTGATGTCTTGATAGGGTGATTCCATGACATTGGCGTAGTGAAGACACAGTTGTTGAATATTAGGAAGGTGTTTATCTAAATATTTAACACTGTCTTTTTGGACGAGCATAAATAAACGACGCAACCCTTTTCTGGTTTGTGTAGTGGCCTGATTAGCGGTATCCATGAGCGTCAGATCGACGCTATTACCTCGGTCAATAAGACTAGGGTAGGCCGTCATTTCTAAACCATTTTGTTTTAGTATTATCTGCTCAGGTAACTCGCCGAAATCCCATTTGGTTAAACCTTGTTTTTCAAACTCACTATTAGGTATTTGCTTAAAACTAGCGGCGGCTTCTGTCGCCCAATTTTGTTGTAATTGGACTAAATCTTTTGATTCTTCAAGTAGCTTTTCATTTTCATCAACCAAGCGAAAATTCATTTGCAGATAATTTGGTAGCTCACTGGTATTCCAATCAGACAAACCGACTTCAATCCCCGTCAATTTTCGTAACTGCTCTGATAAAGCAGGGATTAAAGCGCCAGACTCTGCTGATAAGACTTGAAGACATTGATCTGCATAATTAGGGACAGGAATGAAATGTCTACGTAGCGACTTAGGTAAGCTTTTTATGAGGAAAATAATTTTGTCTCGAAGTAAGCCTGGAATAAGCCACTCATAGACCTCTGGATTAGCTTGATTGAGCAAGGAAATCGGAATGGTTTGTGTAATACCATCTTGTTGTTTACCTGGCTCAAAATGATACTCTAAGGGGAGTGGAACACGGTTAACTAAGAGTTGGTCGGGGAAGTCATCAACAGTGACATGTTCAGCCTGGTGTTGCATTAAATCATCACGATTTAGGAACAATAATTTTGCGTCTTTTTGTGCAGCAGTTTTTCGCCACTTTTCAAAACCAGCACCATTAACGATAGATGAAGGGATACGTTGGTCATAGAACTGAAATAGCACTTCATCATCAACTAGAACGTCACGCCGTCTTGATTTTTGCTCGAGTAACTCGATAGATTGGATTAATTGCTGATTATGCTTGAAAAAAGTGGCGCGACAATGCCAATCACTCTGGACTAGTGCATCACGAATAAAAATTTCACGAGATAATTCAGGATCGATACGCCCAAAATGAACACGTCGTTTTGGAATAATAGGTAAGCCGTAAAGTGACACTTGTTCAAAAGCAATCACCTGTGACGGTTTTTTCTCCCAATGGGGATCAGAATATTGTTTTTTTATCAGTGAATCCGCTACTGGCTCTATCCATTCAGGCTCAATTTTAGCGACGATACGCGCATAAAGCCGACCTGTTTCGACAAGCTCTGCACACATGATCCATTTTGGCCCTTTCTTATGAAGTGCTGAACCGGGAAAGATAGCCATTTTGATATTGCGAGCACCTGTATATTCTGATTTATCTGTTTTGGTGGCAATATTGCTCAATAAACCTGCTAATAAAGCTTGGTGAATTTCTCTATAGTCAGCAACTTGTTGATTGGGTTTGAAGCCCATTTGACTGACTTGAACATGTAATTGCTGATGAATATCGTGCCATTCACGTAATCGTAAAAAGGATAAGAAGTTTTCACGGCAATATTTGCGTAGCTTATTTTGACTCAGATGTTTTTTCTTATCGTGATAATGTTCCCATAATGCGAGATAAGCGAGAAAGTCTGAACGTTCATCTTTGAACTTGGCATGTGCCTGATCAGCAGCTTGTTGTTTATCCATTGGCCGTTCACGGGGATCTTGAATACTTAAAGCGCTGGCAATAACAAGCACTTCTGTTAAGCAATTAAGTTGCTTAGCCGCCAGTATCATTCGAGCAATTCTTGGATCAATGGGCAGCTTGGCTAATTGTCTTCCTGTGTCAGTTAATCGACGTTGTTTATTAACCGCACCCAATTCTTCTAATAGCCGAAAACCATCATTAATCATTTTTTGTGGCGGTGGATTAATAAATGGAAACTTAGCAGGGTCCCCCATACGCAAAGCCGACATTTGTAAAATCACCGACGCCAGATTGGTTCTTAATACTTCTGGATCGGTAAAATCATTACGGTTTTTAAAGTCATCTTCGTCATATAAGCGTATAGCAATACCCGCTGCGACACGGCCACAACGACCAGAACGTTGGTTAGCGCTGGATTGAGAAATTTTCTCAATGGGCAGTCGTTGAACTTTATTACGAACACTATAACGGCTAATACGGGCAAAACCGGGATCAACGACATAGCGTATCCCGGGAACGGTTAACGATGTTTCAGCGACATTAGTCGCCAGAATAATTCGACGCTTACCACCCGTTTTAAATACGCGGTTTTGCTCAGTAGCTGATTGTCTTGCGAAAAGGGGAAGCACTTCTGTTTGTGGTGGGTGATGTTTTCGTAGGGCTTCAGATACATCACGGATGTCACGTTCCCCAGATAAAAAGACTAATACATCTCCTTGACCTGCACGACACAGTTCATCGACAGCATCGATAATCCCTCGAATCATATCGTAATCACGCTGCTCTTCATCATCACCGGCAGGAGGTCGATAACGAATTTCGACAGGGTAGGTACGGCCACTAACTTCTATAACTGGTGCGTTATTAAAATGTTTTGAAAAACGCTCAGTGTCAATCGTAGCTGAGGTGATAATCACTTTTAAATCTGGGCGTTTGGGTAGTAATTGTTTTAGATAGCCCAATAAAAAGTCAATATTAAGACTACGCTCATGGGCTTCATCAATAATGATGGTGTCATATTGATTGAGAAATTTATCGTTTTGGGTTTCTGCTAATAATATGCCGTCAGTCATTAACTTGACATAGCTACGTTCGGCACTGACCTTGTCATGAAACCTCACCTTATAGCCAACGACATCACCTAACTGGCTTTTAAGCTCTTCAGCAATGCGTGTAGCAACTGTTCTTGCTGCAATACGTCGTGGCTGAGTATGACCAATAAGGCCACTGACGCCACGTCCCAATTCCAGACATATTTTGGGTAATTGTGTTGTTTTGCCTGAACCCGTTTCGCCGCTGAGAATAATGACTTGATTATCTTGAATGGCTTTAGCTATTTCGTCACGCCGTTCAATAACGGGTAAGTCGGCTTCAAAACCAGGTTTTGGCCGATTGTCGTGCCGCCTTTGCCGCGTTTCTATTGATGATTGTAATTTTGACTCTAGATCAGCAAATTGTTTATCAGTGAGCTTTCCTGATTTGATAAACGATTGAATGCGCCTTTTGAGAGGAAACTGATCGTAAAGCATCGCTTTATCGATCATCATTTCAAAGTGAACAAGCTTTTTATTCAAGGTGTTTCAACTAACAAAAGCGGTGGTTTTGAGGTGTTAAGTTATTTGGGTAATTGAATTGTTGGTTCTTTTGCCGCACGATAAAGCGCACCAATATGACCGATTACCATAACAATATCTGATTGGGTTTCATCTGCGATGGCGCTAAGCATATCGTTTTGCTGTTTTTTATCAGCACCGCTGACACGTACCTTTATCAACTCATGGTGTTCTAAAGCATTATTAGCTTCGGCTATGACAGAATCTGTTAAGCCTTTATTACCGATCATCACAACGGGTTTAAGTGGATGAGCTAAGCCGCGTAAATAACGCTTTTGTTTATCATTAACTGCCATGGAGGAGCGTACCTGTATTAAAATAGGTTAATTATATCAGGAAGCATCCATGACACATCATAAGTTTACCGTTACCACTGCGAGAGGCATGTTGCCAATTTTAGTTCAAGAACTAAAAGAAATGGGCATAGGCACTATTAAGCAAGAACAAGGTAATGTTCGCTTTACAGGCAGTTTAGAGGATGCTTACCGTGTTTGCCTGTGGTCTAGGGTTGCTATTCGTGTTCTTATGCCGATAGCGCACTTTTCGGCACAAACACCAGATGAATTATATGAAGGTGTCAAAGCTTTAGCATGGGAAGATCATATTGATGAATCGGAATCGACCATTGCGGTTGATTTTAATAGCTTTCGTTCAAAAATACATCATACGCAATATGGTGCACAGCGCGTCAAAGATGGCATTGTAGACAGGTTCCGTGAACGTACCGGAGAAAGACCTTCCGTTGATTTGTTTCAGCCTGACTTACGAATCAATGTTTATTTAAAACACAACCAAGCTATTGTCAGCGTGGATTTATCTGGAGATAGTTTACATAAACGTGGCTATAGACAAAAAACAACACCGGCACCACTAAAAGAACACCTTGCTGCTGCTATTTTATTGACTGCAGGCTGGCCTAAGTTGGCTAAACAAGGGTGGGGCTTGATTGACCCAATGTGTGGCTCGGGTACTTTTCTAATTGAAGCTGCAATGATAGCAGCTGATATAGCACCCGGGAGCCACCGAGATTATTTTGGTTTTTTGTATTGGAAACAACATGACCGTGATGCATGGAAGCAATTAAAAGCAGAAGCTGAGAGACGCAAGTTTAGTGGTTTAGCACGTTTGCCAATGATTGTTGGCGGTGATCGCGATGCTAAAGCTGTTGCTGCGGCTAAAATAAATATTGCTGAAATAGGCTTAACAGACAGAATCAAAGTTGAGCAAAGAGATCTATTAGATTGGCCATCACAAGCAAAAGACTTACCTGATATGGGCATTATCGTGTGTAATCCGCCGTATGGTGAACGTATGGGCGAACAATCTCAACTACACCACTTGTATGAGAGTTTGGGTAATATCGTTACTGAGGCTTTTCCAGCATGGCGAACAACCCTGATCACAGATAACGATAATTTAGCCAAATATACCGGTTTGACATTATTTGAAGCTATGCCCTTCGATAACGGTCCGATTGCCTGTCAAGTTCTTCATTATCGTGCACCAAGGCCTTTATCAGCTAATAGGCAACAATTAGAAAGAAGTAAACCGCAAAAACTAGATACTGAAATAGCACAAACAGAGTATGAACTTTCAGAACATGCAGAAATGTTTGCCAATCGATTAAAAAAGAATGCTAAACACCGTCTAAAATGGGCTAAAAAAGAAGGTATTGAATGCTATCGGCTTTATGATGCAGATTTACCCGATTATGCGGTCGCTATCGATATTTATGGTGAACATATTCATGTTCAAGAATATGCACCACCCAAATCTATAGATTCTGAGAAAGCGATACAGCGACTCAATGATGTTATGAAAATAACACCAACGGTACTTGGCTTGCCTCAATCACAGATTGTTTTGAAATTACGTCAAAAACAACGCGGCAACCAACAATATGAAGCGCATTCATCTCAAAAACAGCGTTTTAAAGTAGCAGAGTCAGGTTTGAACTTTTGGGTAAACCTAACAGATTATTTAGATACAGGGCTGTTTTTAGATCACCGAACAACAAGACAAATTATTCTCAATAAAGCAAAAGATAAGGACTTTTTAAACTTATTTGCTTATACCGGTACCGCGACAGTCTATGCAGCAGCAGGTCAAGCAAAATCGACCACAACGGTTGATATGTCAAATACCTACCTATCTTGGGCGCAAGATAATATGACTTTAAACCAGTTCACTGATGAGCGTCATAATTACATCAGAGCTAATTGCTTGGAGTGGTTACAAGAGGCACAACAAAACCAACAGCGTTATGGCCTTATTTTTTTAGATCCACCGACATTTTCTAACTCAAGAAAAATGGAAGGGGTCTTTGATATACAGCGAGATCATGTTTCATTGATCAAGCTCACTAGCGAGCTATTAACAACCGATGGGGAGTTAATATTTTCTACAAACCGACGTGATTTTAAACTCGATTCAGCATCATTGAGCGGGCTTTCAATAGAGAATATAAGCCATAAAACATTACCGCTCGATTTTAAACGTAATGAAAAAATACATAGCTGTTGGCTTATATCGAAAAGCTGAGTTTAAAAAACCTTTTGGTTTAAATTAATAAACCTTAGCCATATCTGACAATAAATTTGCCTGTGCTGAGATAACTTCCTCTCCCTCAGGACGTTGCACGCGTTGGTAGCGACCATTTTCAGATAACAGCCAAGCCTGGCTATTATCAGCCAAGTAAGTGTTTAAGTCGTCAATGACTGACTTTTTAAGCTTTTTAGCTTCAATCGGGAAGCAGGCTTCAACACGACGCAATAAATTACGTTTCATCATGTCAGCACTACCTGCCCAAACTTCTGGGTTGCCATTATTTTCAAAATAAAACACGCGGGTATGTTCTAAAAAGCGGCCAATAATACTTCGCACTTGGATATTGTCAGATAAGCCTGGAATGCCAGGCCTTAAGCAGCATATGCCCCGGATAATTAAATCAACTTTTACACCAGCCATCGAAGCACTATAAAAAGACTGGATCATCTCTGGTTCAACAAGCGCATTGACCTTGATGATGATGTGCGCGGGCTTGCCTTGCTGAGCATGGCTGATTTCTCTGTCTATTCGATCTAACAACCCTTCTTGCAAGGTAAAAGGAGCATGCAATAATTTATGCATCTTTGGGATCTTGCCAAGACTAGTTAGCTGCATGAATAAATTACTGACATCTTCGCCAATTTGCTTATTCGAAGTTAGGAAGCCATAGTCAGTGTAGAGGCGGGAAGTACTACGATGATAATTACCCGTACCAAGGTGGACGTAATGCTGAAGTTTATTGTTTTCACGTTTTAAAATGAGCAACATTTTGGCATGGGTTTTATAGCCAACAATGCCATAAACCACATGGACCGCTGCTTGTTGTAGACGCTCAGCTAATAATACATTAGCTTCTTCGTCAAAACGCGCACGTAGTTCGATAACGACGGTGACTTCCTTGCCAGCAAGTGCAGCTGAAACAAGGGCATCAACGATAGGCGATTTAGCACCTGTTCTATATAAAGTTTGTTTGATTGCTAATACACTTGGATCGCTTGCTGCTTGTTTAATTAAGTCGATAACAGGCGTTAGTGTTTGATAAGGGTGATGTAATAAAACATCTTGTTTTTTTATGACAGCAAAAACATCACTATCTGAAGGTATGGCTGCTGGCCTTCCTTGCGTAAACGGATTGAACTTTAAATCGGGACGTTTTACCAAAGAATGGATGGCTTGAAGCCGACTTAAATTGACCGGGCCATTAGCAAGATAAACATTTTCTTTATCCATACCTGATTCAATACGAAGAAATTCAACCATGTCTTCTGGACAGTTATGAGCAATTTCAAGACGGACTTCATCACCATAATTTCGATGTGTTAACTCGTCTGAAATAGCAACGAGTAAATCACTGGTTTCTTCAGTATCTATGGCCAAATCACTGTTTCGGGTAATTCGAAACTGATAAAAACCTTTTACTTTCATCCCATAGAACAAGTCATCAGCGAAGGTATGGATTATGGAGGATAGAAAAACGAAATTATAACCGCCAGGTTCTGCCAGCTCTTCTGGTAACAAGATAACGCGAGGTAATGAACGAGGTGCTTGCAATATCGCAGAGCTACGATTGCGACCAAATGCATCTTTACCAACTAAGGAAATAATGAAATTTAAACTTTTGTTTAAAATTCGTGGAAAAGGATGCGCTGAATCTAAACCCATCGGACTAAGAATGGGGGATATTTCTTCTAAAAAATAATTTTTAAGCCAGAGCGCTTGGTCTTCAGTCCAATTTGTCCTCGGTAAGATATTGATATTTTCTTTTGCCAGTTCTGGTAAAAGTACATCATTGAGTGTTTTGTATTGTTCTTCAACCAATTCGTGGGCGCGAATAGATAAATGTTGTAGCGACTCAGCTGCTGGAATTTGATCTGCTTCTAAGTAAGGATCACTAATTTCAACTTGTTGGATTAATCCAGCGACACGAACTTCAAAGAATTCATCTAAATTAGTGCTTGAAATACAAAGATAATTAAGGCGTTCAAGCAAAGGCACATTAGGATCTAGAGCTTGTTGTAATACACGCCAGTTAAACTCTAAAAGACTTAAATCACGGTTAAGATAGAGTTTAGGATCATCGAGTCTGGTTGATTCATTAATTTGTGTGTTCATAAGCTAATAGTATGACAAATTTAGATGACAGATAAGTGACAATTTTCTTTGTGGTGGATGAGGGAGTGGTTTACCAACGAAATTTATCAAAATTTTCTGGGTTCGCCCAATAACGACTATTTAGCCAATCACGTTTAAACTGATAGCTTTCGATAGCGTAACTAAAGAATGTGTATGACTGGTATTGGCCACGATGCTTGAAACCTAGCGCTAAATAATCATCAAGCTGCCAGTTATTATTTTCTGCTTGCTCGTTGACCATTAAAATAATATGCGGTGTATAACGATTTTTTAATAAGCCTAACCATTGTGTCGCTTCTTGTTTACTGACAGACTCGACTAGATCACTCACGACAGCGAGATCTATCATCTCAATATCAGTAAATTGAGATAAGCTAAATGGTGTCTTCAATTCAATGTATCTGGTATCGTTTGTTTGTTGAATAATTTCATTTGCAATTTCACCCGCCACTAGAACTGAGTTGGCTTGAAACTCTCGAATAAACGGTAAAATAATTTTTGATATTTCCATTGATACACTCATGAATAAACAGGATAAAACATCCAAACCATTCTGGGAACAAAAAAAGCTTAGTGAAATGAATCACCAAGAATGGGAAAGCTTGTGTGATGGCTGTGGTCGCTGTTGTCTGCATAAGTTAGAAGATGCCGACGATGGTGAAGTCTATTACACTCGTGTGGCCTGTCAGTTATTAGATATCAAACAATGCCGTTGTAAAGACTATCAAAATAGGCAGCAAATAGTCCCTGATTGTTTGCAGTTGAGCGTTAAACAAGCGCAATTTTTCGATTGGCTGCCTAATAGCTGTGCTTACCGATTGTTAGCAGAAGGTGAAAGCTTACCTTCTTGGCATCCCTTAATTACTGGCAATTCTCAAAGTGTAATTGACGCAGGTGTGTCAGTTAGAGACTTGGCGAAGCCCGAAGAAGAAGTCGATGATTTGGCTGATGAGGTTATTGCCTTGTTAGATGTGATGAAAGCAGATTCTGATGAAGCCTGAAGAAAGTAAGGCGTTAACATCACGTCTAGAAAAAGCAGCCTTGTTTTTATTAAAGAGTGATGTCTTTCGTAAGCCAGATGATCTTGCTAGACGTTTTGGCTTACCTGTTCCTGTTGTTCGCTATTGGTGGCGTGAATCAGATCAAGAAAAGAAACCTATAGACCAATCTGCTGTTTCTATGAAGTTGGCTAAGCAAATTAGACGTGCACATCAAGTCTTAGAAGGCTGGGAAAAAGCAAAACGATATAGACCTGAATGTGGTGCGCAGTTAACCAATGGTAAGCGTTGTAAAAATTCAGTAGCTATTCGTCCTCCAGAAGGGTGGGACCGTGGTTGTTTAGCGGATAGATGTCGGGTTCACGGGGGCTTGGCAAGGCGGATACGTAAGAAAAAAATTGACCAAGACGAGTAATAAATAGCAATAGTACTCAGCAATATTCGGTATTATTGCCAACAATTAATAAATATAGATAACTACCCATGTCTGAAAATATAGATTTTAATACAGCATTTTGTGACTTCTTAGATCGTTCACCGACGCCGTTTCATGCTGTTTTAGAAATGAAAAACCGGTTGAAAGCAGCTAACTTCCGTGAATTAGCTGAAAGTGATAGCTGGTTCAATATAGAACCAGGTCGTTATTACGTTACTCGTAATGATTCCTCTATTATTGCCTTTAAACTACCTGCTGAATCATTAGCTACAGCGGGTATCCGTATGGTCGGTGCGCATACGGATAGTCCTTGTCTAAAAGTAAAACCCAATCCTGAGAAGATGGCTGCTGGGTTAGTTCAGCTTGGAGTTGAAGTTTATGGTGGTGCCTTATTAAACCCTTGGTTTGATCGCGACTTGTCATTAGCCGGCAGGGTAAATTATCTAGATTCACATGATACGATTCAATCAGCTTTGATCAATTTTACTAAGCCTATTGCAGTGGTTCCTAGCTTAGCTATACATCTTGACCGAGAGGCTAATAAAAATAGAACCGTCAATAAACAGTTACATTTGCCTCCTGTTTTAATGATAGAAAATGAAGACAATGATTTTGATTTCAGATTAATGCTGCAAAGCCAATTGATCGAACAAAATAGTACTCTAGATATTGTTAGCGTTTTAGATTATGAAATTAGTTTATATGACGTACAAAAAGCTAGTTTAACGGGGCTTAATGAAGATTTTATATCCTCAGCGAGGCTAGATAATTTATTGAGTTGTTTTGCTGGGCTCACAGCGATTATAGAAAGTGATAGTAACCATGCAAGCTTATTAGTTTGTAATGATCATGAAGAAGTGGGTAGTGTATCTGCATCAGGGGCACAAGGGTCTTTCCTAGAATCTGTTCTAAGGCGCTTAACTGCAAGTAATGATGATTATCATCGAATGATGCAAAAATCGATGATGATTTCTGCTGACAATGCCCATGCTATTCATCCAAATTATTTAGATAAACATGATGCAGAACATGGTCCAAAATTAAATGGTGGCTTAGTGATTAAAACGAATGTTAATCAACGTTATGCCACTAATAGTGAAACTAGCGCGATTTTTAGAAATTTATGTCGACAATTAGATGTTCCAGTACAAGACTTTGTTGTGCGTAGTGATATGGGCTGTGGTAGCACTATTGGTCCTATTACTTCCAGTAATTTAGGTGTTAAGACATTAGATATTGGGGTGCCGACCTATGCGATGCATTCGATTAGGGAAATGGCAGGCAGCAAAGATAGCTACAGACTCAATAAAGTAATTAAACAATTTTATAATCAATAAAAATTAGAGTAAGGAGTTAACATGGCTGAAACAGTAGATGAATTAACCGTTGAGTATATGGAAGGCGATGAAATGACGGTTAAAGAACTTGATAAAATCGTTTTGACTAAAGGTGCATGGGCGACATTGATGTTCCGGTATAAAGATCTAGATCGTAAATCAGGTGACTTTGGCCCCGATAAATACACAATACGTCGTTACCAAAAAAGAAATGGTGAATATAGCCAACGCTCTAAATTTAATATATCGAGTAAAGCTCAAGCTGAAAGTATTATCGCTGCATTAACTAAGTGGACAAATGAATAAAAGTGTTATCACTAACCTTATTGCATTGGCACTTGTTTTAGTTGGACTATTAACCGAAGTAGCGTTTAAAGAAGTTGTTTTATCCATTGGCTTATTTGCACTTGCGGGCGGTGTGACTAACTGGATAGCTATACATATGTTATTTGAAAAAGTCCCTGGGTTATATGGTTCGGGAGTTATCACTGCTCATTTTGAAGATTTCAAGTTTGGTATCCATGAATTGGTTATGCAACAGTTTTTTAGTAAAGAAAACTTAGATAGGTTTTTTGATGAAATTGTAAATGAAGATCCTGAACACCAACTAGACTTCAAACAGGTTATTGAAACCACAGATCTGACTCCTGCCTTCGACGGACTGCTTGAAACCATCATGGAATCATCTTTTGGTGGCGTGTTAGCGATGGCCGGTGGTGAAGCGGCTGTTTTACCGTTGAAAGAACCATTCATTAGCAAGATGAAAACATCTTTGAATGACATAGCACATAGTGATTCTTTTCAAAAAAGTGTTAGAGAAAAGTTAACCAGCACCTCTGTCGAGCAGGATATCCATCAGCAAGTTGAACAAATTGTACAGGCAAGACTCGACGAATTAACGCCACAGATGGTCAAAGACATTATTCAAACAATGATCCGTCAGCATTTGGGTTGGCTCGTTGTTTGGGGTGGCGTTTTTGGTGGACTTATAGGCTTGATAACAAGTCAACTTCCATTATAGCTTTATGCTGTACCTATCTGAAAATAGTCAACTATTACAATTACCACTATTTGCGTTATACTTCGTAAACTGAAATTTAACACTTTATATTAAACCAATTTATTACTAGTAAAAATCAAGAAGGAGGCTAGTAATTCAGGATGATTTGATGAGTAAAAGTAATAGAAAACATCAGCGGCTCAAACACTCAGCATCTATTCGCGTTTGCTCGGGTTCTGGTAAAACATATACCTTTGATATGCGTGATTTTTCAGAAGGTGGCATGTTTGTATTATGCGAAGATACTCAGGTTATAAAATTGGGGGATGAAATAACAGTGCAAACACTGGAAATGGATGATGCCCCTATTCTTAGAGCTTCGGTCGTTCGTATTGAAGAAAATGCTGGCTTTGCCGTTACTTTTTAGATGTTTAAAGCCTACTATTAATAGCCTGAAAATTGTTGTTCTATTTGATCTTTCTCTTTAGCAGGCAGGCTTATAACAACATCAACTTGTTCGTTAAATTGTTGTTGAACAATTTCACCGTTAGATTTCTTGAGTTGATATTGTAGTGATTGCAATTCTGCATAGTCAATGGTCAAACTTAGTTGCGTCATCTCAACCCAAGGCACGAGTGTCGCCGCTTCAATTGCCATTTTTGCGGCATTACCATAAGCACGAGTCAAGCCGCCAGTGCCTAGTTTTACACCGCCAAAATAACGAATCACACCCACCACAGTATTAATTAACCCATTACCTTCTAAAGGGTTCAGAATTGGCCGACCTGCTGTACCTGATGGTTCCCCTGCATCGTGGCAGCGTTCATTTATCATGCCATCTACTTGACGAATTCGCCAAGCGAAAGCGAGATGATTAGCGGTGGGGTTTTCGCTGGCTAATGTCCGTAATTGCTGCAGCGCTTGTTGTTCAGTTGAACAAGGCATTATCGCGCTAATAAAGCGAGATTTTTTAACTTCATACTCTATCTGAGCTGCTTGTTGAATGATGAGTTGTGGCTTAGACATGAGCTTAATTTACCATATAGCCTCATTGTATTTTTGATCTAGATAAACCTTTTTACTTTAACCTTGTTAATGATCTGTTGGTTTCACAAGGCTCTGGTATGATCCTTTGCTTTCATTCGTGGTGAACAATCTTATGGCTAGTGATAGTTTTTCTTCTGTGGCCCTGTCCAAGGCCCAAATCGCAAATCTTGAATCGCTTGGCTATAAAAAAATGACGCCGATTCAGGCACAATCTTTACCTTTATTATTAAAAGGAAAGGATGTTATTGCTAAAGCAAAAACAGGAAGTGGTAAAACAGCCGCTTTTGGTCTTGCTTTGTTGAACTCAATAAACCCACGATTTTTTGGCGTGCAAGCACTGGTGTTATGTCCTACACGTGAACTTGCTGATCAAGTTGCTAAAGAAATACGTCGACTTGCTAGAGCAACAGCTAATATCAAATTAGTCACATTATGTGGTGGTAAGCCATTTGGTCCACAAGTTGGTTCGCTTGAACATGGCGCACATATCGTTGTGGGTACCCCTGGCAGGGTACAAGACCATCTACGTAAATCAACCCTGAACTTATCTGGTCTAAAAGTACTTGTTCTAGATGAGGCTGATCGGATGTTAGATATGGGTTTTATTGAGGTGATGAACGACATCATTAATCAAACGCCTAAAGATCGGCAGACGCTATTATTTTCAGCTACTTATCCGGATGGCATTGAAAAGATGAGTCGCTCGATTCAACGTAAACCTGTCATGGTGACGGTTGAGTCAGAACATAAGCCTGCTATTATTGAACAGTTGTTTTATGAGGCTAAGAAACATCAGCGAAATAACACTTTACTGGCCTTGTTTGAGCATTATCAACCCGCAACAACTGTCGTCTTCTGTCACACCAAGAAGCAATGTGATGAAGTCGCTGATTTTCTACGTGACAATAGAATTGATGCCCTTGCTATTCATGGCGATTTGGATCAACGTGAGCGCGATCAAGTTCTCGTTCGCTTTGCTAACAACAGTTGCTCTGTTTTGGTCGCAACCGACGTGGCTGCTCGTGGTCTTGACATTAAGTCATTACACGCCGTGATTAATTATGAATTACCTCGGGATCCTGAAATTTATGTTCACCGAATTGGTCGAACTGGCAGAGCCGGTGAAAAGGGCATAGCACTGAGCATCTTTACACCGTCTGAGCAAGTTAGGGTTAATGCCATTGCTGATTATCAGAAAAAGCCGAGCATTTGTGATGTACCAGAATCTTTGGATCGAGATAGCGGTTTTAGTCTGCAGGCGAATATGGTGACAATTCAACTTGATGCCGGGCGTAAAAGTAAAATAAGACCTGGCGATATATTGGGTGCTTTAACAGGGGACGCGGGGCTAGCGGGCAGTCAGATTGGTAAAATTGATATTTTCGAACTATCTAGTTATGTCGCTATTGAACGTACTGCATTACGTGAAGCTATGAATTACCTATCGCAAGGTAAGGTGAAAGGGCGTAGTATTCGCGTTCGTAAAATCCGTTAAAACATCGAGTAAGAGGTCACATTTTGTCAGAGTCATCCTTTGTAATAGGGCAACGCTGGGTCAGCAATAGCGAAGCAGAATTAGGTTTAGGCATCGTTAAAGAAAATTTAGGTCGTAGGGTCGAAGTGGCATTTCCTGCTGCTGGCGAAGATCGTACTTACGCTGCTGATAACGCACCATTGAGCCGGGTACAATATTCTGTTGGTGATACTGTTAAAACGATTGAAAATAACAGCTTCACTATCACAGATCGACATGACCTCAATGGCTGCCTAATTTATCAAGGTGATGACACAGAAGGTAATGAAGTTAGTATTCATGAAATGGATTTAAGTAGTCATGTCCAATTTAGCCAGCCTCAAGATCGTTTGTTTGCGGGACAAATCGATAAAAACAGGCAGTTTGAACTGCGAGTAGAGTCTTTATCCCATCAACATCGTTTACAACAGTCTTCTATTTTTGGTTTGATGGGCCCAAGAGTACAGTTGCTACCACATCAAATGTACATCGCACATCAAGTCTCGCAAAGACATGCCCCTCGTGTACTACTGGCCGACGAAGTTGGTTTGGGTAAAACAATAGAAGCAGGACTTATTGCCCATCAACAACTCATCACGGGGCGAGCTGAACGTCTATTAATTGTTGTCCCAGATAGTTTGTTGCATCAGTGGTTAGTAGAAATGCTGAGACGATTTAATTTGCATTTTACTATTATGGATCAACAACGATATCAGGCAATAAACGAGACCAATGACATCAACCCATTTGAAAGCGCTCAGCTCGTTTTATGTAACCTGTCTTTATTGACGGGTAATCAGGCTATATATAATGCAGCCTGTGATGCACACTGGGACTTGATGATCGTTGATGAAGCTCATCACTTACAGTGGGATGAAAAAAAGGTTAGCCTTGAGTATCAATGTATTGAAGGATTAGCGAAACAAGTTTTAGGTTTGTTACTTTTAACGGCAACGCCAGAACAACTCGGTGTTGAAAGTCATTTTGCTCGTTTACGCCTACTTGATCCAGATCGTTACCATGATTTAGAGATTTTCAAACAAGAAGAGGCTGCCTATCGCCCTGTCAGTGATTTAGTGGAAGCTATCGTTGAAAGTAGTGATTTAACCCAATTATTAGACGCTAAAGATAAAATTGATAGTTATTTATCCGCAGACGCTTATGACCTTAGTTTGGAATTTAGTGAAGTAAAGCAGCAAATTATTGATGCCTTATTAGACAGGCATGGCACAGGCCGAATTTTGTACAGAAATACCAGAGATGCTGTTCAAGGTTTCCCCGAAAGGCATTTGAATAGTTATCCGTTATCGGCCCCTCATTCATATCTTTCTGCAAAAGAAACAGATTTGAATAATTTATTACAAACAGAACATATTCTGGGTGACGACTGGGTTGAGATCGATAGTCGGGTTCAATGGTTAGTTGATTGGTTAAGTGGGCATAAATTAGATAAAGTTTTGTTGATTTGTTCGCAAGCAGAAACGGCACAGGCATTAGAGTTATACCTAAGAGTCAACAAAGGTATTCGTAGCTCTGTTTTTCATGAAGGTTTAAGTTTAGTTAATCGTGATCGGTCTGCCGCCTATTTTGCTGATGAAGAAGAGGGGGCACAAATTCTCATTTGTTCTGAGATAGGAAGTGAAGGTCGTAATTTCCAATTCGCACATCACCTCATCTTATTTGATCTACCTTTGAACCCAGACTTGCTTGAGCAACGTATTGGTCGTCTAGATAGGATCGGTCAAAAGCACACCATTCAAATTCATATTCCATACTATGAACAAAGTGCTCAAGCCGTATTATTAAATTGGTATCACCAAGGTATGAATGCTCTGGAACGTGTATTTCCGGTTGGAAGTGCAATTTATCAGACACTCAAACAATCGCTACATAATGCGATGTTAAACACTAATGATACCAGATGTATAAGTAAATTAATTAAACAAACACAAGAGCTTACAGATAAAACTTTAAGTGATCTACAAAATGGACGTGATCGCTTATTAGAGCTGAATTCATGCAATTTTTCCCAAGCAAATGACATCGTTGCAGATATAGATGAAGCTGGAAATAGTTATCAATTAGCTTCCTTTATGGATAAAGTTTTTGATGAATATGGCGTTGATCAGCAAACACATAGTGCTGACTGTATTATTGTTGAGCCTGGTAGTCATATGTTGCACCATCATTTCCCAGCATTACCTGAGGATGGTTTAACCGCGACTTATAAACGTCATCGTGCTCTGGTGAGAGAAGATATGGCTTTCTTGAATTGGGAACATCCAATGGTATTGGGAAGTCTTGATATGATCATCAATAGTGATTTTGGTAATACCGCTTTTTGTACTCTTGAACATGAAGCGCTACAAGCAGGTAGCTTATTATTAGAAGCGGTATTTAAACTGAGTTGTCCTGCACCAAAAGACTTACAAGTTGAACGTTATTTATCGTGCTCTTATTTACGCATTGTGACGGATCAACAAGGTCATAACTTGGCTGAGTTACTTGATGAAGATACATTCAATGAATCTGCTGGTCGAATTCCAACCATTACAAAACAGGAACTGGTAAAAAGAGCAAGGCCAAATATAACGACGTTGGTTGAGCAAGCCAAGAAACTAGCGGAAACGCAACAAAAAGCAATTATTCAATCCTCACTGGCTATGATGACAAAGTCTCTCCAGACTGAGCTTACCCGCTTAGTGAGTCTAGCAGAAGTCAATAAAGCTATTCGTGATGATGAAATAAGCTATATTGAACAAAAACAACAGGTTTTACAAACTCATATTGAACAAGCCGAGTTGCGTTTGGATGCTGTTCGAGTCGCTATTGTTACCGAGGACTGAAGATGCGAAACAAGGTCTTTCATTATATATTTTTGCTCTGTCTGGCGGCTTTTTCAGTAACCATAAAAGCTGGCGAAACAATTGAAAAAGACAATAAACATACAACGATTATTGCGGGTTGGTTAGAAACAATCATTCTAGAGCCCTGGCAAATAAGATTAAGAGCAAAGTTGGATACAGGTGCTAAAACATCTTCCTTGCATGCTGTTGATATTGAGCGTTTTGAACAAGATGGTGTGCCCTGGGTACGTTTTCAAACCCATGCAAAAACAGATAATAGTGCGATAAAAAGAATTGAGTTGCCTATCAAACGTGATGTCAAAATAAAGTCACATCATAATGGTGCAACAATTCGCCCTGTAGTCGAATTACAATTTTGTTTAAATGGTCAACATTATAAAGGCGAATTTAGTCTTGCGGACAGAGACCAGTTTAATTACCCTGTTTTGCTGGGAAGGCGAGTGTTGAAACAAGGTATCATGGTCGACGCGTCTGCAACTTTCCTTTTGTCTACTAGTGAAAAAAGGTGTAAGAATATTGCTAACACTACTGATAATTAAACGGGAAAAATAGCTTGAGAGATTTACATGTCAAGCTATTAGCAATAGGCCTGTTGATATTTGCAACGAGCCTTATTTTCTATAAAGCCACGATGCTCGATTTACCTTTATTTCCTAGTGAAGAAGTTGAGGTATGGAGCGTTGAAGCGCGTGTTGCCTTTAAGCCTAAAGAGGGTCCTGTAAAAGTACGCTTTTCTTTACCTAGTTCACCTGAAGGTTTTGTTATAGCTGATGAAAACTATGTATCAGGAAAATATGGTTTAGCTGTTGAGCCTTCGGCAAACAACCGTGTAGCTGAATGGGCCATACGCCGTGCTCGAGGGCAACAAGTTCTTTATTACCAATTACAATTAGCTAGAGACGATACTGACCTTTCAACACCAAAGCTTGATATTGCTAGTAAACATGCACAAAGAGTTTATTTTCCTTCGGTACCTGGCTATTCGGAAGCAACAGCAACAATAGTCAATGCGTTACTGGATGAAGTCCGCCAGAAATCAGCAGATATTAAGACATTTACGCGCGAATTATTACTCCGCTTTAATGCAGAACAGCCTGATGAAAATGTCCAAGTTTTACTGAGTAATATTAAGACCGAAAAAGCCAGAGTTGAACTTCTCCGAGTCGTGCTGGCAGGCGCGAGGATCCCGTCTCGAATGGCATTGGTTCTATCTCTTCATGATGGTATTAAGCATGGCAAGTTAGTACCTTGGCTACAAGTCCATGACGGTAAACAATGGCTGTCCTTTGATCCTACTGGTTCTATAGCCGAACTACCAAATAATGCTTTTATATGGCAGGTAGGCGCTTCACCTTTATTGGACGTCACCGGTGGCAAAAATGCGATGGTTGATTTTTCAATCAGTCGTCATACCCAAGAACCTATTTTTTTGGCTGAGCGACGCGCTCGAAAGTTAGATTCACATGCGATGGAGTTTTCGCTTTATAGCTTGCCGATACAAACGCAGAATATGTATCGCATTCTGCTGATGGTGCCTCTAGGGGCTTTTCTAATAGTGATATTACGAAATGTCATCGGTATTAAAACCTTTGGTACCTTTATGCCGATTTTGATTGCATTAGCCTTTCGAGAAACAGAACTATTATGGGGCATTGCGCTATTCAGTCTAGTTGTTGCTTTAGGTCTTGGAATACGATTTTATCTGGAGTATTTGCAACTCCTCTTGGTGCCACGATTGGCGGCGGTATTGATTATTGTGATTATCTTAATGACGATGATCACCTTGTTCAGTCATAAGTTAGGCTTTACGCATGGCCTTTCAATTGCTTTATTTCCTATGGTTATATTGGCAATGACAATAGAAAGGATGTCATTAATATGGGAAGAAAAGGGTCCTTCAGAAGCACTTCAGCAAGGATTGGGCAGTTTGCTGGTCGCCTCTCTTGGCTTCTTAGTCATGAGTAATGCAGTGTTAAATCATATGGTGTTCGTTTTCCCTGAGTTCTTACTGATAATCTTAGCAATGATCTTGATATTAGGCCGTTATACAGGATATCGAGTAACAGAGCTGTGGCGTTTCCGGGAAGTATTGAAAAAGTAATTCTGTATGACTTTTGATAAACAACACTATAAAGAACTGCTGCTAGAACAAAAAGCAAAAGGCATGGCTATTTTAGCAAGTTTAGATGCCAAAACGCCTTGGCGCCGATTAGAAAAGTTTGGCATTTTAGGAATGAATAAACGTAATGGTGATTATATTGCTAAATATAATTCACGACGCCATTACCCCTTAGTCGACGACAAACTCAAAACTAAAAAGCTGGCTGAAGATGCTGGTTTAGCTGTGCCTAAATTATATGGAACAGTCCAAACGGAACATGAAATTCCAGACTTAGTAGAACAGCTAGAGCTTATAGGTGACTTTGTCATTAAACCAGCACACGGCAGTGGTGGCGAAGGCATTTTAGTTATTATGAAAAAGACTAGTCAGGGCTTTCGAAAAAGTAGTGGTCAAATTATAGGTGAACAAGGACTGGTTCATCATATTTCAAATATCTTAAGTGGCATGTATAGCCTCGGCGGTTTACCTGATACCGCACTTATCGAACAACGCGTGCAATTTGATCCGGTTTTTGCGGATATCAGTTATCAAGGTGTTCCTGATATTAGGACAATCGTATTGAAAGGTGTGCCTGTAATGGCTATGTTAAGACTTCCGACACATGAATCAGATGGTAAAGCAAATTTACATCAAGGTGCTATCGGTGTTGGCATTGACCTTAAAACAGGTAAAACCTTAAGGGGTGTTATGCATGAACATACCGTTATTCATCATCCTGACACAGGACATCTAATATCTGATCTAGCCATTCCAAATTGGGAGCGAATTTTACAGCTGACAGCACATTGTTATGACCTTGTGGGATTAGGCTATATTGGCGTTGATATTGTTTTAGACCGACAACATGGCCCTTTAATGTTAGAAATGAATGCACGGCCAGGCCTAAGTATTCAGATAGCCAATCAATGTGGTTTATTGACGCGATTGGAACAAATAGAAGCTATTCAAAACCTACCCAAGTCGATTCCTGAAAGGCTTGCTTTAGCAAAAATACTGTCAGAATAAAGCTCAATAAGGTCTATCAATGGATATTTTTAATTATTAATTATGTCCTATAGTTTCTAGTGTTGAGTTTTATGTATCCCTCACCAAGATTTATTTCTGCTTGAACCATTAGAATTTATTAACAAAGGCAAGTGTTTTAAAGTAGAATCTTGTCTTATCGCGCCTTTTATAAGACTTCTGGGAGAAACGAGTGTTAAAACGAGTTGTGTTACCAATTGCAATTATCTTGATTGCAATTTCGGTCTTTATCGCTCTAAAGCAGTCCAAGCCTGTTAAGGCTAAATTAGAAAAACCTGAAAAAGTATGGCGAGTAAATACTGTAGATGTTGAGTTTCAGAGCATTTCTCCTCAAATTACTGTCTACGGTCGCGTTGAAACACCCAGGAAAGCTTCTTTAAATGCGGCTATTACGGCTGATGTTAAACAAGTTAATGTCTTAGAAGGGGACGTAGTTCAGCAAGGTTACATATTGATCAGCTTGGATGACAGCGATGCCCAACTATTGTTACAACAGCGCGAAGCTGATCTTACAGAAATAGAGGCTTCTATTTCTGCTGAAAAAACACGTTATAAACGTGATAAGACATTGCTGGTGCATGAAAATGAGTTATTAGATTTAACAGAAAAAGCTGTCACTCGCGCCAAAAAGTTAGAAGAGACAAGATTATTAACCCGATCGTCCTTAGACGAGGCTGTTGCTAATAAGCAAAGACAGGTGGTGACAGTTAAACGCCTGAACTATGACATAGCTGAACATCCGACGCGACTGGCTGTATTAAAAGCAAAATATAACAGAGCAGAAGCACTGTTGGGCCAGGCGAAACTAGATATCGCGCGGTCACAAATTACAGCCCCTTTTAGTGGCCGTATTGCTAAGCTTGATGTGTCTATTGGCGACCGTGTGAGGATCGGCGATGGATTGTTGTCTATTTATGATCTAAACAACCTGGAATTACGCGCTCAAATTCCAGGGCGCTATTTGAAAGAAATTCGTCAAAATTTACAACAAGGTAAAGAAGTACATGCTAAGGCAGTACTTGATGATAAAACTTTGGATTTTGTTTTAACACGACTATCTGGAGAAACGCGTGAAGATAGTGGTGGTGTTGACGGTCTGTTCACCTTGAAAGGAAACAGCCACCTTCTTACTTTAGGTACATTTTTGGAGCTATCTCTTGAACTAACAAGCGAACAAGATGTTGTTGAGATACCTTTTAATGCATTGTATGGTCTGAATCGCGTTTATCGGATCAAAGAAGGTTACCTAGAAGCCGTTCGTATTGAGCGTATAGGTGAGCATCAAAGTAGTGATGATACCGTCAAGTTGCTTATCAGAAGCGATGATTTGAAAGATGGTGATAACATTGTCACAACCCAGTTACCTAATGCAATGACAGGCTTAAGAGTTGAAGCATTAAATGACTGAAACGAAACATGATTTCATCAGCTTATTTGCTCAGCATAAGGTGGCAGCAAATCTGTTGATGTTGATTTTATTATTAACGGGTTTAGTCTCATTAACTCGGTTAAATACGCAGTTTTTCCCCAACTTTGTGCTCGATACCATTACTGTTCGAACTGAATGGCGTGGTGCCAGCTCCGAAGATGTCGAAGACGCTATTTCTTCTCGTCTAGAACAGGAGCTACGTACAGTCGATTTTGTTAAGAAAATGACATCGACATCCTCTTTTGGTAATTCTGTTGTCTCGCTTGAGTTTGAAGAAGGCACAGAAATGGGCTCTGCTCTAGACCAAGTGAAAGAACAAATAGCCCAATTGCGTAATCTGCCTAGCGATTCTGAAACGCCAAAAGTCAGTTTAGTTACCCCATACGAACCGATAGCACGGCTATTGATAACAACAGAGGGTGAACTAGATGAATTACGCTATTTTGTCCATCAAGCAGAACATGAATTATTAGATAGTGGTATCTCGAGAGTGTCTGTGACGGGCCTCCCTGAAGAAGAGATGGCAATTCAATTATCGACACAAAAACTAGAATCCCTTGGATTGGGTCTGGATGATGTGCGAGATCGAATTGCGCAATTAAGCCGTGATTTACCTGCTGGTGAGATAGGAAATGCCGATACAGCACGTCAGTTAAGAAGCCTTGACCAACGTCGAGATGCTGAAGCCTTTTCTCAATTACCATTAAAATCAGATTATGCTGGTAATTTAATTCTACTCGATGATGTTGCCGATATAGAGCGTCGGCCAATGCGTGATCAGGAGCGTTTGTTTTATGAAGGGCGACCCGCAGTAGAAATCCGCTTACAACGTACGGAGAGTGCCGACTCATTAGAATCCGCAAAAATATTAGATCAGTGGCTAGAAGAAACAAGGCCGACATTACCCAAAGGTGTAAAACTAAAGGTTTACGATGCTAGCTGGCAGTTAATCGAAGAACGTATGAATTTACTTCTGACTAATGGTTTAGGCGGCCTAGTTTTAGTCATTGGGATTCTTTTTTTATTTTTACATGGTCGTGTTGCGATTTGGGTTGCTATTGGTATCCCAGTATCTTTCATGGCAACGCTTTTCGTTATGTACCTTTTAGGCGGCACTATCAATATGATTAGTCTGTTCGGCTTGATCATGGCATTGGGTATTATCGTTGATGATGCCATTGTAGTCGGTGAAGATGGGCTAGCACACTATCAAATGGGTGAAGGTTCTTTGATGGCAGCAGAGGGCGGTGCTAGGCGAATGCTTGCACCTGTTATTGCTTCATCAATGACCACTATTTCCTCTTTTTTGCCCCTGATGTTGATTGGGGGAACAATTGGTAACATATTGTTTGATATACCCTTCGTAGTTATTTGCGTCATTGTCGCATCATTGTTTGAAAGCTTTCTAATTTTGCCTGGTCACTTGCGTCATGCTTTCCATAAAATACATCATCAAAAACCACCGCCTGTAAGGCAATGGCTTGATGATAAGTTTAAGCATCTCCGGGATGATTGGTTTAAACCCCTTGTGACTAAAGCCATCGAATATCGCGGTGCGACCATTGCAGCCACATTTGGCTTATTGATTATATGTATTGGTTTATTGGCAGGTGGTCGTATTCTATTTACATTTTTCCCCTCTCCAGAAGGGCCAAAAGTTTATGCAAATGCTCGTTTTATTGCAGGGACACCTTCTCCTGTCGTTGCAGAGTTCCTAGATGCTTTAAATAAATCATTAGATGAAACTAATGAAGCATTTGGTGGTGATTTAATCGTTTTAGATGTCACACGGTTGGGGAGTGCTAGTACCGCAGGACGTCAAGATGCACAAACATCAGAACGCTTTGGGTCTATCCAAGTTGAGTTAGTTTCTCCTGATGTTCGAGAAGTGCGCAATAAAGAATTTATGCGAGAGTGGCAATCAAGAATAGAGTTACCTGCTGGGATTGAGACTTTTACCCTATCCGAATCACGTACAGGGCCACCGGGCAATGATCTTGACATTCGTCTAACAGGCGCTACAGCAGAGGTTTTAAAACAAGCTGGTCAGGAAGTCGCTGAGACTTTAAAGCAATTACCTGGAGTTAATGCCATAGAAGATGATATGCCTTATGGTCAAGAGCAGCTTATCTACAGAATAAAAGGACAAGGAGAAGTTTTAGGACTGACGGTTGATAATGTGGGGCAGCAATTACGTACAGCTTTTGATGGTCGTTTAGTGCAGATTTTCCAAGACGGTGATGATGAAGTAGAAGTACGCGTCATGCTGCCTGACAGTGAACGCAATACAATGGCGACACTAGATAATTTCATGGTACGAATCCCACAAGGAGGGAGTGTGCCGTTATCAACAGTTGTTGAGTTCGAATCACGCCGTGGTTTTGATGTATTACGTCATACCAATAGTCAACTTGCGATTCATGTAACGGCTAATGTTGATAGTAAGTTAAATAATGCCAATGAAATTATTGAAGGATTAAAGCGAGATGTATTACCAGAGATTAGTTCACGTTTTGGTGTAAAAGCAGGATTTGAAGGGCGTGCTGAAGATCAGGCTGAAACAATGAGTGAGATGAAGCAAGGTTTGTTAATAGCGTTAGTGCTTATCTATTTGATTCTAGCCTGGGTATTTTCATCCTATGGTTGGCCTTTGGTTGTTATGACAGCAATACCTTTTGGTTTGATTGGTGCTTTATTAGGCCATGTAGTGATGGGTATTGATCTCACTATTTTATCCTTGTTTGGTATTTTTGGCTTGTCAGGAATTGTGGTCAATGACTCTATTATTCTCGTGACGTTTTATAAGCAACAGCGCGAGCAAGGGATGGCGACCACTGAGGCAATTATTACCGCTGCAACCCATCGCCTACGTGCAGTACTTTTGACATCATTAACGACCATTGGTGGTTTGACCCCATTATTATTTGAGACATCGAGACAGGCTCAGTTTTTAATTCCAATGGCTGTGTCAATTTCGTTCGGTTTGATGTTTGCTACGGTTCTAGTATTACTGGTTATTCCTGCTTTATTATCAGTACATGAGAGTATTGCAGATAGAATAAATAATAAACGTCCGCAACAACTTGAGGCTTAAGTCATCTGCACAAGTAATGAATCAGAGTCCGTTTTTTACCCTTAAGGTTAAGTCTTCCCATAGTGATAAACGTGAAGCATTTCCGACTCTCTGTCCTTCACCTCTAGCTTTAGCAAGCCATAGGCCAGAACCATTAAAACTATAAACAGGTGCTAAATCTCTACGTTGATTGGCAGGCTTTATATCAATTATCAAATTATCTAGAACTAATGGAATGGACCTTCTGTTTTCAAAATAAGTTAACACCATATGAGCTTGATTAAGCTCAATCGCTTTAACATAAGTAATTCTCAGTTTTTCTTCAGCAACGCCTAACTCTATTAGGGTGAAATATTTTGCGATTGAATAATCTTCACAATCACCAGCACCAATAGATAACATTTCAATGGGTGTGGCCCAGTAATCTTCTTTATGCCATAAGGCGCGATCATCAATAAATTGAACATTGGTATTGAAAAACTTGTTAACAGCTTCCAGTTTTTCAGGTTCAAGAAGGTTTTTGGACGTGTCTATCAGTTCTTGCCAGGAAACCACGCGTTTGCGTGCAAATTTATTGTATTTTAGTTCAATTTTATTGAGTAGCTGTTCTGTGATATTCAGTTCAGCAAGTAACGGCCATGACAAAAACATGCCTAATATGATAATTAGGCATGCTAACGGCCGAAGATGTCGATGGGAAGTCATTAAGCTGCTCTATCAGCGGCTAATACCATATAGTTTAGTGGCTTTGACGACTTCAAAGTCTTCATCGTCAACAACCGATTCGGCTAGGACTTTAATTTCCAGTAAGTTGCCAACTTCTTGGATCAAATCTAAGAATTGTGCTTTATCTGAATTATTCGAAATAGCCATAGTTAAATCTCGCGCTAAACGTAGATAATCAATATGGAGATCTTTTAGGATTTCAACATCGATAATATCTGAAGAGTAACGCTTCAATAAAGTGGTTGCACCTATCGACTTCACAAAACTGGCAAAATTAGCAAAACTAGTAATATCTTTCATAGCTGAATACGCTGTGACGCTAAAGGCCAGTAATGTCGGGTTGATATGTGTTGAGGACAGGCGAGCCTTAAGCCAATTGGTAAACTCATGTGATGACACAGATACCATAGAAAGGTTAATGGTGATAGCGGTCTCTGTATTTGTTTCTTCCATGAGCTTGATCACTTTATTGACGATACACTTATCTAAGGCTTCAACCATATTAAATTCTTGTGCCATAGAGAAAAATATACCTATAGGCAATAAGTTACCACCACTATCTCGAATAACTGTAAAGGCTTCTTCCATGACTTTTTGTGCAGGATCATGTTGATAATTAAAGGCTTGTGCTGTGAATGTAATCTCTGGTGTATTATTTTCGATAGCTTCTTTTATCACTTTTTTCCACTCGAGATCACTCATAGAGCTTGAAAGATTATCATTCACAAAATAAGCGTTATGACCAATATTTTTAGCTTGTTCATAAGCCTCGATCATAGCTGGATAGAGCTTGTTGTATTCGCTAGTGCGATCAAAGTGAATAATACCAATGTGCACTAAGTCGTCTAATTGATAGTTCCCGCCTAACTGTTCGATGCCAGCTTGTAACTGTTCGATGGTTTCTAGCATCTTTTTATTGCCGAAAGAGGGCATTAGTAAACCAAATTCAGAGCCGTAGAGGCGATAAGCTAAAACCTGTTGAGGTTTATTTAGTATTGCAGCAAATTCGATGAGTAAATCATCAACGGCCTGATTGCCTTTATCCTTAGTAAGGAATGCGAGATCATCAAATTTTATAATAGCGGCATAGCCTTTGTCGCCACTTGATGATGCTTGTTTCAGGTTGACTTCAAAAGTCGCCTGATTCAACAGTTTAGTTAAAGGGTCTTGTTTTAAATTTTCGCTTAACGACTCTAACTTACCATTGAGTCTGCCTATCATATCGCCTATTTTCTTCGACATGCTATTCATTGAAATAGCGACATTTTTAACTTCAAGTGTCCATGGTAAATCTTGGGTTGTTATGAAGTTACCCGCTGAAATTTCATTGGCTTGTTGTTCTATATTTTTAAGTGGTTTAAGTGTCAGTCTTAATATAATGATGAGTAAAATAATAGCGGCTAAGAAAATAAGTAAAGAAAAGGTGAGCGTGGCTTTAGCTTGTTCGTAGAGCTTTAAATAGCCATAGCCAGGGTTAGCCGTGACATACAGTGTTCCTGACATATTCCAGCCTGAACTGATTTCAGAAACGGCCGTTGCCACATCCATTGGCATTAGATTGATTAGCCAACTCGGTACGCCTTCTATTTGCTCAGTATTACTAAGTTTAATCAGTTCTTTGCCATCGATATCTTCTAGGCGCATCTCTTTGTAATAACCCATATCGAATATGGCGTTCATCATTGTTCGGAGCATTGGGTCTTGGTCATCAACCATGTATGGGCTAAGAGAAAGGCCGAGTGAGGTGGCGGTATCCTGAACATGAAACTCAGACTGTACTTCTAGATAGTTTTTAATGTTACCTACACTCAGAATAAAACTGGCGGAGAAAACAATAAAAAAGACGAAACTGAGTAGAATTAATAATTGTTTAGACAATGACATAACAGATCCTCAAAGCAGTGCTTTATTACAACGCTACAATACCGTTGACGTTAATTATTCGCAAGCATTGAGATTGCTTGTTCTCATTCAATAAACTTGCCTTTCATACATCGCTATCGGGCAAAACAAACAGAAGAATAAAATAGCATTATCCTTTTCACGTCGGTGTTGATAGGATTGAGCTTTCTTGCTATTGATTAAACCACATGTTTACAGCCCTAATTCAAATGTCCCTGTTGGTTGCTTGTGGTAGTTTTTGGAAATCACATGCGCCGGCTCATATTTCTGCTTTAGCACATAGACGAGCCATCACAGACTTAGTCTTTTTCCTATTATTACCCGCCATGGTATTAGATGTTGTCTGGCGCGCCCCTTTGGGACAATCTTCTATCCAAATTTCTGTGTTGGCAATTAGCGGTGTCATAACGGGTTTAGTGGTGATGAAGACAGTATTACGTTTCATTAAAACTGAAAATGCACAAACAGGGGCCTTATTACTTGCTGCTGCGTTTCCAAATGCAACTTATCTAGGCTTACCTGTTCTTGATAAAGTGATTGGACCGAGCACTAGAGTCACAGTCATTCAATATGACTTATTTGCTTGCACGCCCATTTTATTATCATTTGGTATGTTACTAGCGCGTTATTACGGTAGTAATACGCCTGTCGCCCACCCGGTAAAAGAGCTTACAAAGGTGCCACCACTCTGGGCAGTAGCTATTGCCGTCATGCTCAATTTATTAGAAGTCCCTCAACCTGAAATTTTGCATACTGCATTATCAACTTTAGCCGGTGGGGTAGTACCACTTATGCTCATTGTTTTAGGCATGAGTATCCGTTGGCAAAGTCTTCATTTTCGGTTTGTGCCACTTTTAGCACCTGTTATTGTTATTTCTTTACTCGTTGTCCCGCTTGCTATTCTAGTCTTAAGTCATCTGATAGAGCTCGATACGAAACTGATTACCGAAGTGGTTATCATTGCTGCTATGCCAACAATGGTATTTGGTGTGGTCATAAGCGAACGGTATGAGCTGGATAGTGAACTTTATGCGGCGGCAGTCACAATAACGACTATTTGTAGTCTATTAACACTGCCTATGTGGTTTCATTTATTATCAAATTGATCCGACCAAGTGAGCTGTCTTTGCTCAATGGCCTTTTTCATAAATGACATTGCCCGTTCAACATCATTTTTATCACCTCTGATACTAAATTCGATATAGCTTACTTCTCCCAAATGCGGCAAGCTGGAAAGCAGTACAGAAGGGTAGTCTTTAAGCATCTGTTCCATAGCTTTAATTAAATCAGATTCTCTACCATTTTTAATGTAAATAACTTGTTCATGTTGTGGCGATAAGTTTTTAAGGTTGGGGTAGTGTGTTTCTAATATCCATTCAACCATTGGCCATGACATTTCTGGGAAGCCCGGCATAAAGTGATGATGGCCCATTGAAAAACCAGGGACACGGTTGATCGGGTTAGGAATAATTCGACTACCTTTGGGCAGTTCAGCCATTAAAATCCGGTTAGGGTAGGCTAACTTTCCAAATTGGGCTTCAATTTCTGCTAGTGCATCTGGGTGAGTGTATAACTCGACCTCCGACACTTTGGCCACAGATTGGCGAGTACGATCATCCGGTGTCGCACCGATTCCACCGAAGCTAAACACCAGATCTTGGCTGGTAAGGCTAAAGTTTAAAAAGCGTTCTAATTGTTCCGCTTCATCACCAACAATGATAGTCCAACTTAACTCAAGGCCGCGCTTAGCTAATGTCTTTTGCAGGTAATTGAAGTGCTGATCTTGCCGCTTTCCAGATAGCAATTCATCACCAATAATAAGGGCACCTATGTTCATGCTGATAAGACCTTTAGTTCTATTTAACTAAGCCCTATTCTATTCTTGGTTTCTCATAAAGTCTGCAGTTTGGGCAAATGAACTGATTAATTGTTCGGCGAATAGTTGATCTAATTCCAATCTGGCTAGAGCATGTGCCATGCAATAAAGCCATTGATCGCGTTCTTCAATGCCAATGGCAAAGGGAAGATGGCGACTTCTTAAACGTGGGTGTCCATATTTATCCGTATAGAGCGACGGGCCACCCAACCAACCTGTCAAAAATAAATATAACTTTTCTTCACTAATAGTTATATCCTCTGGGTGCATGTCGCGAATACCTTTCGCTTTAGGAGTTTCAGACATGATTTCATAAAAGTTTTTACATAATTGACGGACAGCTGATTCGCCGCCAATACGTTCATAAGGGGTTTTTAATTCAGACATTGCGTACTCATTCGGATAATTTGCGTGAAATCTTAACGGTGTTTTGCTTAACTAGCAAAGTATCCATACTTGCTACATGCTTAGTAGACAAGGATAATTGCAGACTTTATTCATGTTGCAACAACATTTTACCCGATTGCTCATGTATAAGCTTTTTTTGAAATTATTTACTTTACACTGGAGAAGAAACTCATGAGTGAAAAAATCGTAATGCGTACTGGGGAATGTCTGTTAGCAGGTGGACCTGCATTTACTGCTGCTGAACCTGAAGTCGTTATTGGTGAACTTGATGGCCCATTTGGTACTGCCTTTGCTAACCTTATCGGTGATCAGGTTAAAGGCCACACTCGTGTGTTAGCGCTGATGAATACAGATATGATGGTGAGACCAGCCACCATTATGGTCAGTAAAGTAACTGTAAAAAGTAATGCCTATACCACTATCTTAATGGGAACAGTCCAAGGTGCTATTTCTAACGGTGTTCTAGATGCAGTACGTAACGGTACTATTCCTAAAGAAAAAGCCAATGATTTAGGTATTATCGTTTCTGTTTGGTTGAATCCACAAATCACATCTGTTGAAGACTTGGATCATGAAGCTTTATTCAATATCCATCGCGAAGCAACACGGAAAGCGATTGAAAAAGCAATGAACAATGAACCAAGCATTGATTACTTGTTAGAAAATCAAGATAAAATAGTACATAAATATTACCAAAAAGAACTTGATAAAAAATAGTATTAAACTTGTTTGATACCTTTGAAACGGCCTATTTTTTAATAGGCCGTTTTTTTATCCTTAATTATAATAAAACAAGTTGATTTATGATGATGGAATGGCGGTCGTTATAAGTTATATTAGGTTTTGAAAATCAAACATGGGTAATTAAGAGGCAGTAATGGCAGAACAAGGATCAGACGACCATTCAATCGATCTGTTTTCTATCGATAGATTGATGCATGAAACACGTCAACTTGCAGCAAAATATAGACAGACAACAGGTAATACTTTACCTGTGACTGGTGAGATTGCCCGTTTTGATGCTGCCAAACAACTAGGTCTAAAATTAATCGAAAATATGACCCTTGGCTATGATGCAATAGCTCAAGCAGATCGAGACGGTGAAAAAATCCTTATCAAAGGACGTGTTATTTTTGAGGATACGCAATCAAACCCACGTTTAGGTCAGCTTAACCCAGATGGTCGTTGGGATACAGTTGTTATGGTATTGCTCAATGAAGAATATCAGGCTGTTGAAATGTATGAAGCAAGCATGTACGACATTACTGATGCCCTTGAAGGGAAAACGACACGAAAAAGTAAAAAACGAGGGGCTATGTCTGTGGCTCAATTTAAAATTATTGGCACTTTAGTTTGGACAAAAGAAGATGGTTTAGAAGCAGATGTATGGGATAATCACAACGACTCAATAAGGGAGTGATGAATTGATGGCTGTTTCAAGTTTTATTTTTTGGGGTGTTATAGCCGTTTTGATTGGCTATGTTATTTTAATTTATAACAACCTGGTTTCTCTAAAACATAATATTAGTAAGGCCTGGGCAAATATTGATGTTTTGTTAAAACAGCGTCATGACGAACTGCCTAAACTGGTCGAAACCTGTAAACAGTATATGAAGTTTGAGCAAGAAACGCTTGAAAAGGTGATGAATGCAAGAGCCTCAGTAGCGTCGGCACAACAGCATGGTGATATTCCTGCGTTAGGTCAAGCAGAAGGGGCGTTACGCTTAGGGCTTGGTAGTTTGTTTGCCGTAGCAGAAGCTTATCCAGACCTAAAAGCAGATACCACCTTTCAACACTTACAAGCCCGAATTACAGGGCTAGAATATGCCATTGCGGATAGACGTGAGTTTTACAATGAAAGTGTCAATAATAATAATGTGAGAATAGAACAATTTCCTGATGTCATTATTGCCAGAATGTTTAATTTTGGTCCTCATAATCTATTAGAGTTTGCTGAGCAAGAATTAACAGACGTTAATATTAAAGAATTATTTAATAATTAATGCATGTTTGATTCAATCATTGCCTCACTTGAAGGCAATATATTACAAGTCTCCTCAACAACATTTTGGATAGGTTTCATCGTCGTTAGTGCCTTAAGTTTATGGGCTTTTTATCGAATGTCATGGTGGTACCGCCATGCACGAATCATTGAAAATATACCAACAGCAAAAATTCGCAGTGCTGCTCAAGGGTATGTTGAGTTATCAGGCCGGACTAAACTGATGGATGGCCCTGTTATCATTTCACCACTGACAGGTAATTCTTGTGTTTGGTATAGTTACAAAATAGAAGAAAGAGTCAACAGCTTCCGTCGTGATAAAAACAGTCACTCAAATTGGCGAGTCGTTGAACAAAAGCGAAGCGAAGAATTGTTTATTCTTGAAGATGACACAGGTCGTTGCGTTATTGATCCTGATAATGCCGATGTCATTGCCACAAATAAAAAGACTTGGCATAAACGTCATGTCATCCCGCAACGCCGTTATACAGAAGAACTTATCATCGAAGGCGAATTACTTTATGCTATCGGCTTATTTAAAACAGTAGCGGAAGTTGAAAGCAAGAAAATTCGTCAACAAGTTGCACATCTATTGCGCCAATGGAAAAACGATCCTAACCAGCTAATTCACCTCTATGACAGTAATCGTGATGGTGAATTACAGGTTGATGAGTGGGAAAATGCCAGAAAAGCGGCTGATAGCCACGTTAGGCTTGAGCAAGGAAATAAAGAAAAGTTGGATCAATTAAGTATTTTAAGTAGCAGCACCCAAAAAGATCAGGCATTCATCTTGTCGACCATTTCAGAACAAAAATTGGTTAAAAAATACAAATGGCGTGCCATGCGTGCTTTATTATTATTTTTTATCAGCGGCGGTATCGCTGTTTGGGCGCTTAATGTCCGGTTAGGAATGTAGCGTGGAGCATCAATTACAACATATATTCAGTGATGGTGGCTTATTATCACAGCATATTGATGCTTACGCAGCACGTGAACAGCAACAAGAAATGGCTTCAACCATTGCAACAACTTTGGCTGAGGGTTCACTATTAATCGCCGAAGCAGGCACGGGCACAGGTAAAACCTTCGCTTATTTGGTCCCTGCTATTTTGTCAGGTCAAAAGGTATTCATTTCAACAGGGACAAAAAACCTACAAGATCAATTATTTCGTAAAGATATACCATTATTACGAAAAGCTTTATCTATCCCTTTTCGAGCAGCGTTATTAAAAGGTAGAAGTAATTACCTCTGTCATTATCGACTTAATAACGCTAAAAATGATCCTTTAGCACAACAATATGCTGATGTTTTGTATGAGTTAGATGATTGGACAGCGCAAACAACGACAGGGGATTTAAGCGAAAGTGATTTGTTAGAGCAGGTCTCGCCAATCTGGTCTAAAGTCACTTCAACAATTGATAACTGCCTTGGTCAGGAATGTCCAAATTATGCTGAGTGCTTTATCAGCGAAGCGAGAAAAAAGGCACAAGAAGCTGATATTGTCGTAATCAACCATCACTTACTTATGTCGGATATGGCCCTAAAAACATCTGGCCAAGGTGAAGTTTTACCGAGTGCTGATGCTTACATCATTGATGAGGCACATCAATTACCCGAAATTGCCACACAATTTTTAGGTAGCCGAATCAGTAGTCATCAACTACAAGAGCTCTGTCGTGACTGCATCAATGAAATGAGCAAAGATGCGAGTGATATGGCGGTAATTGGTGATTATGCAGGAAAAGTAGAGTCCTCGATAAAATCGCTCCGCCTTAGCTTAGGGGATAGAGAACAACGTTTACCTTGGCAGCAACTATTAGAAAAGCTAGGTGTTGAAGCTAAGCTGGCCGATCTTATCGAAAACCTTGAACAACTTACTGAACAATTGGAATTAGCAGCATCTAGAGGTAAAGGTCTTGAGCAATGCCATGCCCGTAGCCTTTTGTTACTTGAGACACTAAGTTTTTTTGAGGGGGGCTCAGAGACTGATAATTTGATTTTATGGGCTGAAACCAGAGCAAACGGTGTTGTATTAAATGCAACCCCTTATGATGTCAGTCAATATTTTCAAAAATGGCTAGAAGTTGAACATCGTGCTTGGGTTTTTACTTCGGCAACTTTAACCGTGGCAGGTCGGTTTAATAATTTTAGCAATCAACTCGGTATTTCGGATGCCCACACTGTCATTTGGCCTAGTCCATTTGATTTTGAGAAACAAAGTTTATTGTATATGCCATCTATCCCTGTCGAGCCAAACGATGACGAGTATTTAAATCATATTATCGACATTAGCAAAGACGTTATTGAGCATAGTAAAGGTAGAACCTTTTTACTGTTTACCAGTTATAAAGCTCTTAATGGTGTGGCTGAAGCCCTGTCTGATTCCGACTATCCTCTAATGATTCAAGGTTCGGCTTCTAAAGCTAATCTTTTAGATGAGTTTCGACGTCACGGAAATGCTGTGCTGCTAGGCACAAATAGCTTCTGGGAGGGTGTTGATGTCAGGGGAGAGGCTTTGTCCTGTGTATTGATAGATAAAATACCTTTTGCATCACCAGGCGACCCTATTTTGCAGGCTAAGATTGATAACCTACGTGAAAGAGGGGGTAATCCATTCTCGGCTATCCAAATACCTTCTGCTGTCATCCAGCTTAAGCAGGGTATAGGTCGACTGATACGTGACCGTAATGATTATGGCGTGTTAGTTCTCTGTGACCCACGGTTTTTAACAAAGCCTTATGGTAAACAGTTTCTACGCAGCCTGCCTGCGATGCCGATAACCCAAAATATTGATGATGTAGCTTCGTTTTTTGATGCTAGAGCGAATTAAAGGTTTTCCATATAAGCAAATGCAGTTGTAAATGCATTTTCCTGAAATTGTTTTAAGCCCATCTCTTTATAATTGAGTGTAAAAGAACTGTTTTTTAAACTTTCTTTTACTTTAGATGATGACATTAAAGATACATCGAGATCGCTCAATTGGATGGCCGCTTCTAGCTTAAAGCCAACAGCGCCTCCGGCAAACTTACCTTTTGTCATTCTCTCGCGAATAACAACATGATCGATCTGATAGTCATTCATTAGCTTCACAAACGAAAACTGGAACTTCTTCAATTCTTCGTTATCTGTAGCATCACTAATCGATATTTTTTTAACACGGCACTCGAGCATGGTGTACAACCCATTATCAAGCGATACTAAAGATAAAATTGCATCATTAGCTTTCAGCTCTACGCCACATACTCTCATTTCAGGACACTCTTGCATTATCGGAAAGCATTGATCATACAAGCTAAACTTTTAGCTGTGTGACTAATTGAAAAAACAATTTAATTTAAATCGATTGCAAATTGTTTTAATAGGGCAAGTGGAATGATCTTAAGGGCATTTTGATGTGTTCTCATCAAATATACTTTTGGTGCCATACCTTGATGATAGGCCTCTAGCCAACGTTCAGCACATAAGCACCATCTATTACCTGGCTTTAAACCTGGGAAACCGAATTCAGGAATAGGGGTCGAAAGATCGTTACCTTTGAAACGCGAATATTCGAGAAATGTAGTGGTGATTTCTATGCATACCGTGTGCGAACCAAGGTCTTCTTCACCCGTATTACAACAACCATCTCGATAAAAGCCAGATAAGGGTTGTTCACTACAGCTTAATAATTGCTCACCAAAAACATTGAGGGATTCATCCATGTTTAATCAAGAGAAATCTCACCCTCTATTTTATGATTAATACCTAAAGCGGGCATGCTGAGAGTCATATCAATATTCAAGCTTTCATCGCCCTTCAAGTCCCCATTTTCAACTGCTTTTAAAATGGCATGTTCAATTTCTCGTTGAGATGATATACCAACATTCTTTAAAAATTTTCTAACCGCCATATTGAGTGTGTCTTCGTTCATCGCTTTTCTCCTCAACTAATCAATAAAATTTAGTCATATTTGATGTATTTAAATCGTGGGTCATCTGGAGTACCAACTAAAGCACTATCCTCTTCACCTGGTTGCCACATAATGACATCTTCAATTTTTTGGGCCAATTCAAAATCTTTATCGGTAATACCTTTTGCTGCATGGTTCTTTAACTTGACAATGACAAAGGCATAAGAAATTGTCATATCAGGGTGGTGAAAACTGGCTTCTGCTAAATGACCAACTGTGTTGACAACCATTAAAGTTGATTTCCAACCACTTGTTTTATATTTACGCCGAATCCAACCGTTTTCTAGATACCAGTGAGGGAGATGTGATTTTAATTTTGCCTCTACTTCCTCATTGCTATAGGTTTTTTCATCTTTCGTTTCTCGCCAAGCCATGAGAATCTCCTTAGGTTAATAGATATAACCAGATTAGCGATATTAAAGATGACTTGCAAGTAAGTAATATTGGTAGTGACTGACAGTTAGTCATAGCCATTTTAAATACTTGAACAAGCCAATGATACTCAAACCAAACACAATACAAATAAGACACACTAACCAAAATGCAATGTCATGTTCTGCCAGCTGTAGATAACAATCAGAAACACATACAGAGAAAACAGGTGAGAAATAATAAAAATAATATGTAATGAAAAGAGACTATTAAAGTTCATAGTTTTTCGCTAGAGTGGAACCTATAACGGCTATTAAGCCAAAATGATGGATTATGCCCATGGCAAGTAAGACTTCGCTTTACGATCTTCATATTAATCTCGATGCAAAAATGGTCGAGTTTGCTGGCCACTTGCTCCCCATTCAATTTCCCTCAGGCATTATTAAAGAAGTACATCATTGCCGACATAGTGCTGGTCTATTTGATATATCTCATATGGGACAGATAGCATTTTCATTACGGGCATTACCAGAACTGTCGATGCTACTGGCCAGTGATTTATCTTCACTCCAAACAGGCAAGCAAATTTATAGCGTACTGACAAATGAACAGGGCGGTATTGTGGATGATGTTATTTTGACTCAATTATCATCATCACTCTTACTGGTAGTGAATGGTGCTTGCAAACAAAAAGACATCGGGCATTTATCCACTCACCTATCTCCAAAGTCACAACTCGAGCTGCTAAGCGATAGAGCATTACTGGCGTTACAAGGACCATTGTCAGCTCAAGTAATGAGCAAATTGTGTTCGCAAGCGTGTGAACTCAACTTTATGAACGCAGTGGAAACCAAGATCAATAATTGGCCCTGCATTATTAGTCGCAGTGGCTATAGCGGTGAGGACGGCTTTGAAATAGCTATAGCTAATGAAGATGCACCTGCACTAGCAGACCTGCTACTGTCATTTGATGCAGTGATGCCCATTGGGTTAGGCGCTAGAGATATTTTGAGATTAGAGGCAGGTTTAAGCCTATATGGGCAGGAATTATCAGAGACAATCAGTCCCGTTGAAGCGGGTTTGAGTTGGTTGTTAAATAAAGAAGGTCGCTTTTTAGGTATTGATAAAATTGCCTCGCAACTTACTAGTGGCGCTGAAAGAAAAAAAGTGGCCTTACTTGTTGATGGCAAAATCCCAGTTAGGGCAGGGGCTATTATACAAAATAGCGATGGCAAGGAAGTCGGCTATATCACTAGTGGTGTCTACTCGCCAACATTAAGCAAACCTATCGCCTTGGCGTTAATTGAAAGTAACCAAAGTCAAAATAAACATTTTGTTGCAGAAATTAGGCAACATAAAATCAACTTACATAAGACGACATTACCATTTGTTTCACACCGATATCATAGAGGCTAAACATGCAAGACTTGTTGCAAGCATCAATTAAGAAGCTCGAAACACCAGGTAATTTTATTCATCGTCATATCGGTAGTAATCAAGAACAAATAGCTGAAATGCTAGTGGCTTTAGGGCTAGATAAAATAGAGGAGTTAATTACAGAAGTTTTCCCCGAAAATATTTTAGAACAAGAGCCTTTAAAGCTGACAGAAACGATTAGTGAACGTGCTGTTATCAAACATTTAAGGAAAATGCGTCAACGAAATAAAGTTTTTACATCACTTATTGGCATGGGCTATAACGATACCATCATGCCAGATGTCATTAAGCGGAATGTGCTAGAAAACCCAGGCTGGTATACAGCTTATACGCCTTATCAGGCTGAAGTTAGTCAAGGCCGCTTAGAGGCATTATTAACTTTTCAACAGATGGTCATTGATTTAACTGGAATGGAGCTGGCCAATGCTTCTTTATTAGATGAGGCGACTGCTGCCGCAGAAGCTGTTGCTATGTCTAAACGGTTGGCTAAAAGCAAATCTAACACGGTACTTGTGGATAAGGATTGTCATCCTCAGACTATCTCTGTTATTCAAACAAGAGCACGTTCACTCGGTTTTTATGTGCTGATAGTTGACCCTTATCTGGATCTTGAACAACAGGACTTCTTTGCTTTGCTGGTGCAATATCCAGGATCGAAAGGTGAGGTGCATGATTTGACTGAGTTGGTCAGTATTGCCCATGAAAAATCAGCGTTTGTTACTGTTGCAGCAGATATCTTAAGTCTAGTCTTACTAAAGCCACCAGGACAATTTGATGTCGATATTGTCGTTGGTAATTCACAACGTTTCGGCGTACCAATGGGTTATGGTGGTCCTCATGCTGCTTTTTTTGCAAGCAAAGAAGCCCATAAACGATCTATACCTGGGCGAATTATTGGTGTGTCAAAAGACAATCAGGGCAATCTCGCTTACCGAATGGCTTTGCAAACAAGAGAACAACATATTCGTCGTGACAAAGCGACGAGTAATATCTGTACATCACAAGTTTTATTAGCGGTCATATCGGGTTTTTATGCCTGTTATCATGGTGAGAAAGGCTTAAAATTAATTGCTAATCGTGTTCACAGATATAGCCAAATATTAGCTATGGGCTTGGTGGAATTAGGCTATGAAATTAATACACAGCACTATTTCGATACCCTCACAATTAATTTACCTGGTCGTGCAAAACGTATGGCTAATATGGCGCAAGAAGTCTCTATTAATCTAAGAATTATCGACAAAGATAATGTGGGCATTTCATTAAACGAAACAACCAATAGACAAACACTTCGTAAACTATGGCGAATATTTGCCAATATCAACGATGATTTACCTGATATTAATGCCTTGGATATGCGTATTAGAGAATGTATTCCGAGTGAATTACTACGCCAGGATAGTTTTTTACAGCATGAGGTTTTTAACAACTACCATTCTGAAACCAAGATGATGCGTTATATGCGAAGGTTAGCTCGAAAAGATATTGCCTTAGATAGAAGTATGATCCCGCTCGGTTCCTGCACAATGAAGTTAAACTCAGCAACCGAAATGCAGGCTATTTCTTATTATGAGTTTCATGCTCTCCATCCTTTCGTACCACTCGATCAAGCATTAGGATATCAGCAATTATTTGATGAACTGGAAAACATGTTATGTGATATTACAGGATTTGACGCGTTTTCTTTTCAACCTAATGCAGGTTCGCAAGGCGAATATACGGGTCTGTTAGTCATAAAAAAATACCATGAAATGCGCGGGGAAGGGCAGCGTAATATCTGCCTTATTCCCTCCTCAGCGCATGGAACAAACCCTGCTAGTGCAGTTATGGCGGGTATGGAAGTGGTTGTATTAGCATGCGATGAGCACGGTAACGTTAGTTTGGAAGATTTGAAACAAAAAGTAATGGATTATCAGGACACATTGGCAGCATTAATGATTACCTATCCATCAACACATGGTGTGTTCGAACAAGCCTTTGTTGAAATTTGTGAGCTTATCCATGAGTCTGGCGGACAAGTCTATCTTGATGGTGCTAATTTTAATGCATTAGTTGGTTTGAGCAGACCGGGAAGAATTGGTGCAGACGTAGCACACCTAAATTTACACAAAACATTCTGTATTCCTCATGGTGGTGGTGGTCCTGGTGTAGGGCCGATAGGGGTTGGTATGCATTTAAGGTCTTATTTACCTGAGAATTCTGTGGTGTCTGGTGTAAACCCATATAAAAGCGAACAAGGAACAGTCGGTAGTGTTTCTTCAGCACCTTGGGGATCGGCTTTGATATTAACAGTCTCTTGGGCTTATATTGCAATGATGGGAGCAGCAGGTCTCAGACGAGCAACCTTAAATGCAGTTCTAAATGCTAACTATATCGCCAAGCGATTAGAAGATCACTACCCGATTCTTTTTACGGGTCAAAATGGCTGGGTCGCTCATGAATGTATTATTGATTGTCGCAGCTTTAAATCTAACTGTGAAATCTCTGTAAATGACATCGCTAAGCGACTGATTGATTATGGTTTTCATGCGCCAACAGTTTCATTCCCCGTGGCTGAAACCTTAATGATAGAGCCTACAGAAAGTGAAGACAAAGAAGAAATAGATCGCTTCTGTGATGCCATGATAAGTATTAGAAAAGAGATTAAAGAGATAGAAGAAGGAAGGGCAGACCTACAAAATAACTTATTAAGGAACGCACCTCATACTCACAAGTTACTGATTGAGAATTGGACTTTTCCTTACTCTAAGCAACAGGCTTTTTTCCCTAATCGACAACAACATGATGACAAATATTGGCCTGCTGTAGGAAGAATTGATGAGGTCTATGGAGATCGGCACTTAACGTGTTGTTGCCCATAAAAGTACCTGTTTTATCTAGAGGAATAGAATAAAAAATATAGAAGTCTCACTATTGGTGAAACGCATCATTAACATGAATAAAACCTTATTTAATGATATTGGCTTTCTATCCAGCGAATATCTAACAAACCCTGCATTGCAGCAAATTAGCTCTTCTGACTGTTACAAGATCTGTGAGAACCTGGACCGAGCAGCACAAACAGTACTCAACCATAAAGATCACGAACATAGTCTTTTCTCGTAAGGTCAACTCAAACATACCTATCTGAAGGCAATCTTATTGACAAACCAATTTTCTACTGTATGATGCGCTAAATCGGAAATATCGGAAATATCGGAAATATCGGAAATACCGGAAACCCCAATGGTATTAGAAGTTGGAGAATAGAAGCGAGTGTATGGATAAAAAAATTAAAGAATTATATACGACACAGGACGTAGCAAAAATTGTTGGTGTTAGCGCAAGGACAATACAGTTATGGTCGGATATGGGACTGATTAAGGTGTTGAAGACTCCTGGAGGGCATCGGAGAATACATACTTATGAAGTAAAACGGCTGCTAGGAAAGCTAAGCGAAATGCCCTTACCCAAGGGGGAGGTAATCCAGCCAAGGTTGGATATCTTAATAGTAGAAGACGATTTAGATTTACAAAAGCTATATGAAATGGAAATAGCATCATGGGGTAAGGATATAAAAACCACCTGTGTTGCTGATGGCTACGAAGCTCTCATAATGATTGGTGAAAAGACCCCACATGTAATTATTACAGATTTAAAAATGCCCAACCTCGATGGCTTTCATATGTTGGATACCCTGTCAGGACGAAATGCACTAGCAAATACCAAGATTATTATCGTAACAGGACTAAGTGCGGATGAAATAGAGTTGAGGGGACCATTAAATTCTAGGTTTCATGTGTTTCCAAAACCAGTACCGTTTGAAAAGTTAAAGTCTATTACTTTAGGGTAAAACGAATGTCAGCAGAAGTAAAAGTATCGAAGCAAGAAGGGTCAAGTGTTTTGATTTTAAATGCAGATGGTACAACTTTGTATGTTAATGAACAGGCTAAAAAAACTATTGGGGCTAATCTAAATGATGGTTTGAGAACAGAACTATTAACTAATGCAGTTACTGCTGTTATAGATGAACATATAGAAACACCGATAAAAATATATTTATCTGAAAAACTTCAGGTTCTTGTAACAAATATAATGGGCAATTATAAATTAGTATACGCTCAGGAAACCTTAGATATCAGTGACACCTTTATTACGGCTGAAGAACTGTTTTTTAGAGAAGTTTTGCAACCAGTTCAACTTTTATTAACTCACCTACAACCATTATTAAAACAAGGTGTAGCGTCGAACAGTAGTGAGCGAAAAATTAAGTTCCCTGAGGAAATATCATTATTCTATGACTATCTAATGAATTATAAAACGTCTGATAGGGAATTGGTATGTGTAAAAGGCCTAATAGAAACAGTTAAAAATAACGTTAGACAACGTTCGTGGGGACCTGATGTTCAGTTTAATACCTTAACACCGAAACTAGAATTTAAAGGCAATATTGATCAATTATCTTTTGCGATAACGTCCTGCTTACAAACTTTAATTGCCAGTTCCTCATCAGAAAATAGAATCTATGTTGAGCTTCAGCAGAGTAATAATATTTTAAATATCATTTTATTTAACGATCTAAACTCGGCTCAAGAACAAAAAGAAACAACCACTCTTCATCGGTTCCCCGATAATTGGTTTTTAGTTGATATCTTTATAGGGTTGCATGGTGGCCTTATCGATTGTTCCAGCATAGGCGAAAGTAGTCTAATTCTTATTCAAATCCCTATAAGTGATACGGGTGAGTTGGAAAGTACTAAACTGAGTCAGAAACAACTAGATCTATATGCAAAAGATGTTTCTAAATTGACTCATGCTTCTATAGCTGCTCCTAAATGGGAACAGTTAGAACGTTATGCTATGGATCTTGCTCAGTTAACCAAAAAATGCCAATTTCATGGGCTGAGCTTCAAAGACTAATTTTATGACTAATGAAGTAACAACTCGGAGTGTAAGCATAAAATTTTTCTTTTTGATGGTTGTTTTGGGCTTGTTAGGAAATATTTTTAGCCCAACACTATTTTTTGGTATCGACTACCTTTTTGGCAGTGTCTTTACGATGCTCGCTTTAAGGTTTTTAGGCTGGAAAGTTGGCGCCTTAACCGGGCTTATTATCAGTAGTTATACTTTTTATCTGTGGGGGCACCCTTATGCAATAGTGAGTTTTTTTCTAGAGGCACTTGTTGTTGGCTTTTTAGTTTATAAAACAAAAATTAAAGACTATGTGATTGCTGACATTTTATTTTGGCTATTCGTTGGGTTTCCTGTCGTTTTTTTCTGTTACAAAAATGTATTGAGCCTAGAAACTAGTGTTGTACAGATCATTGCACTGAAACAAACCGTCAACGGTGTCGTAAATACAGTGATTTCGGTACTCCTATATATAGCCCTACTAAATTACAAACATTACTCTCTACTATTACAAGCTCTATGTGCTAACAAGCATTGGCAGTTAAGTCAGCTTTTAAGAACCCTACTAATTATATTCCCATTAATTCCGTTAATGGTCGTATTGATTGCTATCAATAAATCCAATTATGAGTCAATTTTAAAAGAGGAAAGAGAATACATAAGCCAAACAGGTAATTATGTTGAAGCCCACCTTTCTAGCTCCATAAATAACCACATTAATGAGGCTAAGTATCTTGCAAAACTTTATTTTGATTCTGGACAAGAAGAGACAAAAAACAGAAATGAACTGTTAAGAGAGGTTAATGCTATTACTCCCGTAGTCGTAGCAGGTAATGCAGAAAACGGTGTAGAAAAATACTTGTTTCACTCTGATAATACACTAGAAATGATTCAGGACGAAGTACTTAAGAAGTTATTTTCTGAGCCCGAAAATAAGCTATCTTTTTCTGTAGATGGCAAATTCTTTTATTCATTAGTCGATATGGATGAGCGCTCAAGGAGAGTGCTTACTATTTACCCTGTCGAAGCTATCCACGAGATAGTAAATGAAGCACTTTCTCACCACAACGCCGAGGTCGATATTTTATTTTTATCACCTGATGCTAAAGTTATATCTTTAGGTGGCCTTAGTAAACTTAGCGACATTCATGAGACGCATAGTATTGACGAAACTGGACTTTTTCTTGAACCAAATTTACAAGAAGATTTATCAAAAATCGGGAGCTGGAACCAAAGTTATTTATTTGTAGATCTTAAGTTCATCAATTTAACGGATTTAACATTTCGTCTACTTCAGCCAACGGTAGAGCTTACATCAAAAGTACAACAATCTTATGGAGATACATTACTTTTTACTTTAGTTATTATCTTACTATTGGTATTGATGGCAAAACTCGTTTCGAACAAGTTTGAAACTTACTTGGCAGCATGGTCACAGATGCTAAATACCCTTACCATAGATAAAACGCACAGTTCTGTAATTAAGTTTGGCAATGAACCTTCAGATTTAACCCCACTATTAGTCAGCTTTGCACATCTTCTATCCATTATTAACGAAGAAAAGAAAAAGCTTTTAGCCCTGAACGGAGACTATAAAAAAGCTGCCAGACAGTCATTAAATAATGAATTGTACATAACTGAAGTTTTAGACAATATTAATGATGGAATTGTTGTTAGTGATGTGAATGGCGTTATAAAGTCAGTAAATCAAAAAATTAGTACTATTTTCGGTTACTCAATGGAAGAACTAGTAGGCACACCTAGCTCCACTCTAAGCGCACATGCATACAAAGACGCTCATAATAACGGTATAAAAAGGTACAACAAAACCCAAAAAAGTAAATTTGTTAACCACGGCTCTGTGGAAGCACAGGGCTTAACAAAATTAGGCAAAACACTAGATATTGACATTAGTGTTTCCAAACTTGTTCTTCAGAATGAAGTTAACTTCATAGCCGTTATTCGTGATATTTCGTTGAAGAAGGAATATGAATCTCAACTCCATCAAGCCAATAGGAGGATGGCTCAGTTTTTGGCGGCAAGTACTGATGCCATTTTATTTTATGATAATTATAAAGTAGTTGACTTCAACGATATTGCAATTGAACTCTTCGGGTATTCGAAGGCCCAGATCATAGGAAAAGATATTTTTGAGCTTGTAAATTTAGAAGATCCTGCAACGTTATCAACATATATCGAGGCTGGAGAAGAAACAAGTATTGAGTGTCGATGCCTAAACAACTCTGGTAGACCTTTCCCAGTTGAGCTAATTGCTAAAACGATCACCTTTGAAAACAAGCTAAAACAGTTGCTGATTGTCAAAGATATCTCAATTAAAAAAGCAAATGAAGCGAAATATAATGCTGTAAGAAAAGAAAATGAATTATTGATAGAAAAGGCAAACAATCCGATATTTAGTGTTAATACTCAAGGGGATATTATCCAGTGGAATCGGTCGGTTGAGGACTTAACAGGTTGGAATAAAAAAGAAATAACAGGCATTAATATTAGCTCAATCATAAACCTAGAACCGGAACTGGCTAGCAATTTTGAGCATTTCCTACAAAAGGTTAGAAACACAAAGTATGAATTAAGACTCAAATCGAAAACAAATAGAGAACTCACTATATTGGTTTCAGTAGTTTCAGTTGACGAACAAAATAACCAAACTGTTATTTTTATAGGACAAGATATTACGGAAATAGACGACTATAGAAAGAAAAGTAAACTTGCTGCTAAACAAAAAGAGAGTCAACTCAATACAATATTCAACCTGAGTCCAGATGCCTATGTGGTTATAAACGACGTAAGCCAGATTGTTTTTGCTAACCCAGCTTTTACTAGGTTAACTGGTTACGACGGAAAGCAATATACGGACATAGACTTAGTTGGTTTCAAGCAACTTTTAGTCCAAAACTGTATTGAAAATAAAGCTCAATTATTGAATATAAAAGACAATGAAGAAGTTACTGACTTGCGCTTCTCTATAAACCATCCTCAACCCGTTACTCTAAGTCTTACTTCGAAACTTATAAAGAATAAAAACGCGACATTTGGATCTGTCTGGTTTTTACGTGATGTTACTCATGAAACAAAGGTCGATAAGATGAAAAGTGAATTTCTGTCTACGGCAGCGCACGAATTGAGAACACCATTAGCAAGTATCTTGGGGTTTAGTGATTTATTACTCAGAAATAAATATGACGAGGTCGAACAAGATGAGCTGCTCAATATCATTAATAGGCAATCTCTAAACTTAAGAACATTGCTCAACGAGTTACTGGATCTTGCAAAAATTGAAGCTAATAATACTGATTTCTATAGTATGAATAAGGTTGATATAAAAGATGTTGTGACTAGCGTATCTACCGATATGTCAATTCTGGCGAAAGAAAAACAAATAACGCTAAATCACAATATTGAAGTAAAAAAACCTGCGTATATCTACGGAGATAAAGAGAAGTTAGGTCAAGCTATAACTAATGTAGTAAGCAATGCTATCAAGTATAGCGATAACGGTACTACCGTGAATATATTGCTGACAGTAGGTCGCTCTGAAATCTGTGTTGCTGTCCGCGATGAAGGTATAGGGATGACGAAAGAAGAAATGGCACGGGTAGGTGAGAGATTCTACCGCGCAGAAAAATCTGGAAATATCCCTGGCACAGGTTTGGGGATGACGATTGTTAAAGAAATTATTGCTAGGCATAAAGGTAGCATAGATATCGACTCATCTTATGGCGAGGGGTCAACTATAAAAATTTGTTTACCAACATTTAGTAATTCTATCTTGATAAAAGAGGAAGGTGGAAAATGAGTGGCAATGAGCTAAGAATTTTAATCGTTGATGATAACCCTGATTTGCGGAAACTTGTACGGATGACGTTATCGTATTTAGATGCTGCAGTTTATGAGGCAAAAAATGCAGAAGAGGCGCTACAAGTTATAACAAAAGAGTACCCCCAAATAGTTATTCTTGATGTGATGATGCCAGGAAAAACAGATGGAATTGAAGTATGCAGACAAATTAAAAGTTCAATTGAAATGAAATGGATGTATGTGATTTTGCTCTCAGCAAAGGGGCAAGAAAGAGATATCCAAAAGGGACTATCTGCTATATGTGATGCATATCTTGTTAAGCCATTTAGCCCATTAGAACTAATTGGTGAAGTAGAAAAGGGGGCTCACACTCAAGAAGTGTCGTGTGCAATTACGTTTGAGACTGGCAGTACAATAATTTAAACATCTAATTTAGGGTAAGAAACATGATAAAAAAACTACTCATAGCAGATGATGATCCAGAGATTAGGTTATTAATAAAAAAAACCTTAGATTTGAGTGACTATGAGATTTATGAAAGCAAGAACGGAATAGAAGCATTAGGAACCGTATTTTATAAAAAGCCCGACGTCATCTTGCTTGACATAATGATGCCAGGCCCTATTGATGGGCTTGAAGTATGCCGGTTAATCAAATCAAGTCAGTGGTCATCTCATATTAGAGTTGTTCTACTGTCTGCATTATCGGGGGTGGAAAACTTAAAGGCAGCAGGCTTGGTTGATGCAGATGCCTATCTCGTTAAGCCTTTCCAGATTATGTCATTGTTAGAAACACTTAAAACTGAGAGTAGATGTGTTAACCCATAACTACCGTCTTTTAGGTAAAATCTTAAGAAACCATAGATATCGGTATTTTTTATCAATTCTTTTTCTAGTAAGCGTAATGGCAATTCTAGTAAAGTTAACAATAAGCAGCCTTCATATAAGCAAGGTCCAAGTTGACAAAGAATGGCAGGTACAGGCAACTAAAAAAGTATTGAATGAGCTAGAGCGCACTCCCTTTAAATCAACTATACAGAAAATAGCGTTCATAAATAACTTCGTTAATACAAGGTTTGAATATGATGATGAAACGAAGTTAATTATAAAATATTTTGTCTTGTTATCTTGTGACGTTAGCGAAAATCAACTTAAAGTTTTTTACACCGTCAACAGAACTATGAATAGTCCTCACATTGTTTTGGGGTTTTTCCTAAAAAGACACAACCAACCTGTAATCTTAGACAACTTATCAAACGAAACTTATATCGCAGGGGAAAAAAGGGACTTAATGCCTGTTTTTTCGTTTTCTGCTGATAGATATATAAAAAATCACCTTAAACATTCCTGAGTACAATAATTTTTTTTGAAAATATCATGCACTCTTTTTGCTGACAAAATACTGCAGTGATGTGACCGCCATTGTAATAATCAAACTAATGCATACTCGTAGTTTTCTTACTCGGCATTTGTTAAGTTCTATTCATGGATTCGACTTGTTTGTAGGTTAGCTTCATGCTTATGCCCTTATCAATAGCCGTAAATAACTAAGCTATCCAAGCTTAAGTAATTTGGTTAAACTGATGATGCTGGAGAATTTAAAAAGCAGCGAGTTGACGACTCGGAGACATAAGGAATGCACCTCATACTCACAACTTCCTGATTGAGAATTAGACTTTTCCTTACTCTAAGCAACAGGCTTTTTTTCCTAATCAGCAACAACATGATGACAAATATTGGCCTGCTGTAGGAAGAATTGATGAGGTCTATGGAGATCAGCACTTAGCGTGTTGTTGCCCATAAAAGTACCTGTTTTATCTGTCGCTGAAAGAGGAGTAGAATAAAAGATATAGAAGTCTCACTATTGGGAGACGCATCATGAACATGAATAAAACCTCATTTAATGATATTGGCTTTCTATCCAGCGAATATCTAACAAACCCTGCATTGCAGCAAATTAGCTCTTCTGACTGTTACAAGATCTGTGAGAACCTGAACCGAGCAGCACAAACAGTACTCAACCATATCGTCATTCACCCTGACGACAGAAAAGAAGTTTATGCCATGCTGTATTTTCAGCGGATGTTATCACACTATCAAGCCGCTCTTATTTTGGCTCGACGTGGTATGGTTCATCAGGTTGAAATCATCTTACGATCACTTCTTGAAACCTTATTCGATTTAGCTGCTTTCCATCATCATCACGAGTTTTTCGATGTGTTGATCTTGGGTGACAGCAATGAAAGGCTGGCATTTTTAAAAGCTCTTAGAGAGCAGCAGGAAACACTTGATACTTATTCAGACGAAGAGATTGAAGAATTAGAGAAAATAATTGCAAGCTCTGAAGATGTTGATAGACATGACTTTAAAGTCTTTATCAAAGCTGATTTAGCAGGCATGCTAAACGAGTACCGAACGCTTTATGCTTTACTTAGCGAATCGACTCATTCTACAGTCCATTCATTAGAAGCCGATTTAATCATCAATCCAACCACTGATGCGATTGAAGGCATTAAGGCCTACGATATCAAAACTGATGGCATTCACTCTTTGTTGATGTCAACAGCTAACTACATGTTAATTGGTTTGAATATGATCTTACAGATAGTGCCCAGTATAAAGGACAAGGCTGATATAGAAATACTCAATAATAAAATACAAGATGAATGGCTAAATGTTGTTGCAGCAGTATCCCATAGATAATATAAGCTATTAATAATAAAGGCAATATTGGAAGTTTAAAGCTAGCGATACATAACAAAAGGTATTTACATAAATACTGTTGGAGTACTCATTATGAAGAAGTTACTCATCGTATTAACATTGCTTTGTTTGGCAGTTCTGCCAGTATCTTTATCTGCTGAAAACAACCCGAATAAACAAGTCTATCTATTAGAAATTAATGGTGTAATTGGTCCTGCTACGGTCGATTATTTTGAGCGTTCAATGGATAAAGCCAATAGGGCAAGCGCAGCGTTCATCTTATTAAGAATGGACACACCAGGTGGTCTAGACTTATCGATGCGTAAAATCATCAAAAAAATCATTACATCTCCCATACCTGTAGTGACATATGTGGCGCCAGGTGGTTCTCGTGCAGCAAGTGCTGGCACCTATATTCTCTATGCCAGTCATATAGCTGCGATGTCTCCAGGTACAAATCTTGGGGCAGCCACACCTATTCAACTAATACCAATGCCAGGTACGACGCCAGATGAAACTAATAAACATAAAGGTGAAGACTCAGAAAAGGCGGCGGATAAAACGACTCATCCACAAACAAAGGCAATGAAAAATGATGATGCCTCAAGTAAAAAGATAATAAATGATGCTGTAGCGTACATAGAAAGTTTAGCTAAGATGCATGGTCGAAATGAAAAATGGGCAAAAAAAGCAGTTATAGAGGCAGCCAGTTTATCTGCAGAAGAAGCATTAAAAGAAAATGTTATTGATATTGTCGCAACAAGTCAGGCAGATTTATTTAAACAACTGAATGGGCTAACTGTGGAAGTCCTTGGCACGCCAGTAGTTTTAGAAACAGTTGGACTTAGCGTACATGAGCTATTACCTGATTGGCGAAATAGTGTTTTGCAAACATTAACAAATCCTAATATTGCCTATATTTTAATGTTGATTGGGATCTATGGTTTGATATTTGAATTCGCTAACCCAGGTGCAATAGTACCAGGAACGGTAGGCGCCATTTGTTTACTTTTAGCTTTGTTTTCATTTCAAGTATTACCTATCAATTATGCAGGTCTAGCCTTAATACTCTTAGGGATAGCATTAATGGTGGCAGAAGCCTTTCAGCCAAGCTTTGGTGTGCTTGGCATTGGTGGCGTCATCAGTTTTGCTACTGGTTCATTAATATTGATTGATACAGATCTGCCGGGGTACGGCATTGATATTGGTGTTATTGCTGGTTTTACAATATCAACTGCCGCATTTTTCATATTAGCATTGGGTCTTGTGTTTAAAGCTAGGCGTAATCCAATTGTTTCAGGACATGAACAAATGGTTGGTTCTGAATGTGAAGCCATTGATGATTTTGAAACCACAGGAAGGGTACGTGTGCACAGTGAATTATGGATGGCGACTGCAATATCACCAATGAAAAAAGGTGATCGAGGCAGGGTAGAGGATATAGATGGACTGATTGTAAAAGTAAGGCCTGACAAATAAAAGGAGAGGCTGTCATGACATTATCATTTATTTCAATACTAGCACTGGCGACATTAGCTTTAGTTTTTAGTGCAATACGAATTTTACGTGAATATGAACGTGGTGTGGTTTTTCTACTTGGTCGATTTTACAGCGTAAAAGGCCCGGGATTTATCATCATCGTCCCCTTTATCCAACAAATGGTTAGGGTCGATTTAAGAACGATTGTAATGGATGTACCGACACAGGATGTAATATCTAAAGATAATGTATCAGTGAAAGTAAATGCCGTTGTCTATTTCCGTGTCATTGATCCAGAAAGAGCAATAATCCAAGTAGAGCGTTTTTACGATGCCATTAGTCAATTATCACAGACCACATTACGTTCAGTTCTAGGACAACATGAATTGGATGAAATGCTCGCTGAACGAGACAAATTGAATATCGATATACAAACTTTACTAGATACTCAGACTGATGCTTGGGGAATTAAGGTTGCAAATGTCGAAATAAAGCATGTTGACTTAGATGAAAGTATGATTCGGGCTATAGCAAAACAAGCAGAAGCAGAACGAGAACGACGAGCTAAAATTATTCATGCTGAAGGTGAGTTGCAAGCATCTGAAAAATTACTTGCAGCAGCAGAGATATTATCAAAACAACCTCAAGCAATTCAGTTACGTTATTTGCAAACACTAACAGAAATTGCTGGAGACAAATCATCGACCATTGTTTTCCCATTGCCAGGCGATTTTCTTGGTTCACTTAAGACAGTGATCAATAAGTAATCACATTTTTCTGGGCTTTTTAGATTCACAAATCACCTTAATATTTCAAATGTTGAATCTTACAATAAGGCAATCTTGACAGTGCTAATGCAGTCAGATTTTAAAATTTGAAGATTAATAGGATAGAAGCGTTAATAATGTTAGTAAGGACACACTACCTGAAAGGAACTTACATGTTAACATTCCATTTAACATAATATATATTATGCGAATATATGTAAATGGGTGAAGAAGCACGATCATGAACAGAAACGCAAAAGGACAAACAAAATGAGATTTCTGGCCAAGCGAATGAGATTAGATGAGAATTAATCTCCTTAATGCATGGAAATTAAGAGTCTGAACACTAAAGGTGAAGGCTTTAGTAATATTTTTAAGAAATACATTTGATGAGTAGAAGTTTATGAATAGTAAAAAGAGTGAATAAACTTAATGTCATGAAAGCTATTTAATGGGTCAGTTTGTGATCCATGTTTATGCCTGCCCCACTCTATTACTCTATATCAAAAGGAAAGTGTTAAATAAAATTATTACCGCCTGAATACGTAATAAAAATACTGGACGCACCATTATTTATTTACTGCGTCTAGTGTGTCTACTTTGGGTTGAACGCCGCCCTTTGAAAAGGATGTCGCTAATGTGCCGCCAAAAGCGATCACTCGTTTAACGCGAAACCTAACAGGTAGGCAATTCCACCAAGTTCTGACTAGAAGCCGTTTCGGTTAATAATACAATATGATTAATGTCTAGCTTGCAGACGATATTTGAATAAAGTCTCTCAATGATATATTAAGTACTCCACATGTTTTAACTGCTCTTAGGGCACTTCATACACGATACATTTCTTTGCTTTTTTACGTAAGTTGACTCACTATAGAAAATATTCAATATATAAACTAAAAAGGAGAACAACCATGAGTCAAAATGTAATGACTATCACTTTGACCACCGGCCTGATCATGCTGTCTTCTCTTCCAGTAAAAGCTATGGACTTGAATTTAAATATGCCTGAAGAATCAGCATTAACACTGTTCAGTGATAGTGATTGGGACACCATGAAAGCCCATGCTAGAAAAGTACTCAACGAAGACGCTGATGGTGATACTCAGGAATGGCTAAATAGTGAAACGGGCCATTCTGGCAATATCACAGCTTTGTCCACAAACACAATAAATGGCATGCTTTGCCGAAATACCCAATTTATTAATATTGCTGAAAACACCTCCAGTACCACGCTAGTTAATTTATGCAAGCAAGATAATAAATGGTTTGAAGAAAGTATGCGTAAAACCACCACAGTTAAACTAAACAACGCAACTGAACAGCCGCAATCCATCGTACATAAAGCTTCTCTACCTCAAGGTGCAGTAACCAGTAAAAAGGTAATTTCACGAACGTCAGAGCGCTGTCGTCAATTGTTTCAAAATATTGAGAACCTGAAAGGAAAGCCTCAGCGGCGTTCAGCTGCTATTGATTTACATAAAGCAGAATGTCTAAATTAGATAAACCCGTCATTGACATTTGAAGGGATTACCAAAGAAAACTATCTTAATAGATGAATTTTGCAGAGACATCATGCTCCGACATAAAACTGATCATAATGCGGGCAGGAGCGTCATACTGCCTTGTTTCGGGAGGCTCAATATACAATGGACCAATAACCTGTTTTTTTCCATGTGATTGCCATGATATATAAACAGTGTTCCCTTGATAAACTTTCACTCTAAAGGTAGTCGAGCATGACGTACCGCTAAGGATAGTTCCACAAGATGCAAAAGCTCTCGTTTGCCTTGCTTCAATCCTTACATGCTCTAATGTTAACCCCGATTTATTATCCAAAATCAAAGCATTAAAGGTCAGCTCTTTTTTAACCGATGTAGTCGAGCATCCTCCAAGACCAAAAATGGCTAGTGATAAAAACAAAAATAACAATTTAGAATAATTCAACATTAATAACCTTCTTAGCCAGTATTAATAGGCTAATACATTATTCAAGCCACGCACGCGCAAACTCTTCCTGGTTGGAGGCGAAATATTCTATGGGGAAAGGCCTTAAGCCTTGTCCAGCAAACATAGTCGCCAAGTCACGCCATTTTTTATCGACTACAATCGCAATTTTTCGAATAAAGGGATCATTTCGTTCTTGGAAAGAAAGATCTGCCCAATCATCAACAGCACTGCCCCATCCCTGAAAATCCGTTACCAATATCAGCATTTTAGTCTGGCCCTTCTGAATGGTTGGCTCTATTTCCAACTGACAAGCATCAAATTCAGGTTTAGTTAGAACACCTGATACGCGAATCACAATTATATTGTCATCGTTAGACCATTTAATTGTCATATAACCTCCAAGGGACTAAAAATAAAAGTTCATTAACACTCTAAAAAAATGGTTGCCCCAAGAATAGGTAGACAGCATCATTACCACCCTCGGTATAACCATAACCTAAGTAGAGTGGACCTATGGGGGTGTCAGCCCCCAAAAATAATGAAGTACTACCTCGGACATCATGTAAGCTGATATCACTGCGCTCCTCCCAAGTGTTACCCACTTGCAAAGCACCACCCGCATACACCGGGAAAACTTGACTTCGATACACACGATATTGATAAGCAACAGATGCAAACCCCATATGCTGTCCTGCTAGCTGGTTTTGTTCTAAACCAGACAGCTTCATGAAGCCACCTAAGCGGTATCTGTTGTTAATTGAAGCATCACCATCTACTGTACTACCCAATCGTAGGCTTGTTATTAAAGAGCCATCTGCCCAACTTTTAGCGCCCGATAAACTCAATAAAACTTGTTGGTAATCATTTTCAGCACCGAGTTCTTCTTTTCCCACACTCCACTCGATACTATTCAAATAACCTTGTCTGGGAAAATTAAGGTTATCCAATGTATCCATTTTGGCTCTAATAAATGCTTGACCATCTTCAAAATCAAAACTCCTGAACGATGGGTCCCCTACTGCCAGATCTGCTTTACCAGTGAACCTACGATAACCCAATCGCAGCTCTCCCCATTTACCGAAATTGCGTCCTAGTGCTAAGCGCAGCCCCCAACGAGCCACTTCATATTCGGTATCTGCTCTCCCACTTGAGTCACTAAACGATCTTATATCTCTGTTATCCCAAGATAGCGCTGCTGCTGCGAAATATTTAGCTGCAGGATCCAATGGCTGATATACCTCTGTCAGTATTGCAGGCTCTTCGCCAAGTTGTAATGCTGTTCGCCACTCACCATTTAATTCATTAAAAGGTTGTTTAGTGTATGCAAAACCAAGGTTAAATGAAGACTGTCCCGACAAATCACTGCTTAGCTCAAGCCCTGCTTGTAATGAGTCCGTTCCCCAGGATTTTTGTTTTGCATGGATAATAAGGCCTGTTTCCTCACCTTTCTTCACAAGGTTATAACGCACTGATTCAAAAATATCTAACCCATAAATATTAGCTATCCCTGACTCAATTTTATAGAGATTAAGTACATCACCAGCTTCAACATTAAGATGCTCTCTTAAGACCTGTTCGCTCAGTTTTGAATCATTGTCAAAGCGCACAAACTCGATAACCTGTTGCTCGAGATCTTTCCTACTCTGCGATTGTTGATATTGCAGGTAAGCCTGTCGATTAACGGATAGTTGCACTAACTGTTGCTTAGCTGCCATTCCTGCAGCCCGCCCTACAACAACGGCCTCATCAACTTGCTCAAAGTCCATTGTTGCAATAGAGCCAAGCTCTGGAACAATTAGTACATCTCGATCAGATAAGGTCTTGATCTGTGTTTCTACATTTCTACGAGTCAAAATTCCTGTTAATTGATCAATGACAGCTAAAGCGCCTCCAAGGTCTTCCTGCTTAAGTAACGGTGTACTGATATCAATGGCAATAACAATATCTGCACCCATTTCTCTCACCACTGAAATAGGTAGATTATTTGCCGCGCCACCATCTACTAGTAGTTTGCTGTTCAGTTTTACAGGTGAAAATGCGCCTGGAATAGCCATACTGGCATGCATAGCAATTGATAAATCACCCGTACTAAGAACTACTTCTTCGCCTGTTGTTATATCCATCGCAACAGCACGATATGGAATCGGTAGCAAATCAAAATCGTTAACGTTTGATACCGGTAAGGTCAATGCTTTTAGAATCAAGTCAAATTTCTGACCTTGTACTACAGCTGTAGGGAGCTTAACCCCATCATCACTGATGCCAGCTTTCCCTTTAACCAGATATAAAATATCGTCGTCTTTACGCCGCTGCGATCGATCAGGCCTTAAAGGTTTATCACTAAAAACATCATTCCAATCTATTAAAGATAGCTGTTCCTCGACCTCATCACTCGTCATCCCTGAGGCATAAAGGCCACCAATTACAGCTCCCATACTAGTGCCAGCGATATAATCAATGGGTATCTGAAGTTCTTCCAGCACCTTGATAACCCCAATATGGGCTGCACCTCGGGCACCACCACCACTAAGTGCCAAGCCAACCTTAGGCCGTTGCTTTTCGACTTCCTCAGCCATTACTGCCGACGAAGTGATGGCCGTAAAAGGTGTCAGAAGGAGTAATAACAAGACGAACCTTTTCATGAAATAATCCTTTGACTTAATGGCATCCACACTACTGGTTGAAAGTAGTTTTTACTTACCCGCATCAAGCTGAGCTTTAAATCGTTTGGCGTAGAATTGTAAGCTCATGTCAATATCTTTCCATGATAACTTACCTTTCTTGCTTTCCGATTTAGGTACGGTTACTCCGGTATCGACTAACACCGCCAATGTTTCACCAGTAATCGAATCTAATATTTCAGCTTCGATACCGGCATCAATAAGTGATACTCGTTTCAAGGCATTGGTATTAAGTGCACTCACAACAAGCGCTACAGGTACATACCCTAACAAACTGCGCTTTTCCTTTTTGGTTTTCAACCCCGTAATAGCGAGTCTAACAACCAATGTATTAGGCCCAACATTCCCAACCACGGTATATTCTGGCTCTAATTCATCGACTAAAGTTTGCATAAAGCCATCAGCCATAGCTTTAAGTGTATCGGGTTGAATACCTTTATATTCTGAATCTGGATGAAGCCAAACCTCAACAGGCTCAATCAGAATATTATTATATTTTTTTAAATCTAATTCTGGTTTTAAATATCGATAGGCGCCAGGCTTATCAGAAATAGGACTCAGCTCTACTTTGGCATCAATAAAAGCACTATGACCTGGCACTGTACTTTCAGACCAAACGGGTTGAACGCCTAAGAAAGATAGAGCGACTATTAAAATAACGTTCCTTAATTTGCAAATATTCATAACTTATTCCTTATAAATAATAAAATTACTTCACGTTGTAACCCTTAGCTTCGAGAGAAGCGGTCCAATCTAGATAACAATCACCTAGTTACCTATGTTAACCCTTTTCATCTGAAACTTATTGAATTTCCTCACAATAGTGTATGCCTTTAAGTTTGGTGTTCACAAATACTTTTCGATTGGAAATACGGAAAAAAAGCCAGAATTAAGACGTCGCCAAAACCCTGTTTCAGGCTCATGACTGTAATATGTTTCTTTGTCACCGATGTTCCCTTTCCACACTAAGTCATTGTTATCATCAAGTCTGACCTGCCAACTATTTTCTGGTAACAGGTTTTGTTCAATATCGCCGGCTATTATTTCAGCTAACTCAGGACTATAAACTATCAATGCCAATTCGCTATTTAGGTATATAGAGCGCTGATTAAGATTAAACGAGCCTACGAATACTGCCTTTCGATCAAATACTATTGATTTAGCATGCAAGCCAAATAATGTGTTCTCACTACAACGTTCAGTACCCACAACCAAATAATGACAGGACTTTGCATCATGTCTAAGCTCAAACAATTCAGCACCATTTTTAAGCAACGCTATACGTCGGCGTGCATAACCAGAATGGTTGGTTGTTAAGTCGTTAGATGCTAGTGAATTTGTCAGTGCTTTTACTTTTACACCGCTTTCTGTAAGCTCTTTGAGTAAAGCTATACCCTCGTCACTAGGCACCAAATATGCAGATTCAATAAGCAGCTCCCTCGTGGTGTTTTTTGCTATTTCCCTTAATACATTGGCAACACGTTTTCGCGTAGTGTGACTGTTGTCATCAATTGCTAAAGTCTGATCATAAACCAGCTCAGCAGGTGCCCAGATCATGTCACTCAGCCACGAGTTAAAACTAACGTCAGCTGAAAAATTAGCAGCCGATTCCATATAATGAAGATCATCCTGTTGTACCTTGTTCTCAAGGCTTTTTCTCAAAGTCAAAATTTCTGTGCTATCAACTGATGAACCATTAATAATATTTGTTATAGAAAAAGCCCGTTCATGATTCCAATAGGCATCAAAACTTTTAGCAATATCAATAACAATAGGGCCAACAGCTAGCAGGTCTCTATCACGGAAATTCAATTCATCATTCAGGTCAAAATAGTCATCACCAATATTTCGCCCTCCAACAATGGCAACACTACCATCAACTATAAATGACTTATTGTGCATCCTTTGATTAAGACGCCCAAAGTCACCAATAAGCCCCAACACCTTTCTCACTGGACCTTTTCTAGCCGCATTTGGGTTGTAAACACGTATCTCAATATTAGGGTGGGCATCCATAACAAGTAATAATTCATCACGATCACCAATATTAAAATCATCCAGTAATAAACGAATATGGACACCTCTGTCGGCAACAAGTAAAACCTGCTGTGCTAATACTCGTCCAGACTTATCACTATTCCAAATGTAATATTGCAAATCGATAGCTCGTTCTGCTGCATCAAGCAATGCAAAACGTTTTAGAAAAGCATCATGTCCTGTATTTAAAACTAGAAAGCCTGATTTAATCGAATCAGCAGGTATAGCACTAGCAGCTGCTTTCCCTAGAGTCGTATGTAACGGCTGCGAAAATGCTAAAGAAATATCACGTTCTTTTTCTGGCTGGAGTGTCGTGCAGCCAGTAATGGCTATACTGCTGCTACACCACAATATAAGGAGGAGTAGAAATTTAAAATAATGCTTCATTACCATGTTTAACTCCCTTCTTAGCTAAGCTGTTTTCCACTCTGGACAGCAATCCCGCAGCCTTGTTTCTATGCACATGTCTTGTTCATGATGTAACGCTGGCTAGAATAACAAGATAATACTGCCTGCTACGGTCAGTAAAACATTAGCAAATGCATAGGCGCCAGTATAACCCAGTGAAGGGATGGAACTATTTGCCGCTTTAGTTACAACACTAAGTGATGCGCCGCTAGTCATGGAACCCGTAATGCCACCGAATAACAAAACCGGATGAATTTTTAACACTTTTCTACCAAAAAAGTAGCCCACAAAAATGGGGATAATTGTTACGGTTATTCCAGCCAAAACCAAAGTAGGACCTGTTTCCGCTAGCGTTTCTAAAATGTCTCCACCTGCACGTAGTCCGACGCCTGCCATAAATAATAATAATCCGAACTCCATCAGTATCCAGCGTGCTGCACTTGGTAGACGGCCAAAGGTTGGATGAATACTGCGTAAGTAACCGATAGTAAGTCCAGATGCGAGTAAACCACCAGCAGAACCTAGCCCTATTGATAGGCTACCGACTGTAATGGTGAGCAATCCGACCACCACACCGATGGCGATACCAAAAGCAAATGTAACCATATCGGTTTCTTCAATATCCCGCTCTACATGTCCGATTTCTTCACCCAAGAAGTCAACGTTTTCAACCATTCCTACTACGTCAATCACATCACCTTTTCCTAGCTTGAAATCAGTAGTAAGAGGTAACTTTATACCCATGCGTGAAACACCAGTAAGTAATACAGTAAATCTTTTTGCGATTTGTAATTCGGCGAGAGATTTGCCCACAGCATTTTTATTGACCACAACAATTCTTGCAGTTTCGGTATGTTTTTCAGCATTTACATCTGGGGATACTTCCTCACCAACTTGTGAAACTGTTTTTGTAAAAAAATCAATCGGTGCCAGGATGCCTAATTCATCGCCTATTTGTAGATAATCTTCGGGACCTAAATTAATGATCTCACCATTTCTCCTAAGCTTAACGACCGAGGTTTTATCCCAGTATTGTTCTCGTAATTGCTTGGCAGGTATTTTTGTGAAGTCTTCATTAGTGACTCGGTACATACGTGCCGACACATTCGATTGCTGTGATGATATTGCCGATTCATCTTTCGCTTCCAAGGCTTTGGCCTCTTTCTCAAGGTCAATTCCCAAAATTTGTGGTAATAGCTTAATCATGGCAATTAAGCCCGCTAAGCCAAAGATATAAGTAATGGCATAGCCAGTGGCAACATTGCCAATCATGGCATCAGCTGTCACTCCCGGAGGCGGTGTGACTTGTCCAGCCCGAAGCGCTTCCTGTGCGGCAGCAAGTGTCGGTGAACTAGTTAATCCGCCTGAAAGTAGACCAGCAGAAGTACCTGGTGCAAGAGACAGTATGTTTGTTGCAATGACAGCAATAGTAAAACCAGTGCCAGCGATAACAATTGCAAGAGCGAAATACTTTAAGCCATCTTTTCTGAGTACATCAAAAAACCTAGGTCCTGCTTGATAACCTACCGAGAAAATAAATAGTGCAAAACCTACTGCCTGTGCACCAGGGGACATACGAAAATCATAATGACCCAGGAAAATCCCGGCGAATAATACACCGGCCACCGGACCGAGAGAAAAACTGCCAATTTTTATGCCGCCAATCAGGTAGCCCATGCCCAAAATCAGGAATAAGGTCAACACTGGCTGGAGGCGTAGAACTTCAATAATACGCGTGAATATCTGTAGCTCTTCCATAATTAATCTCGCTATCTTATTTTTAATTAATCAATAACAAAGCCTTTTTAAATTTAATAAAATCATTCTAAACTCTTGCAAAAAAACTGATTTAGTTTTCCCTAAACAAGTGTAGTCTTAATTTTGTTTGAAAACACTGGTTTATAATCTCAAATAGCATTAATACAGTGGGAATTCATAATTGAGAATAACTCTCGTATCCTTTGTATACGAACCGCCCTCAAAATCGGAGCGAGCATGTCTTAGGCGTAACCACAACCCATTTAACCAACTACGCGCCGGTTTGTAGTCGATAGTCAGGTTGTATTCGTTTAGGTCTGGTAGGTTTTGTCCGGAGGATGCCTCTTTTGCGTTTTTCCCCCAGGCAAACTTTGCGAAGCTGCTTAGCCCTGGCAAACCCCATTTGGAAAAATCATAAGAGAGTCCTGCTAATACCCCTTGTTCATTGGCACGATCAAAATCCGAGAGCATTAAAGATAAGAACCCAGGACGACCACCAAACGGGCTAATAATTTCTGCACCGCTGCCTGTATTTGTGGCTGCTAAAGTTAATATCGCGTGCTGGTAACTGGCTTTCAGCTGAAGGCCATAGTGATTGGTGTCGAATTCTCCAATCAGTGTATCGCCAACACTTTTTTGATGCGTAAACTGGCCAGTTATTTTCATCGAGATTTCTTTGGTTAACTTGTTTGAATAATTGAATTCTGAATAAAAAATATTAAATACATCATCTGTAAAATAATTAATTGCACCGATATTTATATCACTATTGAGATTGTATCTAGCCCCCGCCATAAATGTACCTTTACTGCTATTTGTTGCGCCCGCAGCTTCTGCCATACTTGTAAATCTTTGTGCATTACGCTTTTTTATTTGAGTGACATGTCCCGCAATAGAATCGAACTGTTCCCCATCGTATTGTATGATGTAGGCTTCGTGGGTATTTGGCACCATTCTACTATCTTGTTTATTAAGGTACGGTAGGCTGAAAGACTGTCTATATAGACGGGCTGAGTATTCATCAACTGTAGCTGCCAAGTACAATTCGCCAAGCTTATTGATACCTCCTCCTCTGGAATTCAGTAATTGTGTTTTTTCACCTTCATCCTCATGAATGCCATGGGATAGGTAATAGCTTGCACCGATACGGAAAGTATTCTTTAATAAACCGGAAAAGAATCGAAGCTCTCCACCAATAGCGAACGCATCTGGATCGGAATCGCTTTCGTTATCACGAGAGAAACCATAAGAACGAAAATGTGTTGTAATGGAAGAGTCCCGCAGAAACTCAGGTAATTCCTCCAGCCCTTTTTTATATTTAACCTCAGGTTTCTCTTCGGGTTTTAGCCCGTATTCAAGAGGATCTTCAATTTCCTCTACAGTTTTTGGCGATACAATAATATCGTCAATATAATCACCTGCATAAGCTGCAATATTAAATAAATAACTTGTGGTAATAGAGATTAATAAGAGTAGGTAATGGCGTATTAGATTTTTCATTCCACTACTCTCGATTAGTAATATATTTGCCAACCAATGTACCGACTAATATCGCCATATAAAATTGACCCACCAGCACCTCTAGATAGGCTAATGTTCGTGCTATCGGTGTAAATGCCACTATATCTCCGTAACCTAACGAAGTCAGCGTGACATAGCTAAAGTAAATAAATTCCAATTCGCCACTTCCTATCACTCTATCAAGCCCTCTAAATGACATCGGTTGTAATTGGTAAATAATCATATAGGCAATCGACCAAATCATTCCTAGTAATAAATACAGGCAAAACGCGCCTGCAAAAGTATTGAATGTGATGATATTTTTAGAAAACACTTCCCTTGCAGCGATCAGGGTTGCCAAGCCAAAGAAGATCATAAATATGGCTAGTGATATCAGCTTGAGAAGATCCATATGGAATAGCTGGTTTATCGTTGTTAACAAGAATGACAAGATAGTAAGCGACATCCCCAGCTTAAATAGGCGAGCATCATCTATCATGCTCCACACTTGCACAAACAGGGTCAAACACAGAGCCCATAAAATAAACAGTCGAATTGAACCCGCAGCAGAACTTTGAACTATTGGTGTCAGCACTAAAAATAGTAGTAAGCCAATGAGCAGCACAAAAAAATTGTAATTTCTGACGTAACCTAACACTGTCGTTACTTGCTCCTCTATTGCTGATAGTTAAATCACATTATCTAATACCAACCCCTGGTTATTCCGTCGTCGTTATTGCTGGTGACTTTATTTTGTACAAAATCACATACAGCACCGGTACCACAATCATGGTTAGGACAGTACCAAATGACAGACCAGCCATAATGACAACGGCTAGCCCAATCCAGAACACATCTTGTAATAATGGAATGACCCCCAAAACGGTCGTAGCGGCGGCTAATACAACAGGACTAACACGCGATAAGGCAGCACCAATAACCGCATCATAAGGCTCTTGTCCTTTTGCCAAATTGAGATTAACTTCGTCGAGTAAAACAATGGCATTTTTTATCATCATGCCCACTAGGCTCATGGCAGCTAATAAAGCGACAAAACCAAATGGTGCCCCTGTCACCAACAAGCCCGTTGAAATGCCGATAACGGCAAAAGGTATCGTTAATGCAATGATTAAAGGCGGTTTAAGGGCGTTGAATAAAGTAACAATGATTAAAGCTATAATAGCCAAAGCCGGAATAACACCTGGGATTAATGATGCTTGTGAGTCTTTTGAACTTTCATACTCACCACCCCATTCCATGCTATAGCCTGGTGGCAAGGATATAGATTCGACTTGATCAAGCACGGAGCTTCTCAACTCTGCTAGCGTCACACCCGCAATAGGATTAGCCTGAACAGTAATAGTCCTTCGACGATCACGTCTTCTAACGATCGGATCATTCCACTCAGTTAGCACACCGTCGGTCACTTGGGATAATGGAACAGTATAGGTCGAACCAGCAGGTTGGACTTGCAATACATCAAGCGCGCCTATATTTCTCCTTTCTTCAGCTATCTGTCTTAATACAATAGGTATCAAATCATCATCTTGCCTGAAAGTACCAACAACACGACCATCAAAAGCACGTTTGGTCGCATTGGCAATATCTTCCCGCCAGATCCCCGCCCATCGACCACGTTCTTGATTATAAGCAGGCACAACTTTAGGAACACGTTGGCGCCAGTCTGTTTGATACATATCAGCTAAAGGTGCTGCTGCTAGAATATCTGTCAATTGTTGGGCTAATGAACGTAACACACCTGGATCAGCATTATTCGGCCCACTGATTCTCAGTTCAAATTTCCAGGTGTTACTAGGACCTACACCAAATTTTCTAATGGGTGCTTGTGCTTCAGGATAATTTTCAGAAAGCCAAGGCACCAATTCACTGATGAGGCCATCAATTTCCCGATAATCTTTTACATTAATAATCAGTTGCCCATATGAACTATTAGGCTGTTCTGACTCAACAGGTAAATAAAAACGTGGTGGGCCAGCACCTATAAATGTGGATACATTAGCTACACGCTCATCGTTAAGTAACTTGTTTTCTAAGCTGATAAGGTTGGTCGACACTGTCTGTGTCCTTGTGCCTTCAGGTGCCCAATAATCAACCATAAATTTGTTCATTGAAGAGTCTGGAAAGAATAATTGTTTTACTTGTCCAAACCCGATTACCGATGCGACTAATAAAGTCACCATAATACTCATGGTAAACCAGCGACGATGTAAGGCTTTTTCCAGGATATTACGAAATACTTTGAAAAAACCACTGCCATACATATCAGTTTCAGAATCCTGTTGTTCTACTTTTAGCATGTCGACACACTGTAAAGGCGTTAAGGTGACAGAAATGATCCAACTCACCAATAGTGATATGGCAACAACACTAAACAAGGTGGCACAGTATTCACCTGCATTCTCATTAGAAGAATAGATTGGGTAAAATGCCATCACCGCAACTATCGTCGCACCTAATAAGGGCATAGAGGGTAAGGTTGCTGCTTCAACTGCCGCTTCAACTCTATCCATTCCTTTTTTGAGGCGAACCGCAATACCATCAGCGACCACAATGGCATTATCTACCATCATGCCTAAGGCGATAATTAAGGCACCCAGTGACATCCTCTGCAAGTCGATACCTAGAACAGCCATCAACATAAAGCTACCTAAGATAGTTGCAATTAATGCAATGCCAATAATCAACGATAATCGCCACCCCATACCGATCGTCAATACAACTAAGACAATCAAAACCGCTTCTAGAAAGCTGATTAGAAAGTTACTCACAGCATCATCAACGACATCAGCCTGCCAATGAATTCGATGTACCTCAATGCCCACTGGAAGGTTTTCATTTAAAGCTTTCAATCGAGCAGCAACAGCTTTACCCATATCAACAATATTCACGCCTGGTACATTGGTTACAGCCAGTGTAATTCCAGGCTCACCATTAACACGCATCTGTTTAATGGCTGGTTCTTGATAGCCCATAGTGACCGTACCCACATCTCTAATGCGAATGAGTTCAGATGAGCTACCCATGGTATTACTCAGACCTTGTGAATTTAGGCTATCTAATAAAGTAGGTTGAATAGGTAAATCAGCAATATCTTCTACTGATTTAAATGCACCTGAAGGTGCTATTCGCAAACGTTTATCTTGAAGATCAAGGCTCCCTGCATCCACGACCAAATTTTGCTGTTGTAGCGTTGCTTGAATTGTTGAGTCTGTGATCCCTAATTGACTGAGTTGTGTTTGAGAAATATCAAGGTAAGCAATTTTTTTCTGAGCACCCCAGATATCAACTCGTGCTACCCCTTCTACCAGACTTAATTCTTTTTTGATTTCCTTTGTGTAGTCTTCCATTTCAGCATAACTATAACCATCACCAGTGACGGCTAATAAATGGCCATAAACATCACCAAAATCGTCAGAAATAGTGGGCCGTTGAACACCTGGTGGCAGTGAGGACTCTACATTCCGTACTTTACGTCGTAGTTCATCCCAAATTTGTGGCATATCCGCAGATGAAAAACTAGGTTCAATATCAATAAAAATAATGGATAATCCTGCCTTTGATAATGAACGTAAGGTCTTAACCTGTTTCATTTCCTGAATAGCCAGTTCAATCTTATCCGTCACCTCAAGCTCAACTTCCTGTGGATCAGCACCGTGATATATCGTCGAAATAACAGCTGTTTTAACAGTAAAATCGGGGTCTTCAAGCTGGCCTAAACTCAAGAAGCCTGCAATGCCGGCAATAAACACCAGAAAGGCTGCGAAATAAGTGACTGTTCTATTTTCTATGGCAACTCGTGTCAGGCTCATGACTTATTCCTCATCATCCTGCAGGATTCTGATCTGCTGTCCTTGACGAAGATAGTTCACTCCAGCGGTAGCAATCCATTCTCCTGCCTCAAGCCCTGACTCTATTAAAATGCCATGGTCAGTCAAATTACCCACTGCTACGAGACGTTGAACCACCACACTATTTGTCTCATCAATGACCCAAACATAGGAATCCTGACTATTAGGGATGGTATACAGCGCAGCGACCGGAATATTAAGCCCCCCTTTCGCCAAGTCAGCTGTTGCAGCCATATCGACGCCTATAGTTTTACCTGCCATGCCTGGCAACACTTTGACATCTTTGGGTTGTTCCATTATCAATGTGACAGGGTATGTTCTGGTTGTCTGTGATGCTTCTGAGGATATTTCTTTTACTATAGCTTCTAAGGTATGGTCTGGAAATGCATCGAAACGAACATAAACTTTTTCAACATGAGGCGTCAGCGAGATCAAATCCTCGGGTATATTAACGACCATTTCAACTTTCGAATCATCAATCATTCGAACAATTTGTTGTCCAGCCCTCACTGATTCGAAATTATCAACATAGGTATTCACAATCGCACCATCAAATGGTGCATATAAAACGGTATAACTGAGCTGATCTTTTGCTGCAGCGACAGATGCTGTTAACGATGAAATATCAGCTCTTGCTTGATCGCGTTGAGCTTGTTTTCGGTCGACGGCAACCTGACTGGTTGCTCCAGGATCTTGCTTTAAAATACGAAGCTCACGATCGTATTCAGACTGGGCTCGTTTTACATTGGCCTGTGACTTACTTAATTGTCCTCTAATATTATTAAGTGATACTTCAAAGTCCCGTGGGTCAATCTTTGCAAGAACATCTCCCTTCGAAACCCTATCACCCACATTAATAGGCAGGGTTATTAGTGGCCCTGACACACGAAATGATAGCTCGACTTCTTTGGTTGCTTTTGCTTGACCAGGAAAGGTGCGTGCCTTGATTTGACCTACATCTGATAATTTCATCGCACGTATAGGACGAATTACTTCTTTTTCTAAGGGTACTTCCTGCTCACATGCAGCTAAAAACAGTGTCAAAAACAAACCAACTGCAATACGCTGCAAACCCGTTTTAGTGCATTTTTTAGAATCAGACATACCCTTACATCCTTCTATTTTTTAATTATTACTAATCTGACTATTGTCGTCCCTCAGACTTCTTTTTATCTGCCTGCTCATTCGATGATTGAGGTTCTAATAACTGACCCCAGTCTGTTCGTTCTCGCATTTCATCTCTGATTTGTGATGGCAGGAAGTCATTTCCTTCACGCAGTTCCCAACCACCACCTAAAGCTTTATATAAAGCAATAAGACTACGCGCGACATCACCACGAATAGAGGTATAACTGTCTTGCTGTTGGACTAAAAACTCTTGGGAGTTCAGTACCCGCGTATAGTTAGTCACGCCATCACGATACTGAATAAGCGAAATTTCAACAGAACGCTCGGATGCCTCTACACTGTGTAGAAGCTCATCTGCCTGTTCTCGTGACTTAATAAATGACACCATGGCGTCTTCGACCTCTCGAACAGCAAATAACACTGTATTTTTGTAATTAATCAAGCTTTGTTGATAACGCGCATCTTGCACACGAACGTTGTTTTTTATTCGTCCATAATTGAAAATTGGCCAACTGAATGTTGGTCCAATCGTTGCGGTAAAACTGTCATCATCAAATAGATCCGAAAAATCACTTGAGCCAGTGCTACTCGAGGCAAAACCAAACGAGCCCAATAAAGTAAAACTTGGATATAAATCGGCTTGTGCAACCCCAACCAAAGCACTTTGTGATTCGGCTTGTAATTCTGCACGACGCAGGTCAGGTCGCCTTCTTAACATTTCTGCCGGCATACCGATTACAACATCGCTAGGAGCCGATGGAATCACCCCCGGTTCACTTAATTGTTCATGCAACTCAATCGGGGTAATGCCTAATAGGACACTGAGTGCATTCTTTGATTGACGCAAACCTACTTCAAGTGCCGATATCAATGCTTTGGTATTGTGTAATAGTGCTTTCGCTTGGGTGACGTCTAATTCTGTTGTAGCGCCATTATTAAAACGGACTTCAGTAATATGAAGACTGCGTTGCTGAATTTCTTCATTTTGTTTTGCCAGAACCAAGCGTTCTTCAAAAGTACGGAGTTGAACATAAACTGCCGCGACTTCTGCTGTTAGGCTGACTAAAATATCATCATAATTTGCCAATGAGGACAAAAAGTTGGCATCAGCCGCTTGCACTCCACGCCTGTAACGCCCCCACACATCCATTTCCCATGCCGCATCAAAACCAAATTGATAAGAGCCAAATGTAGTATCAATCAACGGAGAGCTATTTGGAGAATTCTCACTCAATTCAGTATGAGTAATGCCACTACCAAGCGTTTGTACTTGAGGGTATTGTTGCCCTGTGGCAATGCCTAACTGCGCTCTAGACTCTAAAATTCGAACCGCAGCAATTTGTAAGTCTAGATTTTGTTGGTAAGCTGAGTTAATCAATTCATTAAGTAGAGGATCATTAAAGACTGTCCACCACTCTCTAAATTCTGCTGATTCAGCACTTAAAGTTGATTGTTCATCTGATGCCCAATCATTTGTGATAGCCATATCAGGACGAGAAAACTCTGGGCCTAGAGCCTGACAGCCAGTCAACACCATCAATACCCATAATGATATGAGTAGATTGCAGATGTACGAAGGTAACTCTTTAATGCTACAAAACATCTTAGATAAACCCTTCTAGGCTAGATAACACAGTGACTTTGATTATAAGCAGCTTTTATTGTTTTTGTATAGCTACTAAAAGTGTTTTTATGGCTAAGCTGCACCTTCTCAAGTGGTTTTTTCTCTCTTGACTCTGCCTCGGCGAGTTATTGTTGAGATACCACTCGGACTTTCGCAGACTGGATATTCCTCGCCACTATATTTATGATATTTTAGGATTCCATTTTCATCTCGCTCATGGAAGCCACTCAAGGTGTAAGTAAAGTCACCATACCTGAGTTCATGATCAATAAGTGATGTGTTGTATATATCCTTTTTTCTTTACTAAAGAATAAGTACATTCCCCCATCAACTCTATAGTTGTATATTGCAGATAAGCAAGTTCCTTCTCACGATATAAAAAGGCCCTGCTTTTGACAGGGCCCTTTATAAAATAGGATTATCGCTATATCTAGTCTACTTTAGTAAATCGTAGATAAGAGCGAACTTCATTCCAACCTTGAGGGAACATATCTTGTGCAACATCATTAGTAATGGTTGGTGGAATAATAACCTCGCCGCCTGGTCTCCAATCAGCAGGTGTGGCGATTGTGTGTTTATCCGAAAGTTGCATTGAATCAATTACACGTAGAATCTCATCGAAATTACGGCCTACACTCATTGGATAAGTCATCATAAGACGAATTTTTTTGTTTGGATCGATAATGAAAACAGTACGAACAGCGGCAGTATTACTTTCGCTCGGATGAATCATATCGTAAAGCTGAGCTATCTTGTGCTCTGGATCAGCTACGATTGGAAATTCAACATTTGTATTTTGAGTGTCATTAACATCTAAAATCCATTTATTATGTTCTTCTACAGTATCTGTTGATAAGCCAATTGATTTTGTATTGCGAGCAGCAAACTCACTGGCTAATTGGGCTGTACGACCCATTTCTGTGGTGCAAACTGGAGTGAAATCTGCTGGGTGACTAAAAAAGAAGCACCATGAATCTCCAATCCAGTCGTGAAAATTTATTGTCCCCTTTGTTGTTTCAATATCGAAATTTGGTGTTGTGTCACCTATATGTATTGTCATTATCTTCTCCGTAAATTAAACGTAAAACACTTCAAAAAAAATTGATTGACCAGCTTCATTCTTTAATTATTAGTAAACCAATATGATGAACCCACAAGTAAAGCATTCTCCATAATATAGTGTCAAGTTGAGTCAGCTTATAAAGCACTATCATTAAGCTAGTTCTTTTGTGAGCGCTAATAATTTGTTTACATTCTTTTAATTCTATTATTAAAAACGCCATAAAAGGTCAGTAACAGAAATAATGATAAATAAATTATAATAGAGGTCATTCCGTTATTTATTGACACGCCATGACTGAAGCAACAGAAGAATATGAAGAAGACTTAGATGAAGCTATTTGTATCTGTAGCGGCACAACAAAACGTAAAGTGCTTCTACTCATTGATGAGGGTTTAGACACGCTTGAGGCTATCTCACGTAGAACAGGGGCCTATTCTGGCTGTGGCGGTTGTGAATATGAGTTAGAAGAGATTTTAAACGAAAAGCTCGCTGAAAAATAAGCGCATCAGAATCTATTTTTAGTGCTAGTTCAGCACATCAGTCAAAATGAATAGCTTGAGCAGATTGTAATAAAGAAAATAAGCTATCCGCCAATAAAGCGTAACCTTGCTTATTAAAGTGAACTTGATCAGATTTTAGTTCTCTCTCGCCTTGCAGTTCAGACATGATCTCAGCTTGAATAGCGAGTCCATGTTTATCTGCTAATTCCTGATACAAGCTTGGAGGACGTAACATTAGACTCGCCTCTGGCACTGAGACTAACACGACTTGCGCCCCACTCGCTTTAATCGTCAAAATCATTGCTTCTAAATTTGATTTCAACTGTTGTTTATCCAAACGTCTTAAAAGATCATTGCCACCATGGCAGAGAATGACTAAGTTGGGATTAGTTTCATTTAATACTTTAGGTAATCGCTCTAGCCCGTGCTGACTTATTTCGCCAGGAATACCAGCGTTAATCACAGTGCGATTGACTAATTTTGATAAAATAGATGGGTAACTATCTTCAACCGTATTCACGCCAACACCTTGCGTCAGGCTATCACCAAAAGCCAAAATAACAGCTGTTTCAGAAAGAGGTAATAACTTAACGCTTGTGCTGGATTCAGAACAACCCAACAGTAGTAATGTAGCGAGGAATAGGCTGATAATTCTCGGCACAATAAGAAGTCTACATTTTAATGTGTCGTAGGAAATAAACGATGAAAGTTGGCTGTAGTTGCCTGCGCTATATTTTCGATACTATCACCTCGAAGATCAGCAATAAATTCAGCCACATGTTTCACATAAGCAGGTTTGTTCGTTTTACCTCTATGAGGCACGGGTGCTAAATAAGGCGCATCTGTTTCAATCAAAACTCGATCTAATGGTAGCTTTTTAGCAACATCTTGAAGTTCTTTTGCATTTTTAAACGTCACAATGCCTGATAATGAGATATAAAAACCAATATCAAGCGCTCTCTTGGCTGTTTCCCAGTTTTCAGTAAAGCAATGAATAATACCCCCTGCTTGCTCGGCATTTTGTTGCTCAAGCATATCCATTGTGTCTTCACGTGCTTCACGTGTATGAATAATGAGTGGCTTTTTAAGTTTTTTGGCCGCTTCTATATGAGTGCTGAATCTATCACGTTGCCATTGAAGATCACCTTCACTGCGAAAATAATCTAGGCCCGTTTCACCTATGGCAATAACCTTTTTATGCTGGGCTAAGTTAATGAGTTCATCGACTGTGAATACTTCATTTTGATCAACATTAGGATGGATACCGACACTGGCTGTTAAATTATCGTTATCGTCAACTATCGATAACACTTCTGTACAGCTTTGCTTATCTATGGAAATACAAAGGATATGCTCGACGGCGTTATTTTTTGCTTGTTCAAGAACTGACGAAAGTCCGCCCTCTACTTGTGCCAACATATTAAGATGGCAATGTGAATCAATAAACATGAGGGTCCTAGATTAAATGGAGCTATCACATGGTGTGTGTAGCTTTCTCTGATGTCAGTCTTTCAGCTAAATAATTCTCAATTTTATGTTTGACAGCAAGCGCAGCGCCTTCCATTTCACTAAAATGAACGCCAATACCAGCAGCTTGATTACCTTGAGAACCTTTAGGTGTTATCCATGCGATATTACCTGCAACAGGAATTTTTTCAGGTTCTTTCATCAAGGTCAATAAAATGAAAACCTCTTCACCTATTTGATACAGTTTATTAGTTGGAATAAACAAACCACCATTTTTTAAAAACGGCATATAGGCGTGATAAAGCATATTTTCATCACTTATTTTTAATGACAAAATACCTTTACGTGGGTTGATAGCCATAAAGAAATATTCCTAGAATAACGAGTTAAATGAGCGAGTTTTATCGGTTTTAGAATCCATAACAGAAACCATAAACTGCTCTATTAACAATACCTTGTTAAGATTATGTGAGGAAGATAATAACTTTATTGTGTTAATGATGCAATCATAGGTAGTCCAAATTCGTTTATTATCATGCTCCAACTGCTTAATAACACTGCTTTTTATAAGTATTTGTAAATAATTAAAAACAAGTTCGAGATCGAAGTTTTGCCAATCCTTTGCTCTAACGACAGGATTAATCTCTCCTGTTAACATCGCCTTAAAGTCTTGATCGATTTGTTCAAGATAATCAACGCCGCCAGAGTCAAACATAGCTAAAACACTAAGAGGTGCTTGTGATGACAAAGCTAATAACTGCTTTAGCTCATTTTCCTCGTATTGCCCTTGCTCTTTAAGCCAAGCTAGCGCTTGTTCTTCTAATGGCGCTTGCAGCACATAATTTTGACAACGACTTAAAATAGTAATCGGCAATTTATTGGCATGTGAAGAAATAAGAATCAATAGCGTATTATCTTGAGGTTCTTCTAGTAATTTCAATAAACTATTGTAAGCACTGATATTCATTGAATCGGCTGGTTCAATAATGACCGTTTTCCATGTCGAAAGTGTACTTGTCAACGTCTGCTTTTGTTTTAACTCTCGGATTTGTTCTATTTTTATTTGTTTTCCTACTTCTTCTGGCTTGATCACTGAATGTTCGGGGTGGGTTCCTGCGGCAAGTAATTGGCAACTATGGCATTGTCCACAGTGATGTTCTGTGAAGTTTTCACATAATACAGCGGCAACCATATGTTCGGCTAAAGCAAACTGGCCTAAACCTTCAACACCTGACATCAAAATAGCATGAGGCAGTCGTTGCTGATTTAATTGCTGCTTAAATTGTTGCCATTGTGCTGTTTGCCATGGATATATCATGATTTAAAACAGTGTTTTAAGGTGCATAGTGAGTTGTTGTTGCGTATGTTCAATTGATTGACTTGAATCAATGACCTTAATTCTATTCGGTTCCAATTCAGCACTTTCCAAATAGCTTTGTCTAATACGCTCAAAAAAGTCGACTTTTTCTTGCTCAAACCGATCTACGCCATTTTTTCTAGCGATAACTCGCTTGAGTCCCAGCTCGACACTAAGATCAAATAAAAAGGTTAAGTCTGGTTTTAAGCCTTTAAGCGTCCAATCTGCTAAGGCTTTAATGCGTTCCCTTGAAACACCTCTGCCACCGCCTTGATATGCAAAACTGGCATCAGTAAAACGATCACAAATCACCCAATCTCCACGCTCTAAAGCCGGCCGAATCACCTTTTCGACATGTTCCGCTCTACCAGCAAACATAAGTAATAATTCAGTATCTATTGCCATTGGATTGGCCATAGGTGTTAACAGTAGTGACCGGATCTGTTCACTAATGTCCGTTCCGCCAGGCTCTCGTGTCATAACAACCTGCTTGCCTTGCTCTTCAAGCCGTTGCTTTATAAAAGCAACTTGAGTTGATTTACCTGCGCCTTCAACGCCTTCAATAGTTATAAATTGTCCAGTCATTATTTCTTCAGTTGGTATTTTCTTACGGCTCTATTGTGTTCTGCTAATGTATCAGAAAAATAGTGTCTACCTTCATGGCCCGTAGCAACAAAATACAAACTAGTGCCTTCTTTAGGGTTAAGTGCCGCAATGATAGCTTCTTTACTCGCTAATGCAATCGGTGTTGGTGGAAGTCCAAAGCGGGTATAAGTATTGTAAGGCGTATCGGTGATCAAGTCTTTTCGTCGTAAATTACCATCAAACTTATCTCCTAAACCATAGATAACCGTCGGATCAGTTTGGAGGCGCATCCCTTTGTTTAATCTTCTTACAAAAACACCTGCTATTTCGGGTCTTTCTTCTGCAATACCCGTTTCTTTTTCAATGATTGAAGCCATGATCAAAGCTTCATAAGGTGTTTTATAAGGAAGGTCTTTGGCTCTATTTTTCCAAGCTGTTTCAAGTATTGTCAGCAGTAAGTTATGAGCTCGCTTTAAAATTGCTATATCAGATGTGCCAGAAGTGAAATAATAGGTTTCAGGTGCAAACTCCCCTTCACCATGACGTTCCGGCTTACCAATGCTAGACATAATAGTATTCAAAGATGTGTCCTGAATTGTCTTTTCTAACTTGGGTTCTGCAGCTAGCATTGATATTAATTCAGCGGATGTCATACCTTCGATAATAGTGAAAGGATACTGCACCACTTTGCCATCAATAAACTGATCAAGTAACTCAGGCAATGTTGTTCCTGCCTTCAAAGTATATTGTCCTGCTTTAATACGTTTAGCTTTGCCAGTGATACGTCCATATAAATGTAGATAAGTAGCTGGAAGTGAACTAATCCCCTTTTCCACAAGATCACGACTGACTGTTTGAAGGTTACTACCCGATTGCAGTGTATAAATTGTAGGCTGTTCAGATAAAGTGATAGGCGTAGTTAAAAATTGTTGATATTGTTGCCAGCCAACAATGATAGCTATCAATAATAATAAGATTAATAATTTAAATAGCTTGACCATTATTTTGCCGTTTCAGCCAATGACTTTTGTAAGAACTTAGTGATAAAGCCAATGGGATAATGTTTATTAGAAATACTGTGAACAGGCCAAATACCAATAATACTATTACAAACAAACACTTCCTCTGCAGCTGCTAATGCTTTGCGACTAATAGGATGTTCTTCTACTGAAATGCCACTTCGACTAGCCAATTGAATGATTTGAGCTCTCATAACACCAGCAATTCCTGCCTCAATAATCGCTGGCGTGTATAAGCTACCTGATTCAACAATAAAAATATTACTCATGGTACATTCGATTATGTTTTCATCAGGATCAGACATAATGCCTTCAGCTATTTCAGGATCATCCCATTCATTTCTTGCAATGACTTGTTCTAGACGATTAAGGTGTTTTATCCCAGCGAGTTTACGATTTGATGAGAGCGTTTGGCTGCAAAACCGCAAATAAACACCTTCTGTTTGATGTCTTTCTGGATATTTAGGAAAAGGATGTGTTGATATGATTCGCGTAGGCTCAGAATCATTTAAAGAGAAATAACCTCTAGAACCAGTGCCTCGAGTCACAATGACTTTAATAACGGCATTATCATGATTTAGATGCTCACAAACAGAATCTATTTCAAATCGTAAAGTATCAATTTGTTCAAAGTTAATTGATAGTGTTTTACAACCAAGTTGTAAGCGCTGTAAATGTTGCTCTAAAAACTCAGCAATACCATTACGATAAGCAATGGTTTCAAAAACACCATCACCATACTGCAAGCCTCGATCGGCAATATCGATTCTGTCTTCGGTTTTTCCGTTAATCAGAATCATATAAATATCAGTATCTTACTAAACCTTCTTAAAGATAACTGTACCGTTCGTTCCACCAAAACCAAATGAATTTGACATCACTGTATTGATAGTCATATCTCTAGCGGTGTGAGGAACATAGTCTAAATCACAGTCTGGGTCTGGGTTATCTAAATTTATCGTTGGTGGAGCAACTTGATCACGAATGGCGAGAACACTAAATATCGCTTCCACACCACCGGCAGCACCCAGTAAGTGTCCGATCATTGATTTAGTAGAGCTCACAGCAACATTATCAGCAGCAGAACCTAAAGCTTTTCGTACAGCTTGTGTTTCAGCGACATCACCCGCTGGCGTCGAAGTCCCATGGGCATTAATATAGTCGATATCATCGGCTGATAGAGAAGCATCATTCATGGCATTAACCATACAACGTGCAGCGCCTTCACCACCTATTGATGGCGTTGTCATATGATAGGCGTCAGAGCTCATACCTGAACCAACTAACTCAGCGTAAATCTGAGCACCTCTTTTTACCGCATGTTCATACTCTTCAAGAACAATAACACCCGCACCATCACTTAAAACAAAACCATCTCGATCTTTATCCCAAGGGCGACTTGCCGCTTCCGGATCATCATTTCGAGTTGATAAAGCGCGCGCTGCTGCAAAGCCACCCAAGCCAGTTTTACTTGTAGACATTTCTGCACCACCGGCAATCATGACATCAGCATCGCCATATTGAATCATACGACCAGCGGAACTAATATTATGTGTGCCACTAGAACAGGCAGTGACTATGGCAGTATTCGGACCTTTCATTCCATACATGATAGAAAGATTGCCCGATATCATATTAATAATATTGCTGGGGACAAAAAATGGAGAAATCTTACGAGGACCACCATTCAAATAGGCGTCATAACCTGCTTCAATACCAGGTAAGCCACCAATCCCCGAGCCAATTGCAACACCGATTCTTTCTGCATTTTCATCAGTAACTACCAGACCAGAATCTTCAATAGCTTCTTTTGCTGCAGCAATACCATAATGGATAAATGTATCCATTTTCTTTGCATCTTTACGAGGAATAATAGTGGTGATATCAAAATCTTTTATACTGCCACCAAAACGTACTGAGAAATCACTTACATCAAACACTGTTAATGGCGCGATACCTGATTTACCTGCAAGAATATTTGCCCATGTTTCTTTAACAGTATTCCCAACTGGTGTGACAGTGCCTAGACCTGTTACCACAACACGCCGCTTTGACATCAAAGTTTCCTCTTCATATGTTTTAAAAAACTATAAAACAACATAGCCGCCTAGTAAGTAACCATACTAGGCGGCTATGTGTTAAGCAATAAAACGAAATTAAGACTGAACAGAATTAACGTAGTTTACTGCTTCTTTTACAGTAGTGATTTTTTCAGCTTCTTCGTCAGGAATCTCACATTCAAATTCTTCTTCAAGCGCCATAACTAATTCAACTGTATCTAATGAATCAGCACCCAAATCATCAATAAATGACGCATCAGATGTTACTTCATCAGCATTGACACCTAATTGCTCAACGACAATGTCTTTTACTCGAGCTTCGATCTCACTCATAACGTATGTTTCCTTTGGTGGTTAAATACTTATATAACGTGCTGGCATTTTATAGTGCAAGCACGCTATAGACAAGCCAATTTAGCATTAAGGTAGCTTATCAAGTTTAGTTATAGATAAATATATTAAAATTTATCTAATTAATTCATATACATGCCGCCATTAACATGTATTGTCTCTCCAGTGACGTATGAAGCATTTTCGCTAGCTAAATAACAGACAGCGGCAGCAATTTCTTCTGGCTTACCTAAACGTTTCACTGGAACTTGTTCCAATAATGCTGTTTTATGTGCTTCTGGTAATGAACTTGTCATATCAGTATCAATAAAACCAGGCGCAACAGTATTAACTGTAATGCCTCGCGCACCCACTTCCCTAGCTAATGATTTACTAAAGCCAATAACTCCTGCTTTGGCTGCTGCATAGTTCGTTTGTCCTGCATTACCCATAACACCCACGACAGAAGTGATTGTGATAATGCGTCCGAAACGGGCTTTCGTCATTGCGCGTAAACAACGCTTAGACAATTTGTAAATAGGCGTCAAATTCGTTGAAATGATATCATCCCACTCATCATCTTTCATACGCATTAATAAGTTGTCACGGGTGATACCCGCGTTGTTCACTAAAATATGTGGCGCACCAAAAGTTGACTCTGTTTCAGATAAAACGGCTTCAATTGATTCAGCTTCAGCAACATCAAGCACCATTCCAGCACCAGTAATATTAGCTTCTTTTAGGAAAGCACTAATTGTTTCAGCACCAGCTGGTGATGTAGCCGTACCAATGACTGTGGCACCTTGCTGACCGAGTTGAAGAGCAATAGCTCGCCCAATCCCTCTGGTTGCACCTGTAACTAAGGCGATTTTACCCTCTAAACTCATTTTTATTCTCCTAATGTAGCGACAGCTTTTTCTAGTGAAGCTTGATCAAATACTGGTAAGCCTGCGGCTGTTTTATCAATACGTTTAGTTAAGCCCGCTAATACTTTACCTGGCCCACATTCTATAATGATATTAGTGTTATGTTGAGTGAAATACTGAATCGTTTCAACCCAACGTACTGGACTGTATAACTGCTGTGTCAGTAACTGTTTAATGGTTGCGGCATCATCAGCAACTGCAACACTGACATTATGAATGACAGGAGTAACAGGGTTATTAATATTGATATCTTCAAGTGCAGTAGCTAATTTTTCTGCTGCTGGTTTCATCAGTGCACAATGTGAAGGTACGCTAACTGGCAATAATAATGCTCTTTTAGCACCTTGTTCTTTAGCAAGTTCAGTTGCGCGTGTTACAGCATTAACTTCACCAGCAATAACAACTTGCCCGGGTGAATTAAAGTTAACCGCTTCAACCACACTCCCCTGTGCTGATTGTTGACAAATATCTATCACTTTTTGATCATCCAATCCTAATATAGCAGCCATACCACCCTGACCTGCGGGAACGGCCTGCTGCATAAACTGACCACGTAGCTCAACGAGTTTAATAGCATCAGAAAAGCTGAGTGCCTCTGCTGCAACTAAAGCACTATATTCACCAAGGCTATGACCTGCTAAATAGCTTGGTTCAATATTAGTTAATGATTGCCAGACACGCCAAACTGCAATGCCTGCAGCCAACATTGCTGGTTGTGTTCGTTCTGTTTGATTTAAGCTGTCTGCAGGACCAGAAGAAACAATAGACCATAAGTCATAGCCTAAAGCGTCTGATGCCTCAGAAAATGTTGATTCAACCTGAGAGAACTCAGAAGCTAACTGCGACAACATGCCAACAGATTGCGATCCTTGTCCAGGAAATACGAAAGCAAGACTCATTTGCTTAGTCCCATAAAATTAGTAATTGAGAAGTGTAGCGCCCCAAGTGAAACCACCACCGAAGGCCTCTAACAATAGTGTTTCGCCTCGCTGAATTCTACCGTCCCTCACTGCTGCATCGAGTGCTAGCGGGATAGAAGCAGCCGATGTGTTACCGTGCTCATCGACCGTAACGACAACATGATCCAGCGACATTGACAGCTTTTTAGCTGTAGCAGCGATTATTCTGATATTTGCTTGATGCGGGATAAGCCAATCGACATCACTCTTTTCAAGATCATTTGCCGCCAAAGTTTCATCAACGATACTGCTTAATGTTCTAACAGCAACTTTGAATACATCATTGCCTTGCATCTCTATATAGGGTTTAACAGTAGGATCCGTTGAGCCAGGGCCCGTTGGTACAGTCAATAGCGCATTATGTTTGCCATCGGAATGAATGTGGGTAGATAAAACACCCGTTTCTTCTGATGCTTGAAGGACAACAGCACCTGAGCCATCGCCAAACAGCACGCAAGTGTTTCTATCTGTCCAATCGACAATACGTGATAATGATTCTGCACCTATAACGAGTGCATTTTTAACACTACCAGACTTAATGAATTTATCTGCGACGGTAAGACCGTAAACAAAGCCCGTACACACAGCTTGGATATCAAATGCAGGACAATTATTGCTAATCCCTAATTTATCTTGTACTAAAGAGGCTGTACTGGGGAAAATGCGAGTTGGTGTTGTTGTCGCCACAATAATAAGGTCAATATCATTATTATCTAGCCCAGCAGCCTCAATCGCCTTTTTAGCAGCATTAAAAGCAAGGTCTGTTGTTGTTTCATCATCAGCAACGATATGACGTTTTTTAATGCCCGTACGATCTTGGATCCAACTATCGCTCGTATCGACCATCTTTTCCAAATCGTGATTGCTAAGCACTTTTTCTGGAAGGTAACTACCTGTTCCAACAATTCTGGAATAAATCATGCTGCCTTACCTTCAATTAATGCTTCCATATGCTTGCTGATATTAGCAGTCACATCTTGTTTAGCTTCAATAACAGCTATATTGATTGCATTAGCAAAGCCTTTTTCGTCTGCACCACCATGACTTTTAATCACAATACCCTGCAGGCCAATAAAGTTAGCACCGTTATGTGCACTTGGATCAAGTTCATCACGAAAACGTTTCAAAACGGGTGTAGCAATTAATCCTGCTAGCTTAGTAAAAATATTGCGCCCGAAAGATTGTCTTAAAAAATGACGAATCATATGGACGACACCCTCACTTGCTTTAAGCGCGACATTGCCTACAAAACCATCACAAACAACAACATCAACTTCACCACGATAAAGCCCATCACCTTCGACAAAACCTTGATAATTAAGATCTGTATCAGCTAAAAGTCGTGCTGCTTCTTTAACACGTTCATTACCCTTAATGTCTTCAGAACCAATATTTAACAAGCCAACAGTTGGGTTATCGATACCTTCTATCGACTCAGCTAAGACCGAGCCCATAATCGCGAACTGCACTAAATGCTCTGCACTTGAATCAACATTAGCCCCCAAGTCAAGCATGTAGCTATGACCCTTAATCGTCGGTAATGCAGAAACAATAGCTGGACGTTCAATTCCGGGTAAGGTTTTTAAAACAAAACGTGCTGTTGCCATTAATGCGCCAGTATTACCAGCACTTACACAGGCATCAGCCTTACCTTCTTTGACTAGGTTGATAGCAACCCGCATTGATGAATCTTTCTTATTCCGTAGCGCTGATGCTGGCGCATCATCCATTTCAACGCGTTGTGATGCATGATGGATGATAAACCTAGGATCACTATCCGCTTTATGATGCTTGAGTGTATCTTTGATAACATCCTGATCGCCGACAAGGATTAACTTTATCGTTGGGTGGGATGCTAAAGCACTCACTGCAGCTGGAATGACAACATCTGGGCCATGGTCACCGCCCATTGCATCAATGGAAATTGTAAGGCTCAAATTCGTTTAGCCTTCTTCACTCTTATCTTCTACAACTTTACGGCCACGGTAATAGCCATCAGCACTCACGTTATGACGACGATGCAATTCACCAGAAGTTGAATCTTCAGATAAAGTTGCACTTGTTAAAGCATCATGTGAACGACGCATACCACGACGTGATGTACTTTTTTTACTCTTTTGAACAGCCATGTTTTTCTCCTAACTCAAATTTTAATTTTTTCTAAAACAAAACAAACATATCTATAGCTTTGTTTTTAATTCTTCTAAAACGGCAAAAGGCGATTTTCGCTTTTCACTTTCAGTTTCTGTTTGATCATCACCAGCAGTCCAAGCCTCGCTAGGTAAACACATCTCCTGGTGCCGTGGAACTAATGGCAAACTGAGGATAAGTTCGTCTTCTACGATTGTGCTTAATACTACTGGATCATTATTTTCTAATAACCAAGGTTCATATTGTTCAGCTAAACCTTCGATTTTTCTTTCGCTTATGACCATTGCTAAAAAACTGTCAGTGCTTAAAGCAACATCCATTGGATTCATACATCGCTCACAAGTCATAGAGACTGTAGATGTGAACATCCCATGCATAAATGGTGTGCCAATTTCATCAACATCAAATACCATTTTGACATCTACAAGCCCTTCATTTGAAAGAAGAGACTGTGTCAATCGTGGCATTTTGTTTAGTTGAAGTTGCCCTTCAAGTTGGATGCCATTTTGGGCAAATCTAAAAGGATCAATTTCAATTGGTAATTTACGATGCATAATCGACGGAATTATATAAGAAAATAGCTAAAACCGCAAAACTAAAGACTATTTAAACTATCGTTTAAGTGCGAATATTGAACCCATTTATTATCAAGCATTATTATGCAGTTCTATCACTGCATTACTTTTGTCCGCAAGTTGTTTTGTTGCATCGTTTCTAAGTGCATCAATATAGTATAGATAAGACTCATCAACATCACCTGTTATATAGTTACCATCGAAACAGGAGGTATCAAAAGACTTAACTTTATTATCTTCATTAACAGCATCAATCAAGTCATCCAGGTCTTGATACAATAACCAATCAACGCCTAATTCTTTAGCAATCTGACCCACATTGCGTTCATGAGCGACAAACTCATGTGCCGATGGCATATCTATACCATAAACATTAGGGAAACGTACTGGGGGCGCAGCTGAAGCAAAATAGACTTTTTTGGCACCAGCATCACGTGCCATTTGTACAATCTGTTGAGAGGTCGTTCCCCGCACAATAGAATCATCAACGAGCAGTACATTTTTACCTTCGAACTCCAAACCGATAGGGTTGAGTTTTTGGCGTACAGATTTTTTCCGCTGTTTTTGCCCTGGCATAATAAAGGTGCGACCAATATAACGGTTCTTTATAAAACCTTCTTGATACATTATGCCAAGATCGTAAGACAACTGTAATGCTGCACTTCGGCTAGTATCTGGAATAGGGATAACGACATCAATATCATGCTGTGGAAATTCGCGTTTTATTCTATCTGCTAATTTACTACCCATACGCATTCTGCTCTTATGGACAGAAATGCCATCGATAATTGAATCTGGTCTAGCGAAATAAACATATTCAAAAATACATGGGGCGTTTGTAATATTCTGTGCACATTGCTGAGAATGAATATTACCTTTGACATCAATGAATACGCATTCACCTGGTTCAATATCACGGATAAGATCATAATCTAATGTATCAACGGCTACACTTTCTGATGCAATGATATAGTCATCACTACCAATTTTATTTTCACGTTTGCCGATAACGACAGGACGAATACCATAAGGGTCTCTAAAGGCAAACACACCCACACCCGCAATCATTGCTATAACCGCATAAGCACCCTTACAACGCTTATGAACTTGAGTTATAGCTTTAAAGATATCAGCCGGTTGCGGTGCTAAATTGGATGTTTTTTGCAACTCGTGGGCGACAATGTTTAATAAAACCTCAGAATCTGAATCCGTATTAAGATGACGACGATCACTTTGGAAAAGCTCATCTTTCAATACTTTTGTATTGGTCAAATTACCGTTATGTGCTAATGCAATACCAAAGGGAGAGTTCACGTAGAACGGTTGTGCCTCAGCTAAAGTAGAACACCCTGCAGTTGGATAACGAATATGCCCTATTCCCATATTGCCTTTCAAACGTAGCATGTGCCGGGTATGAAAAACATCTTTGACTAAACCATTATCTTTACGTAAGAAGAATTTACCCGAATCATCACAAGTCACAATACCGGCAGCATCTTGTCCACGATGTTGCAATACAGTCAGGCCATCATAAAGTGATTGGTTAACTTCAGATTGACTAACTATACCAATGATTCCACACATAAAATTACCTATTGCTAACGATTAGCTAAAGTTGATATATCCTGCAAGATCTGCTGGCAGAAATGCACGTGCCCAAATTGCAATTTTTTCAAAATGTTCAATGAGAATAGAGTTTTGCCACCATGCATCATTAGGCATAGGTGTCGTTGCTGCTAACATAATAAGAAGTGTGACAATAGCAACACCTCGTAGTAAGCCAAATAACACGCCAAGTGCTCTATCTGTACCTGTCAGCCCTGTTTTCTCAACAACAGTCGAAATCAAATGATTTACAAGTGCACTTAAAATCAGAGTAATAATGAATAGTAAGGTAAAGGCAACGAAAACTCTCAATGAGGGTGTATCAATGTAGGGGGCTAATAGAACTGCAAATTGCTGTGCAAAACTTAAGGCAACCCAAAAAGACAGGATCCAAGCAACAAGCGACAACACTTCTTTAACAAAGCCACGGATAATACTAATCAGTGCTGAAAGTACGACGATACCTATAATCAGATAATCAACCCAAAACATTATAGTCTCTGCTATGGTCCGTTATTTATAAAGGCTAGATTTTACCAGAATGAACAGCCTGACCCTACAAGTTTTACCGAAAAATATGCAATTACTTATTGCTATCTGGTTTAACCGTTAAAATTTGTGGTTCTAATTTAAGTTCATCGGCTAATTTAGCGACAAGCTCCTCCGCTGCTGCGCGACTAGATTCTGGACCGATACGAACACGATAAACAGTGCCAACATGTTCTATATTTGCAGTCAATCCGAGCTGCTTTACTTTAGATTGCAATGCGATTGCATTAGGTTTTTGCGAAAAACTAGCTAACTGAATTAGCCATTGTTCTTTATTGCTGACAACTTTTTCTGCTTGCTTAACGAGTTCTGTTTCTACTGGTTTTTCTGGCTTAACAATGTCAGTAATTTTTTCACTCTTTTCTGCAAGTTTAGTGTCAGCTGTTGCTTTTATAATTTCCGCTTCTAAAGTGGACACGGCTTTTTCTGCGGGAATAGCGATTTCATTTGGATTCGATTCGGCGGCGACAACCGGACTTAACTCTTTTTGTGCCAGCCCATGTGGGTCAACTAAGGTTTCTTGATCAACCTCCGCAACCTCTACAGGTAACGACTCGACACTACTTGTAAATTCAGTTTTCTTGGTAATAGAAACATCATCCGCCGCATTATTTGTGGCATTTTTTACCAAAAAAAATGCCACGATAATAATGATAGACAATACTAATAAGGCACCAATTAATCGTTGCTTTAGAAGGTCTGCCATTATTTATCTCCAAATACTAATGATGGTTTTGTGAGCCAACACCATGATAGCTTGTATTGTCTTGGGTAATAAGTGATTTGTCCTCACTACCTTCTTTTGGTTTAGGCATAAATTGTAATGCATGTTCTAGTACTTCGGTTACCCAATGAACTGGAATAATTTTAAGTCCTTCCTTGATATTATCAGGAATTTCTTTCAAGTCTTTAACATTATCTTTCGGAATCAATGCTGTATCTATACCGCCTCTAAGCGCTGCGAGTAGCTTTTCCTTAAGTCCGCCTATAGGCAAAACTTCACCACGTAAGGTTATTTCTCCTGTCATCGCAACATTAGATTTAACTGGAATACCTGTTACAGCAGATACCAGAGCTGTGCACATGCCGATCCCCGCACTAGGGCCGTCTTTAGGCGTCGCCCCTTCAGGCACATGAAAATGGACATCATGATTTTGTAAAAAATCTGCATCAATAGCCCATTCTTTAGAGCGAGAGCGCACAACCGTTGTCGCGGCTTGAATAGATTCCTGCATAACTTCACCCAACTTACCGGTATAGGTTGCTTTACCTTTACCTGGCATGATGGCTGTTTCAATCGTTAATAATTCACCACCGACCTCAGTCCAAGCTAAACCAGTCACTTGACCAATTTGATCGGTATCCTCGGCGATACCATATTGATAGTGATAAACACCCAGATAATGTTCTAGATTATCAATAGTGACTTCGACTGATTTTGTCGAACCATTTTGCAAGATTTCTTTAACTACCTTACGAAAAACTTTAGAGATTTCACGTTGCAGGTTTCGTACCCCAGCTTCTCTTGTATAACGTCTTATAATTTCTCTAAGCGCATCATCTTGTAAACTGACTTCTGATTCTTTAAGCCCATTATCTTTTAACGCCTTAGGAATTAAATATTGAAGAGCAATATTAAACTTCTCATCTTCGGTATAACCCGAAAGATGGATTATCTCCATTCTGTCGCGTAGCGGCTCTGGGATGTTGAGTGTGTTCGCTGTACAAACAAACATAACATCACTTAAGTCATATTCAACTTCCATATAATGATCGACAAAATGCGCGTTTTGTTCAGGATCTAAAACCTCTAATAAAGCAGAAGCGGGATCTCCACGGAAATCCTGTGCCATTTTGTCAATTTCATCTAACAAAAACATTGGGTTTTTAACACCTGTTTTTGAGATATTTTGAATTACTTTACCAGGCATTGAACCTATATAAGTTCTGCGATGTCCGCGAATTTCAGCTTCATCACGTACACCACCCAAAGCCATCCTTGAATATTTTCTATTGGTTGCCCTAGCAATAGATTCGGCGACCGATGTCTTACCCACACCTGGTGGGCCTACGAGACATAAAATCGGCCCTTTAGATTTTTTAACACGCTGTTGGACGGCTAGATATTCTAAAATTCTTTCTTTTACCTTTTCTAAACCGTAATGATCTTCATCAAGAATTTTTTCAGCATGCTCTATATCCAAGTGAACACGAGAGCGTTTTTTCCAAGGTAAATCTGTAAGCCATTCAATATAATTACGAACTACAGTGGCTTCAGCAGACATTGGTGACATCATCTTGAGTTTTTTTAACTCAGACTCTGCCTTTGTTTTTGCTTCTGCTGGCATTTTCGCTTTGATAATACGTTCTGATAATTCTTCAGCTTCATTCACTGACTCATCAAATTCGCCTAATTCCTTTTGTACGGCTTTCATTTGTTCATTCAAATAATATTCACGCTGGCTTTTTTCCATCTGCTTTTTTACGCGTCCACGAATCCGCTTCTCAATATTTTGAATATCAATTTCTGATTCAAGAAAAACCATTAATTTTTCAATGCGTTTGCCAATATCAGTCATCTCTAACAATAGCTGTTTATTTTCAAGCTTTAATGACATATGAGCGGCAACAGTGTCAGCCATACGCCCTACTTCATCAATCGCTGTTAAAGATGCAATGACTTCAGGCGGGATTTTTTTGTTGAGTTTTACATATTGCTCAAATTGACTAAGCAAAGAACGCATTAACACATCACCTTCAAGATCATCGGGTTGCTGTGTTATCACCTCAATCGCTTCTGCTTGTAAATAATCACCTTCATTATTGAAATAAGCGACTTTGGCACGAGAAGTACCTTCAACAAGCACTTTGACCGTGCCGTCAGGTAATTTTAATAATTGTAAAATATTAGCAAGTGTACCTGTCTCATAAAGAGTGTCAGGCGAAGGTTGTTCTTCGCTTGAATCTTTTTGTGCGACTAGTAGAATTTGGCTGTTTTGATCTGTCGCCACTTCAAGTGATTTGATTGAACGATCACGCCCAACAAAAAGTGGAATGACCATATATGGATATACGACTACGTCTCTTAACGGTAGTACAGGTACCTCCAATAAACCTTCATCTTTTATTGTTTTAGTATCATTATCCATCAGGGTAAGCCTTTATAAATCTTAAGTTGACTACTTGCATCAGCAAAATGCGTTTCGAGGATATACATGGGGACAAATAAGTATTATTCAAGTACAGAAAAGCACTTAAACTGACATGAAACAGTAGTGTTTTAAAAGAGCGACTTAGCTTGTTTAATTATCGCTAGCAGCAATATCAGAATTTTGTTCTTGATAAATCAAGATAGGTGGATTTTCACCATTAACAACATTTTCATCGATAACTACTTTTGAGATATTTTCAGTCGAAGGTAAATCAAACATCGTATCTAACAACACATTTTCAATAATCGATCTTAAGCCACGTGCACCTGTTTTACGGTCCATTGCTTTTTGAGCAATAGCACGTAATGCATCTTCTCTAAACTCAATTGTGGCACCCTCCATTTCAAACATCTTCTGATATTGCTTGGTCAACGAATTTTTTGGCTCAGTCAAGATTTGGACTAATGCATTCTCATCAAGTTCAGTTAGTGTTGCGACCACAGGCAAACGGCCAACAAACTCAGGGATGAGGCCATATTGAATTAAATCTTCTGGCTCAACTGTTTTCAAAACATCACTAATGATATTTTCAGTTTCAACACTTTTCACTTCCGCAGAGAAGCCAATACCACCTTTATGAGATCGGTTAAGAATCACTTTATCAAGTCCAGCAAAAGCGCCACCACAAATAAATAAAATCTTACTGGTATCAACCTGTAAAAATTCTTGTTGTGGGTGCTTTCTCCCCCCTTGAGGTGGAATAGATGCTGTTGTCCCTTCGATTAGTTTTAATAATGCTTGTTGCACCCCTTCACCGGAGACATCACGTGTAATCGATGGATTGTCTGATTTACGTGAAATTTTATCTATTTCATCAATGTAGACGATACCTGTCTCTGCTTTTTCAACATCGTAATCACATTTTTGCAGTAATTTTTGAATAATGTTTTCGACATCTTCACCAACATAACCTGCTTCAGTTAATGTAGTCGCATCTGCCATTGTAAAAGGGACATTCAATTGGCGAGCCAAGGTTTCTGCTAATAGTGTTTTACCACTCCCTGTTGGACCGATAAGTAATATATTACTTTTTGATAATTCGACATCATCAGTTTTAATGTCAAAGCGAAGACGTTTGTAGTGATTATAGACAGCAACAGATAAAACTCTTTTCGCCTTATCTTGCCCTATAACATAGTTATCAAGTGCCTCATTTATTTCACGAGGTGTTGGTAAATGCTCTTCTTTATCTTCTGTTTTAACATCAAGTAACTCTTCACGAATGATATCGTTACATAAATCAACGCATTCATCGCAAACAAAAACAGATGGCCCAGCAATCAGTTTTTTTACTTCATGCTGACTTTTGCCGCAAAAAGAACAATAAAGTAATTTATCGTCGTTATTGTTATCGTCACTCATTTTCAAACATCCCTACTCACTGTCAAACTATATATCGGCCTATTTCTTATTTTCTTCAGGACGATTACTTAATACAGAGTCAATTAAACCATATTCTAACGCTTCTTCACCATTCATAAAGTTATCACGATCTGTATCTTGCTGAATTTTATTTATATCTTGTCCGGTATGATAAGCCAGAATGCCATTTAGGCGCTCACGAATGGACAGAATTTCTTTTGCATGAATTTCAATATCAGAGGCTTGCCCTTGGAAACCGCCTAACGGCTGATGGACCATAATGCGAGAATTAGGTAAACAATGACGTTTTCCTTCAGCACCACCGGCTAACAGAACCGCGCCCATGCTGGCAGCTTGCCCAATACATAATGTGCTTACCGCTGGCTTGATAAATTGCATCGTATCGTAAATCGCCATGCCCGCAGTCACAGCACCCCCCGGAGAGTTAATATAAAGATGAATATCTTTATCAGGGTTTTCTGATTCTAGAAATAACATTTGCGCCACAATAAGGTTCGCCATATGGTCTTCTACTTGCCCAACCATAAAAATAACGCGCTCTTTTAATAAGCGAGAATAAATATCATAAGAACGTTCACCTCGGGAGGTTTGCTCAACCACCATTGGTACTAACGCGTTATCGATTGATGTTGTTTCGCCATTAAAGATAGAGTTTGTCATATCATTCTCAAAATATTAGTCATAAAACGAAATAGCCCGCACCCAATTGAATGAGCACGGGCTATCAGTGTATCTAAGCAGCCAGAATTATGCAGCTGACGAATTCATAACCTCACTAAATGTTGATGCTTTTTGCTCAACTTTAATGCGTTCACAAACCCATTCGACTACTAAATCTTCGACCACCATCATCTGAATTTCTGATAGTTTTTGTTGGTCATTCATATAGTAACTTACGACATCTTCAGGATCTTCATAGCTACTTGCTATTAAGTTAACAACTTCTTTAACTCGATCTGCATCTGCTTGAATATCGTTATCGCTAATAATCTTACCAATTAATAAACTAAGTGCAACACGTTGTTTAGCTGGATCCATAAAACCATCAGTGGTAAATGGAATACCTTCAATGTTGACACCCTGTTGTTTCAGGTTATTTTTAGCTTGCTCCATTAAATGTTCAGCTTCCCTATTAACGGGCGCTTCAGGCAAACTAACTTCATTATTGGTGGTTAAGCTATCAAGAACAGCACGCTTGTTTTTATTTTTCAATGCATTTTCTAGCTCACGACCCATATTGGCAGTCACTTCTTTTTTAAGTGCCGCCATACCAGCTTCTACACCACATTGCACAGCGAAAGCTTTGTCTAATTTAGGCAGTTTTTGCTTGGCAACTTCTTTTACAGTAACTGCAAAATCAGCCGTTTTACCCGCGAGTTGTTCTGCTTGATAATCTTCTGGAAAAGTAATTGTGACAGTTGTACTTTGACCCGCTTTTTTACCAACTAATTGTTGTTCAAAGTCAGCCAACATATTGCCAGAACCAAGTACGATCTGAACATCGTTACCAGTACCACCGTCAAACTCTTCGCCTTCAATTGTGCCAACAAAATCAACAATGACGCGCTCATCTTCTTTAGCACCGCGCTTAAGAGGTTCCCATGTGGCACGTTGTTGCCTTAATGTCTCAAGCATTTTATCGACATCTTCGTCAGTCACTTCAGCCGTAATCTGTTCAGCTTCAATGCCATCTAAATTAATTTCTTTAATCTCAGGAAAGACTTCATAACTCAATGTATAAATAAATGAAGCACCTTCATCTTTTATATCTTCAACCTGAGGAGGGCTTGCAGGATTAATTTTTTCCTGGACAAATGCTTCTTGCATACTGCTTTGGATAACACTATCAATAGCCTCACGACGCGCAGTTTCACCGTGCATTTGTGTCACCATTTTCATAGGTACTTTGCCTGGTCTAAAACCTGCTGCTTTAACAGTTGGTCTTATTGCGTTCAGACGATCTTGAATCGTTTGCTCGACATTGGCATCTTCGACTGTCACCGTCATCCGGCGACCAAGTTCGCTGACATTTTCTACAGTAACTTGCATTTCTTACCTCAAAGCTGGGAATAAAAATAAAGGCGATTAAAAAATCGCCTCTATCTTAATAAATGGTACGAGAGGAGAGACTCGAACTCTCACAGGTTGCCCCACTGGAACCTAAATCCAGCGCGTCTACCAATTCCGCCACTCTCGCATAATTGTTTTTTCAGACTAACTGTCCGAAGAAAGTCGGCTATTATAAACGTGTCGTGCCTAGAAAACTAGCCTTGCTTAATTAAAAAGTCAGATTGACACCAAGCCATTCCTAAATGGCTAAATAGCTAAGCATATTTCATTATTTATTCTGTAATTTCATTCGCCACACCATGTGGCACATGTCCAGTGGCAACATGCTGTCTAGCAGAATCACAATGGCCTTGTTGATCATCGAAGAATATATCCGCGCCAAAAGATTTCAAAAAAGGACCTTTATCCATACCACCCAAGAAAATAGCTTCATCTATACGGATCCCCCATGCACGCAGCGTTCTTATAACGCGTTCATGAGCTGGTGCCGATCGTGCGGTGACCAAAGCAGTTCTTATTGGTGTTTCTTCATCCCCAAATTTGGTTTGTAAGAAGTTAAGCGCCTGTAAGAAACCTTTAAAAGGCCCCTCATTTAAAGGACTTTTTGCAGTTTGCTGTTCGCTTTGTGTAAAGGCATTTAAACCTTGCTGTTTATAGATACGCTCAGCTTCATCTGAAAATAGTACAGCATCACCATCAAAGGCGATTCTAAGTTGCGCTTTATTAATGTTATTACCTACATTGGAAGCCAAAATCGTAGCAGCAGCAATACCTGCCTTTAGTGCTTTACGAACATCATCAGGGCTTGTTGATAAAAATAAGTTGGCACCAAATGGGGCCACATAACGATATGGACTTGAACCTGATGTAAAGACAGCTCTACTGATGGCTAAATTATGATGCTGGATAGAGTTAAAAACCCTCAAACCAGTATCTGTACTGTTACGTGACAACAAAATAATTTCGACATTAGTCTGCCCAGCGGACTCATTATTTAAAGCCAATAATTTTCGAACAAGATTGAAAGCGCCTCCTGGTTCCAAAGGCACATCTTCATTATCTATCTGGTATTTACAATATGCCTGAGTTCCTTCTTGTTCATAAATACGATGACTTTCATCAAGATCAAACAAAGCTCTTGATGAAATTGCTACAACAAGTGGTTTTTCTGTCATCATTCATTATCCATGATAGCTGCTTGACCGTCTTTACGCGCTATGCGTAGTATTCGTTCCCAAGCTTGTTTAGACTTTGCCGTAATTATTGGCTCAGACTGTAGATATTCTAAGTCTTGTTGCAAAGAGTTTAACACTGAAACAAATCCAGGTTTTCCTCTAGGGAAAACTGTGTCATCACTAAAAACAATGTGATAAAAAATAGGTATATTAGGCACCAAAGCTGATAAGGCCTGTTTTGATGTTTTTAGCCTTCGTAGGGGATTAGCAAATTTAAAACTACGACCCTTAGAAATTTGAGTCCATTCATCAAGATTATCACCACCAAACACATTGCCCTGACTGGTTAAACTATCAATCAACAATAAACCTTGGTCAAGTAAAACAATATGATTAATCTCTAATAAGCCCCCTATTCCATCAGGGATAATAATATGTTTAATTTCCCCTTTAGAGATGGGTTCCATAATACGCTTCAAACTCGATTTTGGTTTAGGCTTTAATTTCAGTAATAAAGTTAAAAGCAGTAAAAATATAACCATACCGCACACAAAAACAACCGCATCCAAATTTCTTATGCCGTCCAATAGCATTTAACCCACATTTTAAATATCACTCGTTGTTATAAAAATTTTAAAGATGACAGTATCAGCTAAGTAACGGGCGATACTACCACAGGATCTTCATGAATAATCACCTCAGCCTCATCGAACAAATCGGCTAATTCTTGTTCCACTCTATCAGCAATCGCATGGGCGATATTAAGCGTTAACGTCGAATCCAACTCAAGATGAAGTTGTATGAAAACTATTGTACCTGAACGTCTTGTTCTTAAATCATGAAATCCTAAAGCATCACTTGTATTTCGTAACACCTTGATTATTTTTTCCCTTTCATCTTGTGGTAGCTCATGATCCATAAGTAGATCAATAGACTCTCTGGCGATATGCCATGCGCTATATAAGATGAAGATCGCAATTGCGATACCAAAAATAGCGTCAAAATGCGTCCAGCCGTAAAAACTTAAAAGCAGTGCGACTATAACGCTACCATTAACTAATAAGTCAGTTTTATAATGCAATGCATCAGCTTTAATCGCTGTCGAATTTGTTTTCTTTATGACATATTTTTGAAATGAAAGCAGGATTAAAGTAGCAACAATAGAGAAAATCATCACGCCAATCCCTACGTCTATCCCTGACATCGACTCTTGCGGATGAACTATTCTGCCTATCGCTTGTAATAGCAACAAACCTGCTGAACCAGCTATAAACGTAGACTGTCCGACGCCCGAGAGAGCTTCGGCCTTACCATGTCCAAAACGATGTTCTGCATCCGCAGGTTGTAAAGCATGTCTTACGGCAATTAGGTTTACTGCTGATGCCAAGACATCCAAACTTGAATCTATCAAGGTAGCTAAGATACTGATCGAGTCAGTCATGAACCAAGCTACAAGTTTAACAAGGATAAGAATTACCGCTGTTGTTACAGAGGCATATGTGGCCCAGCGCATTAGTCTGCCAGCATCAAGCTGTTGAGTGCTTATCATCAGAACGGTATAGTTATTAGATTAATAGTTAAATTTTACCAAGTATCTCGCTTGGTTCCTACTAAAAACACAGGAAATACTATGTCGGTCGTCTCAATAGCCACACAACCCTTTGAAGGTCAAAGACCAGGCACATCTGGACTAAGAAAAAAAGTCACTGTTTTCCAACAGGCACATTATTTGGAAAACTTTGTTCAATCGACATTTGATGCCCTAGACAATATTGCTGGGAAAACACTGGTTATTGGCGGAGATGGAAGGTTCTATAATGAACAAGCCATTCAAATTATATTGAAAATGGCTGCTGCAAATGGCTTTTCTAGTGCTATTGTAGGACAGCACGGCTTATTATCGACACCAGCAGCATCCTGCTTAATACGAAAATATAAAGCCTTTGGCGGACTCATTTTATCAGCTAGTCACAACCCAGCGGGGCCGACTGAAGATTTTGGTATTAAATATAATATTGGTAATGGTGGACCCGCGCCTGAGAATATAACTGAAGCTATTTTTAGTAATACCCAATCAATCACCGAATATAAAACCGTTGATGAGGCAGATATTGCACTAGATATTATTGGTGAGCAAAGCTTAACGGGCATGCAAATCAGTATTGTCGATCCTGTAAGTGATTACGCCGAATTAATGGCCTCCTTATTCAACTTTAAGGCCATTAAAGAATTAATTGCTCAAGCTGACTTCTCTCTCTGTTTCGATGCTATGCATGCCATAACAGGCCCTTATGCAAAACAAATCATAGAAAACCAACTTGGCGCTCACGAAGGCACTGTTATCAATGGTGTACCGTTAACTGATTTTGGTAAAGGTCATCCTGATCCAAACCTGACTTATGCAAAAGAGTTGGTCGATATCCTTTATGGTGACAATGCACCTACCTTTGGTGCTGCATCTGACGGTGATGGCGATAGGAACATGATTTTAGGGGACCACTTTTTTGTAACCCCTTCTGACAGTTTGGCTATTATTGCCGCAAATGCCCATCTCATACCTGCCTATCAAAACGGCTTATCTGGTATCGCACGTTCAATGCCAACGAGCCAAGCAGCCGATCGTGTTGCAGAAAAACTCGGTATTGAAAGCCATGAAACTCCAACGGGCTGGAAATTCTTTGGTAACTTACTAGATGCTGACCGTGCAACATTATGCGGCGAAGAAAGCTTTGGTACAGGTTCAAACCATATTCGTGAAAAAGATGGCTTATGGGCTGTTTTATGTTGGCTTAATATCTTGGCAGAGCGTAAACAAACTGTGTCAGAAATTGTTAATCAACACTGGCAGGAATATGGACGTAATTATTACACTCGGCATGATTATGAGGCTATTCCAAGTGATATTGCTAAACAATTGGTCTCCGACATTGAACAACAACTTCCCTCTTTAGTTGGCCAAGCAATAGCAGGACGTAGCGTAAGCTATGCAGATAATTTTAGTTATACCGATCCTGTAGATAATAGTGTTTCAAAAAATCAGGGGATCCGGATTGGCTTTGATGATGGATCACGCATTGTGCTTCGTTTATCAGGCACAGGAACCGAAGGCGCGACCTTACGTGTTTATATTGAAAGCTATCAGGATGATAAAGCTAAATTAAACATCGATACACAAGAAGCGCTCAAAGATTTAATTGATGCAACTGATGAGTTAGTTGGCATCACTGCTCGCACTGGTAGGTCATCACCTACTGTTATCACTTAATTAATTGTTTCAGGCCATAAAGTTAAATGCAGCAACTCATTTTAGGATCTAGCTCGCCTTTTCGTGCGCAGTTATTAGATAAACTACAACTTGATTACATTACATTCTCTCCTGACATTGATGAATCCAGTCAATCAGGAGAAACGCCTGAACATCTAGTGAAAAGGCTTTCGGAACAAAAAGCATTGGCTGTGGCCCAACAGTTTGATACTGGATTGATAATAGGTTCTGATCAAGTGGCCGTTGTTGATGGAAATATTCTTGGAAAACCAGGTAATCATGAAAACGCCATTAATCAACTCTCTTCTGTTTCAGGTAAAACTGTGCGTTTTTTAACAGGCTTAGCTTTATATAATGCCCAGACAAATAAAATGCAGTCTTTAGTCGAACATTTTGATGTCAGTTTTCGTGAACTGACTTCCCAACAAATAGATTTTTATTTAAAACAAGAAAAGCCTTATAACTGTGCTGGTAGTTTTAAATCCGAAGGCTTCGGCATCAGTTTGTTCAGTCGGTTACAAGGGGATGATCCAAATACACTGATAGGTTTACCTCTGATTAAGCTAACTGATTTTCTAGCGAATGAAGGTGTTTTTGTTTTAAGCAAATAATGTTAATAATCATGATATTAAATATTACAGTTAATCTTAAATATAACTAATGAGCCAGGATAAACGATTACAAGCAATTCAAAAATGGTTGCAGGAAATATTAAAAACAGGCCATTTTACAATCGTTCCTGCTTCTAGTGATGCCAGTTTCAGACGCTATTTCCGTGTCGTACTAGGGGCAAAAAGCTGGATAGTCATGGATGCACCACCCCATAAGGAAGATGTCAGTCCTTTTATCAAAATAGCCAACGCCTTTTTCGAACAGAATGTGCATGTGCCTGAAATACTTGCTTATGATGAAAAACAAGGGTTTTTGCTGTTAACTGACTTTGGCAGCATTGATTATTTGCAGCAACTGAATGAAAATTCAGTTCATACATACTATAAGCAAGCAATAGATGCATTGATCCAGATACAACTGATCAATAAAAACTCAATGTCTCTGCCTTTATATGATCAAAGCTTATTACAACGAGAAATGGATTTGTTCCCTGAGTGGTTTCTGCAAAAACATCTATCAATTTCAGCGCCCGAACAACTACAGTCTTATTTTGATTTACTAATAGAAAATGCTTTACAACAACCTCAATGTGTTGTGCACCGTGACTTTCACTCACGTAATTTAATGGATACGCCGGATAACAGTCCGGGTATTATCGATTTCCAGGACGCTGTTATCGGGCCAATAAGCTATGACTTAGTCTCGTTATTACGAGACTGTTATATTTACTGGCCACAAAACAAAATAGACGAATGGCTTAAATATTACTTTTCTCAAGCACAACAACACGGGCTGATTGCCAATAATACAACCCTTGAACAATTTACTATTTGGTTTGATTTAATGGGACTACAACGTCATATCAAAGTATTGGGCATTTTTTGCAGGCTCAATTACCGTGATAATAAAGCCAACTATTTACATGACCTGCCACTCACATTACATTATGTAAAAACGGTTTGTCAGCGTTACCCTGAACAGTTATCTGGTTTATCTCATTTTCTCGAACATCAGGTAGAGTTGCCCACACTATGAAGGCTATGATCCTCGCAGCAGGTCTCGGTGAACGTATGAAGCCTTTAACCTTACATACGCCTAAGCCATTGTTAAAAGTTGCAGGGAAACACCTTATCGAATACAGCATTGAGTCCCTTGTTTCTGCTGGCATCACAGACATCGTTATTAATTATGCTCACCTAGGTGAGCAGTTTCCTAAAGCGCTAGGAAGTGGTGACAAATATGGTGCAAATATCAGCTACTCATCTGAAGATGATGGACCTTTGGAAACAGCTGGGGGCATTATCAATGCCTTACCACTACTCGGTGACGAAGCTTTTATTATTGTGAATGGCGATATCTGGTGTGATTACCCATTTGAGAAACTCGTTCAGAATCAAAAAGCATACGAAAGTTCTTTATGTCATTTAGTGCTAGTCTCTAACCCTGAACATAATGAACATGGCGACTTTGCGCTCGATGCCGGTGCTTTATCCGAACAAGGTGAGATTAAATGTACCTACAGTGGAATAGGTGTTTTTCATCCACAATTATTTTCTGGTCTTGACGTTCAAACGATGCGACTGAAGCCTCTTTTACAAAAAGCTATTGATTTAAACAAAGCCACTGGCGAGATTTATACGGGTGATTGGTCTGATATTGGCACAGTCGAACGTCTAAACGATCTGTCAAACCGACTTAGTTGTTAAGGTGTAAAAACTCAACTAAAGCCTTCTGTGCATGTAAGCGATTTTCTGCTTCATCCCAAACGACACTCTGTTTACCATCGATGACCGATGCAGCAACTTCTTCCCCTCTGTGAGCAGGTAAACAGTGCATAAACAAAGCATCTTCATTAGCAAAAGCCATCACTTTATCTGTTACTTGAAAGTCAGCGAAAGCACGTTCTCTCTTTTTCTGTTCTTCTTCTTGGCCCATGCTCGCCCAAACATCTGTAACAACAAGATCGCTTGCAACCACCGCTTCTTCGACAGAATTATAAAGAGATAATGTGGCTTTAGATTCAGCGACAATATCTGCCTTAGGTTCATAACCGATTGGTGTTGCAATATTGAGTTTAAAGCCAAACTGTTCGGCTGCGTTAATATAGGAATGACACATATTATTACCATCACCTACCCAAGTGACTGTTTTGCCTTCTATTGAACCTCTATGCTCATAATAAGTTTGCATATCAGCTAAAAGCTGACAAGGATGATAATCATCTGTTAAGGCATTAATGACAGGAACGGATGAATAATGAGCAAACTGTTGAACTTTTTCATGCTCAAAAGTCCTAATCATCACCATATCAACCATACTTGAAATAACACGAGCCGAATCTTCAACAGGTTCGCCGCGGCCAAGCTGGGTGTCATTAGGTGATAAGAAAATAGAACCACCACCAAATTGAATCATTGCTGACTCAAATGATACTCGGGTACGTGTTGAAGACTTTTCGAAAATCATCGCCAACACTTTGTTTTTCATTGGTTCATAGACTTCATCAGCCTTGTGCATTTGTTTTAGTTCAATGGCCCGCTTTATTAGCTGTTTTAGCTCTTGTGAACTTAAATCTTTTAATGTTAAAAAGTGACGCATCGTTATGCTACATTCTCGTGTTCTTGTTCTGCAAAAAAGGTTTTAATCAACTCACTTAAGGTGACGACCATTGTATTTGCTTCATCAGTATTCATAATGAAAGGGGGTAATAGGCGAATAACATTGCCTGCTGTTACATTCACCAACAAACCTTTATCTAAGGATTTTTGAACCAGTTCTCCGCACTCAATTTCAAGCTCTAAACCAAACATGAAACCACAACTACGGATCTTAACGCCCTCTTGTCCTGCTAACTCATGCTGAAAGGCCTTGGTAATTTGTTCACTCAATTGCGAGACATGTTGTAATAAATTTGCCGATTCAATCACTCTCAGCACGGTCAGCGCTACCTGACAAACTAATGGATTACCACCAAATGTAGAGCCATGGTTACCCGCTTCAAGAATGCCAACAGCGTCATTTGCTACAAGACAAGCACCAATAGGAATACCATTACCTAAGCCTTTAGCAAGCATCAGTACATCTGGTAATAAATTTTCATGATGTTGAAAGCCAAACCATTCGCCTGTTCTACCAATGCCTGTCTGTACTTCATCAAGCATCATTAATAATTTACGCTGCGTACACAATTCACGAACGCCAGCCAAGTAATCAGCATCAGGAATTTTAACTCCGCCTTCGCCTTGCACTGGTTCTAACATGACAGCAACAGCTTCTGGCCAATGACTTATTGCCATTCTTAAGGCATCAAGATCGTTATAAGGTATTCTGACAAACCCTGGAACTAATGGCTCAAACCCAGCATGTACTTTAGGGTTTCCCGTCGCCGTTAGCGTGGCCAGTGTTCTGCCATGAAAACTGCCATCCATAACAATAATAACGGGCTTATCAATCCCTTTGCTATGGCCATATTTACGCGCAATTTTAATAGCCGTTTCGTTTGCTTCAGCACCGGAGTTACAGAAAAAGGCCTGTTCCATTCCTGACAAACTCGTTAACTTTTCGGCGAGTTCTTGTTGTAAAGGAATATGATAAATATTTGATGTGTGAATAAGTTTATCTGCTTGACTGCAGATTGCCTTTGTAATCGCTGGATGGCTGTGCCCTAGGTTACATACAGCGATACCACTTAAGGCATCAAGGTATTTGTTTCCCTCTGTATCCGTCAGCCACACGCCTTCGCCCTTAGAAAAGGCAACATCTAAACGTCCATATGTCGGCATGACTGAATCTGTCACGGTAACTACCTCGTTGGTTTCCTTATTGCAAAATATTGCAGACTTTTAACGAAAAATGGCAGTCTCTTCCGAAACTGCCATCTCAAAAAACGACATATTTTATCTCTTTATAGCTTTCTAAGCAAAATTTTACTTATAAAACAATGATCACCCTATTAAATAGGATCACAAAGAGCATTAATTAAGCGGCGAAATTAGCTGCCACAAAATCCCAATTAACTAGTTTCCAAAATGTTTCTACATATTTTGGACGTGCGTTGCGATAGTCAATGTAGTAAGCATGTTCCCAGACATCACATGTCAAAAGTGGTGTCACTCCGTCAGTTAACGGACATCCAGCGTTACTCGTGTTGACGATTTCCAGACCACCATCAGCATTTTTAACTAACCAAGTCCAACCTGAACCAAAATTTGTTACGCATGAAGTCGTGAATTTTGCTTTAAATTCATCAAAAGAACCAAATGCAGCATCAATGGCAGCGGCTAAATCACCAGAAACCGAATCAGTCCCATTTGGCGTTAAGCCATTCCAATAGAATGTATGATTCCAGATTTGCGCGGCATTATTAAAAATACCACCGCTTGATTTCATAATAATTTCTTCTAGCGACAGTCCTTCAAACTCTGTTCCAGGTACTAAATTATTAATGTTAGTCACATAAGTTTGGTGGTGTTTGCCATAATGAAAACTGATTGTTTCAGCAGAAATATGTGGTTCTAACGCATCATCTGCATAAGGTAGTGCTGGCAATTCATAAGCCATGTGGAAATCTCCTAAGATTAATAACCGAGTATTTAAGTAGGTTAGTCTAAGCGAGCATAAACTGCAAAGCAAGTCGGGTTTAATACTCTGTTAAAAATGACTCTAAAGTCAGTGTCATTGCCATTAAAATGGCATCTTCTCGACCTTGTTGAGCTGGATAATAATCCTTTCTAACTGCCATTTCATTGAAACCGCTTTGTACATAAAGCTGCTGTGCTCTGGTGTTGGATTGACGCACCTCTAATAAAATCATTGCAGCATCTATCACACCGGCATAATCAACAACTGATTTCAGTATTAATTTGCCTATCCCTTTCCCTTGTTGCTCTTTTTTAACGCAAAGGTTTAACAAGTGTAGTTCATCGACCACTTTTTGGACGATAGTAAAGCCAACTAGGACGTCGTTCTCATCATAATAAACCCATGACTGATGACCAGCTGTTAAACAATCGCTGAAGTTTTTTAGTGTCCAAGGAAACAGATTCGCATTTCTTTCTATTGCAGCAACAGTAGCAAGGTTGCTCTCTTCCATTACTCTTTTATCTAGTTTTAATGTACTTTTATTAGTCAGCATCATATTCAAACTAATCAAATTAAAGCACGGCTAGCTTTGACTTAATCAGTTTCAGATCTTGCCATGCCATCGATTTTAATTCAGTTTGCTTTAATAGTACTTCCAAACTATAACTAATACAGGCAGACCATTGCGATACTTTGGTTGTGTAGGGTTTTGTATTCTCTGCGTCACTGAGTTCAAAGCCTTCAACCAATTCACTGGCAGTTTCTTTACCTAAGATTAATAGTGGTTTCCGAAGGCTATCACTTAATTTATCTTCTATTAGGACAAACTCATCATTCGTCATCAGTAAGGCATCATTAAGGCTAAGGCTAAGGCCGAGGCTAAAGACTAAAGCATGTAATAGTCTTTTTTCTTGCTCATTCGCCACTGTACTAGCTGTCAGCACAATCAATCGACACGACCTTATTTGTGCTACTACTTCATCATGATTAACAGCTACAACATCGACTGGCGTTACTACTAGGTGAGAACTGTCATCAGACCTTAGTTCCCAGACAGGTATCCCCATCTCATTGAGTGCGAATAACTGCCTGGAGTTAAGATCCATTACACTTGAGGATGTGCGCGATCAACTGGCATTAAAATTTTATTCAATGCGTGAATATAAGCACGCGCTGAAGCGATTACGATATCGGTATCCGCGCCCTGGCCACTGACTATACGCCCTCCTCGTTCAAGGCGGACATTCACCTCACCCTGTGAATCTGTACCACTAGTAATATTGTTAACTGAATAAAGTTGTAGCTCTGTTTTACTCTTAACAATTTCCTCAATCGCTTTGAAAGCAGCATCAACAGGACCACTGCCCATCATTTCGACTTGGCGTTCTTCATCATCAACAGACAATGTAATGGCAGCGAGTGGCGTTTCACCTGTTTCACTACATACTTTTAGTGAAATCAAGCGAACCCGTTCACTTTCGACAGGTTTAGAGTCACTAACTAGCGCTTGTAAGTCTTCGTCAAATACTTCGTGCTTTTTATCCGCTAAATCTTTAAAACGTTGGAAAGTAGCGTTAAGTTCAGTTTCAGAATCAAACTCAATCCCCAACTCTTCCAAACGGCTACGAAAAGCATTACGGCCCGAATGCTTACCCAATACCATCCGATTAGTATTCCAACCAACATCTTCAGCACGCATGATCTCGTATGTTTCTCTATTTTTTAAAACACCATCTTGATGAATACCCGATTCATGAGCAAAGGCATTAACACCGACAATCGCTTTATTAGGCTGAACAGCGAAACCGGTAATACCCGACACTAACCGTGAGGCAGAAACAATCTGACTAGTATCAATCGTGGTATCGCAAGTAAACAAGTCTTGACGTGTTCGTACCGCCATAACTACTTCTTCCAAAGCTGCATTACCAGCACGTTCACCAAGTCCATTAACTGTACATTCAACTTGGCGAGCACCATTCAAAACTGCTGATAAGGAATTGGCAACAGCTAAGCCAAGGTCATTGTGACAATGAACAGAGAAAATAGCTTTATCAGAGTTTGGAATTCTTTCACGTAAACTATGAATTAAGCTTCCAAACTGTTGGGGTAAATTGTAACCAACAGTGTCAGGGATATTGAGGGTACTTGCGCCGGCATCAATCACCGCTTCTAAAATACGGCATAAAAAATCAGGGTCACTCCGACCTGCATCTTCAGGCGAAAACTCCACATCATCCGTGTATAGACGAGCCCGTTTGACCGCTTTAACCGCATTTTCTATTACTTGATCGGGCTCCATACGAAGTTTCATTTTCATATGAATCGGCGATGTGGCTATAAAGGTATGAATTCGTGACGCGTTTGCCCCTTTCAAGGCATCACCTGCACGGTCAATATCATTATCAAGTGCCCTTGCTAAACCACATACACGACTTTCTGTCACTGCATTTGCAACTGCTTGAACTGATTCAAAATCGCCAACACTGGCGATAGGAAATCCTGCTTCAATGATGTCGACACGCATGCGTTCTAACGATTTCGCTATACGGACCTTTTCATCTTTTGTCATTGAGGCACCCGGGCTTTGTTCACCGTCTCTCAATGTCGTATCAAAAATTATTAATTTATCACTCATTATCCTGCTCCATAATTGCAGACTTTAATATATAGGGTGGGGTATCAGTACTTAAACTGATTAAGTTTGTGCTAAGTCTGTATGCCACTAGGGCAGTCGTAGCAGGAGATGTGAACAAAGATGAGGCACAGCAAAACACAACTGTTCAGAATTTACAGTTTCATTCGATAAATTTGTGTGCCAAACGTTCATAAGATGTAATTTTAGGCTGAAAACAGTTACTTGCCAAGTATGATTTTATTATTTTCTGTCAGATTTATGTTGCTTTAACTTTGTAAGCGTCAAAATTGGACCTGAGATAGCGTAAATCAAAAAACCAGCAAATAAAATTAGTGGTGGGTCTGTGGCAACCAAGGCAAAGACTAGTACCAGAACCAGCATGACAACAAAGGGAACCTTCCCTCTTAAATCAAGCTCTTTAAAACTATGATATCTAAGCGTGCTCACCATCAAAATCCCACAGGCAAAAGTCAGTGGTAGAGCGACCCCCGTTGCCACCGATTCGCTCAGACCATTATTGGTGCCCGCCCATACCCAACCGGCTATACACGCAGCAGCAGCCGGACTAGGCAGACCTTGAAAATATCGTTTATCAGAAATGCCGACCTGGGTATTAAAACGGGCTAAGCGAAGTGCACCACAGGCAGCATAAATAAAAGCAACCATCCATCCTACTTTACCCATGCTCAATAGTGCCCATTGATAAACTACAAGTGCCGGAGCCAGTCCAAATGACACCATATCAGCTAAGCTATCATACTCCGCACCAAAAGCGCTTTGTGTATTCGTCATACGAGCAATACGACCATCAAGCCCATCCATAATCATTGCTATAAAAATAGCGATAGCGGCAGATTCGAAATCGCCACGAATGGCGGCAACAACAGCATAAAAACCAGCGAAAAGGCCTGCTGTCGTAAACAAATTAGGCAGTAAATAAATACCACTTTTTTGTTTTTTTTCTTCTGTAACCATCAGCATTTATCTCTTAAGCAACATCAATAACAAATACTTTACGCTATTCAAACGTAAAACGGGGACGGTTATTTCCAAATCCGTCCCCGTATTCAATCCTAAAAACTCTGTTTTAGTTTTTAGATTTATCAACAATTTTTTGAATCCAAGGCATCATTTCACGCAATTTTGCACCTGTTTTTTCAATTGGGTGTTCAGCGTTGATATGGCGCATTGATGTCATTTCAGGATAGCCAGACTGGCCTTCTAGAATAAACTTCTTAGCGTATTTACCTTCTTGGATATCTTTCAGTGCTTCACGCATCGCCCAACGACTTTCTTCATTAATAACTTTCGGGCCTGTAACGTATTCACCGTATTCAGCATTATTTGAAATTGAGTAGTTCATGTTAGCGATACCGCCTTCATACATAAGATCTACAATTAACTTCAATTCATGTAAACATTCAAAGTAAGCCATTTCTGGCGCGTAGCCAGCTTCTGTCAATGTTTCAAAACCTGCTTTGACCAACTCAACAGCACCACCACAAAGAACGGCTTGTTCACCAAACAAATCTGTTTCAGTCTCATCTCGGAATGTTGTTTCGATGATACCTGTACGACCACCACCGACACCAGAAGCATAAGATAAAGCGATATCTTTTGCTTTGCCTGACGCATCTTGCTGAATCGCGATCAAATCTGGAATACCGCCACCTTTCACAAACTCACTACGTACTGTGTGACCAGGTGCTTTAGGAGCAATCATGATGACATCAAGATCTTGACGAGGCACAATTTGGTTATAAATAATTGAAAAACCATGAGCAAAGGCTAAAACAGCGCCTTGTTTCAAGTTAGGTTCAATTTCATCTCTATATAATTGAGATTGAAATTCATCAGGTGTTAAAACCATGACAACATCAGCGCTAGCCACTGCTGTTGCCGTATCCGATACTTTTAAACCTTCGGCTTCGGCTTTAGCAATTGATGATGAACCTGCTCTAAGCGCAACAGTCACATCAACACCCGAATCTTTAAGATTGCACGCGTGTGCATGGCCTTGTGAACCATAGCCAACGATAGTGACTTTCATCCCTTGGATGATGGATAGGTCACAATCTTTATCGTAATACACATTTAAACTCATTACTTAATTCCTTAAATACTCTAAAAATCTATTTTTAACACGTTACACGTGCAAACATTTGTCGCCTCGAGCAATACCAGAAGCGCCCGAACGGACAGTTTCTAAAATTTTATGCTCAGCTAATGAATCGATAAAGGAATCCAGTTTGTCACCAGATCCTGTTAATTCAATTGTAAAAATTGTTGGTGAGACATCAATGATATTCCCCCGGAATATATCAGCGAGTCGCTTAACATCTTCACGTTGAGCCATCGTTGATGCTTTTACTTTAATCAGCATCATTTCACGCTCTATATGCGGGCCATCAGTTAATTCTAATAACTTAACTACATCAATCAATTTGTTTAATTGTTTAATGATTTGTTCAACAATACGTTCGGTCCCTGTCGTTACAATTGTCATACGTGATAAAGATGGGTCTTCCGTCGGTGCTACAGTCAATGATTCAATGTTATAGCCACGCGCTGAAAACAATCCTGCAACGCGAGACAAAGCCCCAGCTTCATTTTCAATTAAGATAGAAATAATATGGCGCATTAAGACAACTCCCTTTCTGGGCTTTGTGGTAACTCACAATTTGGTGACATATGCATTTCATTATGCGCTTTACCCGCCATAATCATCGGATACACATTTTCAGCCTGATCAGTCACGATATCCATAAATACCAGTCTATCTTTCATCGCAAACGCTTTTTCCATCATTGGCTTAAGGTCTTCCGGCCTTTCTACTCTCATACCAACATGACCATAACTTTCAGTTAATTTAACGAAGTCTGGTAATGATTCCATATAAGAATGTGAATAACGATTTTCATAGAAAAATTCTTGCCATTGACGAACCATACCTAAATAACGGTTATTCAAAGCAATAATCTTAATTGGTAGACCATATTGTAGGCAGGTAGATAATTCCTGAATACACATCTGGATACTACCTTCACCCGTTACACAAACAACGGTTTCATCTGGGAAAGCTAGCTGAACGCCCATAGCAGCTGGTAAGCCAAAGCCCATCGTTCCTAAACCACCCGAGTTAATCCAACGGTTTGGCTTTTCAAAACCATAGTATTGCGCAGCCCACATTTGATGTTGGCCAACATCTGACGTGACATAGGCATCGCCATTAGTAATTTCATGTAACAGTTCAATAGCTGCCTGTGGCTTAATTTTGTCGCTATGATGGTCATAAGTCATACAGTTTTTAGCACGCCATGAATTGATCGTTTGCCACCAGGCTTCAACGGCCTTTTTCTGAGGCTGTTTTTTGCTTGTTTTTAGCAAATGATTCATTTCTTGCAATACTGTCGCAACGTCACCCACGATAGGAACATCAACCACAATCGTTTTAGAGATTGAAGAAGGGTCGATATCAATATGAATGATTTCAGCATCTGGACAAAATTCAGCGATTTTACCCGTTACACGGTCATCAAATCGTGCACCAATCGCAATCAATACATCACAGCCATGCATCGCCATATTAGCTTCATAGGTACCATGCATACCGAGCATACCTAGAAACTGTGGATCAGAAGCTGGGAATGAACCAAGTCCCATCAATGTTGTGGTAACCGGATAACCTAACTGACGAACAAAAGTACGCAGTTCATCTGATGCATTGCCCAGAACGACACCACCACCTGTATAAATCATTGGTTTTTTGGCGGTAAGCAATAATTCTATCGCACGTTTGATCTGCCCAGTATGACCTTTCATCGTAGGCTGATAAGAACGCATAGTGACCTTATCAGGATAGTTGTACGGGATCTTAATCGCAGGATCAGTAATATCTTTAGGAACATCAATAACGACGGGACCAGGACGACCAGTTGTAGCTACATAAAACGCTTTCTTAACCGTTTCTGCTAACTTATTGATGTCTTTAACTAAGAAGTTATGCTTAACGCAAGGGCGTGTAATCCCAACTGAATCAACTTCTTGGAAAGCATCGCTACCAATATTGGCACTCGGCACCTGTCCAGTGATTACGACCATAGGAATAGAGTCCATAAAGGCAGTAGCAATGCCTGTTACAGCATTAGTTGCACCTGGACCTGATGTTACTAAGACGACGCCTGGCTTACCAGTTGCACGCGCATAACCATCAGCAGCATGTGTTGCAGCCTGTTCATGTCGAACTAAAATATGATTGACATCTTCTTGTTGGTAAAGCGCATCATAAATATGAAGCACAGCACCACCAGGATAGCCAAATAAATAGTCCACACCTTCGTCTTTTAAACAACGAATTAGAATCTCGCCACCGCTTAATTCCACCGATTCCTCACTTTATCTGTTGTTGCTGAAAATAATAAAAATACAAAACCTGTAAATTTACGTGTAATAGTACTTAAGGTCAAGTAAAACAAAGGATACAGCCAAAGATATCAGTATAGGTTTATAATAAATTTATCAGCGTATTTCTATAGCTGTGGCATAATCAGCGCCTATGACAAAATTTCAAAATAATCAGCTAATAATTACCCAGCCTGATGACTGGCACCTCCACTTGCGCGACAATGAAGCACTTAATCGTACTGTCCGTGATTCGAGCCGCTATTTTAGTCGCGCTATCATCATGCCAAATCTACAACCACCAGTAACAGATTTTAATCTTGCTGAGTCTTATCGTAACCGCATTCTACAAGCACGCGGCGAAGATGTGACTTTCGAACCTTTAATGACCTTGTATCTCACAGACAATACCAGTGCAGATGATATTAAAGCTGCAAAAGCAAGCGGTTTTATACATGCCGTTAAACTCTACCCTGCTGGCGCAACTACTAATTCAGATGCCGGTGTAACTGATCTCGCTAAGTGTTCAGCTGCTTTAGCCGAAATGGAACGTGTACGAATGCCTTTATTAGTTCATGGTGAAGTCACCCATGCTGATATTGACGTTTTTGACCGCGAAAAAGTATTTATTGAAACAGTGTTGCTAAAACTAATCGCTGATTTCCCTTCACTCAAAATTGTCTTTGAACATATTACTACAGCTGATGCTGCCGACTTTGTTTGGCAAGCTGATAGCAATATTGCAGCAACCATTACGCCCCATCACTTGCTATTGAACCGTAATGACCTACTGGTTGGCGGAATACACCCACACAATTACTGCCTACCTGTATTAAAACGTAATAGTCATCAGCAAGCTTTAATCAAAGCTGCCACGAGCGGCAATCCAAAATTCTTCTTGGGTACGGATAGCGCCCCACATAGCCAACAAAACAAAGAAAATGCCTGTGGTTGCGCGGGAATTTATAGCGCCCATGCTGCCATAGAGCTCTATGCTGAAGCGTTTGAGCAAGCAGATGAGCTCGATAAATTAGAAGATTTTGCCAGTCATTTTGGCCCTGATTTTTATGGCCTACCTAGAAACCAGGCGACCATTACATTACAAAAAGAAAGTTGGACTGTGCCGGAACAATTACCTTTTACTAATGATGTTTTAGTTCCGATGCGAGCAGGCCAAGAAATTCATTGGAAAGTGACTGCTAATAGCTAAGCTCTTATAACGGAACACCTATACGCTGAGCAACTTCTTCGTAGGCTTCAATTACGCCACCCAAGCCTTGACGAAAACGGTCTTTATCCAGTTTCTTACCCGTATCTGCATCCCAAAGTCGGCAACCATCTGGACTAAATTCATCTCCCAAAACAACCTCACCTTTGAACAGGCCAAACTCCAGTTTATAGTCAACTAAAATCATACCGGCCTTAGCAAACATATCTTGAAGTATCATGTTAGTAACAAACGTTAACTCTTTCATTTTATGAACATTTTCATAGCTAGCCAGAGAGAATGTTTCGATATGGTATTCGTTAATCATAGGATCATGAAGCGCATCATCTTTTAAGAAAAACTCAAAGATAGGTGGGTTTAATTGCTTGCCCTCTTCTACTCCTAGTCGGCGACAAAGACTACCCGCTGACACATTTCGAACAACGCATTCAATCGGCATCATTTCCATGTTTTTGACTAAAGATTCATTAGCATTTAGAAGACGTTCGAAATGCGTAGGCACACCCGAAGCTTGTAATTTTTCCATAATAAAAGCATTGAACTTATTATTAACCTCACCTTTGCGGCTTAATTGCTCAACCTTTTCACCATCGAATGCTGATGTATCGTCACGAAAACTGAGAATAACTAAATCAGGATCATCGGTGGTATAAACACTTTTTGCTTTACCAGCATATAACTCTTGTCTTTTTTCCATTTATCTATTCTCTAACACGTAATTTAAAACGATTTAATTATTTACTATTTACAGTTTCACGCCAACTAAAACCAGTATCTTGTTTTGCTAAGCCAATCCAACTTTCATTACACGCTAAGGCATCGGCAAAAACACGACTAACGATAGCAGGTGAATTATTTTTTTCACTTAAATGCATGGCTACAATATGTTGTAAGCGAGATGTATCAATTTTCTTAAGAATTGATCCAGACTGTACATTGTTTAAATGTCCCATCCGTCCTGACACTCTATATTTCAAATGTTCTGGATAATCGCCATTATCCAGCATTGCCATATCATGGTTTGCTTCTAACATCAGCGCATCACATTCTGATAAAGCCTGTTCAATCACCGGCGTTGTCATACCCACATCAGTCAATAAACCAATACGATGTTGACCATCACTAAACACAAACTGACTAGGTTCTCTAGCATCATGCGGCACAGGAAAAGGCTGTACCTCAATATCTTGAATCTCAAAGGAATCATGGCAACTGAACTCTTCAATTAAACCAGACACATCAGCAGACAAACAACCCGCTGTACCCGCAGTTGCATAGATCGGTAACTGATATTTACGGGCTAAAACTCGAATGCCATTAATGTGATCGGCATGCTCATGCGTCACCACAATGGCAGACAAATCATTCACATCGAAATTAATAGCTTGTAGCCTTTTTTCTGTTTCTTTTGCTGAAAAGCCGCAATCGACCATCAATGTCGTTTTATGATGCGAGATCAGTGTTGCATTACCTCGGCTACCACTTCCGAGCGATGCAAATTGCATTATTTGGTCAACTCTTCCTGTATAAATGCCAATAAGCGACGTGCCGTAGCTGATGATGTACGAACTTGGTCGACATCAAGAACAACAATCTTGGTATCCGCGGCATCTTCAATCAATTTAATAAAGAAATAGTTTTCAGGTTCTCTCTCTTCATCACTCTGCCAAAAAGCCATTGAGCTCAACATACTTTTATCGTGGCTTTCAGCATTAAATGGATCGATATAATGAATGTAATAGATTCCTGAAGTTCTCTCTAGATCTTCTACAGAGATTCCTTTGCGATTTAGAATTTGACCCACGCTACGCCAGCTATCAGCAAAAGTTTGTTCAACGATTAACGCTTGTTGGCCTCTTGCTTCATCAATAAGGACAGCGTTAATACGAGCCGATTTTTGTTCAACAGGTTCAGCATATTGTGGCTCAACTGGAGTCGAACGTTGTTTTGGCTCAGTTGCTTTGGCTACGACTTGCTGTTCTTTTTGTTCTATGCGAGCGCCACCGATAAACTCAGCTAATTGACGTAATGTCTCTTCATCTTTTCGTTGGTTTTTATCAAAACTAACGCCAGAAATATAGATTTCTACTGATTCTGGTTCACTACCTGGTTCCATACGAGCACGAAACGCATAGTCGTCCGCATCACCTTCTGTATCCATCATTCCGATACGCTGTTCTTGACGTCTAACTTCGATACCTTTCTGTTTCCAGAAATCAAGAATCAAGGCCCAAGTCGTATCTGGGTTACCAGAAACCACTAAATGACGTTGGTCATCATCACCCGTTAATACAGGCTTATTGGAAGGTTCGACATTATATTTTTCTGTTAATGGTGTCTCAGCAACTTGCTCTGAATAACTTTCTGTCGACTGATTACCTGTAATGTCATCTTTAATTTGTTCACCGCTTAAATCCGGTGGAATCTCCAAAGCCGGCATTACCTGCGCTTTTTTGTATTGTTGACTATTGTCTTGCACCACATCATCTAACGCGTCTATTGATGAGCATGCAGAAAGAACAGCGCTGAGCAATACAGCTGAAGAAAGATGAATAATTTGCTTAGAGTTCATGTAGTAATTTCACTCACAATTAATTTAATATGCCAGCGGCATCTAATGCATCTCGCACCGGCTGGTGATACCTATCTGACAATACTGTCATAGGTAAACGAATCCCAGTTGGGATAAGTCCCATTTCTGATAAAGCCCATTTGACTGGTATCGGGTTTGCTTCAACAAATAAACTTTTATGTAATTTTGCCAAATCATTATTAATTTGGCTGGCTTTTACTTTATTACCTTCCAAAGCAGCATGACACATCTCATGCATCGCAGCCGGAGCAACATTGGCAGTGACTGAGATAACACCTTGACCGCCTGCCAAAATAAAGTCAACGGTATTGGCATCCTCACCAGTATATAGTTCCATCTGGTTATCACACAATGTGTTGATTTGCTCAACCCTAGAAAGATCACCTGTTGCTTCTTTTATACCAATTATATTAGGTATATCAGCTAAACGGGCAACCGTCTCAGGCAACATGTCACAAGCTGTCCGGCTCGGGACATTATATAATATTTGTGGAATATCAACGGCTTCGGCTATGGTTTTATAGTGCAAGTATAAGCCTTCTTGCGTTGGCTTATTATAATAAGGTGTGACCAACAAAACGGCATCAACACCTAAGTCTTTTGCATATTGGGTCAACTCAATCGCTTCGGTGGTCGAATTTGCCCCTGTGCCAGCAATAACAGGAACACGGCCATTTACCTGTGTGACAACTTGACGAATGACATCACAATGTTCTTTAACTGTTAATGTTGCAGACTCGCCCGTTGTACCGACAGCTACAATCGCATCAGTTCCGTTGCTAATATGAAATTCAACTAATTTGTGCAAGCATTCACTGTCTATCGAGCCATCAGCTCGCATAGGTGTGACCAGCGCTACCATACTGCCACTAAACATGACCGCACGTCTCCAAAAAACAAACCGCAATGGTACGTTGACTAAGACAAGATGACAAGATCCTATACGATTGTGTATGGTGTCGTTTTCATTATTTTTAGCTATAAGGATGCTCAACACATGCAACAAGTCGAACTTGATCAGCCCGTTCCCGATTTCGAACTGCCAAGTACTGGCGATAGCACATTTCGTCTTTCAGACCATCTCGGTAAAAATATCGTGATTTACTTCTATCCAAAAGACAATACGCCCGGCTGCACACTCGAAGGACAAAACTTTCGCGACCATATTAAAGAGTTCGAAGCGAAAGATACGCTCATTTTTGGTGTCTCGCGCGACAGTGTACGTGTTCACGAAGGTTTTAAAACCAAACAAAGCTTCCCTTTCGAATTACTATCTGACGCCGATGAAATGGCTTGTAAACTTTTTGATGTGATTAAACTGAAAAAGAATTATGGTCGTGAATATATGGGTATTGTGCGCAGTACTTTCCTAATTGATAAAAAAGGCGTTCTTCGACAAGAATGGCGCAATGTCAAAGTGAAAGTACATTTAGAAGAAGTTTTAGACGCTGTTAATAATTTATAAGCAATAATCGCCCCAATTATTTTTTTAATTGGGGTGATTTTTTCCTCTTTTTCACACCAAGCCCCTAGCTGCCTTATTTGACAGCCGGATCAAAAAAGTTATCCACAATTTCTACACAGTAATTCCACAAAAAACACACTTGCCATTTATAAAAAAACACACTATCTTGTGGTTTAGCTAGGAAGCAACCACTAGAACTTGTGGTTTGATGAATTCCTATTTTATTTGGAACACGGGGTTTTTATTATGGCAAACGAAGCAACCGCAACGGCGGCAACAACATCAAGTCAGTACCAGGTTATCCGCCGAAATGGCCAACTTACTGCCTTCGATAGCAATAAAATTGCTGTCGCAATTACCAAAGCCTTTTTAGCTGTTGAAGGCGATGCTGCAAAAAATAGTAGCCGCATTCATGATGTTGTAGGCAAAATCACTAAGCAAATCACTGAAAACCTCACTCGTCGTCTTGATGATGGTGGCACAGTCCACATTGAAGATATCCAAGACCAAGTTGAATTAGCGGTTATGCGTGAAGGTGAATATAAAGTTGCCCGTGCTTATGTTCTCTATCGTGAACAACAATCACAAAAACGTGCTGAAGAAGAAGAAAAACACCCAAGTATTGTCAGTGATGCCCCTGCTCTTCATGTCACGACCGTTGATGGCACAAAAATACCGCTTGACCTAGGTCGTTTAGAACACCTCATCAAAGAAGCCTGTGAAGGCGTAGATGCGGTTGATAGTTCGGCTATCTTACGTGATACCCAACACAATCTATTTGATGGTGTGGCGGAAGCTGACGTGGAAAAAGCCCTAGTCATGTCAGCGCGTACCTTTATCGAAAAAGATCCTGCTTACAGTACGATTGCTGCTCGCCTATTGATGGATGGCATTCGCCGTGAAGCACTGAGCTACGTTTACGACAGTACACGTCATGCTTCACAATCTGAAATGACTGATTTCTACCCTGATTACTTCAAACACTATATTCATCGTGCTATTGACCATGAGTTACTAGCCCCTGAATTAGCACAATATGATTTAGATCGTTTAGGAAATGCACTAAAACCTGAAAACGATTTCAATTTCACCTACCTAGGTATTCAAACACTGTATGACCGTTACTTTATTCATAAAGACGGTACCCGTTTTGAATTACCACAAGCTTTCTATATGCGAGTTGCGATGGGCTTGGCTATCAATGAAATTGACCGTGAAACCCGTGCGATTGAGTTCTACAACTTATTGTCATCTTTCGACTTTATGAGTAGTACACCGACCCTATTCAACGCTGGCACCTTACGCCCTCAACTGTCATCTTGCTATCTCACAACGATACCAGATAACTTGAGCGGTATTTATAACGCCATGCGTGATAATGCTCTACTGTCTAAATATGCAGGCGGTTTGGGTAATGACTGGACACGAGTACGTGGCCTTGGTGCTCATATCAAAGGAACTAATGGTAAATCACAAGGTGTTGTCCCTTTCTTAAAAGTGGCGAATGACACTGCCGTTGCCGTCAACCAAGGTGGTAAACGTAAAGGTGCTGTTTGTGCTTATTTAGAAACTTGGCATATTGATATCGAAGAATTCCTCGATATGCGTAAAAACACAGGTGATGATCGTCGTCGTACTCACGATATGAATACGGCTAACTGGATCCCTGATTTATTCATGAAGCGTGTTGCTGAAAATGGCGACTGGACATTATTTTCGCCAGAAGAAGTTGAAGACCTACATGACCTAATGGGCCTTGAGTTTGAAACTGCCTACGCAGCTTACGAAGAAAAAGCCGCTCGTGGTGAGATTCGTAACTTCAAAACACTACCCGCCAATGACTTATGGCGCAAAATGCTCGGCATGTTGTTTGAAACAGGCCATCCATGGGTGACATTTAAAGATCCATGTAACCTTCGTAGCCCACAACAACATGTTGGTGTCGTCCATAGCTCAAATCTATGTACTGAGATCACGCTCAACACATCAAACGATGAAATTGCCGTCTGTAATTTAGGTTCAGTCAACTTGCCACAACATATTGTTGATGGAAAACTCGACTTAGAAAAAGTGAAGCGTACTGTCACCACAGCAATGCGTATGTTAGACAACGTCATTGAGTACAACTATTACAGTGTGCCGCAAGCCCGTAACTCTAACCTTAAACACCGCCCTGTCGGTCTCGGTATTATGGGTTTCCAAGATGCGCTTTATAAAATGCGTCTGCCATACAGCACCGAAGCGGCTGTGCAATTTGCTGATACCTCAATGGAAACGGTCAGTTATTACACCATTGAAGCCTCGTCTGATTTGGCTGTAGAGCGTGGTTCTTATAGCTCATACCAAGGTAGTTTGTGGAGCCAAGGCATTATGCCGATTGACTCTATCAAAATCTTGAAAGAAGCGCGTGGTCAGTATCTACAACAAGATGAAAGCCAAACACTGGATTGGGACAGCCTACGCGACAAAATCAAAACACAAGGTATGCGTAACTCCAACACAATGGCGATTGCCCCAACTGCGACGATTTCAAATATCTGTGGTGTCAGCCAATCGATTGAGCCGACTTATCAAAACCTATTTGTAAAATCGAACCTCTCGGGTGAGTTCACCGTCATTAATCCTTATATGGTTGCCGACTTAAAAGCGCTCGACCTGTGGGATGAAGTGATGATTAACGATCTGAAATACTATGATGGTAGCTTGCAACAAATCGACCGTATTCCAGATGATTTAAAAGCACTGTATACCACTGCTTTTGAAATGGATGCCCGTTGGTTAATTGAAGCAGCTTCACGTCGTCAAAAATGGTTAGACCAAGCACAAAGCTTGAATCTGTATATGGCAGAACCATCAGGTAAAACGATGGATAACCTATACAAGCTCGCTTGGGTTCGTGGTCTAAAAACAACTTACTATTTACGATCTATGGGTGCGACAGCCGCTGAGAAAACCAGTAGCTCGAAACCAATGGGCACCATTGCAGCCGTACCTGCTGCAACAGATGAACTGGTTTTAGGTGAAGGTATGGATGCACCACAAGCCTGCTCGATACTCGAACCAGACTGTGAGGCATGTCAATAATGTTAGATTGGGATGATCCATTTTCAGCGCCAGTTACTGGCAGCGAGCCTGCACCAGCAGCAATCGAAGACAATTCTGTAGCTGACAACAGCCCTGCGACAGAGGTGGAAGCAGCGCCAGCAGCTAATGAACCCACTTCTACTGCCATGCCTGCTTCTGTGCCAGAACCAGACTCAGCAAGTGTGTCATCTTTGCCAACGGCCAATGTCGCGCCTGTTAACCCAGACGATAAGCGTGTCATTAATGGCATGACCGATATTAATCAGCTCGCGCCGTTTAAATATCCATGGGCTTGGGATTATTTTATTAATGCCAATAAAAACCACTGGACGCCACTCGATATCAACATGGCACAAGATGTTCACGACTATCGTCATAACCTGACGATGGAAGAACGTCATGTCTATGAAAATGTTCTCTCCTACCTCACTACCTCCGATATTCTCGCCATGCGAAATATCGGCTTGGCAGTGATGGAAAAAATGTCGGCACCAGAGTTGCAAATCTATCAAGCACGCCAAGTCTATGAAGAAGCCTTGCATACATGGACATACCAACACTGTATTGAAACTATTGGCCTAGACCAAAGCGAAATCTACAATCGCTATCGTGTCGTGCCAGAAATCAATCAAAAGATTCAACTGGCTAATAATCGCCTTAGCTCTGTGCTACGTAGTGACATTGATCTTAGAGATCGTGATGAACTAGAAAACTTCGTCATGGCCTACACCTTCTTCGGTGGTATCTTCGAAGGCTGTTGGTTCTACAATGGCTTTAGCCCAATCTTTGCCCTACAACGTCGCGGCCTAATGAAAGGCACGGCTGAACAACTGCAATATATTATGCGTGATGAAGTCTTGCATGCGTCTTTTGGTATTCGTGTGGTCAAACAAATCATCAAAGAAGAAAACGTCAAACTCGACCCCATCAAAGTACAACAAATGTGGGAAGAAGCCGAAGCCGCCGAAGAGATTTACGCCAGCTATATCCTGCGTGATCCGATCTTAGGTTATTCAAAAGAACAGCATATTGGCCAATTCCGCTTTATTGCTAATCGTCGTGCTAAACAACTCGGGCATGAAACGCCCTTCCCCGGTGCCGAAGCCACTCTGCCATGGCTAGATGAACAAGCCAATATGCGCAAGGAGAAAAACTTCTTCGAAACCAAAGTCACCGAATATCAAACAGGTGGCGCGTTGAAGTGGGATTAGATTGAATTAGGAAGCCAGCATTAATGCTGGCTTTTTTGTAAAAAAATGTGCAATAGAAGCAATCGGAAAACTGAAAATAGATGGATATTCCAAAAAGAATTTTTGGAAAATTGGTTTCGAATTATTAGTTGAATCGAAAAAGACATTTCGACCTAGAATCAATGGGGTCAGAGTAATTGATTTTTATAACAAACAAGGAAAACAGAACAAAGACAATTTTTCACCATTAAAAAATGCGTTTTACGCAAGGCAAGTTTGAGTCAAAAGTAGGTTTCAACAATCTTTTTATAACATTGGGATTAGGAGAAAACACGATGGCAAAGCACATAGAACTTTGGGATGACGACAATCAAAACCAGATCTGGGGCGAACTGACTGATGATAATAAGGTGGAACTCAGGGCTGATATTAACGGCGTGATTGTCGGTGAACTACAAGGTAACAAACTCGACCTCGCTCCCCATTCCCAAGATCATATCTGGGGCTTTGTTAATGGCAATGAAATTGAACTTTGGGACGACCAGCTCCACCACTTTTCTGGTGAAGTGACCTGATAGGCCACACACCTAAATAAGATATCTTTAACCCGTTTTTATCGCCACTGAAAAGTATATTTTTCCAGATAAAGTGAATAAGTGTTTGAGCGGAGCGAGTTTTTATCCACGCTGCATAAAACTGGATTTTTTAGTGCCCAGCGATAAATCCGGGTGCCTTTTTGTTTGGTTCGTTTATTTTGGGCAAGCAAAATAAATGAACGCCTAGCAGCAGCGTAGGCAACACAATGCAAATAAAAGTGTCAAAGCCATGGTATCAACCAGCTTGAATTTTTAGGTTCTTTCATTAAACCAAAAGTAATAGTTATTGCTATGAAACAATTTGTATTTATTATCATCGTTTTATCACTATCAGCTTGTAGTACTACACTCAAAATACCTGACGGCGTAATAACGTCACCTAAACAATTAGACCTAGCGTTATGCCCAATGAAAGTCTCTAATGCGCCGAAAACGTTGTCAGGAAAAGTACAAAGAGAATCAGTATTGGCTTGTTTAAATAATATTGAATTATTAATCAACCCTGCTCCTGATGCCTGTTTGTCATCTGGCTTTGGCAATAATGGTCGTAAGCATAAAGGGATTGATTATCACAAACGTCCAGCTGGAATCGTCGTCGCTGCTGGCAATGGAGCGGTCAAAACTATAACTTATCGTCAAAGAGACTTTGGTAACTGGATTATTATCGAGCATGGCGCTAATGTTTATACCGCTTATGGGCACTTGGCTCGTGTTAATCATAATCTGCGAGA